>NZ_NTHN02000003.1 GCF_002300555.2 Alloyangia mangrovi | reverse complement strand
CTCGACCGAGCCGTCGCCATCGTCGCTCGGACCGATGGCGCATCCGATGGCGACCACTGACAAATCGATACTTGAGGTCGATTTGCCAGCGCGTCAACGCGACGCCCCGGAAATGCCTGTGCTACCGAACGCCTGCCGAGGTCTTCGAAGCCAAGCGCGTGGATATCCAGAACCGACCGACATGGAATAGGAAATCAGACTTTGCGCTTCGGCGTGAGTTCACGGGGCAAATTAGAATGTCTCACATGAGCAAAGCTGAAGTGTCACATTCCCCTGGTTGGGCAGGATTGGAGTGCGGCCGTGGGATTGGTGGTCATGAGCGAGCGCGAGCTGAACCGGATCGAAGTCCTCAGTGATGTGGTGCAAGGCCGGATGTCTGCGGTGGTGGCAGCCTCGGTCCCGGGCCTGAGCCGAAGGCAGGTTCACAAGCAGCGCAGAACGTTTCACCAGCTGCGCCGGCGCTGGGACTGCTATGGCGAGTTCGTGCAGATCGACGGCTCTGATCACGCCTGGTTCGAGGAACGCGGTCCGGCCTGCACGTTGCTCGCCTTTATCGACGACGCCACCAGCACGCTGATGCACCCGGAGTTCATGGACTATGAGAGCATCTTCAGCATTTCGCCGACAGGCTTGCCTGGCGAGCCTCCGAGAAGCGCTTTGATACGCAAGGTTTCCGGCTCTGAACGCATGGCCGATCAGGGCTGCGATATGTGGGGTCTTCGCCCTGCCCGGCCATCCTTCTCCACCCTCGGTGAGACATTCCCGCTTTGTAGTCGCGCTGACATTTCACCTTGGTTGCAACAGTGAGGTCACAATATGGCGCGGGCTTCAGCAGCCCCCGTGACTGGACGAAGTCCCAAAGTCCCCCCGCGGCGCCGCGCTGGTCACTGGCCGAGCTGGTCGCATGATCAAGACTTTTCTCTATATTTTAACGAGTTGTTTGCCTATGTTCGCGCCGCTCATCATCCGCAGGAACGCCTCGGGCATACGCTCGAACCCCTCGAGCACATCCTCGCGATAGCGGATGTGACCCGCGGCATGCCATTGCTGCAGATGCCTGATCGCCTCGGTTCGCTTGTGCCACCAGTCGAAGACCACGAGACCTTCGACCCGCGCCCGCGTTACGATCAACCGCGCGCTGGAACGCAGGCCGATGTCTTCCCCTGCAGGTTTGTCCACCACGGCGATCCGACCGCAGACGACAACTCGCGCACGAGTTGCAAGCTGCGCCAGAACCGTGTCGTGGATCACCCCGCCGGTGTTGTCCCAGAAGACGTCGACCCCCTCCGGACAAGCCTTGGCGAGCTTTTCCGCCATCTCCGGGTCGCGGTGAGATATCGCGATGTCGAAGCCAAGCTCCTCGCAATAGCTCAGTTTCTCGTCGCTTCCCGCGATGGCGACGACCCGGGCCCCCATGAGCTTGGCGATCTGTCCGACAAGCTGTCCGACGGCGCCGGAGGCCGCCGAGACAACCACGGTCTCGCCCGGTAGCGGGCGCCCGATTTCGGTCAGGCCGACATAGGCGGTCAGCCCGGGCATGCCGAGCCAGGAGAGCGCCGCCTGCGGTGGAATGTCTTCGGGCACGCGGTTGGTGGCCTTTGCGCCGGGAAGATCGGGGCTCAGCACGGCGTGGGTCTGCCAGCCCATCTCCATGCTCTCGGCCAGATCGCCGACCTTCCATCCAGGGTGCGCCGAAGCGATGACCTCACCCATACCGCCGCCTTGCATGACGTCTCCCGGCGCAACACCGGCGGTGTAATTGGCGCCGGGCGCGATCCGTCCGCGCATGTAGGGATCAAGCGAGAGCCAGCGTGTCTTCACCAGGATCTGGCCGGGTTGAAGGTCCGGGATCGGAGCGTCTTCGAGCCTCCAGATGTCTTTCGTCGCCGCGCCCTGCGGGTAATGGTCCAGCACCCATCTGCGGTTCATCATGGCCCGTCTCCCTTGACACTCCGGCGCTTTGCGCTTTTTTCGCCGATGGCGTAACAGCCGGAGGGCGCTGCATCAATCCTCTTGCCCCGGCCCGGAGGCTCGGTCACAAGGACAGGATGAGCAGCACTCCGGATATCCTCTGCATCGGCTCCGTCCTCTGGGACGTGATCGGCCGCTCCGCCAGTCACATGCGTCAGGGCTCCGATGTGCCCGGGCGCATCATCCGCCTGCCCGGAGGCGTGGCGATGAACATCGCGATGACCCTCACCCGCTTCGGACTGACCCCGGGTCTGCTGAGCGCGGTCGGTCAGGATCCAAACGGTCACGAGCTGGTGGACGCCTGCGAACGGCTCGGGTGCATCACGGAATATCTCTATCGTTCCGAGGACTTGCCGACCGACATGTATATGGCGGTGGAAGGTGCGAACGGGCTGATCGCGGCGATCGCCGACGCCCATTCGCTGGAGCAATCCGGGGCCCGCATCCTGTCGCCGCTGATCGACGGTCCGCTCGGCAGCGCCGAGGCTCCCTGGGCCGGACCGGTCGCGCTCGACGGCAACCTGACGCTGGGCCTGCTGGAAGAGATCCTCCGCCTGCCCGCCTTTGCCGCCGCCGACCTGCGCATCGCGCCGGCGAGCCCCGGCAAGGCCGAGCGGCTGACCCCCTTCCTGCGGGCGGGCCGAGGGGTTCTTTACGTGAACCTCGAAGAGGCCGGGCTGCTCTGCATGCAGAACTTCGACGACTCTGCCACCGCGGCCGCCGCCCTCGTGGCGCGTGGTGCCTCTCGGGCGCTGGTGACCAATGGCGGCCAGCCCGCTTCAGACGCCTCCGCCGCGGGGGTGATCTCGGAATGCCCGCCCGAAGTGCTGGTCACCCGGGTGACCGGTGCGGGTGACACTTTCATGGCGGCACATATTGCCGCCGAACTGCGCGGCGTCGACCGCGCCAGCGCGCTGGATGAAGCGCTGGCTGCCGCCGCAACCTACGTATCCGGAGACGTGACTTCATGACCCTCGTGCATCTTTCCGCCCCCGTCGCCGACGCCCTCGCCAAGGGAGGGCCCGTGGTGGCGCTGGAATCGACCATCATCACCCACGGCATGCCATGGCCGCAGAACCTCGAGATGGCGCGCAAGGTCGAGCAGACCATCCGTGACGGCGGCGCCACCCCGGCGACCATCGCGGTGCTCGAGGGCAAGCTCTGCGTCGGCCTCGACGACGCGCAGCTCGAGGCGCTGGCGCAGACCAAGCACGCGGCGAAGCTCTCGCGCGCCGACATGGCCGTGTGCATGGCCCGTGGTGGCACCGGTGCGACCACCGTGGCGGCGACGATGATCGCGGCGCGCCTGGCCGGCATCGAGGTCTTCGCCACCGGCGGCATCGGCGGCGTGCACCGCGGCGCCGAGCAGAGCTTCGACATCTCCGCCGACCTGCAGGAACTGGCGCAGACCTCGGTGACCGTGATCGCCGCCGGGGCTAAGGCCATCCTTGACCTCTCGAAGACCATGGAGGTGCTTGAAACACTTGGCGTTCCAGTGATTGCCTACGGTCAGGACCAGCTCCCGGCCTTTTGGTCGCGCGAGGCCGGGATCGCCGCTCCGCTGCGGCTCGACACGGCAAAGCAGATCGCCGAGGCGCACCGGATGCGCGGCGCGCTCGGCCTGCCCGGCGGCCAGCTTGTCGCCAATCCGATCCCCGAAGCCGCCGAGATCCCGCGCGAGACGATGATGCCGATCATCGCCCGCGCCATGGAAGATGCCACGGCGCATGGCATCCATGGCAAGGCCGTCACGCCCTATCTGCTGCAGCGGATCTTCGAGCTGACCGAGGGCCGCTCGCTGGAGAGCAACATCGAGCTGGTGCTGAACAACGCCCGCCTTGGCGCCGCCATCGCGGCGGAAATGAGCGCCCTGCCCGCTACGTAAACCACAGCGTAGATCACAGTCTCGCGCGCCCATTGTGAAGCGGCGCGCGAGACCCTAGTTTGTTTCGGAACACCTCTGTCTCCGGAACAAGAATGAACACGCCCTTCGACGACAAGCCCCGCCGCCCCGGCATCTTCGCGAGCCTCAGGGCGAGCTTCCTGACCGGGCTGGTGGTCATCGCCCCGGTCGGCCTGACGATCTGGCTGATCTGGACCCTGTTCGGCTGGGTCGACGGCTTCGTGCTGCCGCTGGTGCCGCAGCGTTTCAATCCCGAGGAATACATCGGCATCAACCTGCGCGGCGTCGGCGTGATCTTCTTCCTCGTGTTCACCATCCTCGTGGGCTGGGTGGCCAAGGGGCTGATCGGCCGCTCGATGATCCGCTTTGCCGAAACGCTTGTGGACCGCACCCCGGTGGTGCGCTCGATCTACTCTGGCATCAAGCAGATCGCCGAGACGGTCTTTGCGCAGACCGAGAGCAACTTCGAGAAGGCCTGCCTCGTGCAGTACCCGCGCAAGGGCATCTGGGCGATCGGCTTCATCTCGACCCAGGCCAAGGGCGAGATTCTCGCCCGTTCGGAGGTGATGGGAGAACTGGTTTCGGTCTTCGTGCCGACGACACCGAACCCGACCTCGGGCTTCCTGCTCTATTTCCCCGCCGAGGACGTGGTCGAGCTGGAGATGAGCATCGAGGACGCCGCCAAGCTGGTGATTTCCGCCGGGCTCGTCTACCCGCCCGATAGAACGGGTGAAAAGCCGAAGGTCGAGCCGGTGCGCCGCGCCAGCTGAAATCAGCGGTCCGGCCGCTCCGCAAGGGCGGCCAGTTCCCGCACCGCAAGCCTCAGGTCCGCCTCGAAGAGCGCCTCGGCCGCCGCGCGCTCCGCGGCGGGAATGCGCAGGAGATAGGACGGATGCAGGGTGACCAGCACCGGGGTTCCGTCCTCGGTGCGTTCAATCCCGCCGCGACGGGCCATCAGCCCGCGGCGATCTCCGGTCAGGCTTTCCAACGCCGTCGCGCCCATGGCGAGGATCAGTTGCGGTTTCACCCGGCTTCGCTCGAGGTCCAGCCACCAGCGGCAGTGCCGGATTTCGCCGCTGTTCGGCGCCTGGTGGAGCCGCCGCTTGCCGCGCGGGGTGAACTTGAAGTGCTTGACCGCATTGGTGACATAGGTCGCGTCCCGGTCGAGCCCGACCCGCTGCGCGACGCTGTCGAAGAGCTGGCCCGCCGGGCCGACGAAGGGTCGCCCTTCCAGGTCCTCGCGATCCCCGGGCTGTTCGCCGACGATCATCAGTCGGGCATCCAACGGTCCCTCGCCGGGCACCGGCTGTGTCGCATCCTGCCACAGCGGGCAGCGCCGGCAGCCAGCGAGCGCCGCAGTAAGATCGCCGACATCCTCTGGCATCCCGGTCGTGGGCAGGCGCAGGCGCGCGCTGATCGTTCCTGCACGTGTGGGTGCAAGCGTTGGTGCCGCCTCCGCCATCTGCCGCGCGCGGGTCTCGGCGGTGGCGATGAGCTCGGGGATCAGTTGCGTTTCGGGCATGTTATGCCAGTATTTCTTCGGCATCTCCGCCTGCATCGCCTTGGGCTTCAGCCGTGCGGGATTGAAAATATTGCGAAAATAGGTGCGCCAGAGATCCTCGGTCGCGTCCTGCGGCAGATCGGGTCTGGGCGCCCCTGGCGTGAACCGCAGCGCGCCATCCTCGAAATGTGCCGAGAGATCGGGGGTGAAGATCGCCCAGTCCATATCCCCGAAACGCTTGACGAAAAACGGCGCGGTCAGCTCGAGGATGTGGTGGCTCGGCTCGAACCAGGCGGCAAAGCGGCGGCGGTCCGTCCCCGGCGCCTCAAGCTCGCGGAAGCGGACGAAGGCGGTCATCTTGTGCCGGTCGCGGCTGACCTCCTTGGCCATGCGGGCGAGCTTGCCGACACGCGGATCGCCCCGGTCTTCGAGCAGGCGCCTGTCGTCCCGGAGCGCCCAGAGCAGCGCGTAAAGCCGGGCGAAGCGCTCGGGGTCACTGTGGCAGACGACCAGCCGCGCCAGGTCGACAAATCCGCGCGGCACGGTGGTCGGACCGCCGGTGATCTGCGGCGGGTCGGTGGTAAAGAGGTCATCGGCGCCGGGCCCGCGCTGCCAGAGCACCTCCTCGGGCGGGATGCCTGCCCCCAGCAAAGCCCGCGCCTCGTCCCGCCAGGCTTCGAAGGTGCCGATCTCGGGCAGCGTGACGCGCCGCATCAGAAGAGCGAGAGCTGTTCTGGGGGCGGCGCGAAGCGGGCGCGCAGGTCGGCGGCATCGCTCAGCGCGCGTGGGCGCCAGTCAAGCAGCGTGATGAACGGCTTGGCCTGCTTGAGGTTGGCGCCCATCCGCCGCAGGTCATCATAGCGCAGCGTGCGGTGGCGCCGGGTCGTAAGGATCCGCGCCACGGTCTTGGTCCCCAGCCCCGGCACCCGCAGCAGCATCTCGCGCTCGGCCCGGTTCACGTCGAGCGGAAAGAGATGCCGGTTTGCCAGCGCCCAGGCGAGCTTGGGATCGACCTCGAGGTCAAGGTGCCCACCGCGCGTGGCCGAGGCGATTTCCTCGACGTCGAAGCCGTAAAAGCGCAGCAGCCAGTCGGCCTGGTAGAGCCTGTGCTCGCGCATCAGCGGCGGCTTGATCAACGGCAGTGCGGCCGAGGCATCGGGGATTGGCGAGAAGGCCGAGTAGTAGACCCGCCGCAGCTTGTAGCCCGAATAGAGCCGGGTCGAGGTGCGCAGGATGGTGGTGTCATCCGCCCCGTCCGCGCCGACGATCATCTGCGTCGACTGCCCGGCGGGGGCAAAGCGCGGCGGGCGCTTGCCGCTGAAACTGCGCTCCTTGCCTGCCTCGCGCTTGAGACGCACGTCGGCCATGGCACGGCGGATCTGCGCCGGATCCTTCTCGGGGGCATAGTCCTTCACCGCCCGATCGGTGGGCAGCTCGACGTTGATCGACAGCCGGTCGGCGTAGAGCCCCGCCTCCGCGATCAGCTCGGGCGCCGCATCGGGGATGGTCTTGAGGTGGATGTAGCCGCGAAAATGATGCTCCGTCCGCAGCATCCGCGCGATCCGCACCATGTCTGACATCGTCTCGTCGGGGCTGCGAATGATGCCGGAAGACAGAAACAACCCCTCGATATAGTTGCGCCGGTAGAACTCCAGCGTCAGCGTCACGACCTCCTCGGGGGTGAAACGGGCGCGCGTCACGTTGCTGCTCACCCGGTTCACGCAATAGGCGCAATCGTAGATGCAGAAGTTCGTCATCAGGATCTTCAGCAGGCTGATGCAGCGCCCGTCCGGCGCATAGGCATGGCAGATGCCCGAGCCGGTGGTCGAGCCGATTCCCTTGCCGTCGCGCGAGTCGCGCGTCTGCCCCCCCGCTCGAGGCGCAGGATGCATCGTATTTCGCCGCGTCCGAGAGAATCGCGAGCTTCTGATCGAGGGTCATTCTTGCCATGTGTTCATGATATGTTCACATGGATGCCCGATCAATGCCGGACTCGGGCGGGGCCACCCGGCTCACGCCGAAGTGTCCCCGCCCGCGATGTCAGCGCCGGGTCAGAGCGCGGTCCAGCCGCCGTCGACGGAGATCGTCGTGCCGGTGATCTGCGCCGCAAAGTCGGAGCATAGGAAGACCGCCGTGCCGCCGATCTGCTCGGTGGTGGCGAATTCCTTCGAGGGCTGGCGTTCGAGGATGACCTTCTCGATCACCTCGTCCTCGGTCATGTTGTACTTGGCGGCGGTGTCGGGGATCTGGGCCTCGACCAGCGGGGTCTTCACGTAGCCCGGGCAGATGGCGTTGCAGGTGATATCCTCGCGCGCCGTCTCCAGCGCCACCGTCTTGGTCATGCCGACGATGCCGTGCTTGGCCGCCACATAGGCCGACTTGAATGGCGAGGCGGTCAGGCCGTGCGCCGAGGCGACGTTGATCACCCGACCCCAGCCCGCCTTGCGCATCATCGGCAGGGCCGCGGCGGTCGTATGGAACGCCGAGTTGAGGTTGATCGCGATGATCGCGTCCCATTTCTCGACCGGGAATTCATCGATCGGCGAGACGTGCTGGATCCCGGCGTTGTTCACCAGGATGTCGCAGGCCCCGGCCTGTTCGACCAGCGCGCGGCACTCGTCACCCTTGGACATGTCGGCCTTGATGTAGCGCACCTCGACGCCGAACTCCTTGGCCATGTCCGCGGCCAGCTGGTGATCCTCGTCCCGGTCGGTGAACGAGTTCAGCACCACCGATGCCCCGGCCCGCGCCAGCTCGCGCGCAACGCCGAGCCCGATGCCCGAGTTCGATCCGGTGACGACTGCCGTCTTGCCCTTGAGTGACATGCGAAAACTCCTCGTTTCTTGCGGCACCGACATGGCTTGCCGCCTGCGTGGGGAACGGGATGACCACGCCTCCCGGTTCCGGTCCCTCGCCATTGCTCGGTCATCCCGCGCGAAGCTGCAAGCCCGTGTTCGCAACGTCATCACGGATTCGTAGGCCGGAACCCGGCCTGCCCCCCCTATGCAAGCCGCGCCCTGCCCTGTATGGCTCGGCGCACCGTCGCACACCGACGCATACGTCCAAATCTTCAATAGCGATGCCGACGCAAAGCGGCCCCGCGAACGCCAAAATTTGGCAGGTCGGATTCGAGGAATTTGGCGGCGCCGAATGACAGGTTCTTCCCGGAAGAGCGCGAAAAACCAAAAAAAAACGCCGGCACGAAGCCGGCGTTCAGTCATTGAGGCAGGTTTCATACAGGCAAGAAACCTATCGAGCAGTGATGTCTTTATACGCGCTTTGCTGCCGGAGTCCAACCTAAAAGTTTGAAAAGACGTAAAAGCCCCGGTAGGGTCGAAAACCAAGAAAACAAGGGCAGAGCAGGACGATTTCGACGATGGCCGCGATTCATTTCAGATATTCTCCCATCCGGCCCGCGCTCACCGCGCTGGCGCTTTTTTCGGGAATCGCCGCAAGCGCGGAGCCCATGCATGGCATTGCCATGTATGGTGAGCCCGCCCTGCCCGCGGACTTCGATCACCTGCCCTACGTGAACCCGGAGGCGCCCAAGGGTGGCCGCATCGTCACCGGCGAGGTCGGCAGCTTCGACAGCCTCAACCCGCATATCCTCAAGGGTTCGGTGCCCTGGCAGCTGCGCTTCCTGGCCTATGAATCGCTCATGGGCCGCAGCTGGGACGAGCCCTTCACGCTCTATTGCCTGATCTGCGAAACCGTCGAGACCTCGCCCGAGCGCGACTGGGTCGAATACACGCTGCGCCCCGAGGCGAAATTCTCCGACGGCACCCCGGTGACGGTCGAGGACGTGATCTGGAGCTTCAACACTCTCGGCACCGAAGGTCACCCGCGCTACCAGGGCACCTACAGCCGCATCGAGAGCATCGAGCAGACCGGCGAGCACAGCCTTCGCTTCACCTTCAACGTGCAGGACCGCGAGCTGGCGCTGATCGTCGGCATGCGCCCGATCCTCAAGAAGGCGCAGTGGGAAGGCAAGGATTTTGCCGCCTCCGGGCTCGACGTGGTGCCGATCACCACCGCGCCCTATGTCGTCGACAGCTTCGAGGCAGGCCGCTACGTCTCGCTCAAACGCAATCCCGACTACTGGGGCAAGGACGTGCCCTTCATGAAGGGCCAGGCCAACCTCGACGAGGTGCGCATGGAGTTCTTCGGCGATGGCACCGCCATGTTCGAGGCCTTCAAGGCGGGACTGCTGAACTCGAACCGCGAACTGAACTCCGAGAAATGGGAGAGCCAGTACAATTTCCCCGCGGTGCAATCGGGCGAGGTGGTGAAATCGGTGATCCCGCACGGCCGGCCCTCGGGGATGACCGGCTTCGTGATGAACACCCGCCGCCCCGGATTCGACGACTGGCGCGTGCGCGAGGCGATGATCCAGCTCTTCAACTTCGAGTACATCAACGAAACGCTGACCGGCGGGCGCCAGCCGCGGATCACCTCCTATTTCTCCAACTCCGAGCTCGCCATGCAGCACGGCCCCGCAAGTGGGCGCGTCAAAGAGTTGCTGGAGCCCTTCGCCGACAGCCTGCTTCCGGGCACGCTCGAAGGTTACGAGCTGCCGCAGGGCGACGGCTCGGCCCGCAACCGCTCGGGGCTGCGCAAGGCGATGGACCTGATGCAGGAGGCCGGCTACGCGGTGCAGGACGGGACGATGATGGACCCGCAGGGCCAGCCCTTCCAGTTCGACATCCTGCTGCCGCAGGGCGAGACCGAGGCCGGCTCGATGATCGACATCTACGTGCAGGCGCTGGAACGGCTCGGCATCAAGGTGCGGGTCGATACGGTCGACTCCGCGCAGTTCAACGCCCGCAGCGCCTCCTTCGATTTCGACATGACCTGGTTCCGCCGCGGCATCTCGCTCTCTCCGGGCAACGAGCAGCGGCTCTACTGGGGTAGCGCCGCCGCCGACCAGCAGGGCTCGCGCAACCTCATGGGCATCAAGAGCCCGGCGGTCGACGCGCTGATCGAGGACCTGCTGACCGCCACCAGCCGCGAGGAGTTCCTCGCCGCCACCCATGCGCTTGACCGGGTGCTCACCGCTGGCCGATATGTGATCCCCACCTATGAGTGGAATCAGAGCTGGATCGCCCACGCCAAGCAGTTGACATTTGCCGAGCCGACGCCGGTCTACGGCGACTGGATCGACTGGCAGCCGAACGCCTGGTGGTGGGAAGAAAAGAACTGATTTCGCCTGATCCAAAAGACTGACAAGACCAACAAACGACGAGCAGACAGTATGAAACGCCTCTTCCTTCTCGCCCTCCTGGCCGCCCCGCTTGCCGCCTGCGGCACCGTCGACGGTTTCGGCCAGGACGTCTCGCGCGCCTCGCGGACCGTCGACAGCTGGTTCTGACCAGCCGCCCGGCCGCGCCACCGCGCAAGGCAGGCGCGTTCTTCTAGGCGGAAATATCCCGGGGGACCGGGGGCAGCGCCCCCGTAAGGCCTCCGGCTCGGCACGTCGTGCCGCTTTTCCCTCAGGGCTCTTCGCCGAGCACCGGATGGAGCCGGGTGAGCACCGCCAGCAGGAAGGCGGTGCTCACCCCGAAGGTCAGCAGCCCGGTGATCGCCGCGAAGGCGCCGTAGATCCGCAGCCCCTCGCCCAGCGTGATGTCGCCGTAGCCCAGCGTCGTGTAGCTCACCACGGCGAAATAGAAGGCCTCGGGCAGGGTCTCGAAAGCGCCGAGCTGGCGAAAGCTCGCCGCCCACAGCCAGATTTGCAGCGTATGCGCCATAACCATGGCCCCGAAGGCCGCGCATATCAGCCCGAAGAGTCGCAGCGGCCCGCCGCGCACTCCGATCCGCGCGATGGCGCCGAGCAGCCGGGGCGCGGTGCGGGCGACGATCCAGATCTGGAGCCCCGCGCAGAGACACAGCAGCCCCGTTCCCAGTGCGATCTGCGCCCACATGCCCATCCCGCTTGACCTAACGCGCCTTGAACAGGCTGCCGAGAATACCGCGCACCAGCCGCTTGCCGGTGGTACCCGAGAGTTCCTTCAGTACCGCCTGCCCCAGCGCCTCGCCGATGCTGTCCGGCGCGCTGTACCGGCTGCTGCGCGACGTGCTCGTGCTGCTCTTACGCGGCTGTACGCGCGGCGTGGGATCATAGCGGCGGGCGCGGTTGTAGTCACGGATCTCGTCCTCGACCGCATGATCGGCCTTCTCTGCTTCCTCTGCAGCCGTTGCCGCAGCGGCGGCGCGGGCCTGCAGGATCTCATGGGCGGATTCGCGGTCCACCGGCGTGTCGTATTTCCCCTTCAGCGGCGAGGCGTCCATCACCTCGGTCCGCTCGGCATCGCTGATAGGCCCCAGCTGCGAGCTCGGCGGGCGCACCAGCGTGCGCTGGACAATGCCGGGCACGCCCTTCTTCTGCAGGAACGAGGTCACCGCCTCGCCGGTGCCGACCTCGCGGATCGCTGTCTCGGTGTCGAAGGCGGGGTTCTCGCGGTAGGTTTCGGCGGCCTGCTTCAGCGCCCTTCGGTCGCGCGCGGTGAAGGCGCGCAGCGCGTGCTGCACGCGGTTGCCGAGCTGGCCGAGGATGTCCTCGGGGATGTCGTCGGGATTCTGCGTCACGAAATAGACGCCGACCCCCTTGGACCTCACCAGCCGCGCCACCTGCTCGACCTTGTCGATCAGCGCCTTGGGGGCGTCATCAAACAGCAGATGCGCCTCGTCGAAGAAGAACACCAGTTTTGGCTTGTCGGGATCGCCGACCTCGGGCAGCTCCTCGAAGAGCTCCGACAGAAGCCACAGCAGGAAGGTCGCGTAGAGCCGCGGTGCGCCCATCAGCGCATCGGCGGCGAGGATGTTCACATGGCCGCGCCCATCCGGCGCGCAGGTCATCAGATCCGACAGCTCCAGCGCCGGTTCGCCGAAGAAGCGCGCGCCGCCCTGGTTTTCCAACACCAGCAGCCGCCGCTGGATCGCCCCCACCGAGGCGCTCGAGATATTGCCGTAACGCAGGCTCAACTCCTTGGCGTTCTGCCCGACCCAGACCAGCAGCGCCTGCAGGTCCTTGAGATCAAGGAGCGGCAGGCCTTGTTCATCCGACAAGCGGAAGGCGATGTTGAGAATGCCTTCCTGCGCCTCGGTCAGTTCCAGCAGCCGCGCGAGCAGCAGCGGGCCCATCTCGGCCACGGTGGCGCGCACCGGGTGGCCCTTGGCGCCGAAGAGGTCCCAGAAGACCGCCGGGAAACCGGCGTAGGTGAAATCGTCGAAGCCGATCTTGGCATTGCGCTCCATGAAGGGCGTGTGGAGGTCGGCGCCTTCCGACCCGGCCCGGGCCAGCCCCGAGAGGTCACCCTTCACGTCCGACAGGAAGACCGGCACGCCCGCTGCCGAGAACCCCTCGGCGAGGATCTGCAAGGTGACTGTCTTGCCAGTGCCGGTGGCGCCGGCGATCAGCCCGTGGCGGTTGCCATACTTGAGGCCAAGATACTGTTTTTCCGAATAGGCTTCGCCGCCACCGCCTAGAAAAACATCATCCGTCATGGCCTGCCTCCGCTGCCGTCCGGGCTCGAGCATACAATCTTAACTCTTTGGCGCCAGTATGAAATTCGTCCGGGGCAACATGTCCTCTCCTGCTCCGGGCGAACTTCCTCCCTGTCTGACTTGCCGCGTCCGTTGCACGGGCGCGGCCTTTTGCACAAAAGTGAAGCCCTGCCGTTGCAATGCCTGTTGACCGGTGGGAAAGAGTTTCGTAGCGTCTCGTCAATGACAAAGTCGGCCGGTCCGACAGGGAGCAAGGGAAAGGGGACCGCAGGGTCCCTTTTCTCTTTTTGATGAATGGTTTCCGCGCTTTATTGCCGTTCCCGTGATGCCTCCCATTTCTGGCCTGACACCGCTTGGTGTGCATGCTAAGCGGGCAATGAGGCAAGAATGACCGTTTCAGGGGGACCCATGATCAGACCTCTCCACATCCTGCGCCTGCTGCCGCTCGCGGCGGCTCTGGCAGCAATGCCGGCCTATGCGCAGGACGCCGCCAAACCGAGCGACGCTCCCGCAGCAGACCAGTCCGAGGGCACCGTTGCCGCCGGCGGACTTTCGCTGGGCGAGGACGCCAGTGGCGAAGCACCCGCCGCACCCGGCCAGCAGCCCGAGACCTACGTGAAGGCCACGCATGGCTCGTGGGAGCTGCAATGCCTGCGCGCCCCCGAGGGCACCGAGGCCGAGGACCCCTGCCAGATGTACCAGCTCCTGCAGGACGGCGACGGCAACAATGTTGCCGAGGTCAGCCTGTTCCGGGTGTCCAACGGTGGCCAGGTCGCAGCCGGGGGCACCTTCGTCGTGCCGCTCGAGACGCTGCTGACCCAGAAGCTGACCATCGCCGTCGATGGCGGTCAGGCCAAGCGCTACGACTTCTCCTTCTGCACCCCCGTGGGCTGCTACGCCCGCGTCGGCTTCACCGAGGAAGACGTCAACCGTTTCAAGGCGGGCAAGGGCGCGCAGATCACCATCGTCCCGGCGCTGGCGCCGGACCAGAAGGTGACGCTCGACATGTCGCTCTCGGGCTTCACCGCGGGCTACGAAGAGACCAGCGCGCTGCGCCAGTAAGCGCGGCAGTACGCAACGCGAAAGCCCCGGGCCGCGAGGCGCCGGGGCTTTTTCATGTCTGCAGGTCTGGCCTCGATCGGACCGGGATCAGCATTCGCGCAGCCCGGCGAGCACCGCTTCGGCAGCGCGCATCCCCGGCGCTTCTCCGCCCTTGCCGAGCAGCTCCATGGTCTGTTGCATCGCCCGCGTCTGGTCCTGCGGCGCGTCGAGCACGCGCAGCACCGCATCGGCGATCGGCCCGGGGCGGCAATCGTCGCCGATGTATTCGGGCACGGTGCGGCTATCGGTGACGAGGTTCACGAGGTTCACCGAGTCCACCAACATCAGCCGGCCGATGATCTGCCGCGACAGCCAGCCCATGTCATAGGCGATGACCATGGGCGTGCTCGCCGCGGCCAGCTCCAGCGCCACCGTCCCAGATGCCGCCAGCGCCACGTCGGCGGCGGCAAAGGCGGCGCGCTTCTCGGCTTTGCCGGCCTCGCCCTGCTCGCGCGGATCGAGCAGGATTGGAGTGACCGGCCAGCCCTTCACCGTCTCCTTGACGAGCTCCGCCACCGGTGCGGCCATGGGCAGCACGTAGCGCAGCTCGGGTCGCTGCTCCTTGAGCTGCCCCAGCGCCTCGCCGAAGACCGGACCAAGGCGCGAGACCTCGGAGCGGCGCGAGCCGGGCAGGATCAGGCAGAGCGGTGCGTCGCCGATATCGTGGCGGAGGCGGAACTCGGCCTCGTCGGACTGGCTCGCCTGCGGATCGGTCACAACGGGGTGGCCGACGAAATCGCAGCGCATGCCCGCGGCCTCCATGTAGGGCGGCTCGAAGGGCAGTAGCGCCAGGACCTGGTCAATGTGTTTCGCCATCTTCGCCGCGCGGCCGGGGCGCCAGGCCCAGACCGTCGGGGCCACGTAGTGGACGGTGCGGATGTCGGATTTCTCCTTCACCAGCTTGGCCACGCGCAGCGAGAATTCCGGAAGGTCGACGGTAATCAGCACGTCGGGCTTGGCGGCCACCACCGCGTCGGCGGTCTGGCGGATGCGGGCCTTGAGCGCGCCGTAGTTGCGCAGGATCTCGGTGATGCCCATGATCGAGATCTCGTCCATGGGAAAGAGGCTCTGCAGCCCCTCCTCGAGCATGCGCTCGCCGCCGATCCCCTCGAAGGAGACCTCGGGTACCTGTGCCTTTAGCCCCTGCATGAGCGCGCCGCCCAGCTTGTCGCCCGAGGGCTCGCCCGCGATGATGAAGACCTTCATGCGTCCCGCTCCCGTACCCACAGGAAGAGCCCTGCGGCATCCAGCATTTCGATGACCGCCGCGCGGTCGAGCACCATGACGCCCTGCGCCTCGATAACGATGCCCGCCAGCCCGGCGCGGATCGCGCCGACGGCGGTGTTGGGGCCAATGACCGGCAGGTCGGCGCGGCGCTCCTGCCCAGGTTTCGGCGCCTTGTAGAAGAGACCACCCGGCACCGGCGGCAAGGCGCCCAGCATGGCATCTGTCCCGCGCGCGTCTTCCTGCGCGACCACCTGATCGCCGGAGATGACGCAGCATTGGCCCAGGTCCTCGAGTCCCTGACGGTGGCTCACCGCATCGGCAAGCGTGGCCATCTGCGCGGCCTCGGTGCCGGGCCGTGCCTGCGTCAGTACCCCGGTTTCCGGCAGCAGCGCCGGGGCGGCCTCATGCGCGCCGACGACTTCGAGCCCCGCGTCCTCGAGCAGCCCGATGACGATGCGCAGCGCACCATCGTCGCCGCGCTTGAGAGCGCGCAGGATTTTCGGCAGCAGGAGCAGCGTCGGCACGTCGAGCCGTGACGCCCTGATCTCCGGCCGGCCCACCGCACCGCACATGCAGACGCGGGTCACTCCCTGGGCTTTGAGCCAGCGCAGGAAGGTGCCGAGCTTCTCGATCCGGAACAGGTGATCCGCTGCCACACGGTCGGGCGGCGAGCTTTCCATGCCACAGACCAACGCCGGTTCGGGCAGGGCCTCGATGACTGCCCGAGGCAGATCCCCCTGCCCTGCGATCAGAGCCAGCACGAGGTTCAGCCCGGCGTCAGGAAGTGACGGTCACTGTCGCCGAGGATGAAGTCGACGATCTCGCGAACATACTCGCTCTGGGTCTCTTCGCCGAGGCGCTTGGCGCGTTCGGCAAAGGCGCCCTCGCCCTGAGCCAGCATCTGGAAGGCAGCCCGCAGCGCTGTGATGTCGGACCGGCTCACGCCACGGCGCTTGAGGCCAACGAGGTTGAGCCCGTCGAGCTTGCCCCGCGGCGCCTGCACGAGGCCGTAGGGGATCACGTCGTTGGTCACCATGGTGACCGCGCCGATGATCGCGCCACGGCCGATGCGCACCCATTGGTGCACGCCGGAAAGACCGCCGACGATCACGTCGTCCTCGATCACGCAGTGCCCGGCCAACGCAGAGTTGTTGACGAGGATCACCCGGTCGCCGACCTGCGCGTCATGCGCCACGTGGCAACCGGCCATGAAGAGCCCGTCGTCGCCGACGCGGGTCACGCCGCCGCCACCCTCGGTGCCGGAGTTCATCGTCACGTGCTCACGGATGCGGTTGCGCTTGCCGATGACCAGCTTGGTCTTCTCGCCGCGGAACTTCAGATCCTGCGGGATCTCCCCGATCACCGCGAAGGGGAAGATCACCGTCTCCTCGCCGATCTCGGTCCGGCCGGTAACCACCACGTGGCTCTTAAGCTCGACGTTCGCCGCCAGCACCACCTCGGGGCCGACGTGGCAGAAGGGGCCGATCTTGCAGCCTTCTCCGATCTGCGCGCCTTCCTCGACATAGGCGCTGGGGTGGATCACGGTCTGGGTCACGCCGGCAGGTCCATCATCGCGGTGAACTCGGCCTCGCAGGCCAGCTCGCCGTCGACCTCGGCCACGCCTTCAAACTTCCAAACCTTGCCGCCCGGCTTGCCGCGCAGGGTGCGCACCTTCATCTTGAGGACGTCGCCCGGCACCACCTTGCGGCGGAACTTACACTTGTCGATGCCCATGAAATAGACCTTCAGGTCCTTGTCAGCGAGGTCAAGCGCCACACCCACCATCACCGCGGTGGTCTGCGCCATGGCCTCTACGATGGTCACGCCCGGCATGATCGGCAGGCCGGGGAAGTGGCCCTGGAAATGCGGCTCGTTCATCGTGACGTTCTTGATGCCCACGGCCGAGCTGGTGCCGTCGATCTCAACGACCTTGTCGACGAGCAGGAACGGATAGCGATGCGGCAGGATGCGCTGGATCAGCTGAATGTCAGCGCTGAGAAGCGTCTCGGTCATCGTGGGCCTTTCAAAAGGAAAAAGTCGCCTCTCCCCTAGCAATCCCGGCGGCTCGGGGCAAGCGGCGCGCGCGCGGCGACGTCACGCGATGCAACAGGCTGAAACAGCGCGGGCTCAGGGCTTGCGGGAGGTCTCCGGTGCAGCAGGGGTCTGCGGCAGTTCGGTTCCGGTCAGATCGGGCAGAGGGTCGGGCTCGGGCAGCAGCTCGTTCATCCGCGAGATCGCGGCCTCGGTGATGTCTATCGCATTGGTCGACAGGAACACCGTGCGCTGGTCGAGGATGACGCTCGCCCCGGCATCGCGCATGATATCGGCCAGCACGGGCTCGGCGCGGGAGATGAACACGCGACGGCGTTCCTCGGAAAGATTGCCCAGCGTCCGCGCCTTGCTGTCCTGCGCGTCGCGCAGCTCCTGCACCTTGGTGTCGAAGGCGTCGGCCAGCTTGCGAAAGGCCGCGGGATCCATCGTCCGGCGTTTCTCGGTGAGGGATTTTTCCTCGGCGGTGAGTTCGGCCTCGATGCGGCGGTTCTCGGCGGCGATCGCCGTGCCCGTCTCCTCGAGCAGCTCCGAGACCTGCTTTCCGAAATCGCTCTCGGCATAAAGCCGGTCGATCTCGACGGTGAGGATCTCGCTCTGCACGATGCCGGGCCGTATCTCCGAGCGCATTCCGTCCTGCGCGAGCGCGGGCGAAGCGGCAAGGACGATCCCGAGGACGGCGGCGCGCAGCAAGCTGCGCGCCACAAGCTCAGAAGGTGCTCGACACCGAGAGGCTGAAGTTCTGCTCGTTGTCATATTTTTCCTTCGACACAGGGGTCGAGAAGTTCAGGCGCAGCGGCCCGAGCACCGAGTCCCAGAAGACCGAGAAGCCGATCGACTGGCGGGCGGTGAAATCGCTGTAGAGGATCTCATTGTCTCCGGCCTTTGCGATCGTGTCATCGGACAGCCCCCAGATCGAGCCGATGTCGTAGAAGACACCGCCGCTGATGCCGTATTCCTCGGGCAGGCCGAGCGGGAATTCGGCATCGAAGCGCAGCGCGGCGTAGTAGTTGCCGCCCAGCGGGGAGTCGATGTCCTCGTCGTCGTTCACTTCGCGCGGGCCGATGCCGGCGTATTCGAAGCCGCGCATGATGTTCTCGGTCATCATGTAGCGGTCGGTCACGCGGCTGTCGCCGTCGATGTAGTTGATCGCCCCGGCCTGGAAGGTGGCGCGCAGGGTGATTTCCTCGTTCCAGACCAGCGTCTGCGCCACGGCGCGCAGGTCGGTCTGCACGAAGTTGGTGTCGCTGCCGAGGCCGCCGAAGTCCTGGCCGAACTCGAGCAGGTAGCCGCGGTCGGGGTCGAGACCCTCGCGCCGGGTGTCGTAGCTGAGGGTGTAGCCCAGCATGTGGTCGTTGCGGGCCTCCTCCTCGGCTTCCGAGATCACCACGTTGCCGACCTGGTCCTCATCGTAGTCGATGATGTCGGTGTAGCGGTAGGTGTAGCGCAGGCCCAGGCGACCGTTGTCCGAAATCGGGAAGGTCAGGCTGGGACGGAAGATGCCGGTCGCCGTGTCGTAATCGGCGCTGTCATACGAGGTCTCGCGGTAGCTCAGCGCCAGCCCGAAGGAGACGTCGCGCCCCAGGAAATAGGGCTCGACGAAATTGAACGTGTAGCTCTGGTTCGTCGACGCGGTGTTGATCCCGAAGGACAGGCGCTGACCCCGGCCGAGGAAGTTCTGCTCGGCAAAGGAGATCGAGGCGCCGAGGCCGTCGGTCGTCGAGTAGGAGCCGCCGAAGCCGATCGAGCCGGTGGGCTTCTCGGTGACGTTCACATCGACGATCACCTGCTGCGGGGTGGAGCCTTCGCGGGCGTCGACCTGCGCGTCCGAGAAGTAGCCGAGCGCGCGGATGCGTTCGGCGGCCTCGCGGATGGCGCGGGGGTTGAAGGGGTCGCCCTCGGCAGAGTCGAACTCGCGGCGGACCACCTGGTCGAGCGTGGTGGTGTTGCCCTCGATGTCGATGCGCTCGATGAAGATGCGCGGGCCGCGGGTCAGGTTGAAGGTGACGTCGAGCGTCTGCGCGCGGTCATTGCGGGTGACCTGCGGGTCGATGCGGACGAAGTTCAGCCCCTGCTTGGTCGCAAGACGTTCGAGGCGGATGATCTCCTTGTCGACCTCGGCCGGCGAATAGGCCTTGCCCGAGCGCAGGCTGATCGCGTTGCGGAAGCTCGCCAGATCGACCTCGGGCAGCTCGCTTGCCACGCCGATGCGGCCGAAGTTGAATTTCTGTCCTTCCTCGACGTTGAAGGTCAGGAAGTAGCTGTCACGCTCCTCGGAAAGCTCGGAGTTGATGCCGGTCACGCGGAAGTCGACGTAGCCGCGCGAGGCGTAGAAGTCCTGCAGCAGCTGGCGGTCGAAGGCCACGCGGTCCTCGATGTAGGTGTCGCTGCGGATCACCGCGCGCAGCAGGCCGGCCTGCTTGGTCTGGATGACGCGGCGCAGGCGCCCGTCGGAGAAGGCCTGGTTGCCGACAAAGCCGATGCGCTCCACCTCGGTGACACCGCCCTCGAAGATCTCGAAGACCAGGTCGACGCGGTTGTTCGAGCGGCGGATCAGCTTCGGTGTCACCTGCGCGGCGATGCGGCCCTGCTGCAGGTAGGCATTGGCGATCTGCTGGGCATCCTGCTCGGCCTGGCGCGGGCTGTAGACGCGGCGCGACTGGCTCTTGACGATGCTGCTCAGGTCCTCGTCCTTCAGCCGGCGGTTGCCCTCGAAGGCGATCTGGTTGACCGTCGGGAACTCGGTGACCTGGATCACCAGCGTATTGCCCTGCGGGGTGATCTCGACACTCTCGAAGAGGCCGGAGTCCACGATGCGCTGGTAGGCCGAGTTCAGCTCCCCTGCGCTCACCGTCTCGCCACGGGCGATGCCCGCGTAACTGAGGATGGTGCCGGATTCGATGCGCTCGTTGCCTTCGATCCGGACGTTGCTGAATGCATAGGATTGTGCCTGCACTGCCTCGGGCAGCGCAGTGAAGGCCATCGCTGCCGCAAGCGATAGGGCAAGTGCCGAAACACCTGCCCGATGTGCGTAAGTTTTGCCGCGGGGCCTGCCCGACTTCTGCTCGATGCTCATGCTCGCTGTCCACTCCGCCGAAATATTTTTTTTATCGTGAGTAGCGGGTGAAGGTCTTCTTGTCAAAAGACGAAACTGCGAGGTGTCAAAGAGTTCCCAGGAAGGCGCCAAAATACAACGCGGCGAGGATCACCGCGACGAAGAACAGCCGGTCCCAGTTGATTGCCAGCAGCAAGCCGAGCCCGCGATAACCGTCTTGGAAGGTCTGCATGATGTGCCCCGGTGAAAAATACCCGGGCCCCTGAATGAAGGGTCATCATGGCGGATTTAGGGCGAAAAAGCCGGGCGGAAGAATTTCTCCCGCCCGGCTTTGGCATTCCTTGGTTCCCGTCGCCCTGCCCCGCCTTCGGGGCAGCAATCCTCAGGGACAGAAGATGTCGTTGGTCAACGCGAAGACCATCATGCCGAGGATCAGCACGAGCCCCGCGGACATCAGCGCCCGCAGCGCCCGCTCCGAGGGCGGTTTGCCGGTGACCGCCTCGTAGGCGAAGAACACCAGGTGGCCGCCGTCGAGCACCGGCACCGGGAAGAGGTTCAGCAGGCCCACGGCGGTCGAGAGCACAGCGATGAAGGTCAGGAAGCTTTGCCCGCCCTGCGACGCCATGGCCCCCGAGGTCTCCGCGATGCCGATCGGCCCCGACAGGTTGCACGAGGAGATATTGCCGGCGATCATGTGCCACAGGCCCGAGAGCGAGCCGGCGGCGATGCTGTAGGTGCGGCTCACCGCGCCCTTGACCGCATCAATCGGCCCAACGGTCTCGGTCGCCGGCTCGAAGAAGATGCCACCGACGATCCCAATCCGGAAGACCGTGTGATAGCCGCCATCGGGCAGTGGCTCGTCGGTGCGCTTGGGGGTGAGCGCAAGATCGAGGATCTCGCCGTTGCGCCACACCTCCAGCCCCAGCGTCGCCCCGTCCGAGCTTTCCACGCGCTGCTTGAGCTGGTCGAAGGCAAAGATCGGCACGCCATCGATGGCCATGATCACGTCGCCCTGTTCCATGCCCGCCTCATTGGCGGCTGAGCGCGGCACGACCTGCGACACCAGCGGCGGATAGACATAGGGGCCGTTCACCTCCTGCCGGCTGCCATCGCGTTCGACGGTGTAGGTCAGCGAGTTCTGCAGCGGCAGGTTCTTGAGGAAGCTGTCAAAACCCTCGGCGTCGTCGAAGGAGGGCGTCTGCATGCCCTCGATCTCCAGCAGCACGTCGCCCTCCTGAAGCTCCTGCACGCTCGGCATGGGGCGCAGCTCGCCCACGGTGAGCGGCTCGGAGACCTGCCCCTGCATCATGAAGATGCCGGTGAAGAGTACGATGGTCAGCACGAAGTTGAAGACCGGCCCGGCCGCGACGGTGGCGGCGCGGGCCCAGAGCGGCGCTCCGGTCATGGTCTGGCGGCGCTCGTCCTCGGTCATCGCCTCGAGCGCGGCAGTGTCGGCGGTGCCGCTGGCGGCAGTGTCGTCGCCCTTGAACTTCACGTAGCCGCCGAAGGGCAGCGCAGCGATCTGCCAGCGGGTGCCACGCTTGTCGACCCGGCTGAGCAGCACCGGGCCGAAGCCGAGCGAGAAGACATCGGCATGGATCCCCGACCAGCGGCCGACGATGTAATGCCCGTATTCATGGATCGCGACGATCACCGACAGCGCGATGACAAATGCCAGGAGCGTCCAGATTACGCCCCCGAATTGCGGAATCAGCTGTGTGATCTCCAAAGGCCCTGCCCTTTCAACTCGTTTCTTATTGTCCCGTGGCGGGCCGTCTCACCGGCACGCGGCGGTCAGCGTCAGTGGTACTGCAGCATCAGCTCGCGCGCGGTCCTGCGTGCGAGATGGTCAGCGGCGAGGACGTTATCAAGGGTGATCTCGGCGCTTGTGACCGCGCTCTCGGCCGAAAGACGTTCCAGCGTCTGCTCGACGAGACCCGCCATGTCCTGGAAACCGATGCGGTTGCCGATGAAATCGTCGAGCGCCTGCTCCTTGGCGGCGTTGAACACCGCGCCCGAAAGACCGCCCGCCGCCATCACCTCGCGCGCCAGCCGCAGCGCCGGCCAGCGGGTCTCGCAGGCGGGGCGGAAGGTCAGCTGCGAGAGCTTCACCAGATCGAGCCGCTCCACCGGCAGCGCGCCGCGCTGCGGATGGTTCAGCGCAAAGCCGATGGCATGGCGCATGTCCGGCGGTCCAAGATGCGCCATCAGCGCACCGTCGCAGAAGCCGACCAGCGCGTGGATCATGCTCTCGGGATGGACGACCACCTCGATCTTTGCTGGGTTGAGATCGAAAAATTCTTTAGTTTCTATGACTTCCAATGCCTTGTTGAACATGGAGGCGGAGTCGATCGTGATCCGCTGGCCCATGTCCCAATTGGGATGGGTCGCGGCCTGCTCCGGGGTCGCCTCGGCCAGTTTCTCAATCGGCCAGTCACGGAAGGCGCCGCCCGAGGCGGTGATGATCACCCGCTCGACGCGGCTCATTTCCTCGCCGATCAGCGCCTGGAAGACCGCCGAATGCTCGCTGTCCACTGGCAGCACGCGCCCGCCATGGGTCTGCGCGGTGTGCAGCACCAGCGGCCCGGCGCAGACCATGCTTTCCTTGTTCGCCAGCGCCAGCGTCGCGCCCATCTCAAGCGCCCGCAGCCCCGGCGCGAGACCGGCCGCGCCAACGATGGCCGACATGACCCAATCGGCCTGCCGGCTCGCCGCCTCGATGATCGCCTCAGGGCCAGCGGCGGCCTCGACAGACGATCCGGCCAGTCGCGCGCGCAATTCCGGCAGAAGCGCCGGGTCAGCGGTCACCGCAAGCTCGGCGCCGAATTTGCGTGCGTCCTTGGCGAGTTGCGCGACGTTCTTGCCACCGGTGAGGGCGACGACGTGATAGCTTTCGGGATCGCGGGCGATCAGGTCGAGCGTGTTCTGACCAATCGATCCGGTCGCGCCGAAAATGGAAATGCGTCTCATTTCTCTTGTCTCATTCGACCCCGGGCGGGAAGTCGACGATCTGCCCGGCGATCAGCAGGAAGAGCGCGGCACCCAGCATGCCGTCGAAGCGGTCGAGCAGGCCGCCGTGACCCGGCAGCAGGTTCGAGCTGTCCTTCACCCCGGCGCGCCGCTTGATCGCGCTCTCGGCGATGTCGCCGATCTGGCTGGCCATGGAGATGGCGATCGACACGCCGACCAGCCCGAAGCCCGCCTCGCGCGACAGCGCGGCGAAGATCGCGCCGACGATGCCAGCACCGATCCAGCCCGCGGCCGAGCCGGACCATGTCTTCTTGGGGCTGACGCGCGGCCAGAGCTTCGGCCCGCCGATGGCGCGGCCGGCGAAATAGCCCGCGACGTCGGTCACGACGACCACGGTCACCATCCAGAGCATCCACGTCAGCCCGAAGTCCGAGCGCAGCGACATGATGCCGTACCCGGCGAGCAGGATCATCGCGGTGAAGACCGCATAGGTCACCCCGCCCCGCTCCATCTGGCCGAGTCCGGCCATCGACGGCAGCAGCAGCAACGGCAGTGCGAAGGCCGGTGGCAGGTAGACCGAGGCCAGCGCGCAGACACCGGCGACAAGGGCCAGCACCCGCGCCGACTTGCGTCGGTTGGTGTCGACCATGTTGACCAGCTCCCAGACCATGCCGCCGCAGGCCAGCGAAATGGCGAGCCGCCACCAGATGCCGCCCAGCCAGACGCAGATCAGCGCGACGACGATCAGCACCGCCGCCGAGGCCATGCGTGGCCCAAGGTCGCTCCAGCGCGCCGAGCTCATGCCTTCACACCGCCGTAGCGCCGCTCGCGCAGCCCGTAGCCGCCGATCAGGGAGGAAAATTCTTCGGCCGAGAAATCCGGCCAGAGCGTGTCGACGAACTCGTACTCCGCATAGGCGGACTGCCAGAGCAGGAAGTTCGAGATGCGCGCCTCGCCCGAGGTGCGGATCACCAGATCCGGGTCGGGCAGCACGCAGGTATCAAGGTATTTCGGCAAGGTCTCTTCGTTGACGTCCTCGGGGCAGAGCTTGCCCGCGGCCACGTCCTGCGCGAGCCGCTTGGTCGCCCGGGCAACCTCGTCGCGTCCGCCGTAGTTGATGGCGATGGTCAGGTTCACCCCCGTGCAGCCCGAGGTCAGCGCCTCGAGCTCGTCCATCAGGGTGATGAGCTTCCTGTCCAGCTTAACCCGATCGCCGATGAAGCGCACCTGCACGTTCTCGGCGTGAAGCGCGCGTGCCTCTTTCTGGATATAGCGGCGGAAGAGGCTCATGAGCCCCGCCACCTCGGTCTGGGTGCGCTTCCAGTTCTCGGTCGAGAAGGCGAAGATCGTCAGGTATTTGACCCCAACATCGGGGCAGGCCTGGACGATCTCGCGGACCCTCTTGGCACCGGCATGGTGGCCAAACAGCCGAGGGCGGCCCCTCTGGGTCGCCCATCGGCCATTGCCGTCCATGATGATGGCCACATGACGCGGGCCGTTGCCGTCTCGGATCGGTTTGGGCATAGGCCCTCCTCGCTTGGGGCGTTTCCGCCTCAGACCTGCATGATCTCTTCCTGCTTGGTCTCCAACGCGACGTCGACCTTCTTGATATAGGTGTCGGTCATCTCCTGGACCTCGGATTCCCAGAGCTTCTGGTCGTCCTCGGACATGCCGTCGCCCTTGGCCCGCTTGATCTGGTCCATGCCGTCGCGGCGGACATTGCGGATCGCGACACGGGCGTGCTCGGCATATTGGCCGGCCACCTTGGTCAGGTCGCGGCGGCGTTCCTCGTTCAGCTCGGGGATCGGCAGCATGATGATGGTGCCGTTGAGCTGCGGGTTGATGCCGAGGCCGCTTTCGCGGATCGCCTTTTCCACCTTGCCGACAAGACCCTTGTCCCAGACGTTGATGGTGACCATACGCGGCTCGGGCACGTTGACGGTGCCGACCTGGTTGATCGGGGTCATCGAGCCATAGGCGTCGACCTGCACCGGCTCGAGCATCGAGGCCGAGGCGCGCCCGGTCCGCAGCGACGCGAATTCGGTGCGCAGGTTGGCCATGGCGCCATCCATACGGCGCTGGAGATCGGCGGTGTCGAGTTCGAATTCTTCAGACATGTTGGTTCTGCCCGTTCAAGTCATTCCGGTTAAAAGGCGTTCTAAGCCAGCGGCGGACGGATGTATAGCGCTTTGCAGCCTGCCAGGCCGTCCCGCAAGGCTCACGCCGCGGCGGCGGCCTGCTGTTGGATCCGCTCCACCATGGCACGCAAGCCATTGGAGCGCTGCGCGGAAAGATGCTCGTTGAGGCCGAGCCGTCCGAGTTCGGCGCGGGCATCGATCGCCGTAACCTCTTCCGGCGTCAGCCCGTCGTAGAGCCGGTGCAGCACGGCGATGAGCCCGCGCACGATCATCGCGTCGCTTTCGCCCTCGAACTGCAGCCGCCCGTCTTCCCAGGTGAGGTGCAGCCAGACCTGCGAGGCGCAGCCCTCGACCTTGGTGGCCGGCACCTTCAGCGCCTCGGGAAGAGGGTCCATCGCCTTGCCCAGTTCGATCACCGTGCGGTAGCGGTCTTCCCAATCCTCGAGGAATTCGAAATCCTCGACCAGTTCCTCGAACCCTGCCTGTGCCATCTGCGCTCCTGCTTGCCGCGCCGCGCGGGCCGGAAGGACCGGGCGCGGCTGTGATCGGTCCCGAGAAGTAGGCGGGCGGGCCCCAAAGGTCCAGACCCGGCAATGCACGCTTTTCAATGTTGGCCCGATACGCTAACCCGATGGACATCACAGGCAGAGGCTTCGCGACCCATGTTCAAACCCGTATCGGCTCTTATGATCTCGGCACTCCTGCTCGGCGGCTGCGTCGGCCAGGACGAGGGCGCGCCGGTGAGCAGCGGAACCGGAGAGAACAACCCTCTGATTCCGCAGCGTTCCGCCGCCGCGAGCTTCTTCTCGAGCAAGGAAGACGCATACAAGGGCACGCCGGTGGGCATGATCACCGAACTGCTTCTGGAGCGCCGCCCGGGCGGATACATCGTACGGGTGACGGGTCTTGCCGATTTCCCCGGCCCCTTCGACGTGCGCCTCGAGCCGGTCGAGGGCTCGGAGGATACCGGCACCCTCGCCTTCCGGCTGCTGGCGCTGCAGGTCCGCGCTCCGGGGGCGACGAGCGAGGCGGCGCGTACGGTCACCGTGGCCAAATGGATGAGCGACAAGGAACTGGCCCCCTACCGCGCCCTGCGCGTCGAGGGGCTGCGCAATGCCCAGAGCGTCAGCCGCTGAGGCAAATTCCTTCGAAGAAAGTTGCCCCAATGAAAAAGCGCGCCGCAATCTTGCGGCGCGCTTTTCTTTGCCCGAGGCGCAGTCTCATATCTCGATGACCTCGACCGCTTTCCCGTTGGCGGCGAGGGCGATTTCGCCCGCGCAGAGGCGCAGTGCATCGGCGCCGAAAACCTCGCGGCGCCAGCCGCTGAGCGCCTTCACGTCGCGCTGACCCGCGGCGATGGCATCGAGCTCGGCCGCCGGGGCGATCAGCTTCGAGGCGACGCCCGAGCTTTCGGTCTTGGCCTTGAGCAGCACCCGCAGCAGGTCTGCCAACGCCGGGTTCACCTGCAACTGGTCGCGGCTGTCGTCGACCTTGGGCAGGTCTTCCTTGGGGGCGTCCTGTCCGGCCTTCACCGCCGCGAGAATGCCCTCGGCGATCGGTCCCTTGCGGGCCTCGCGCAGCAGCAGGCGCGAGCGGCCAAGGTCTTCCATGGTGACCGGCTTCGTCGAGGCCAGTTCGGCCAGCGCGTCGTCTTTGAACACCCGGTTGCGGGGGATGTTGCGCGACTGTGCGTAGTCCTCGCGGAAGGCCGCCAGTTCGCGCACGATGGCCAGGAACCGCGGGCTCGACGAGCGGGTGCGCACGCGCAGCCAGGCCTCGTCCGGGCGAGTGATGTAGGTCTCGGGGTCGGTCAGCGTCGCCAGTTCCTCGCCCACCCAATGCGCGCGGCCGGTTTCCTCGAGCTTGGCGGCGAGGAACTCGTAGATCACCCGCAGATGGGTCACGTCGGCGACGGCGTATTTCTTCTGCGCCTCGGTCAGCGGGCGGCGCGACCAGTCGGTGAAGCGCGAGCTCTTGTCGAGCTGCTGCTTGGCGATGCGCTTGACGAGCGTCTCGTAGCCAACCTGCTCGCCGAAACCGCAGACCATCGCGGCGACCTGCGTGTCGAAGAGCGGCTCGGGGATCACGCCGTGGTCGACAAAGAAGATCTCGAGATCCTGACGCGCGGCGTGGAAGACCTTGACCACCGCGGTGTTGCGGAAGAGCTCCATCAGCGGCTCGAGCGACAGCCCGTCGACCAGCGGATCAACCAGAACCGCGTTCTCCTCGCCCTTGCCGGGGATCGCCAGCTGGATCAGGCAGAGCTTGGAGTAATAGGTGCGCTCGCGCAGGAACTCGGTGTCCACGGTCACATAGGGCGCGGTGGCGGCCTCGGCGCAGAATTCCGCGAGCTCTTCGGTCTTGGTCAATGTCTTCATTCGTGCACCGGCCCGTTCTTGTTTGTCTTGGTTATCGCGCCTCCTACACCTTCGGCGCGTGAAGTTCAAAGCGGCAGAGCCGGAAAGCGGGCGGGAGCCGCATTTTCGCACTGGCCGGGTTGCAAGCCGGTCACCGAAGGCGCCCTTGGGACTCGGAATCATCACGTCTCGTGATGCTCGGCCTTACAAGCATTCGTTTCCGCGAAGAGAATGCAGGGCCTATGTTGGGGACACTCCCAAAGTCCCCCGACCTCAGCAGCAAAGCCCCAAGGAGCCCTCCCATGACCTCGCTCGATCTTGCCTACAGCTACACCCGCCGCCCCGCCATCAGCGGCGGTTTCGGAGCCATCCTCGCGGCGCTTGCGCTGTTCGTGCTCCTTGGCCTGCCCGCGCTCACCGCGCCCGACCGGAGCGCGGCGACGCTTGAGTGGCACGGCAATGCGGCCAGCCACCGGGTCCCGAATTAAGGCAGCAGCACCGGCGTCTTGTCGCCCGCCGCGAAGCGCCGCAGCACCGCCGGGTAGAGCTTGTGCTCCATCTCCAGCACGCGCGCGGCCAGCATGTCGGGCGTGTCGCCCGCCAGCACCGGCACCCGCGCCTGGCCGAGCACCGGGCCGTCGTCCAGTTCGGGTGTGACCTCGTGCACGGTGCAGCCGTGCTCGGTGTCGCCCGCTTCCAGCGCCCGCGCATGGGTGTGCAGCCCGCGATACTTCGGCAGCAGCGAGGGGTGGATGTTCAGCATCCGCCCCTTCCACGGCTCGACGAAGCCCGCGGTGAGCACGCGCATGAACCCCGCAAGGCAGAGGAAGTCGGGCTGGGCCTTGTCCAGTTCCGCCTGCAGTGCCGCCTCGAAGCCGGGGCGGTCGCCCTTGAACGGGCGGTGGTCGACAACGGCGGTGGGGATGCCCATCGCCTCGGCCTTCTTCAGCCCGCCGGCATCTTCGTTGTTCGACAGCACCAGAACCGGGCGGGCCGGGTGATCTCCGGTCATGCTCTCGGCCAGCGTCACCATGTTGGAGCCGCCGCCCGAGATGAAGATCGCGACGCGCTTCACTTCAGCGCGCCCTCGTAGGCCACGCCCTGCCCTTCGGTCACGGTGCCGAGGGTGAAGACGGTCTCGCCCTCGGCCTCGAGCAGCGCCTTCAGCGCCTCGGCGCGATCCGCCGAAACCGACAGGATCATGCCGATGCCGCAGTTGAAGGTCTTGAGCATCTCGCGTTCCTCGATGCCGCCCACCTCGGCCATCCACTTGAACACCGGCGGCAGCTGCCACGAGCCAAGGTCGATGGTCGCGCCGCAGCCCTCGGGCAGCACGCGCGGCAGGTTCTCGGTGAGGCCGCCGCCGGTGATATGCGCCAGCGCGTGCACGCCGCCGGCACGCACCGCCGCCAGCGCCTGCTTCACATAGAGGCGGGTCGGGGTCAGCAGCACCTCGCCCAGCGAGCCCTCGGCCCAGGGGCAGTCCGCGTCCCAGCCAAGGCCCGAGACCTCGACCAGCTTGCGGACCAGCGAGTAGCCGTTCGAGTGCACGCCGTCCGAGGCGAGGCCAAGCAGCACGTCTCCCGCGGTCACGTCCTTGGGCAGGTCGGAGCCGCGCTCCATCGCGCCCACGGCAAAGCCCGCGAGATCGAAATCGCCCGCCGGGTACATGCCCGGCATCTCGGCGGTCTCGCCGCCGATCAGCGCGCATCCCGAGCGCACGCAGCCCTCGGCGATGCCCTCGATCACCCGCGCGGCGCTCTCGGTGTCGAGCTTGCCGGTGGCGAAATAATCAAGGAAAAACAAAGGCTCTGCACCCTGGCAGACAAGGTCGTTGACACACATGGCGACAAGGTCGATGCCCACGCCGTCGACGTGGCCGGTGTCGATCGCGATGCGCAGCTTGGTGCCCACGCCGTCGGTCGCCGCGACGAGGATAGGGTCCTCGTAGCCCGCGCCCTTCAGATCGAAGAGCGCGCCGAAGCCGCCCAGACCCGACACCGTCCCGCTGCGGTTGGTCCGCTTGGCAGCCGGTTTGATCCGTTCCACCAGCGCGTTGCCCGCATCGATATCCACGCCTGCATCCGCATAGGTGATGCCGTTCTTACCTTCGGTCATGCCAACCTCCAGACCTCGTTTCGCGGGGGCATAGCGCAGGCGGGCAGCGATGAAAAGCGCCCATGCCGGGGCTTTGGCTGGGGAAGCGGCGAGAAAGGCAAAATCGTCCCTCTTCCTTCGCGCTGGAGAGCGTAACAAGAGGCGCAAGTCCGGGCAGCAATCTTCCCTAAGTGCCGTAGCGTCAGCAATATTCTTGCGTCACCTCTACGCAGAACTGGGTATTCACAGCGTCGTGAGGCTCCGTTAGCTTTTCGGATAGGCCTAAAGTGCCGGCGGCGCCCTTGGGAGGGGGTGCCGACACAGGGAGGAATATCATGATCAACAAGACCTTCACGGCCGTTTCGGCCGCTGCTTTCGCATTCGCGGGCGCCGCCTCGGCTCAGGAACTTCTCGAGATGACCTCGGGCTATTCCAAGAACCTGCCGATCCTCGGCACCGCTGCCGTCAACTTCGTCGAGAAGATCAACGCGATCTCGGAAGGCGTCGAGTTCGAACATTTCGATCCGGGCGAGCTGGTGCCGTCGCTCGAGATGCTCGACGCGGTGTCGAACGGCTCGGTGGACGCGGCCTATTCGACCTCGGGCTACTGGCAGGGCAAGATGCCCGCCGCGGGCCTTTTCGCCGCCGTGCCCTTCGGCCCCGAGCCGGGCGAGATGCTGGCCTGGATGCTCTACGACGACGGCATGGATCTCTTCCAGGAGATGTATGACACCAACGGATACAACGTCCACGTGGTGCTTTGCGGCTCCTACGCCCCCGAGACCTCGGGCTGGTTCAAGAAAGAGATCAACTCGCTCGACGACCTCAAGGGTCTGAACATGCGCTTCTTCGGCCTTGGCGCCGAGGTGATGCAGAAGCTGGGTGTCTCGACCTCGCTGCTCGGCGCGGGCGACATCTTCCCGGCGCTGGAGCGCGGCGCGATCGACGCGACCGAGTTCTCGATGCCGATCGTCGATGCCAACCTCGGCTTCTACAACATCGCCAAGTACAACTACTTCCCCGGCTGGCACCAGCCCGCCACCATGTTCGAGCTGCTGATCAACAAGGATCGCTGGGAAGAGCTGGACGAGAAGAGCCAGAAGCAGATCGAGATCGCCTGCATGGCCAACCTGACCGACAACTTCGCCGAAGGCGAGGCGAAGAACTTCCCGGCCATGGTCGAGAACGTCGAGCAGCATGGCGTGACGATCAAGAACTGGACCCCCGAGCAACTCAAGCAGTTCGAAGCCGCCTGGCTCGAAGTGGTGGAGGAGCTGAAGGCCGAGGACGAGATGTTCGCCAAGGCCTGGGCCGACCTCAGCGAGTTCCGCGCGGGTTACAAGACCTGGTTCAACAACATCTACCTGCCGCGTCCCTGGAACTGAGGCAAGACGGCTGACTGCCGGGCGCCCGCGCCCGGCCCCCTTTCGGCGCGCCAGAACCTTCGGGGGCGCGCCGTTTTCACGTCGCGAGGCCCTCAGGCCGCGGCGCAAATCCCACAAGGCATGCAATACAAAGGACAAGGCCCGTGGAGGATTTCAAGGTCGCCATCTCCGACCCCGGAGAGATCGGACGCAAGGACCAGAACCGGGGCGACAGGTTCATCGTGCACCTGTCCAATCTCTTCGCCTGGCTCTTTCCCATTCTCATGCTCGCAATCTGCGCGCAGGTGGTGTTGCGCCAGATGGGCCACAACCAGGCCTGGCTCGATGACCTGCAATGGTGGCTCTACGGCGTCGCCGTGCTGATCGGCATCGCCTATGCGGTGACCACCGGCAGCCACGTGCGGGTCGACATCTTCTACGACAACTTCGCCAAGAAGAAGCGGCTGATCATCGACATCATCGCGCTGGTCTGGCTGTTCTTCCCCTTCATCCTGCTGTGCTGGGACGTGACGCTGGACTACGCGCTCACCGCCATCATCGCCGACGAGGGCTCGTCGAGCCCCAACGGCCTGCACAACCTGTGGATCCTGAAGTCGCTGATGAACCTCAGCTTCATCGTGATCATGGTGGCGATCTGGTCGGCCTACGTGCGGCACCTGTCGCAGCTCACCCGGCCGCTGCTCTGGAAGCAGCTGCTCTTCGCCCTGCCGTCCACCGTCTTCGGGATCCAGCTGATCATCTGGTACGCCTGCGTCGGCTGGCTCATGGTGACCGACCCCGAGGTGGACAGCATCCGCACCGCGACCCGCGCGGCGATCTTCGACGATCTGGAGTTCGGCCCGTGGGAAATGAAGAAGACCATTGCCTTGGCGCTTGTTGCCTCGGTGATCGTGATTGTTGTGGCGCGGCTCTTCGCGCGTAAGGAGCGCTGAGATGCTGCACTTCCTCGGCCAATTCCTGACGCTGAACGAGATCGCCGTCGCGGCGATGTTCCTGACCTTCATCTACATGCTGTTCCGCGGCATTCCCGTTGCCATGTCGCTGGTCGGCGTGAGCCTGATCTTCGTGATCCTGTCGCAGATCCTGCTCGACCCGTTCCGCGCCGAGTTCAAGGACGTGATCGAGTTCGACCGCATCGGCCTCGAGTACAACCGGCTTCTGGCGCTGTCGGGTCGTCTCTTCGGCAATATCGTCAACAACCCGGTGCTCGTGGCGCTGCCGATGTTCATCTACATGGGTCTCATGCTCGACCAGTCGGGCGTGGCGCAGCGGATGATGCACGCCATGCAGAAGCTCTTCGGCTCGTTGCGCGGGGGGCTCTCGCTGACCGTGCTGCTGATCGGCATCATCCTCGCCGCCTCGACCGGGGTGATCGGAGCCTCGGTGACGCTGCTCGGGGTGATGGCATTGCCGGCGATGATGGCGCAGAACTACTCCAAGCCCATCGCGACGGGGACCATCGCCAGCGCCGGCACGCTGGGCATCCTGATCCCGCCGTCGATCATGCTGGTGATCATGTCGGACCAGCTGGCGATCTCGCTCGGGGACCTGTTCATGGGGGCGCTCTTCCCGGGGCTCATCCTCGGCGCGCTCTACATCGTCTTCATCGTGATCTACGGCTTCATCTCGCCCTCTTCGATGCCGGCGCCGGAGAAGTCCGGAAAGGTGGGCATGGAAGAGGTCAAGGAGGTGCTGCTTGCCGTAGTGCCGCCGATGTTCCTGATCCTGCTGGTGCTCGGCTCGATCTTCGTCGGCATCGCCACCCCGACCGAAGCCTCCGGGCTTGGCGCGCTCGGCGCGACGATCCTGGCGCTGGTCAATCGCAAGCTCGACTGGAAGGTGTTCCGCGAGGTGGCGCGCTCGACGCTCAACACCGCGGGCTACATCACCGGCATCTTCCTGGCGGCGAACTTCTTCGCCTTCGTACTGCGCCGCTTCGGCGGGGACGAGATCGTGCAGCACCTGGTGCTCTCGGCCTTCGACAACCCCTACCTGACGATCGCCTTCATCCTGTTCATCGTCTTCTGCCTCGGCTTCCTGCTCGACTGGATCGAGATCACCATCATCATCATGCCGCTGATGCTGCCGATCATCCAGGGGCTCGAGCTGGCGGTGCCAGGCTTCGACCAGGTGCGCGACCCGCAGGTGGTCTGGTTCGCCATTCTCGTGGCGGTAACCCTGCAGACCTCGTTCCTGACACCACCGGTGGGCTTTGCGCTCTTCTACCTCAAGGGCGTCTGCCCGCCGGGCGTGAACCTCGGGCACATCTACAAGGGCATCATTCCCTTCGTGGTGCTGCAGCTTCTGGGCCTCTTCATCGTCTTCGAGTTCCCGGCGCTGACCACCTGGCTGCCCGCCATGGCCTACGGGGAATGACCCGGACCTGAGACACCGGCCCCGGCGCCCTTGCGCGGCGGGGCCATCAAAGGCATGTAGGCGCGGCGAGAAGACCCCGGGAGATCCCGCATGAGCCGCCCAGAGAAGCCCCAGTTCAAGACCTGCATCGTCACCTCCGACTACCATGTGCCGGGCGAGACCTTCATCAACCGCCACATCGAGCGCATTTTCGGCGGCGACACCGTGGTGCTCTGCGGCCGCTTCAACGGCAAGAACCCCTACGGCAAGCCGCTGTTCGAGCGCCGCTCCAGGCTGTCGATCTCGGACAGGGTGATCGCCCCGGTGGCGATGGGCTGGAACTCGTTGACCGAGGGCACTGGCCGCCTGCCCTTCGGCGCCAACCGCACAAGGCTGATGGAGTGGCTGCACGACCAGCGCGTCGAGGTGATCCTCGCCGAGTTCGGCACCCAGGCCCTCGTCGTGGCCAAGCTCGCCAACGAGATGAACCTGCCGGTCTTCACCTATTTCCGCGGCACCGATGCCTCGCGCGCACTGACCTCGCCGCAACGGGTCAAGAGCTACCGCAAGATGATGCCGCGCCTCGATGGGGTCTTTTCCGTCTCGCAGTTCCTGCTCGACAACCTCGCGAAACACGGCGTCACCCATCCCAACTCCCACGTTGTGCCCTCGGGCGTCGATGTGCGCCGCTTCGTGCCGGGTGCGAAGGTGCCGGGATCCTGCCTTGCCGTGGGTCGCATGGTCGACAAGAAGGCGCCGCAGATCACCCTGCGCGCCTTTGCCGCCGCCGCCAGAGGCCGCGAGGCCCATCTGACCTTCATCGGGGATGGCCCGCTGCTGGAGCCCTGCAAGGCGCTGGCCGCCGAGCTTGGTGTCGCGGATCAGGTCACATTCACCGGCGCGCTGCCGCATGAGGCGGTGCGCGAGCACCTGCTGACCACCGAGACCTTCCTGCAGCATTCGATCACCGACAAGAACGGCAACACCGAGGGGCTGCCCACCGCCATCCAGGAGGCGCTTGCCGCGGGCTGCATCACCGTCTCGACCCTGCACGCAGGCATCCCCGAGGCGGTGACAGAGGGCGAGACCGGCTTTCTCGTGCCGGAATGGGACGAAGACGGCTTTGCCGGGGCCATCGCCAAGGTGCTCGACCTTCCGGACCGTGCCGCCATGTCTCGCGCCGCCCGCGCCACCGCCGAGGCGAAATTCGACAACGCCGTGCTGCTCGGCAAGGTCGAGGACGAGATCCGCCGGGTTGTCGCACTGCGCGAGGCGCACTGACGGCGGCTTGCATCGTCGCGCGATTCCCGCCATGTTCTGAACAAACGTTCATTTCCGGGGTTGGGAGGCCCCGGAAGCATCGGGAAAGGGAGGCCCCATGGAGTTTGCACCGAGCGAGGAGCAGCAGGCGATCTTCGATATGGCGAAGGCCTTCGGGCAGGAGCATATCGCGCCCTTCGCCCGCGACTGGGAAACGGCGGGCACGATCCCGCGCGATCTCTGGCCGAAGCTGGCAGAACTGGGCTTCGGCGGGCTCTACGTGTCCGAGGACAGCGGCGGCTCGGGGCTGACCCGGCTCGACGCGACGCTGGTCTTCGAGGCCCTCAGCATGGCCTGCCCCTCGGTGGCGGCCTTCCTGTCGATCCACAACATGTGCGCCAAGATGATCGACGCCTACGGCTCGGGTGAGCTCAAGGCACGGGTACTGCCAGGGGCGCTGACGATGGAGAAGGTCCTGTCCTACTGCCTGACCGAGCCGGGCTCCGGCTCGGACGCCGCGGCGCTGCGCACGAAGGCCGAGAAGAGCAACGACAGCTACCGGCTCAATGGCACCAAGGCCTTCATCTCGGGGGGCGGCTATTCGGACGCCTATCTGGTCATGTGCCGCACCGGCGAGGACGGGCCCAGGGGCATCTCGGCGATCCTCGTCGAGGATGGCACGCCGGGGCTCAGCTTCGGCGGGCTCGAGGACAAGATGGGCTGGAAGAGCCAGCCGACCCGGCAGGTGCAGCTCGACGGCTGCGAGGTGCCGCTCGGCAACCTCCTCGGCGAGGAGGGCAAGGGGTTCCGCTATGCCATGGCCGGGCTCGACGGCGGGCGGCTCAATATCTCGGCCTGCTCGCTCGGCGCGGCGCAGGCGGCGCTGGATGCCACGCTGGGCTACATGGCCGAGCGCAAGGCGTTCGGCACCAGCATCGACCAGTTCCAGGCCCTGCAGTTCCGGCTTGCCGACATGGAGATCGAGCTGCAGGCGGCGCGCGTCTTCCTGCGCCAGGCGGCCTGGAAGCTGGACACCGGCGCCGCCGATGCCACCAAGTTCTGCGCCATGGCCAAGAAGTTCGTCACCGAGGCGGGCTCGAAGGTGGTCGACCAGTGCCTGCAGCTTCATGGGGGCTACGGCTATCTGGCGGATTACGGGATCGAGAAGCTGGTGCGGGATCTGCGGGTGCACCAGATCCTCGAGGGCACCAATGAAATCATGCGTTTGATCACCGCGCGCAGCCTGATCGGAAACCGATGACCGATATCCTGACCCGCAAGACCGGCCGCGCCGGCCATATCACCCTCACCCGTCCCAAGGCGCTCAACGCGCTGAGCTGGGAGATGTGCCTCGAGGCCGAAAAGGCGCTCGACGCCTGGGCCGAGGACCCGGAGGTGGCGCTGGTGATCCTCGACGCGACAGGCGAGCGCGCCTTCTGCGCCGGGGGCGACATCGCGGAAATGTACCGACGCGGGCTCGGCGGTGACCTGGACTTCGGCCGCCGCTTCTGGGCCGACGAGTACCGGATGAACGCCAAGCTCGCCGCATACCCCAAGCCTATCGTTGCCTTCATGCATGGGTTCATCATGGGCGGCGGTGTCGGGCTTGGCGGGCATTGTTCGCACCGGGTGGTCGGCGAGAGCGCGCAGGTGGCCATGCCCGAATGCGGCATCGGATTCGTGCCGGACGTGGGCGGCTCCTACCTGCTGGCACGGGCGCCGGGCAGGCTCGGCGCGCATCTCGCGCTGACCGCCGCGCGGATGGGGCCCGGGGATGCGATCCACGCGGGGTTTGCCGATCTCTTCATGCCCGAGGAGAGCTGGCCGCTGGTCAAAGACCGGCTGATCGAGACCGGCGAAGTCTCGGCGCTGGAAGAGGCCGCGCGCCCTGCCCCGGCAAGCCCGATGGCGCAGGCGCAAGCCGAGATTGACGCGCTCTATTCCTCTGGTGACCTCGGGGCGATCGAGGCGGCGCTGGCCTCGGCCGAGAGCGACCTGGCGCAGGCGGCGCTGAAGCAGGTTCGGCGCAATTCGCCGCTCTCGATGGCAGTCACGCTGGCGATGCTGGACCGGCTCGGCCGGGCGCCCGAAGACATCAGGGCGGCGCTGGCGCAGGAGTACCGCGTCGCGCATCGTATCATGCAGCAGGGCGATTTCCTCGAAGGGGTGCGCGCGCAGCTTATCGACAAGGACCGCACTCCGCGCTGGAGCCTGCCGCTCGGCGGCGTGCCGGAGGAGCGGGTTGCGGCACTGCTGGCGCCGCTGGGAGAGGACGAGCTGGCGCTCTGAGCCTATGGCATCGGGCACCGGAGTTTAGGGGAGGAGACAGATATGAAAATCGGCTTTATCGGGCTGGGCAACATGGGCGCGCCCATGGCGGCGAATCTGATCGCGGCAGGCCATGAGGTGACCGGCTTTGACGTGGCGGGGGTAACTGTCCCGGGCGCCGCGCAGGCGGGATCGGCGGCAGAGGCGGCAACGGGCGCCGAGGTGGTGATCACCATGCTGCCCAATGGCGCGATCCTGCGCGACGTGGCGGCGGAAATCCTCCCGGCGATGGCGCCCGGCGCGGTGCTGCTCGATTGCTCGACAGTGGATGTGGAGAGCGCCCGCGCGGTGGCGGAGCGGGCCGCGGCCGCCGGCCTCGGTGCGCTCGACGCGCCGGTCTCGGGCGGCATCGGCGGCGCGGCGGCAGGCACGCTGACCTTCATGGTCGGCGGCTCCGAGGAGGCCTTTGCCACCGCCAAACCGCTCTTTGACATCATGGGGCAGAAGGCCGTGCACTGCGGTCCCTCGGGCAACGGACAGGCGGCGAAGATCTGCAACAACATGATCCTCGGGGTCACCATGATCGCCACCTGCGAGGCCTTTGCGCTGGCCGACAAGCTGGGGCTGTCGCGCGAGGCGATGTTCGACGTGGTCTCCACCTCGTCGGGCTACAGCTGGTCGATGAACGCCTACTGCCCGGCACCCGGGGTTGGCCCGCAATCGCCCGCAGATAATGGCTACAAACCCGGTTTCGCCGCCGAACTGATGCTCAAGGATCTTGGCCTGTCGCAGCAGGCGGCGGAGGCGGCGGATGCCGACACGCCCATGGGCGCGCGGGCGTTGGAGCTCTACAGGGCCTTCGTCGAGGACGAGGACGGTCGCGGCCGGGATTTCTCGGCCATGCTGCCGCGGTTCGAGGCGCGCGGGCGCGATTGAGAGGTGGCGCTCGAGGGGGCGCTGCCCCCTCGGCCTGCGGCCTCACCCCCGGGATATTTGCACCTAGAAGAAGATGGGGGATCATCCGGGGGCGGCGCGCTTGGGGTGTTTCGGGGGGAGCCGAAATGCTTTATTTCTGGGCTGGAGCCTGTCGCCAAGCCGCGTCCTGCCTGTTATGAGGCGGCAAAGGACGGACTTTTCATGACCACGCTTGACATATTTTCTGACCCGATCTGCCCCTGGTGCTACATTGGCAAGGGCCTTCTGGACCGCGCGCTGCTGGAGCAGCCGGACCATCCCTTCACCATCCGCTGGCGTCCCTTCATGCTGAACCCGGAAATGCCCGTGGGGGGGCATGGACCGCCGCGCCTATCTCGAGGCGAAATTCGGCGGTAAGGAGGGTGCAGTGCAGGCCTATATGCCCGTCGCCGGCAGGGCCGCGGACGCCGGGCTCGAGATCAATCTCGACAAGATCAAGACCACGCCCTCGACGATTGACGCGCATCGGCTCATTCATTGGGCGGGGGTCGAAGGCGTGCAGACGGCGGTCGTTTCCGCGCTGTTCCGCGCTTATTTCGTTGACGGGCGCGACATCGGCGAGGCCGAGGTTCTGGCGGATATCGCCGACAGCTCCGGCATGGACGGCTCGGTTGTTCAGCGGCTGCTGGCTTCCGACGCCGACCGGCGTGAAATCCAGGAGATGGACGCCTCGGCTCGCGGTATGGGGGTGCAGGCGGTGCCGACCTTCGTGGTGGCCGGCCAACATGCGGTGCCCGGCGCCCAGCCGACCGAGCTTTGGCTGCGGGTGATCGAGGAAATTCGCGCCCAGGTCTGAGCGGGCCCGCGGCAACCACGGCGGGCTCTTGCCTACGCCTGTGCGTGGGGCGCGGGCGCTCTGTGCGGGGATCGGGTCGCGCGGCGGGTTCCGCTACGCCACATTTGCCGCTAGGTCAGAGCGGAACGCCCCTCTCCTCCCTCCCCTCGCGTCCCCCGGGGCCGCGGGGGTTTTCTGTCGAGACCTTGATGACCATGACCTCCTCCGATCCCGCAGCCGCGCCGCGCGCGTCCAAGGGCCCCGGCCGCTTTGAATTCATCGCCCTGCTTGCGGCCATGTTCGCGACCATCGCCTTTTCTGTTGATGCGATGCTGCCCGCCCTGCCGCAGATCGGCGAGGAGCTTACGCCGGACGATCTCAACCGGGCGCAGCTGGTGGTGACCAGCTTCGTCTTCGGCATGGGGATCGGCACGCTGTTCACCGGGCCGCTGTCCGACACATTTGGGCGCAAACCGGTGATCCTTGGCGGCATCGCCATCTATATCGTCGCGGCTCTGCTCGCCGCGGGCGAGGACACGCTGGAGCTGGTTCTGGCAGCGCGCATGTTGCAGGGGCTCGGCGCGGCCGGGCCGCGGGTCGTGGCGCTGGCCATCGTGCGCGACGTCTATGCCGGGCGCGGAATGGCGCAGATCATGTCCTTCGTAATGATGGTCTTCACCCTGTTTCCAGCCGTCGCGCCGAGCATCGGCACGCTGATCATCGCCGTGGCAGGTTGGCGCGGGGTCTTTCTTGCCTTTGTCGTCTTCGCCTCGGTCATCGCCCTCTGGATGACGATGCGCCTGCCCGAGACGCTGCCGCGCGAGCGTCGCCGGCCGTTCCGCGCCGGCCCGCTCTGGGCCGCGACCAAGGAGCTGATGGCTCACCCGGTGGTCCAGGTGTCGATCGGCGTGCAGGCGCTGGTGGCGGCCTGCATGTTCTCGATGATCTCCTCGGTGCAGCAGATCTACGACGTCAGCTATGGCCAAGGGACCTATTTCCCGCTCTGGTTCGGCGGGGCGGCGGTCTTTTCGGCCTCGGCCAGCTTCGTCAACGCCAAGCTCGTGGGGCGCCTTGGGATGCGGCGGATCGTGACCGCGGTCCTGCTGATGCAGATCGTCCTGTCGGGGATCGCGACGCTGATCTTCGCAAGCGGGCTGAGCGGGGCGCCCGGCTTTGCGGTCTTTCTTGTCTGGCAGGTCTCGGTCTTTTTCATGATGGGGCTGACCATGGGCAATGTGAATGCCATCGCCATGGAGCCGGTCGGGCATATCGCCGGGATCGCCTCATCGCTGCTCGGGGCCCTGTCGACGGTGATCGCCGTGGGGCTCGCGGTGCCCGTCGGGTTGATGTTCAACGGAACCCCGCTGCCGCTGGCCTGTGGTGTCTTCATCGAGGTCAGCCTGGCCTTCCTGCTGATGCTGCGCCTCAAGAGGATCGAGGCGCGCGCGGGTCGCTGAGGTCGCGCCCCAGCTCTCAGGCCCGGCGCCGTGTTTGCGCCGGGGCGCTGTCGCTTGCCGAGAGCCGGAACACCGCCATGTCACGGGCCAGATCGCGGGCGTGACCGCGCAGGCGCAGGCCCATGGCCGCCATCTCCTCGCTCAGGGCGGCGCTTTCCTGGGTCTGGCTGTCGAGGCGCGAAACGGCCTCGGAGAGCGTCGCGAGCCGCTCCGACTGGCCCTTGGCATCATCGCGGATCTCGGAGATCATGTTGCTCACCGTGCTGATCGCGGTGACGATGGTCGAGAGCCGCCCGCCAGCCTCGTTCACCAGTTTCGCCCCTTCGGACACCTGCTCCTCGCTGTCGAGGATCAGCTTTTTCACGCCGGCCGCGGCTTCGGAAGTGCGCTGCGCGAGTTGACGGACCTCCGAGGCGACCACGGCGAAACCCTTGCCGGACTCCCCGGCGCGGGCAGCCTCGACTCCGGCGTTCAGGGCGAGCAGGTTGGTCTGGAAGGAAATGTCGTCGATAAGGTCGATGATCTTGCCCACCTCGGAGGAGCTCTGCTCGATGAGCTGCATGGCGGCGATGGCGCGATCGGTGACTGTGCCGCCTTCTTCCGCGCTGTCCCGCGCCAGCCGGGCCTGTTCCGAGAGCTCGCCCGCGCGGGACGCCGTACCGCGCAGGGCACCGGTGACATCGGCCATGCCATTGGCGGCGGTGCTGAGTTCCTGCGCCTGCCGCTCGCTGCGCAGCGACAGATCGCCGGTGACCTGCTCGAGCGCCCCGGCCTCTTCATCGACCCCTTCGGCGGTGCGCCGCGCGCTGCCGAGCGCGTCCTGCAACTGCGAAAGCGCGCGGTTGAAATCCTGCCTGAGGGCTTCGAAGACCCCCTCCATTGGCTCGTTCAGGGCGCAATCGAGATCCCTCTCCGCGAGCGCGTGGAAATGCTTGGAGAACCGCGCGACGAGGTCCTGTGTGAGCTGCGCGGTGGCCTCGGCCCGCACCTGAGCCTCGGCCGCGCGGTGGCTTTCGTCGGCGAGGCGTTCGGCGCTTTCGGCGAGCCGTTGGCGGCCCGCGTTCCGCTGCAGGATCGCCAGGGTCAGGATCAGCCCTTCCATAATGACGATACCACCGTGCAGCAGCACCCGCATGAGGTTCTCGAGGAGGTCGGTCGAGGGAAAGACCAGCGCGGGCATGAGCAGCACGAGACCGAGATGCTGGATGGCGACCAGCAGGCAGCCAAAAAGCAGCACGCGGACGCGGCCGAGGATCGACAGCCCTGCGAGCATCACGAAGTAGATCATATGCGTGTCGAGCTGCCAGGGGTGCAGCCGGTAGGCGGCGGTTAGGACCGCCGCCTCGGCGACGACAACAGCGGCGAGCACGTAGTCGGTCAGCCCTCTCTGCAGCCGCATCGCGGCCCCGGCGATCGCCAGCAGCACGACGGCGACGCCCGTGCTCGGCATCATGACCCGGCCGAGGTAGAGATCGGTGACCACGAAAATCGGGAGCAGCATGATCCCGAGCAGAAACAGCATGGTTCGCTCCGACAGGGCGCGTACGCGCGCCTGCAGGGCGGAGGAGAGGGAATTCAGGGCCCTGATCGTCATGGCCGGACTCCGCAGATGGTGGCCAGCGCGCCGGCATCCCGCGCGGCCCAGGCGCCAAGGTCCCGAAGCCGGTCCACGGGGGCCGGGCCGTCGAAGCTGGCGAATGTTCCGAAGGGGGCCGAGACCGGGCCGATCTGCCGGCCCCCGGCCCTTGTCACGAGCGCCGCGGCGCCCTGACCCCAGGGCGGTGCGATGACCAGGACGACGCCCGAGAGCGCCCCGGGCAGCGATACGGAAAGTGCCCCCTGCGGCGCGGTCCCAGTGCCGAAGATCGCGAAGAGCCCGGCGCCAAAGAGGATACAGAGCACGAGTGCCAGCAGGAGCGCGGTCATGAAATCCTCAGCTTTCTGTCTCATGACGCCTCTATAGGCGGCGAAGGTTTTCGATTTTGCTAATCGAGCAGGGAAAATACGACGAAGTGAACGACGTGGCGGTATACGGTTGCATACCAACCTTTCCACACCGCGGGAAACGCGCTACATGCGGCGCAGCCGACTCAGCCAGCGAAAGGGACACCCATGTCGAAGATCAAGGTCGAGAACCCCATCGTCGAAATGGACGGGGACGAGATGACCCGGATCATCTGGGACTTCATCAAGAAGAAACTGATCCTGCCCTACCTCGACGTCGATCTGCTCTACTACGATCTCGGGATCGAGGAGCGGGACCGCACCGAGGACCAGATCACCATCGATGCGGCGGAAAAGACCCGCGAGATCGGCGTCGCGGTCAAATGCGCCACGATCACCCCCGACGAGGCGCGGGTCGAGGAATTCGGCCTCAAGAAGATGTGGCGCTCGCCCAACGGCACGATCCGCAACATCCTCGGCGGCGTGGTGTTCCGCCAGCCGATCATCTGCCGCAACGTGCCGCGCCTGGTGCCCGGCTGGACGAGGCCTATCGTCATCGGCCGCCATGCCTTCGGCGACCAGTACAAGGCCACCGATTTCACCTTCCCCGGCGCCGGTACGCTGACGGTGAAATTCGTCGGCGAGGACGGCACGGTGATCGAGAAGGAGGTCTATCAGGCCCCCTCCGCCGGCGTCTACCAGGCGATGTACAACCTCGACAGCTCGATCATCGATTTTGCCCGGGCCTCGTTCAACTATGGCCTCATGATGGGCTGGCCGGTGTACCTGTCGACCAAGACACCATCCTCAAGGCTTATGACGGGCGCTTCAAGGACCTTTTCCAGAAGGTCTTCGAGGAAGAATTCGAGGCCGAGTTCAAGAAGAAGAAAATCTGGTACGAACACCGGCTGATCGACGACATGGTGGCCTGCGCCATGAAGTGGAACGGCGGCTTCGTCTGGGCCTGCAAGAACTACGATGGCGACGTGCAGTCCGACACCGTGGCGCAGGGCTTCGGCTCGCTCGGGCTGATGACCTCGCAGCTGATGACCCCCGATGGCAAGATCGTCGAAGCCGAGGCGGCGCATGGCACGGTCACTCGCCACTACCGCCAGCACCAGGCGGGCCAGGCGACCTCGACCAACTCCATCGCCTCGATCTTCGCCTGGACCGGCGGCCTCAAGCACCGCGCCAAGCTCGATGCCAACGCGCAGCTCATGACCTTCGCCGAGACGCTCGAGAAGGTGGTGGTTCAGACCGTGGAATCGGGCTGGATGACCAAGGACCTCGCGCTGCTTGTCGGGCCGGACCAGAAGTGGCTCACCACCATGGGCTTCCTCGAGAAAGTCGACGAGAACCTCAACAAGGCGCTCGGCACGGTGTAACGCCGGTATCCAAGTGCCTGAAAAATTTGGGCCGGTCCTGAGGGGCCGGCCCTTTTCGTTCCTGCCTCTTTTCCAAGCAACCCTCCCTGCTGACGCTGCGCTGCAGCGAATGCCCTCTTGACCTTGCGCATAAAGGTCAGCATTCCTGTCCCATGCTCCTCCTCGATAGCCCCCCTCCAGATCGCCATACGCTGTGGGAAGACGTCCACGGCATCCTCGTCGGTACGACGCTGGTCGCCCTCGGGATCCAGTTCCTGCGCGCCTCGGGGCTTTTCACCGGACAGATCGCTGGCCTCGCCCTGGTTCTGGGAGAGCCCACGGGGATCCGCTTCGGCCTGCTCTTCTTCCTGCTCAACGCGCCTTTCTACATCCTTGCCGTGAAGCAGCTCGGCTGGCGATTCACCATCAAGAGCTTCATCTCGGTGGTGCTGATGTCGAGCATGGTAGACCTGATGCCCACGGCGATGCACGTCGAGGTCTCGGAGCCGCTGGCCGCCGCGCTCTTCGGGGTCTGCGCCGGGCTCGGGCTGCTCTCGCTCTTCCGCCATGGCGCGACGCTTGGGGGGGGTCGGCATCGTGGCGCTTTGGCTGCAGGACACGCGCGGGATCAAGGCGGGCTACATCCAGCTTGGCTTCGACCTGCTGGTCTTCGCCTCGTCGTTCCTGTTTTTTGCGCCGATGCAGGTGCTTTGGTCGCTGCTGGGAGCGATCATCCTCAACGCGCTCATAGCGATCAACCACCGCCGCGATCGGTACATCGCGCGCTCCTGAGGTTGCATTGGCGCTGGTTCCCGGAACCTCGCGATGGCATGACTGGGTCCGACACAGCACGGCAGGTCCCATGATTTCTTTTGACGTTCCCCGCATTGCCGGAGGCCCCGAATGCCCGCGCTGATGCTGCAGGGCACCGGCTCGAACGTCGGCAAGTCGATGCTGGTCGCCGGGCTCTGCCGCGCGGCGCTGCGCCGGGGGATCAAGGTCGCCCCCTTCAAGCCGCAGAACATGTCGAACAACGCCGCCGTCACGACCGATGGCGGCGAGATCGGCCGGGCGCAGGCGCTGCAGGCGCGGGCCTGCGGGCTCGAGGCGGTGACCGACATGAACCCGGTGTTGCTGAAACCCGAGACCGACATGGGCGCGCAGGTGATCCTGCAGGGCAAGCGCATCGCCACCACGCAAGCGCGCGACTACGGCGGGCTGAGGGAGCGGCTCATGGCGGGCGTGCTGGAGAGCTTCGAGCGCCTGAAGGCGTCGCATGATCTGGTGCTGGTCGAAGGCGCCGGCAGCCCCGCCGAGGTCAACCTGCGCGCCCGCGACATCGCCAACATGGGCTTTGCCCGCGCGGCGGATGTGCCCGTGGTTCTGGCCGGGGACATCGACCGCGGCGGGGTGATCGCGCAGGTGGTGGGCACGCAGGCTGTCATCGCGCCCGACGACGCGGCACTGGTGAAAGGTTTTTTTGATCAACAAGTTCCGTGGCGATCCTCGCCTGTTTGACGATGGCTACGCGCTGATCGCCGAGACCACCGGCTGGCGCGGCTTCGGCGTGCTGCCATGGTTCCGCGACGCGCATCTTCTGCCTGCCGAGGACGCGCTCGACCTGCCGCGCCGCGCGCCGGACGGTGGGCTCAAGGTCGTCTGCCTCGCCCTCTCGCGGATCGCCAATTTCGATGACCTCGACCCGCTGGCGCAGGAGCCGGGCGTGTCGCTTTCCATGATCGGCCCGGGCGAGGTGATCCCCGGCGACACCGACCTCGTGATCCTGCCGGGCAGCAAGTCGACGCGCGGCGATCTCGCCTTCCTGCGGGCGCAGGGCTGGGACGTCGATCTAGCCGCGCACGTGCGGCGCGGCGGGCACGTGCTGGGGATCTGCGGCGGCTACCAGATGCTCGGCCGAAGCATCTCGGACCCCGAAGGCATCGAGGGCCCGGCGGGCAGCGATCCCGGCCTCGGCCTGCTCGAGGTCGACACGGTGATGACTGCCGAGAAGCGCCTCACGCGGGTACGCGCGCAGCATGTCGCCAGCGGCCTGCCGCTGGAGGGCTACGAGATCCACATAGGCCGCACCGAGGGCCCCGACTGCGGCTGCCCCTTCGCGGTCATCGACGGATCACCCGATGGCGCGATTTCCCGCGACGGGCGGATCACCGGCAGCTACCTGCACGGGCTCTTCGCCGATGACGCCTTCCGCGGCACGTGGCTCGAGGGGCTCGGCGTGGCGCGCAGCGACACCCGCTACGAGGCGAAGGTGGAGACGGTGCTCGACACGCTGGCCGACCACATGGAGGCACATCTCGACGTCGAAGGGTTGCTGGCGCTGGCGCGATAGCCTGCGCGGGGCGGGCCCCAAGGAAAAAGCGCCTCCCGGTTTCCCGGAAGGCGCCTCGGGTGCATCGCGTGCATTCACGCCTGCGCGACGGCCCGCTTGGTCAGCACACCTATCAGGTGGGCTCGGTAGGCGGCCGAGCCGTGCAGGTCGGTCATCAGACCGTCCGCCGGCACGGAAAGCCCGTCGAGCGCCGCGGCGGAGAAATCGCCCGAAAGCGCCGCCTCGGCCTCGGTCCAGCGGAACACGCCGTCTTCCGAGGCACCGGTCACCGCAACGCGCACGCCATCGGCGAACTTGGCGACGAACACACCCACCAGCGCAAAGCGCGATGCCGGCTGTTCGAACTTGATGTAGGCGGCCTTCTCGGGGATCGGGAATTGCACCGCGGTGATGATCTCGCCCTCTTCGAGCGCGGTGGTGAACAGCCCTTCGAAGAAGTCGTCCGCGGCGATCTCGCGGTTGCTGGTGACGATCGTCGCGCCCGAGGCCAGCGCCGCGGCCGGGTAGCAGGCCGCCGGGTCGTTGTTGGCAAGGCTGCCGCCGATGGTGCCGCGGTTGCGCACCGCCGGATCACCGATATTTCCGGCCATGGCCGCCAGCGCCGGGTAGCTCGAGGCCACTTCGCGTGCCACGGTGCCATGGGTCGTGCCGCCGCCGATCTTCAAGGTGCCGCCTTCGCTCGACACGCCCTTGATCTCGTCGATGGAGGCAAGGCTTACCAGAACGGCGGGCGCCGCGAGCCGCTGCTTCAGCGAGGGGATCAGCGTCTGCCCGCCCCCGAGCGCCTGCGCCTCTTCCTCGCCGAGCGCGGCAACGGCATCCGCCACGCTCTTGGGTCTTACAACGTCAAAGCTGTACATCGTCGTCCTCCTGCGGAAGGGTCCGGGGCGGTCCGGCGCCCCTCATCCCTTTCATATTTCGTCGAATACTCACCCTCCCCGGCGCAAGATGCAAGCGCCTGCGCCGGGGAAAAGGATCATCCCTGCATGGCCTTCCAGACGCGGTGCGGCGAGACGGGCATGTCGATATGCGCCACGTCATGCCCGGCATGGTTCAATGCATCGAGTACCGCGTTCACCACGGCGGGCGGCGAGCCGATGGCCCCGGCCTCGCCGCAGCCCTTCACCCCAAGCGGGTTGTGGGTGCAGGGCGTCGCGCAGCTGTGGTCCACCATGTAAAAGGGTACGTCCCCGGCCCGCGGCATGGCGTAATCCATGTAGCTTGCCGAGAGGAGCTGGCCGTCGGCATCGTAGATGCAGCTCTCGAGCAGCGCCTGGCCGATGCCCTGGGCGATGCCACCATGCACCTGCCCCTCGACGATCATCGGGTTCACCACGTTGCCGAAATCATCGGCGGCGGCGAAACGCTCGATGGTGACCTTGCCAGTGTCGGGATCGACCTCTACCTCGCAGGCATAGGCTCCGGCGGGATAGGTGAAGTTGGCCGGATCGTAAAAGGCGGTCTCCTCCAGCCCCGGCTCGATCTCGGTGAGCGGGTAGTTGTGCGGCACGTAGGCGGCGAGGGTCACATCGCCCCAGGCCACCGACTTGTCGGTGCCCGCGACGGTGAACATGCCGTCCTTGAGCTCTATATCGCCCTCCGAGGCCTCCATCAGGTGCGCCGCGATCTTCTTGGCCTTGTTGATGATTTTCTCGGTGGCGCGGACCATGGCCGAGCCGCAGACCGCCAGCGAGCGCGAGCCGTAGGTGCCCATGCCGAAGGGGATCTTCGAGGTGTCGCCGTGGACGATGTCGATCATGCTCTCATCGATACCCAGCATGTCTGCGACCACCTGCGGGAAGGCGGTCTCATGCCCCTGCCCGTGGCTGTGCGCGCCCACCATGACCGAGATCGAGCCGGTGGCGTTCACCCGCACCGTCGCCGCATCGTAAAGCCCTGCCCGTGCGCCGAGCTGCCCCACGAGGTTCGACGGCGCGATGCCGCAAGCCTCGATGTAGCAATTGACGCCGAGTCCGCGCAGCTTGCCCTTCGCCTCGCTCTCGGCGCGGCGCGCGGCAAAGCCGGGGACGTCGATCATCTCTTCGAGCTTGTCCATCGTTGCCACGTAGTCGCCGGTGTCATATTCCACCGCCACCGGAGTCGCGTAGGGGAAGCTCTCGATGAAGTTCTGCCGGCGCAGCTTGATCGGATCGACGCCCAGCTCCCGCGCCGCCTTGTCCACCAGCCGCTCGAGCTGGAACGTCGCCTCGGGCCGGCCCGCCCCGCGGTAGGCATCGACCGGCACGGTGTTGGTGAACACCGCCTTCACGTTCACCTGGATCGCCGGGGTCTTGTAGTTCCCCGCCATCAGCGTGCCGTGCAGCCAGGTGGGCACCGATGACGAGAAGGTCGAGAGGTACGCCCCCATGTTGGCCAGCGTGTCGGTGCGCAGCCCGATGAAGTTGTTCTCGGCGTCCAGCGCCAGTTCGATCTTGGTCACGTGATCGCGGCCATGTGCGTCGGACATGAAGGCCTCGGAGCGGGTCGAGGTCCACTTGACCGGCCGGTTGATCTGCCGCGCCGCGAAGGTGACGAAGGCCTCTTCGGCGTAGTGGAAGATCTTGGTGCCGAAGCCGCCTCCGACGTCGGGGGCGACCACGCGCAGCTTGTGCTCGGGGATGCCCAGCACGAAGGCGCCCATCAACAGGCGAATGACGTGCGGGTTCTGCGAGGTGGTGTAGAGCGTGCTCTCGTCATTGGCCCGGGCATATTCGGCCACTGCGACGCGGGGCTCCATCGGGTTGGCGACAAGGCGGTTGTTGACCAGCTCCAGAGTGGTGACATGGGCGGCATCGGCAAAAGCCTTGTCCACCGCCGCCTGGTCGGAGCCGAACTGCCAGTCGTAACAGAGGTTGTCCGTCAGCTCGTCGTGCACCAGTGCCGAGCCGCTCTCCAGCGCGGCGCGCATGTCGACGACGGCCGGTAGCTCCTCGATCTCCAGCTCGATCGCTTCGGCGGCGTCGCGGGCCTGGTCCAGGGTCTCGGCGATCACCGCGCAGATCGGATCGCCGACGTGGCGCACCTTGCCCTGCGCGAGCACCGGATGCGGCGGCTCCTTCATCGGATCGCCGTTCTTGTCGGTCACCTGCCAGCCGCAGGGCAGCCCGCCGATGCCCTCGAAATCTTTGCCGGTGAAGATCCGCACCACGCCGGGCATTGCCTCGGCGGCGCTGGTGTCGATGCTGGTGATCTTCCCATGCGCCACGTCCGAGCGCAGGAAGTGGCAGTAGGTCTGCCCGTAGACGTTGATGTCGTCGGTATATTTCCCGGCCCCGGTCAGGAAGCGCACGTCCTCGCGCCGCTTCTGGGCCGCTCCGATGCCATGATCCTTCGGCATGGGGTCTCCTCCCTGATATGCCGGCGGGCTTGGGCCGCGCCCGGCCCGCCTCGAACTCTCCAGCCGGCGGGGTTCGCTTCCGCCGGTCCTCCCTGTTCCGTCGGCGGCCTCCCAACCGCCACCGGATCGTTCGCAGACTCTATCGTTCGTAGACTGTATCGTTCGCAGATTTTCGTGGATGCGCGGGGTCCCCCAGGGGTCCGCGGTGCCGAGATCACTCGGCGGCGATGGTGCTTACATCCTGCCCGCTGGCTGCCATGATCGCCTTGACGATATTGTGGTAGCCGGTGCAGCGGCAAATGTTGCCCTCGAGATAGTGCCGGATCTCGGCCTCGGTGGGCTTGGGGTTCTCCTTCAGCAGTGTCGCCGCCGACATCACCATGCCCGGCGTGCAGAAGCCGCACTGCAGCCCGTGGTGGTCCTGGAAGGCCTGCTGGATCACGTTGAGCGAGCCGTCGGCATTGGCCTGCCCCTCGATGGTGCCCACCTCGGCGCCGTCGCATTCGGCGGCGAAGATGGTGCAGCCCTTCACGGTCTCGCCGTTGACGTGGATGTTGCAGGCGCCGCATTGCGAGGTGTCACAGCCGACGTGGGTGCCGGTCAGATGCAGCTCGTCGCGCAGGAACTCGGTCATCAGCATGTTGCCCCTGACCTCCTTGCTGACAGCCTTGCCGTTCACCGTCATCGTTACCTTGGTCATACGTTCCCTCCCTGGGATGACTGATCGGTTTTCGGTTGGTTGCACTGTGGCACGGGCGTCAGCCCGAGACCATCCGCTTGAACCATCCCTTTTTCTTGCCCTCTTCACCGGCGTCCCCCTCGGCCACAGGCGCCTCGTCGGCCTCGCTGGGCCCTTCGACGGCGTCCTGCAGGTTGGTGAAGAACTGGTCGGCCATTTTCTTCGCAAAGCCGTCGATGATCCGGCTGCCGAGCTGCGCAAGCTTGCCGCCGACCTTGGCATCGACCTCGTAGGTCAGCTCAGTGCCGCCCTCGACCTCGGCGAAGCGCACGTCCGCTCCGCCCTTGGCGAAGCCCGCGGCACCGCCCTTGCCCTCGCCCGAGAGCGTCACCGCCTCGGGCTCGGTCATGTTCGACAGGCTCACGGTGCCCTTGAAGGTTGCCTTCACCGGGCCGACCTTCTGCACCACCGTGGCCTCGAACCCCTTTTCGGGCGTGCCGGTCAGCTCGGTGCAGCCAGGCACGCAGGCCTTCAGCACCTCGGGGTTCAGGATCGCGGCCCAGACCACCTCGCGCGGGGCCTTGATCACCCGTGTATCGCTCATCTGCATGGCTAATGTCCTCTCTGACAGCTCCCAGACTAACAGGAAGTGGCGCCGCGCCTATTAGACCAAAGGCGCAGCCGGTCCCCCCCCCCTCTATGCCCGGTCGCGGCATGACGTGTTCAGTGCGGAGGATCGCGCCGATTTCGCAACTTCGCAACCCCCGTCTGAGGCGGCACGCGCCGGGCATGCCTCCGCAAGCGCGGGAAAAATCCGCGCGGTCGCATTTGGGTGATTGACGTGGGGTCAGACCCATCCGACAACACCCGCATGACCCAGACCTATGACCGCACCGCGCTTTTCACCCTCGCCCGAAACCTGCTGGCCGGCGCTGGCCTGCCGCCCGAGAAGGCCGAGACCGTCGCCGAGCTGCTGATCCAGACCGACGAGATCGGCGTCACCACCCATGGCATATCGATGGTCTCCTACTACCTGCCTGAGCTGGCCAAGGACCTGATGACCAAGGAGGGCGAACATGAGGTGCTGGCCGACAACAGGGTCACCCTGCTCTGGGACGGCAACTACCTGCCCGGCCACTGGGTGATGACCCGCGCGCTCGAGACCTGCATGGCGCGCGCCGCCGAGTATGGCATGGCCGCCATGGCGATCCGCCGCAGCCATCACATCGGCTGCCTCTCGGCGCTGACCCGCATCGCCGCCGAGAAGGGCTACGTGTGCTACATCGCCACCTCCGATCCCTCGGGCCAATGGGTGGCGCCCTACGGAGGCTGCGAGCCGCTGCTCACCCCCAACCCCTGGGCGGTCGGCTACCCGGGCAAGGACCATCCGGTGCTGATCGACACCTGCGCCTCGATCACCACGCTGTCGAAGGTGCGCGAGCACATTAACTCCGGCACCGAATTTGCGCATCCCTGGATGCTGGACGGCGAGGGCCACGCCACCACCGACCCTACCGTCATCAACCAGCAGCCCAAGGGATCGATCCTGCCGGTGGGTGGCGCGGACCACGGTCACAAGGGCTTTGCGATGGGGCTGATGGTCGAGATGTTGACGCAGGCGCTGGCTGGCCATGGCCGGGTCGAGGCGCCGACCCGCTGGGGCGCCAATGTCTTCCTGCAGGTGATGGACCCCGCGGCCTTTGGCGGGCACGAGGCCTTCGTGGCGCAGGTCGCGCATCTGAACGAGGCCTGCCGGGCCAGCCGCCCGATCGATCCCGCGCGCCCCGTGCGCATCCCCGGCGACCGTGCCGCCTCGGCCGCCGAGCGCGCGCGCCGCGAGGGCATCGCCCTGCCCGACGAGGTGCTCACCCGCATCCGCGCCTGCGCTGCCGAAGCCGGTCTGGCCTTCCCCGAGCCCCTCTGAGCCGCGCTCAGCGCCGAGGCGGAATGGCGTAGGTCAGCGAGGCATGGGCGACCGGATCGTCCGAGTGTTCCGAGTAGAGCAGCACGTCGGTCACGCTGAGGCTGCGGCCCATCTTCAGCACCCGCGCCTCGGCCAGCAGGTCGCGCCCGGCCTCGGGCTTGCGCATGAAGTCGATCGAGCAATGGGTGGTCACGGTGAGCGCCTCGCGCCCGATCCGCGCCATGGTCGCCACATAGGCCGCCACATCCGCAAGCGCGAACATCGACGGGCCCGAGACGGTTCCGCCGGGCCGCAGGTGCTGCTCGTCCACGATCAGCCGCATCACCAGCAGCTCCTCGTCCATCCGATCGATGGCAAACATGCCCTCGATCTGCGGAAAGACCTCTCTCAGGAACCCGGTCATCTCCGGAATGGTGAACTGCAGCGCCATGCGACCTCCCGCCTCTTTCGCCCCTCTTCCTTGCTGGCTAGGCTGCCCGCGAGGATGGAGGAGGACAAGATGGCAATTCTGGAACGTCACGACACCGGGCCGGTGGCACACCTGAGGCTGAATGCCCCGGAGCGGCTGAACCCGCTGTCGGATGCGATGCTGGCGGCGCTGCAGGCGCAGATCGACCCGCTCGGCCAGGATCAGACGATCCGCGCCGTGGTCATCTCGGGCGCAGGCAAGGTCTTCTGCGCCGGCCACGACCTGCGCGAGATGCAGGCCGGGCGTCAGGCCGAGGACAAGGGCGCGGGCTATTTCGCCGACCTGTTTGCCCGTTGCGCCAAGGTGATGTCCGGGCTGACCCGCCTGCCCCAGCCGGTGATCGCGCAGGTCCACGGCATCGCTGCCGCCGCCGGCTGCCAACTGGTGGCGAGCTGCGACATGGCCGTGGCCGCCGAGAATGCGCGCTTTGCCGTCAACGGGGTCAACATCGGGCTCTTCTGCTCGACGCCCATGGTGGCGCTGACCCGCAACCTGCCGCGCAAGCAGGCCTTCGAGATGCTCACCACGGGCCGGTTCATCCCCGCAGGCGAAGCGCAGGCCATGGGGCTCATCAACCGCGTGGTCCCCGAAGCCGAGCTTCCCGCCGCGGCGCTGGCGCTGGCGGAAAGCGTCGCCTCGAAGCTGCCGCAGGCGGTGAAGATCGGCAAGCAGGCCTTCTACGCCCAGGCAGAGCTGCCGCTGGAGGAGGCCTATGCGTTGGCCGGACAGGTCATGGTCGAAAATATGCTCGAGCACGACACTGCCGAAGGCATCGCCGCCTTTCTCGACAAGCGCAAGCCCAACTGGAGCACATGAACCTGTGGCGGAAAGCCGCTGATCTCGCCGGGTTTTCGGGAACTCATGCGGCGGAGCCGCGCGTTGTCTGCGTATAACTCCGCACCACGTACAGGAGAGCAGCATGTTGCGTACCCTCACTTTCGCGGCCCTGTCGGCCGCCGTCCTCGTCACTCCCATGGCCGCCAGCGCCGGCAACAAGGGCTGCCCGCCGGGCCTCGCCAAGAAGAACGAGGCCTGCATGCCCCCGGGTCAGTACAAAAAAAGTCCAGCAGGGCCACCATGATCATGACCGTGATCGCGACCGGGATCACGATCGCGACGAGGTCCACATTCACCGCTTCGACCGCGGCGAGCGAATCCGCGACAATTACATCGTGATCCGCGATCCGGGCCGCTACCAGCTCGACCCGCGCCGGACCTACTACAACGTTGACGATTACGTCTACCGCGTCGATCCCGACACCGGCGCGGTCCTGGACATCATCGGCGGCATCGCGCAGCTGGCAAAGTGAGGAGACGCCGGGGGGGCGCTGCCCCCCGGACCCCCAGGGATATTTCCGCCTAGAAGAAATCAGGACCGGCGCTTCTGGAAGCGACCGGTCCTTCTTCTCTTTGCCAATACGCAGCGGCGCGCCCTAGCGTCCGCGCCGCGCGTTTATTCCGCGGCGACCTTGCCGGGACGCAGCATCGGCTTGAGGTAGTGGCCGGTGTGCGAGCGCCCGACCTCGGCGACCTCTTCGGGGGTGCCCGTGGCCACGATCTCGCCGCCGCCGTCACCGCCCTCGGGACCGATATCGATGATGTGGTCGGCGGTCTTGATGACGTCGAGGTTGTGCTCGATCACCACCACCGTGTTCCCCTGCTCCACCAGTTCGTGCAGCACCTCGAGCAGCTTGCGCACGTCCTCGAAATGCAGGCCAGTGGTCGGCTCGTCGAGGATGTAGAGCGTGCGGCCCGTCGAGCGTTTCGCCAGTTCCTTGGAGAGCTTCACCCGCTGCGCCTCGCCGCCCGAGAGGGTCGTCGCCTGCTGGCCGACCTTCACATAGCTGAGGCCGACGCGCATCAGTGCGTCCATCTTCTCGCGGATCGAGGGCACGGATTGGAAGAACTCCTGCGCCTCCTCGACGGTCATGTCGAGCACGTCGGCGATGCTCTTGCCCTTGAAGTGGATCTCCAGCGTCTCGCGGTTGTAGCGCTTGCCCTTGCAGGTCTCGCACTCGACGTAGACGTCGGGCAGGAAATGCATCTCGATCTTGATGACGCCATCGCCCTGGCAGGCCTCGCAGCGGCCGCCCTTGACGTTGAAGCTGAAGCGCCCGGGCTTGTAGCCGCGCGCCTTGGCCTCGGGGAGCCCGGCGAACCAGTCGCGGATCGGGGTGAAGGCGCCGGTGTAGGTCGCCGGGTTCGAGCGCGGCGTGCGGCCGATCGGCCGCTGGTCGATGTCGATGACCTTGTCGAGATACTCGAAGCCCTTGATCGTCTCGCAGGGCGCCGGGGTCTCGCGCGCGCCGTTGAGCCGCATGGCGGCGTTCTTGTAGAGCGTCTCGATGGTCAGCGTCGACTTGCCGCCGCCCGAGACGCCGGTGACGCAGACGAACTTGCCCAGCGGGAACTCGGCGGTCACCTCCTTGAGGTTGTTTCCCGTGGCCTTGACCACCTTGAGCATCTTGCCGCTGCCCTTGCGGCGCTCGGTCGGCACGGCGATCTCGCGTGTTCCGGCGAGGTACTGGCCGGTGAGGCTGGCGGCATCGTCCGAGATCATCTGCGGCGTGCCGTGGCTGACCACCTGGCCGCCGTGCACCCCGGCGCCCGGGCCGATGTCGAAGACGTAGTCGGCCTGGCGGATCATGTCCTCGTCATGCTCGACGACGATCACCGTGTTGCCCTGGTCGCGGAGCGATTTCAGCGTGCCAATCAGCCGGTCGTTGTCGCGCTGGTGCAGGCCGATGGAGGGCTCGTCGAGCACGTAGAGCACGCCCGTCAGCCCCGAGCCGATCTGCGACGCGAGACGGATGCGCTGGCTCTCGCCGCCCGAGAGCGTGCCGGCCGAGCGCGACATGGTCAGATACTCGAGCCCGACGTTGTTGAGGAAGCCGAGCCGCTCGCGGATCTCTTTCAGGATGGCGCGGGCGATCTCGTTCTTCTGGCCCGAAAGCGCCTCGGGGACGGTCTCGATCCAGTCATGCGCCTCGCGGATCGACATTTGCACCACCTGGCCGACGTGCAGCAGCGTGTCCTTCTTGGCCGAGCCGATCTTCACGGCCAGCGCCTCGGGGCGCAGGCGGTAGCCGCCGCAGGCGCCGCAGGGGCGGTTGTTCTGGTAGCGCTCGAATTCCTCGCGCACCCAGGCGCTGTCGGTCTCGCGGTAGCGGCGCTGCATGTTGGGGATCACCCCCTCGAAGGCGCGGGTCACCTGGTAGACGCGACCGCCCTCGTCGTAGCGGAAGGGGATTTCCTCCTTGCCGGAGCCGTGCAGGAAGACGTCTTGCACCTTCTTCGGCAAATCCTTCCAGCGGGCGTTCTTGTTGAACTCGTAGTGCTTGGCGATCGACTCGATGGTCTGCAGGAAATACGGCGACTTGCCCTTGCGCCAGGGTGCAATCGCCCCGTCGGCGACCTTCAGCGTCACATCGGGGACCACCAGCTGTTCGTCGAAGAACAGCTCGACGCCAAGCCCGTCACAGTCCGGGCACGCGCCGACGGGGGCGTTGAAGGAGAACAGGCGCGGCTCGATCTCGGAGATGGTGAAGCCGCTGACCGGGCAGGAGAAATTCTCGGAGAAGGTGATCCTCTCGGGATCGCCCTCACCCTCGCGCGGCGCGGTTTCCAGCACGGCGATTCCCGACGCCAGATCGAGCGCGGTGCGGAAGCTGTCGGCAAGCCGCGTCTCGAGCCCCTCGCGCACGACGATGCGGTCGACCACCACGTCGATGTCATGGCGGAACTTCTTGTCGAGGGTCGGCGGCTCGTCGAGCTCGTAGAATTCGCCGTCCACCTTGACACGCTGGAAGCCCTGCTTGCGCAGTTCGAGGAATTCCTTGCGGTACTCCCCCTTGCGGTCGCGGATGATCGGCGCGAGCAGGTAGCCGCGCGTGCCCTCCTCCAGCGCCATGACGCGGTCGACCATGTCCTGCACCTGCTGCGCCTCGATGGGCAGGCCGGTGGCGGGGCTGTAGGGGGTGCCGACGCGGGCGAAGAGCAGGCGCAAGTAGTCGTAGATCTCGGTGACGGTGCCGACGGTCGAGCGCGGGTTCTTCGAGGTGGTCTTCTGCTCGATCGAGATTGCCGGCGAGAGGCCCGAGATGTGGTCGACATCGGGCTTTTCCATCATGTCGAGGAACTGCCGCGCATAGGCAGAAAGCGACTCGACGTAGCGCCGCTGGCCCTCGGCATAGATCGTGTCAAAGGCGAGCGAGGACTTGCCCGAGCCCGACAACCCGGTGATCACCACCAGCTCGTCGCGCGGAATATCCACGTCGATGTTCTTGAGATTGTGCTCGCGCGCGCCGCGCACTTCGATCTGCTTGAGCTCTGGCATGAGACCCTCGGGAAAGGAACGCCCCTACACATAGGCGAAACGCCCCGGATCGCAATGGGTAAATGAGAACTTAATGAGAACATGCAGGGCGGGAATGCGCCTTTGCATCCTATCGCGTCTGCGCGCGGCTGTGGAGCAACTCTCTACAAAGAGAGTTGCAGAAGCCTTCGAAGGCTTTTGCGGTGCTCAACGGTAGCGCAATGAGATGCCGCCCGCGAAAAGATGCACCTTGGCGGGTTCCGCGCTCAATCCCACCTCGGTGCCGCGCAAGCCCTGATGGATGCCGGGAAGCTTGGCGATCAGCGCTTCCTTGCAGCCGGGCTGCGGCTCGAAATGCAGCAGGGTCACTTCGCCAAGCGCCTCGGTCAGCGCAACCTTGCCGGTGAAGACCGGCGCGCCCGCGGCGACGGTGAAATCCTCGGGGCGGATGCCGACGTTGACCTGCAGCCCCATGTCCGCATCGCTGGTGGGCACGTCCGAGACGGCGGTGCCGCCGGTCTGTAGCCTCACGGTGGTCTGCGCACCGGTCCCGATCACCTCGCCCGCCAGCATGTTCATCGCCGGAGAGCCGATGAACTGCGCGACGAACTCGCTGTTCGGGGTCTCGTAAAGCTCCAGCGGCGAGCCGACCTGCGCGATGCCCTTGTTGGCCAGCACCACGATGCGGTCGGCGAGGGTCATCGCCTCGACCTGGTCGTGGGTGACGTAGATCATCGTGCGGTCGGGCAGCTTCTCCTTGAGCTGGGCGATCTCGATCCGGGTCGCCACGCGCAGCGCCGCGTCGAGGTTCGAGAGCGGCTCGTCGAAGAGGAACACCTTGGGATCACGCACGATGGCGCGGCCGATGGCGACGCGCTGTCGCTGTCCGCCCGAGAGCGCCTTGGGCAGGCGGTCGAGGTAGGGCTCCAGCTGCAGCATCTTCGCGGCACGTTCCACGGCCTCGGCGATCTCGGCCTTGCTCTTCTTGGCGATCTGCAGGGCAAAGGACATGTTGTCGCGCACGGTCATATGCGGATAGAGCGCGTAGTTCTGGAACACCATGGCGATGCCGCGCTGCGCGGGGGGCACGTCGTTGACCAGCTGCCCGTCGATCTCCAGCGTGCCGCCGGTGATCCGCTCGAGGCCGGCGATCATCCGCAGGAGCGTGGACTTGCCGCAGCCCGAGGGGCCGACGAAGACGATGAGCTCGCCTGCCTTTATGTCGAGGTCGATGTCCTTGAGCACCTCCACGGTGCCGCCGTAGGTTTTTCCGACATCGGTGAGTTTCAGGTCTGCCATCGTCTCCGCCTCCCCTTATCCTTGGTATCCGCCGATCACATCCGCAGCGCCAGCGCGGGCTGCCAAGGCCCGAGGTGGAACTTGCCGTCGGGCGCGGTACCGGTCGAGCCCATCTCGACGCCGACCTGCAGCCACTTGCCCGCCGGCGCGTCGATCACCGCCGGTTCCGGACCGATGTTGAAGGCGCAGAACAGCTCCTCGGTGTCGTCCTTCCGGTGGAAACTGAGGACATTTCCTGTCGCCGTGACGTCTGTGATCTCGCCCTTGCGCAACGCCGAATGGGCGTGGCGGAAGGCGATGGCGCGGCGGTAATGGTGCAGGATCGCCGCGGGGTCCTTTTCCTGCTCCTCGACGGTCATGCGCAGGTGCTCGTGGCTCACCGGCAGCCAGGGCTTGCCTTCCGAGAAGCCGCCGTGGTGCGCGTCGGGCTCCCAGACCATCGGCGTGCGGCAGCCGTCGCGGCCCTTGAAAGCGGGCCAGAAGCGGATGCCGTAGGGGTCCTGCAGATCCTCGAAGGCCAGCACCGCCTCGGGCAGTGCAAGTTCCTCGCCCTGGTAGATGCAGGCCGAGCCGCGCAGGCACATCATCAACGTGGTGTAGAGCCGAGCCCCGGCGTCGCCGATGCCCCAGCGGGTCACATGGCGCTCGACGTCGTGGTTCGAGAAGGCCCAGCAGGCCCAGCCGCCGCCCGCGACCTCGGCCACCTTGTCCATCACCTCCTTGACGTAATCCGCCGTCGGCGCGCGCTTTGACAACAGCTCGAAGGCGTAGGACATCTGCAGGTGGTCGCTGCCCGAGGTGTATTCGCCCAGCACCTCGAGTCCGCGCAGGTCCTCGCCGATCTCGCCCACGGCGGCGGCGTTGTAGCGGTCCATCAGCTTGCGCAGCTTGGCGAGGAACTCCAGGTTCTCGGGCTGGGTCTTGTCGTAGAGGTGTTCCTGCCAGGTGTAGGGGTTCACCGCGGGCGCGGTGATCGGGTTGCGCCGTTCGGGCGGCAGGGCCGGGTTGTCGCGCAGCTCGGCGTCATGGGTGTAGAAGTTCACCGTGTCGAGCCGGAAGCCGTTCACCCCGCGGTCGAGCCAGAACTCGGCCACGTCGAGCAGCGTCTTCTGCACCTGCGGCTCGTGGAAGTTGAGGTCGGGCTGCGAGGTCAGGAAGTTGTGCAGGTAATATTGGCAGCGCGTGGTGTCCCATTGCCAGGCCGAGCCGCCGAAGATCGACAGCCAGTTGTTCGGCGGCGTGCCGTCGGGCTTGGCGTCGGCCCAGACATACCAGTTGGCGCGCGAGTTGTCCTTGGACGAGCGGCTCTCCTCGAACCACGGGTGCTGGTCCGAGCTGTGTGACATGACGAGGTCGATCAGCACCTTGAGGCCGAGCTTGTGCGCGGTCTCGATCAGCACGTCGAAATCGGCGAGGCTCCCGAACATCGGGTCGACGTCGCAATAGTCGCTCACGTCGTAGCCGAAGTCTTTCATCGGCGATCGGAAGAAGGGCGAGATCCAGACTGCGTCGACACCCATGGAGGCGATATGCGGCAGTCGGCGGGAGATGCCGAGCAGATCGCCGATCCCGTCGCCATTGCTGTCCTGGAAACTGCGCGGGTAGACTTGGTAGATCACCGCGCCGCGCCACCAGTCACGGTCTTGGGTCGAGGGGACTGGGAGGGTGTTGTTGCTCATTGGTCGGTTCTTTCGATCACTTCACGGAGCCTGCAAGCAGGCCGCGCACGAGGTATTTCTGCATGGCGAAGAAAACAATCAGCGGCACGACGATCGACACGAAGGCCGAGGTTGCAAGGATCTCCCACTGCCCGCCGCGCGAGCCCATGAGGTTCACCAGCCGCGCCGTCAGCACCAGCCGGTCGTCGTCGGTGCCGAGGAAGACCAGCGCCACCAGTAGGTCGTTCCAGGTCCAGAGGAACTGGAAGATGGCAAAGCTCGCCAGCGCAGGGAAGGAGAGCGGCAACACGATCTTGGTGAAAATTTGGAAGTCCGAGGCGCCATCCACCCGGGCGTTCTCGATGATGTCCTTGGGCAGGCCGACCATGTAGTTGCGCAGAAGGTAGATCGCGAGCGGCAGCCCGAAGCCGGTGTGTGCCAGCCAGACCCCGAGATACCCCTTGCCGATGCCGATCGCGTTGTGCAGCTGCAGGAGCGGGATCAGCGCCAGCTGCAGTGGCACGACGAGCAGCGCGACCACAGCGGCGATCAGCAGCGCGCGACCGGGGAACTCCATCCAGGCAAGCGCATAGGCGGCAAAGGCGGCGACGAGGATCGGGATCACCGTCGCCGGGATCGCCACGGTCAGCGTATTGAGAAAGGCCTGCCCGACCCCTGCCCCCGCGGTCGTGCCGAAGAGCACGTTCTTGTAGTTCTGCAGGGTGAACTCCGGTGGTGTCGTGGCCGTGGCGAAGACCCGCGGCAGCCGCTCGCCCTCGAAGCTCTGCGGCGCTGTGAGGCGGAAATCGCCCGACTTCGCGACGCTGATGGTCCAGCCGTCTTTCAGCTCGACCTCGGTGTCCGGCTCGTAGGCCTCGGGTTCGCGCGACGAGGTGCCCCAGGCCGAGAGCGTGGTCTCGGCGCTGCCGAAGAGGTTGCCGTCGATCACGTAGAGCCCGCCGTCCTCATGCTCCTCGCCGGAGATGCGGATCGCCGGGAGCTGGCCCTTCTGCGCCGAGAAGGCCGACCACCAGCCCGAATTGCTGATCTGCTCGGCGGTCCGGAAGGACGACACCAAGAGGCCCACCGTCGGGAAAAGCCAGAGCGCCACCAGCAGCGCCACCGAAATATGCACTGCCCAGGTAAGGGTCGACTTCTGTCCTGCCATGCCTTCCATGTCCGGCCCTCCCTCAGCGCATCTCGCGGCGCGCGTTGATCACGTTCCACACCAGGATCGGCGAGACCAGCAGCATGATCACCATGGCCGCCGCCGAGCCGACACCCCAGTCGAAGGCGCGGAAGAGCTTGTCGTACATGTAGTTGGCCAGCACCTGCGTCTGCCACTGGCCGTTGGTCATGGCGAGCACGATGTCGAAGACCTTGAGCACCACGAGTGTGATGGTCGTCCAGACCACGACAATGGTCGATCGGATCTGCGGAACCTTGATCTTGAAGAAGATCTGGAAGGGGTTCGCCCCGTCGACGATGGCGGCCTCGACCGTCTCCTCGGGAATGCCGCGCAGCGCCGCACCGAGGATCACCATCGCAAAGCCCGTCTGGATCCAGATCAGCACCATCATCAGCAGGAAGTTGTTCCACGGCGTGATCGTAAGCCAGGTCTGCGGCGCGCCGCCGAGCCAGACCCAGAAGGCGTTGAGGATGCCGATCTGCTCCTGCCCGATGGGGCGGAAATCATAGACCAGCTTCCAGATCACCGAGGCGCCGACGAAGGAGATCGCCATCGGCATGAAGATCAGCGACTTGGCGAGATTGCCCCAGCGGATGCGGTCCGTCAGCTGCGCCGCCAGTAGGCCGAAGCCGGTCGAGGCGGCGGGCACGACGATCAGCCAGAGCATGTTGTTGCGGATCGCTTCCCAGAACTTGGCCTCGCGCAGCATCTGCTGATAGTTCGCCAGCCCCACGAAGGCGCCGCCCTGGTTGCGGTCGGTCAGCGACAACCAGAAGGTCGCAACCACCGGGTAGGCAAGGTACAGCCCAAGCGCGAAGATCGCGGGAAAGAGGAAGAGCCAGGGACGGATCATCTCGGCGCGGCGGATGTTGCGGCCGATGTTGGGGCCGCGGGGCGGGAAGAGAACCTTGTCGAGCAGCTGGTTCGAAAACCAGAAATAGCCGATGCAGCCGCCGAGCCCGATCACGATGGTCAGTACGGCCTGAAGTGCCGGATGCATGACGTCCTCCCCTCCCTTGCAGTCGTCCGGGACACCGCAAATCTCTTTGAAGCGATTTGCGGTGCCCCACGTCGAGTTTACGCAGAGTTACTTGTTCGCGTCCCAGCTTTTCTGGATCGCGTTCGCAACATCCTCAGCCGACTTGCCGCCGACGTAATCCACCATGCCGGTCCAGAAGCTGCCCGCGCCCACCGCGCCGGGCATCAGGTCCGAGGCGTCGAAGCGGAAGGTGGTGGCGTCGAGCAGGATCTCGCCCATCTTCTTCAGCGGCGGGCTGCCATAGAGCTCGGCGTTGGCCTCTTTGTAGGGGGTCAGGAAGCCCGATTGCGCCATCCAGATCTCATGCGCGATCGGCGTCTGGAGGAACTCGATGAAGGCGCGCGACGCCTCGCTGTCCTTGGTGATGAAGGCGAGCGTGCCCGCGCCGAGCACCGGCTGGCCAAGGTCCTTCTCGGCATAGGCGGGCATGTAGAAGAAATCTGCGTCCACGCCCATCTCGGTGCCTTCGGGGAAGAAGGTCGGGATGAAGCTGGCCTGGTGGTGCATGTAGCACTGCGGCGGCGAGGCGAAGAGACCCGCCGGGCTTTCACGGAAGTCGGTGGTGGCCACCGCCCCGGCACCGCCATTGACGAAGGCGTCGTTCTTGGCGAACCAGCCGAATTCCTCGATCGCTTCGATCACCTTGGGGTCGTCGAACTTGACCTCATTGGTCACCCATTGGTCATAGACCTCGGGCGGCTGGACGCGCAGCATCATGTCCTCGACCCAGTCGGTCGCCGGCCAGCCGGTCGCGCCGCCGGAGCCGAGGCCGATGCACCAGGGCGTCTCGCCTTCCGCGGCGATCTGCTCGGTCAGCGCCTTGAGGTCCTCCATGGTCTCGGGGACCTCGTAGCCCGCATCCTCGAAGTTCTCGGGAACGTAGAAGACCAGCGATTTCACGTCGATCTTGTAGGGGAAGGCATAGAGCTGCTTGCCGTCCTTGCCCTCGAAAGAGCCGAGGCTCACCCAGCTTTCGCCAGCGGCGTAATTCTCGCGCAGCCAGTCGGCGGTCTCCTCGCCGAGCGGGGTGACGTAGCCCTTCTTCACCAGGTCGGCGATCAGGCCGGGCTGCGGCAGGATCGCGATGTTGGGCGGGCTGCCCGCCTCGGTGTCGATGACGATCTGCTGCTCGTAGGTCTCGGACGAGGCGTAGCTCACATCGGCGCCGGTGGCCTGTTCGAAATAGGCCAGCACCGTTTCGACCAGCGCCTGGTCGTCGCCGCGCCAGGGGCCGAAGATGCTGAGCGACTGGCCCGACAGGTCATGCCCGGCCGCGAATGCGTCGAGGCTGTCCCAGTTGAAATCGCCCTCGCCGGGGGTGAACACCATCTCGGCCTGGGCCGCGCCTGCGCAGAGCGCCAGCGCCGCCACCGAGCCGAGAACGGCGCGCGTGCCGCGGACGGGTGTGTTTCGCTTGGTCATGTCGTCAAAGTCCTCCCGAGTTGTCACGGCTCTCAGGGCCGCGAGAGATGTGGTCATTTCGGACGCGCAGGGGACACTCCTCACCCCAAAGCGCTTTGAGCCACGAGCAGCCTCACGCGTTTGCCCCCCAGTTGTCAATCACGCAATGGCCTAAGCAGTGGGAAATTTCATGCCGCACTGCAGCTATTTCGGGCGTTTTGCAAAGGGTCTTCACGACCGCCCCATTTTGCAGTTACTGTCGAAAGATATCGAAGCGCTTTGGAAGCTCCCCCGATGAACCTCAAGCAACTGGCCGCGCATCTCAATCTCTCGCAAACCACCGTGAGTCGCGCGCTCAACGGCTACCCGGAGGTCAACGAGCAGACCCGCAAGCGCGTGATGGAGGCGGCGCAGGCGCTCAACTATGCCCCGAACGCGCGGGCAAAAGGGCTGGCGACGGGGCGCGCCATGACCATCGGCCACGTCATCCCCTTTTCGCACCAGCACCAGATGATGAACCCGGTGTTCGGTGATTTCATAGCTGGCGCATCCGACGAATACGTCAAGGCCGGGTACGACATGACGCTGTCGATGACCGGGGACCGTGACGAGGAAGAGAATTACCGCCGGCTCAAGGCCAAGGGCAATGTCGACGGGATCATCGTGCATGGCCCCTCGATGCGGGACGGGCGGATCCCCTTCCTGCGCCAGCTCGGACTGTCTTTCGTGGTGCATGGGCGTGCCACCGAGCTCGACCTGCCCTACAGCTGGGTCGACATGAACAACACCCACGCCTTCCAGCGCGCCACCGACTTCCTGCTCGACCTCGGCCACCGCCGCATCGCGCTGATCAACGGACTCGAGTTCATGGATTTCGCCTACCGTCGCAGAGTCGGCTTCGAGCAGGCGCTGACCGCGCGCGGCACCGGGCCGGATCCGCGCTACATGAGCGCCGGAGAGATGACCGAGAGCTACGGCTTCGAGAGTGCCGCGCGCATGCTCGCCCTGCCCGACCGGCCGACGGCGATGATCACCTCCTCGGTGATCGCCGCCATCGGCATCCGCCGCGCCATCCATGCCGCCGGGCTGGAGATGGGCCGCGACATCTCGGTGATCACCCATGACGACGATCTGAGCTTCCTGCGCAACGGCCCGGACGTGCCGATCTTCACCGCCACGCGCTCCTCGGTCTACGAGGCCGGGCGGATCGCCGCCACGATGTTGCTGGCGCATATCGCCGATCCGGATCTCCCCGCACAGTCGCGCCTGCTCGAGGCTCAGCTGATCATCGGCGGCTCCACCGGGCCAGTACCGCAAGACACCCGCTAAGGACCGCGGGGCCAGCGAGGCTCCCGCGCTCACCGCACGCATCGACAAGGATACGCCATGAAGTTCACCCGCAAGGATTTTCCCGAGGATTTCCTCTTCGGCGTCGCCACCTCCAGCTACCAGATCGAGGGCCATGCCTTCGGCGGTGCAGGCCGCACCCATTGGGATGATTTTGCCGCCACACCGGGCAATGTCGTGCGCGCCGAGAACGGCGACCGCGCCTGCGACCACTACCACCGCTACGAGGAGGATCTCGACCTGGTGAAGGCCGCCGGGCTCGATGCCTACCGCTTCTCGACGAGCTGGGCACGGGTGCTTCCCGAGGGGCGGGGACAGGTGAACGAGGCCGGTCTCGACTTCTACGACCGGCTGACCGACGCCATGCTCGAGCGCGGCATCAAGCCCTGCGCCACGCTCTATCACTGGGAACTGCCCTCGCCGCTCGCCGACCTCGGCGGCTGGCGCAACCGCGACGTGGCAGGCTGGTTCGGCGATTTCACCGAGGTTCTGATGAAGCGCATCGGCGACCGGATGTATTCCGTGGCGCCGATCAACGAGCCCTGGTGCGTCGCCTGGCTCTCGCATTTCATGGGCTTCCACGCGCCCGGCCTACGCGACATCCGCGCCACCGCCCGCGCCATGCACCATGTGCTGCTCGCCCATGGCCGCGCCATCCAGGTGATGCGCGGGCTCGGAATGCAGAACCTTGGCGGCGTCTTCAACATGGAGTGGTCGACCGCCGCCAATGACACCCCCCGACGCCCGCCACGCGGCCGAGCTTTACGACGGCATCTACAACCGCTGGTTCACCGGCGGCGTCTTCAAGGGCGCATATCCGCAGATCGTGCTCGACGGGCTCGAGCCGCATATGCCGGCGAACTGGCAGGATGATTTCGGGCTGATCACGCAGAAGCTCGACTGGTGCGGGCTGAACTACTACACGCGAAAGGTGATCAAACCCAACCAGGGCGCCTGGCCCTCGCTGGAAGAAGTCGAGGGGCCGCTGCCCAAGACCTTCATGGACTGGGAGATCTACCCGCAGGGCCTGTCGCAGTTCCTCACGAGGCTCGCGAACGAGTACACCGGCGATATCCCTTTATATGTGACCGAGAACGGCATGGCCGCCCCCGACCCGCTGGTAAATGGCGGCGTCGACGACCAGGACCGCATCGCCTATCTCGATGCCCATCTCGCCGAGGTCCGCAAGGCGATCGCGGGCGGCGCGCCGGTGAAGGGCTATTTCGCCTGGTCGCTGCTCGACAACTACGAATGGAGCCTCGGCTACGAAAAACGCTTCGGGCTGGTCCACGTGGACTTCGAAACCCTTGAACGCACGCCCAAAGCCTCTTACCACGCGTTGGTGAGAGCGCTAACGGAGTAAGGCATCATGAGCAGCGGCGGCACGGCAGTTCTGGCGGATATCGGCGGCACCAACACCCGGGTGGCGCTGTGCGAAGACGGCAGGCTGATCGAGGGATCGGTGATGCGCTACCGCAATGCCGAGAACGACGGGATCGGCGCTGTCCTGAAGCATTACCTGGCCGAGAAAGGTACAAAGGTCGACGCCGCCTGCGTCGCGGTGGCTGGCCCGGTGCGCGACGGCGCGGGCCGGCTGACCAACATCGACTGGGCAATCGACCGCCCGACCCTGGCCGAGGCCACCGGCGCCGAGACCATCTCGGTGCTCAACGACCTGCAGGCGCAGGGCCACGCGCTTGGTCACATCGCCGACGACTGCCTGACCCGCATCCTGCCCGGCCAGCCCGCCAGCCCGCAGTCCGCGCGGCTGGTGGTCGGCATCGGCACCGGGATGAACGCCGCCCCGGTCTACCGGCTGGGCGAGCGCACGCTGGTGCCGCCCTCGGAGTCGGGCCATGTCGCGATCCCCGTGCAGACCGACGAGGAGATGCGGCTGCTGCGCTACATCGAACGCAAGCACCCGGCGCCCGGCGTCGAGGACATCCTCTCGGGCCGCGGCTTCGAGCGCGTCTATGCCTGGCTCTGCGACGAGGATGGCGCAGGCACCCCGCTCAGCGCGCAGCAAATCATGGAGGCCGTCGAAGCCGGCACGGACGAGCGTGCGCTGCGCGCCATCGAGGTCTTCGTGCGGATGATGGGCCGGGTGTGCGGCAACCTCGCGCTCACCACCCTGCCCTTCGGCGGGATCTACCTGATCGGCGGCGTCGCCCGGCATTTCGGCCCCTACCTGACCACCGGCGCCTTCGAAGAGGCCTTCAATGACCGTGGTCGCTTCTCCGAGTTCATGACGCAGTTCCCGGTGAGCCTTGTGACCGACGATTATGCGGCGCTGACCGGTTGTGCCTGCCACTTGAGCGAATTGCCGTAAATCTCGGCGCAATGCGCAAGGCGGTTGCCATTACGTAACAAAAACTGTTCATCAATCGTGCAGACGCCCTAGGTCGACCGGCGCAACCCTTCGTCTTTTCCAAAAGCGAGTGCCTTACCCATGACCCCAACCGCCTCCCTGCGCGAGTCCATCCTCAAGCATCTTCGCTATTCCTTCGGCAAGGATCCCGAGCACGCGATCCTCGAGGACTGGCGCATGGCGCTGAGCTATGCCGTGCGCGACCGGATCACCGATGCGTGGATCGCCGCCACCGGCAAGACCTACGATTCCGGGGCGAAACGGGTCTACTACCTGTCGATGGAATTCCTCATCGGGCGGCTGCTCGAGGACGGCATTGTCAACCTCGAGCTGGTCGACGAGGCAAAGGCGGTGCTCGAGGAGTTCGGCAAGGATTACGGCACGGTGTTGGCCGACGAACCCGATGCCGCGCTCGGCAACGGTGGCCTCGGGCGGCTCGCCGCCTGTTTCCTCGAAAGCCTCTCGACCCTCGGCTGCCCGGCGCATGGCTATGGCATCCGTTACGAGCACGGCCTCTTCCGGCAGAGCTTCGTCGACGGACGGCAGGTCGAGCAGCCCGAGCTCTGGCTCGAGCAACGCCACGCCTGGGAATTCGAACGCCCCGAGGTGCGCTACCGGATCGGCTTCGGCGGCCATGTCGACAAGCGCGGCGAGACCGTGCGCTGGTACCCCGGCGAGGTGGTCGAGGCCGAGGCCTTCGACACGCCCGTCGTCGGCTGGAAGGGCCGCTGGGCCAACACGCTGCGGCTCTGGTCGGGTCGCGCCATCCACCCCTTCGACCTCGACCGTTTCAACCACGGCGATTTTGCCGGGGCGGCCCAGCCCGAGGCGCTCGCGCGCACCATCTCTCGCGTACTCTACCCCGACGACACCACCGAACAGGGCAAGGAACTGCGACTCAAGCAGGAATATTTCCTCACCGCCGCCGCCCTGCGCGACATCCTGCGCCGCTTCAACAACCAGTTTGGCGACCTGCGCAAGCTCCCTGCCAAAGTGGCGATCCAGCTCAACGACACCCACCCGGCGATCGCGGGCCCCGAGCTGGTGCGCGTGCTGCACGACGAGCGCGGCCTGTCCTTCGAGGAGTCGATGGAGATCGCCCGCGGCTGCCTGAGCTACACCAACCACACGCTTCTGCCCGAGGCGCTGGAGACCTGGGACGAGGCGCTCTTCGGCCGTCTGCTGCCGCGCCATATCGAGCTGATCGATCAGATCGACAGCACCCACGCCAAGCAGAACCCGTCGCGGCTGAACTCCATGCGGGCCGATCATCAGGTGAAGATGGGCCAGCTCAGCTTTGTCATGGCGCATCACGTCAACGGCGTCTCGGCGCTGCATACCGAGCTGATGAAGACCACCGTCTTCCAGGAACTGCACAACCTCCACCCGAACCGCATCGTCAACGAGACCAACGGCGTCACCCCGCGCCGCTGGCTGCTGGCCTGCAACCCGCGCCTTGCCGGTCTGATCACCGAGTCGATCGGCGAGGATTGGGTGGATGATCTCGAGCAGCTCAAGAAGCTCGAGCCCTTCATCGACGACACCGGCTGGCTCGACCGCTACGCGCAGGTCAAGCGCGATAACAAGGCCGAGCTGTCGAACTGGATGGCCGAGGCGCAAGGCCTGCACGTCGATCCCGAGATGCTCTTTGACGTGCAGATCAAGCGCCTGCACGAATACAAGCGCCAGCACCTCAACATTCTCGAGACCATCGCCCATTGGGCCGAGATCCGCGACAACCCGAATGCCGACTGGACGCCGCGGCTCAAACTCTTCGGCGGCAAGGCCGCGCCGGGCTACTTCTTCGCCAAGGACATCATCCGGCTGATCAATGACGCCGCCGCGGTGATCAATGCCGATCCGGTGACTGCGCCCTACCTCAAGATCGCCTTCCTGCCGAACTACAACGTCAGCCTCGCCGAGCGGATGATCCCCGCCGCGGATCTCTCGGAGCAGATCTCGACCGCAGGCAAGGAAGCCTCGGGCACCGGCAACATGAAGTTCGCGCTGAACGGCGCGCCGACCGTCGGCACGCTCGACGGAGCCAACGTCGAGATCCGCGCGCACGTGGGGGCCGAGAACTTCTTCCTCTTCGGCATGACCGCCGAGGAGGTGATGGAGCGCCGCAAGGTCGAGGGCCACGCCTGGAAGGCCGTGCAGGCCGACCCCCGCCTCATGCGCGCGCTCGAGCTGATCCGCGATGGGCGCTTCTGGCCCGGCGAGCCGGACCGCTACCATGGCATCACCGCCAATCTCGAGGGCGCGGACTATTTCCTCGTCTGCTCGGACTTCACCGACTACTGGCGCGCGCAGCGCGAGGTCGATGCGGCTTTCAAGGACACCCGGGCCTGGGCGAAGATGGCGGCGCTCAACACCGCGCGCTCGGGCTGGTTCTCGTCCGACAGAACTATACGCGGGTACATGAACGACATCTGGGGTGCCGAAAGTCTTCTCTGAGCAAACAAAATCTTACTGGGCCTGACCGCCTCAGATCATTGCCAGACGCACGGAACCGACTACAGTCACGTCATGAGTACAGCGTCCACACCCCTCGACTCTGCCCTGCTGCGGCTTCTGCGGGGCCATCATGACGATCCCTTTGCCGTGCTCGGGCCGCATGAGCAGGACGGCGCACGCTATGTCACCACCTACGACCCCGGTGCCGACCGGATGTGGGCCGTGGTCCGGGGCGTGCGCCATCCGCTCGAGCCGACCAACGTGCCGGGCTTCTTCCGCGGCCCGGTGCCGGGCGACATGGCCTACACGCTCTTTGGTGAGGACCATGGCGAAGACGGGGAGCCGCATGTCTTCGAGCGCGAGGATCCCTACCGTTTCGGCACTGTGCTCGGAGAGATCGACGAATACCTGCTGGGCGAAGGCAGCCACCAGCGCCTCTGGGAGGTGCTCGGCGCCCATGTGATGACCCACGAGGGCGTGCCGGGTACCCACTTCGCGGTCTGGGCGCCGAATGCCAAGCGCGTCTCGGTGGTGGGCGATTTCAACTGGTGGGACGGTCTGCGCAACCCCATGCGCCGCCGGGGCGCCACCGGCGTGTGGGAAATCTTCCTGCCGCATGTCGGCGACGGCGCCTTCTACCGCTACGAGATCGTCGGCCCGGACGGCACGGTGCAGCCGCGCAAAGCCGACCCCATCGGCTTCGGCTCGGAGCACCCGCCTGCCAATGCCTCGATCGTGCGCGACATCTCCGGTTACGGCTGGACCGACGACGACTGGTTCGAGACCCGCGCCGAGGCACAGAGCCGCTCGGCGCCGATCTCGATCTACGAAGTCCACCTGCCCTCGTGGCGACGCAAGGACTGGGGCCGACCGATCTCCTACATCGAGGCGGCGGAGGAACTGGTCGATTACGTCGCCGAGATGGGCTTCACCCATATCGAGCTGCTGCCGATCTGCGAATACCCTTTCGACGGCTCCTGGGGTTACCAGCCCATCGGCATGTTCGCACCGACCATCCGCCACGGTCTGCCGCATGAGTTCCGCGACCTGGTGAACGCCGCGCACCGCGCCGGGATCGGGGTGATCCTCGACTGGGTGCCCGGCCATTTCCCCACCGACGCGCATGGGCTCGGGCGCTTTGACGGCACCGCGCTCTACGAGCATGCCGACCCCAAGGAAGGTTTCCACCACGACTGGAATACGCTGATCTACAATTACGGCCGTGCCGAGGTGGCCAACTACCTGACCTCAAACGCGCTCTACTGGCTCGAGGAATACCACGCCGACGGGCTGCGGGTGGATGCGGTGGCTTCGATGCTCTACCGCGATTACTCCCGTCCCGAGGGTGAATGGGTGCCGAACAAGGACGGCGGGCGCGAGAACTACGAGGCGATCTCCATGCTGCGCCGGATGAACACCGAGTGCTACGGCCAGCACCCCGGCATCATGAACGTGGCCGAGGAGAGCACGTCCTATCCGGGTGTCTCCTCGCCGGTAGATCAGGGCGGGCTCGGCTTCGGCTTCAAGTGGAACATGGGCTGGATGAACGACACGCTCGAATACATCCGCAAGGATCCCATCTACCGGAGCTACCACCACCACCAGATGACCTTCGGACTGGTCTACGCCTTTTCCGAGAATTTCATCCTGCCGATCAGCCACGACGAGGTGGTGCACGGCAAGGGCTCGATGCTGGGCAAGATGCCCGGCAACCAGTGGGAGAAATTCGCCAACCTGCGGGCTTACTACGGTTTCATGTGGGGCCATCCGGGCAAGAAACTGCTGTTCATGGGGCAGGAGTTCGCGCAGGCACATGAGTGGAACCACGACGCCGAGATCGACTGGGCCTGCCTCGACGATCCGCAGCACGCCGGGATCCAGCGGCTGATCCGCGATCTCAACGATCTCTATTGCGAGACCCCCGCGCTGCACGCAAAGGACTGCGAGGAAGAGGGCTTTGCCTGGATCGCCGGCGGCGACACCGGCAACTCGGTCTTCTCGTGGATCCGCCGTGGCCGCTCGGACGAGCCCGAAGTGGCGGTGATCTGCAATTTCACGCCTGCCGAGCAGCCGCGCTACCGCATCGGCCTGCCCGACACCGGCGTCTGGCGCGAGGCGCTGAACACCGATGCAGGCATTTACGGCGGTGGCAATCGCGGGAATTTCGGCCGCGTCATCGCCGACGACGAGCCCAGCCACGGCTATCCCGCCTCGGCCGAGCTCTTCCTGCCGCCGCTTTCGGCGATCTTCCTCGTTCGCGAGGACAGCTGATCCATTCATACCCGTGTCACGGCTTTGCCCGACACATCGAATTTAAGTAAAGGAGGAGACGAATGCCCCGACGTTCCCAGAGGCTCGCGAGCCGCAGCATGGCCTTCGTGCTTGCGGGGGGGCCGTGGCTCGCGCCTGCACGAGTTGACGAATTTTCGCGTCAAGCCGGCCGTCTATTTTGGCGGAAAGGCTCGGATCATCGACTTCGCACTCTCCAACGCGCTCAACTCCGGCATCCGCAAGATCGCCCTCGCCACGCAGTACAAGGCGCACAGCCTGATCCGCCACTGCCAGCGCGGCTGGAACTTCTTCCGCGCCGAGCGGAATGAATTCCTCGACATCCTTCCCGCCTCGCAGCGCTACAACGAGCAGACATGGTACCGCGGCACCGTCGACGCGGTGGCGCAGAACATCGACATCATCGACAGCTATGACATCGACTACATCGTCATCCTCGCGGGCGACCACATCTACAAGATGGACTACGAGGAGATGCTCGAGCAGCACGTCGAGAGCGGCGCTCAGGTGACCGTGGGCTGCCTGACCGTGGACCGGTCCGAGGCCAGCGCCTTCGGCTGCATGGCGGTCAACGAAAGCGACCGGATCACCTCTTTCCTCGAAAAGCCCAAGGATCCGCCGGGCCTGCCCGACGATCACGACAAGACGCTGGTCAGCATGGGCATCTACGTCTTCGACTGGAAGTACCTGCGCGGCAAGCTGGTGGAAGATCTGGGCTCGGAAAGCTCGAGCCACGACTTCGGCAATGACATGATCCCCGAGATCGTCGCCGCGGGTGGCGCGCAGGCGCACCGTTTCGAGGACAGCTGCGTGCGCGAGGCCGGCAAACCCGCCTACTGGCGCGACGTCGGCACGGTGGATGCCTTCTGGCGCGCCAACATCGACCTGACCAACTTCGACCCCGAGCTCGACCTCTGGGACACCGACTGGCCGATCTGGACCTATGCCGAGGTGGTGCCCCCAGCCAAGTTCATCCACGACGAGGAAGACCGTCGCGGCTCTGCCGTGAGCTCGCTGATCGCCGGCGGCTGCATCGTCTCGGGCACCGAGATTCGCGAGTCGCTGCTGTTCACCAAGGTGCACACGAATTCATATGCTTCGCTTGAACGCGTGGTACTTTTGCCCAACGTTTACGTCTCGCGCCATGTCCGGCTGACAAACACCGTGGTCAATCGCGGGGTGCATATTCCCGAAGGGCTTGTGGTCGGCGAGGATCCGGAGGAAGACGCAAAGTGGTTCCGTGTCACGCCTGGCGGCGTGACGCTGATCACGCAAGGAATGCTCGACCGGAGGGAAGCCGCCAAATGACAAGAGTCCTGTCTGTCGCCTCGGAATGTGTGCCGCTGATCAAGACCGGAGGGCTGGCCGATGTCGTCGGCGCCCTGCCCGGCGCGCTGGCGGTGCACGGGGTCGACATGCGGGTGCTGCTGCCGGGCTACCGGCAGGTCATCGCCAAGCTGCCGACGCAGGCGGTGGCGGCGGAATATGGCGATCTCTTCGGCGGCCCCGCGCGGGTGCTGAAGGCGCCGCTGGGGGATCAGGTGCTCTACGTGCTCGAGGCGCCGCATCTCTTTGACCGCGACGGCGGTCCCTACATGGACAAGAACGGCAACGACTGGCGCGACAATCCCGAGCGCTTTGCCGCGCTCTCGTCGGTCGCCGCGATGATCGGCGCCGACGGGATCGAGGAGTGGCGCCCGCAGATCCTGCACTGCCACGACTGGCAGGCGGGCTTCGCGCCGCTCTACCTGCGCGAACTCGGTGCCGCGGGCCGGGTCTCGACGCTGATGACCATCCACAACATCGCCTTCCAGGGCATGGCCTCGGCGGCGCGCATCGGTACGCTCGGCCTGCCGCGCACCGGCTTCCACCAGCGCGGCTACGAGTTCTGGGACAGCGTCTCGGCGCTGAAGGCAGGGCTGGTTTATGCCGACAAGCTCTCGACCGTCTCGCCCACTTACGCCACCGAGCTGATGACCAAGGACTTCGGCATGGGGCTCGACGGGGTGCTGCGCGAGCGGCAGGAGGACATGGTCGGCATCCTCAACGGCATCGACGAGGCGCTCTGGACGCCCCCCCTACAAGACCATCGCCGAGAAGGCCGAGCACAAGGCCGCGCTGCGCAAGGAGCTCGGCCTGCCGACCGACTGGCCCGGCCCGCTCTGCGTGGTGATCTCGCGGATGACCGAACAGAAAGGGCTCGACATCCTGCTGCAGGCCCTGCCCGCCCTGCTCGACCGCGGCGGCCAGCTGGCGCTGCTGGGCTCGGGCAACCCGGGGCTGGAAGAGGCCTTCCAGCGGAAGGCGCAGAAGCACCCGGGCGTCGCGGTGCGCATCGGCTACGACGAGGAATTCGCGCATCGGCTGATGGCCGGGGGCGATGCGATTCTCGTGCCCTCGCGCTTCGAGCCCTGCGGGCTGACCCAGCTCTACGGGCTGCGCTACGGAACCCTGCCTCTTGTGGCGCTCACGGGCGGTCTGGCGGACACGGTGATCAACGCATCGCCTGCCGGATTGGCAGCAGGCTGTGCAACCGGCCTGCAATTCCACCCGGTGACCGCCCAGGCTCTGGCCCAGGCGATGATGCGGCTTATAACTCTGTACCAGGACAAGGAAACCTGGACGCGCATGATGACCAACGCGATGGCCTCGCCGGTGAGCTGGACCCATTCGGCGGCAAAGTATGCGGCGCTCTACGAAGATATGGTCAAGGCCAAGACTCCATGAGGCATAGATGAGCGAGCCGGTCATCCTCGCGGGATCCGCCAGCCCGCTCGGCGCGACTTTTGACGGCGATGGGGTGAATTTCGCGGTCTTCTCCGCCCATGCCGAGGCCGTCACGCTCTGTCTCTTCGACGAGGATGGCACCGAAACCCGCCGGCTCCCCCTGCCCGAGCGCGACGGCGACGTCTGGCACGGGCGGGTACCCGGGCTCACCCCCGGCCAGCACTACGGCTTCCGCGTCGAGGGACCGTTCCAGCCGCGGCAGGGGCACCGCTTCAACCCCCACAAGCTGCTGCTCGATCCCTATGCCCGGCGCATCACCGGCCACCCGGTGTGGAACGACGCGCTCTTCGGTGGGCTCGAGAGCCGCAACACCACCGACAGTGCGCCCTTCATGCCCAAGGGCGTGGTGGTGGACACGAGCTTTGACTGGGGCGAGACCAAGCCTCCCGAAACCCGGCTAGCCAAGAGCATCATCTACGAGGCCCACGTAAAGGGTCTCACCCAGCGCTTTCCGGGTGCCGAGCATCCGGGAAGCTTTCTCGGCATCGCGTCCGACCCGGTGCTCAACTACCTGACCGACCTCGGGATCACCGCGATCGAACTGCTGCCGGTGCAAAGCTTCCTCAACGACAAGTTCCTCGTCGACAAGGGGCTCAGGAACTACTGGGGCTACCAGACCCTCGGCTTCTTCGCCCCCGATCCGCGCTATCTCACCCAGGACGCGCTCTGGGAGTTCCAGCACATGGTCGCCCGGCTGCATGCCGCCGGGATCGAAGTGATCCTCGACGTCGTCTACAACCACAGCTGCGAGGGCGACGAGCACGGGCCGACGCTCAGCTTCCGCGGGCTCGACAACGCCAGCTACTACCGGCTCCCCGAGGACAAGCGGAGCTACATCAATGACACCGGCACCGGCAACACGCTCAACATCGACCACCCGATGGTGTTGCGCATGGTGATGGACAGCCTGCGCTACTGGGCCACCACCATGGGCGTCGACGGTTTCCGCTTCGACCTTTGCTCGACGCTGGGCCGCACGCCGCAGGGCTTCGACCGCAACTCCGCTTTCTTCAAGGCGCTGCGGCAGGACCCGGTCCTCGCAGCAAAGAAGCTCATCGCCGAGCCCTGGGACATCGGGCCCGGCGGCTACCAGCTCGGCGGCTACCCGCCCCCGTTCAGCGAGTGGAACGACCAATACCGCGACGGCGTCCGCCGCTTCTGGCGCGGTGACCTGGGGCATGTGCCGGTGATGGCCGACCGGATCACCGGCTCGGCGGGGCTCTTCGACCATTCGGGCCGCAATGCCACCGCCTCGGTGAACCTGATTACCGCCCATGACGGCTTCACCCTGATGGACGTGGTCTCCTACACCCGCCGCCACAACGAGGCCAACGGCGAGAACAACCGCGACGGCCACGGCGAGAACCACTCGGACAACATGGGCGTCGAGGGCCCGAGCGAAGACGAGGCGATCCTCGAGGCCCGCGCCCAACGCCGCCGCAACCTGATGGCGACGCTGCTGCTCAGCCAGGGCACGCCGATGATCCTTGCCGGCGACGAGATCGGCAACTCGCAAGGCGGCAACAACAACGCCTACGCGCAGGACAACGAGACCGGCTGGATCGACTGGGACAGCCGCGACGATGCCTTCCATGCCTTCACCCGCAAGCTCATCGCCTTTCGAAAGGCGCACCCGATCCTGCGCCAGCGCCGCTACCTGCACTCGCGCCCGCGACGGGTCGACGGGGTGCCCGATCTCTTCTGGTGGCGCCCCGACGGACAGGAAATGACCCGCGCCGACTGGACCAACGGCCATCTCAAGGTGCTCTGCGCCGAGTTCCGCATGGCCTCGGGCACGCCGCTCTACAAGCAGCGCGAAGAGGCGATCTACATCGCGCTCAACGCAGGCGAGGCAGTGGAGCTGACCCTGCCCGACCCCGGCGAGGGTTACTCCTGGGTGCGCCATATCGACACCACCGACCCCGAGGCCGCCCCGCAGCGCCTCGGCGGCACCGTAACGCTGGCGGCGAACTCGGTGCTCTTGCTGGCAGAGGAGGCATGATGAGCGAACTCGACGCCAGAGCGGAACAGGCCGGGATCCTTGGCGAATACCGCGACCTCTACGGCGAATGGCACAGCACCCCGCCCGAGACTCAAGCGGCGCTGCTTTCCGCCATGGGGCTGGACGGCGACGCGCCGCTCACCGTGCGCGACCTGCCCAAGTGGCACGTCTGCAGCCACGGTGAGCCGCCCTCGCTGGGGGTGCCGGGGGCGTGGCAGATCACTCTCGAAGACGGCCGCGGGATCGAAGGCGAAGGGCGCCTGCCCGCCCTGCCTCTGGGGCGGCACAGGCTCGTTTCCGGCGGTGAGACCTGCTGGCTCCTCAGCGCGCCGCCGCGGCTGCCGCTGCCCGAGCGCGACTGGGGGCTGATGGTGCCGCTGGCCTGCCTGCGCCCTGCCGCGCAGGGCGGCATCGGCAGCTTCGACGATCTCGCGGTGGTGGCCGAAGGTGCGGGCGCGCAGGGCGCGGGGTTCCTCGGCATCAACCCCATACACGCAGGCTTCCATGTCGCCGATCCCGGCGGCTTCAGCCCCTATACGCCGTCGCACCGCCGCCGCCTCTCGCCGCTCTACCTGCCCACCGGCACCGCCGCCATGCCCGGCCCGCTGGTCGATTTCGGCACTGAGACCCCGGCCCGCCTCGCCGCGCTCGAGGCGGAGTTCCACAACGCCCCGCCCGGCCCCGGCTTCGACGCCTGGCTGCGGCACGAGGGCGACGAGCTCCACCGCTTTGCCCTGCACCAGGCGCTGTCGGAAAAGCTCGGCGCTTATTGGGACAGGTGGGAGGCGCCTTACCAGAACCCGACCAGCCCGCAGGTTGCCCAAGCCGCCCGCGAGCTCTCGGAGCGCGTTCGCTTCCATGCCTGGCTGCAATATGCCGCCGAAGGTGCCGTGACCGCCACGCAGCGCCGCGCGCAAGCCGCGGGCATGGCCCACGGGCTCTATCTCGACCTCGCCGTCGGCACCCACCCGCATGGCGCCGAGACATGGACCGACCGCGCCAGTTTCGCCACCGGCGCCAGCCTCGGCGCGCCGCCCGACGCCTTTGCGCCGCAGGGGCAGAATTGGCGCCTCGCGCCGTTCAATCCGGTGGTGCTTGAGGAGACCGGTTTCGAAGCGCTCGCGCTCACCCTGCGCCAGCAGCTGCGCTTTTGCGGCATGCTGCGGATCGATCACATCATCGGCTTCGAGCGCGCTTACTGGGTACCCGACGCGGACGGGCTGCCCGGCGCCTACGTGCAGATGCCGCGCGAGGCGATGTTCGCCGTCGCCCGGATCGAGGCGGCGCGCTGCGGAGGGGTGATCATCGGCGAGGATCTGGGGGTGATCCCCGACGGGCTTCATCAGGCGATGGACGAGAGCGGCCTGCTGGGCTGCCGCCTCGCCTGCTTCGAGCATCGCGGCGATCCGCCCGAGTTCAAGCGCCCCGAGCATTACGACGAGGCGGTGATCGCCAGTTTCACCACCCACGATCTGCCCACCTGGAAAGGCTGGCGCGCCGGCCACGAGATCGACATCCGAGAGCGCATCGGCCTCACCCCGCCCGAGCACGCGCAGGGCATGCGCGGCTGGCGCGGCCGCGAGATCGCGGGTTTCGACTGGCTCAGCGGTCAGTTCCGCGGCGATCTCGCGCCCGAGGCGCCCGAGGCAATGTTCCACGTGCTCGCCGCCACACGTTCCCGGCTGGTCGCCGTGCAGGTCGAGGACCTGCTGGACAGCGACGTGCAGCCCAATCTTCCGGGCACCGTCACGGAATATCCCAACTGGCGCCAGCGCCTGCCTCTCGGTCCGCAAGAGATTGCAAATACACCCGTTCTTGCCAATGCCGCCCGGATCATGGAAGCATCCGGGCGAAGGAGACATTCATGACGCACATCCGTACCGTACCCACCGAGCCGATCGAGGGGCAGAAGCCGGGCACGTCCGGCCTGCGCAAGAAGACACCCGTCTTCCAGAGCCACCACTACCTCGAAAATTTCATTCAGAGCATCTGGAACGGCATCGGCGGGGTCGAGGGCAAGACCCTCGTCCTGGGCGGTGACGGGCGGCACTTCAACTCGCAGGCCGCGCAGGTGGTGCTGCGCATGGCCGCCGCCAGCGGCGCCAAGAAGGTGATCGTCGGCGAGCGCGCGCTGCTCTCGACCCCCGCGGCCTCGAACCTGATCCGCAAGCGCGGCGCCGACGGTGGCATCATCCTGTCGGCCAGCCACAATCCCGGCGGTCCCGAGGGCGACTTCGGCGTGAAGTACAACGCCGCCAACGGCGGCCCCGCGCCCGAGAGCATCACCGACAAGATCTTCGAGGCGACCAAGACCATCACCGAGTTCCACATCCTCGACAGCCAGGATGTCGGCCTTGCCGGCACCGGTATGGTCATGCTGGGTGACATGGAGATCGAGATCGTCGACCCGGTCGCCGACTATGCCGAGCTGATGAGGGAAATCTTCGACTTCGACGCGATCCATGCGCTGTTCCGCTCGGGCTTCACCATGCGCTTTGATGCGATGCACGCGGTGACCGGCCCCTACGCGCGGATGATCCTCGAGGAAGAGCTCGGCGCGGGCCCGGGTACTGTGATCAACGCCATCCCGCTGCCCGACTTCGGCAACGGCCACCCGGATCCCAACCCGATCTGGGCCAAGACGCTGATGGACGAGATGATGGGCGCTCACGCGCCCGACTTTGGCGCTGCCTCGGACGGCGACGGCGACCGCAACATGATCGTCGGCAGGCACTGCTACGTCACCCCCTCGGACAGCCTCGCCGTGCTGGCCGCCAATGCCACGCTCGTCCCGGCCTATGCCGATGGGCTCAAGGGTGTCGCCCGCTCCATGCCGACATCGGGCGCGGTGGACCGCGTCGCCGAGGGGCTCGGCATCGATTGCTACGCCACGCCCACCGGCTGGAAGTTCTTCGGCAACCTGCTCGACGCCGGCCGCGCCACGCTCTGCGGCGAGGAAAGCGCCGGCACCGGCTCGGACCACGTGCGCGAGAAGGACGGGCTCTGGGCCGTGCTCTTCTGGCTCAACGTGCTGGCCACGAAGCAATGCTCGGTCGCCGAGCTGATGGACGCACACTGGCAGGAGTACGGTCGCAACTACTACTCGCGCCATGATTTCGAAGGCGTCGACAGCGAGGCGGCCAATGGGCTGATGGACCACGTGCGCGAACAGCTCGGCGTGCTGCCGGGCAACGAGGTCGCGGGGATGAAGGTCACCTCGGCCGAGGAGTTCGCCTACGACGATCCGGTCGACGGCTCGCGCGCCGAGAAGCAGGGCCTGCAGATCGGCTTCGAGGGCGGCGCGCGTCTCGTGCTGCGCCTCTCGGGCACCGGCACCGAGGGCGCGACGCTCCGCGTCTACCTCGAGAAGGTCGAGACCGACCCCGCAAAGTTCGCCCTGGATCCGCAGGTCGCACTGGCTCCGGTCATTGCCGCCGCCGAGGCCATCGCGGGCATCAAGACCCGCACCGGCCGCACCAAACCCGACGTCATCACCTGATCGGAAGACAAGACCATGGATACCCTCCGCGCCATCGCCCTGATGGTGCTTGGCATGGCGTTGCTGGCTCTCAGCGACGCCTTCATCAAGCTGTCGACGCTGCAGGCGCCCTCCGGTCAGGTCATGATGGCCATCGGGCTCGGCGGCTGCAGCGTCTTCCTGATCCTCGCCCGGCTCAAGGGGCTGCCGCTGCGCCGCGCCGACGCGCTGCACCCGCGTGTGCTGCTGCGCAACCTCTTCGAGATGGTCGGCGGGCTCGGCATGATCATCGGCCTGACCTATATCCCGCTCTCGGTCATGGCGGCGATCATGCAGACCGCGCCGCTGGCGGTGACTTTGGGCGCGGCGCTTTTCCTTGGCGAGACGGTCGGCTGGCGCCGCTGGTCGGCGATCGGCGTCGGTCTTGTCGGCATGCTGATGGTGATCCGCCCCTTCGGCGCGGAATTCACCGGCTGGGAGATTTTCGCCGTCGTCGGGGTCATCGGTCTTGCCGCACGCGACCTGGTGACCCGCACCCTGCCTGCCGCGATCCCCTCGGTGGTGGTCTCGGCCTGGGGCATGATTTCCATCGCGCCGGTGGGCCTCGTGCTGCTGCTCATCTCGGGCCGGGCGCCGGTCTTCACCCTGCCGGCCCTGGCGCCGATGCTGGCCGCCATCGCGGTGACCGCGGGCGGCTACCTCGCGGTGACCAACGCCATGCGCATGGCCGAGGTCGCGGCGGTCTCGCCCTTCCGCTACACCCGGCTGATCTTCACCGCGAGCCTCGGGATGCTGGTCTTCGGCGAGCGCCCCGATGGCTGGACCCTCGCGGGGGCCGCGCTGATCCTCGGTGCCGGGCTCTACACCTTCGTGCGTGAGCACCGGCTCGTGCGGGCACAGCAGCAACGGGACGTGAGCCGGGGGCTCTGAGAGCCGCCGGACGTCGCCTCACCCGCCCACGACCTCGATTCCCGGCGCCGTCACGCTGTTCGCGGCATCCACCGAGACCGTCTCGCGGGTGCGCGGCAGCGCCTCGGGCATCTCGCGCTGGATCCAGGTGATCAGCTTCTCGCGGATCTCGCAGCGCAGGTCATAGGTGCGCGGGGCGTTGCGGGCCGAGGCGAGGATGCGGATCTCCATCACCCGCTCGCGGAAGTCGTTCACCTGCAGGTGACAGACGTTGCCGTCCCAGAGTTCGCTCTCGCGGCAGATCTCGTTCATCTTGTCGCGGATCCTGCCGATGTCGGCGCAGTGATCTAGATACAGCAGCACCCCGCCGATCAGCGACGAGCCGTCGCGAGTCCAGTTCTGGAAGGGCTGCTCGATGAAGTAGCTCAGCGGCACGATCAGCCGCCGCCAATCCCAGATCTTGATGACGACATAGGTGCCGGTGATTTCCTCGATCCAGCCCCATTCGCCCTCGACGATCACCGCGTCGTCGATGCGGATCGGCTGGGTGATGGCGAGCTGGATGCCGGCGATCAGGTTCTTCAGCACCGGCTGGAAGGCAAAGCCCACCACGATGCCCGCCGCCCCCGCCGAGGCCAGCAGCGACACGCCCCATTGCCGCACCCCCGGAAAGGTCATCAGGATCGCCGAAATGGTGACGATAAGGAGCAGCCAGCCGGTCAGCCGCACCAGGATGCGGCTTTGCGTGACGTGCTTGCGGGCGAGGAAATTGTCCTCGGCATCTAGCGAGAACTTTCGCAGCCGCACCGTGGTCCAGATGTTCAGCGCGGTGTACACCACCCAGGCGACAAGAATGATGAAGGCGATCAGCAGCGCATGCTGCGCCAGCTCTCGCCAGGCGGCATCGAGCGGAGCCACCGCCACGCCGATGGCCAGGAAGAACACCACCAGCCCCATGCGCAGCGGGCGGCGGGTGCGCGACACGAGGCTGCGCCAGAAGAGATCGCGCTTGGCCACGGCCCTTGTCAGCAGGCCGAAGACCAGCCGGAAGGCCAGCACCCCGATCAGGAAGGCCAGGCCCAGCACCACCGCGGGCATCACCCAGCCTGGCAGAACCGGGATGATCGCCTCGACCGTTTCCGAAAAATCCGCCACTTGCTGCTCGAGCTGGTCGAGCTCGGAGATGTCGGCCACCTGCTGGCCGATCTGGCTGAGTTCGTCTTCCATGCGCCATCTCCGCGCGGCGCCGTCCTCCCCTCGGCACCCCTCGCGCGGCCTTTCCTGCTGAACATTGACTGTGCGTCTGCAGCAAAAACCTAGAGGCCATTTCCGGCAGGGCAAAAAACAATCATGCAAGCCCATGGGGTTGTTAGCGCAACCCCATGGGAACAGGCCATGTTAGCGTTACCGTGATTATTTACATCTGCCGAACCCCTGCTATAGCTCGTCGCGAACCCATTCCTTTGCGAGGGACCCATGAGCATCATCATCGACATTCACGCCCGCGAAATCCTCGACAGCCGCGGCAACCCCACCGTCGAAGTCGACGTCACGCTGGAAGACGGAACCATGGGCCGCGCGGCGGTGCCCTCGGGCGCCTCGACCGGCGTGCACGAGGCTGTCGAGAAGCGCGACGGCGACAAGACGCGCTACATGGGCAAGGGCGTGCTCGAGGCCGTGGCCGCGGTGAACGGCGAGATCGCCGAGACCATCGTCGGCTTCGATGCCACAGAGCAGCTGGCCATCGACATGGCGATGATCGAACTCGACGGCACCGACAACAAGGGCCGGCTTGGCGCCAACGCAATCCTCGGTGTCTCTCTGGCGGTCGCCAAGGCCGCGGCCGATTTCACCGGCCAGCCGCTCTACCGCTACGTCGGCGGCACCTCGGCGCGGGTCCTGCCGGTGCCGATGATGAACATCATCAACGGCGGCGAGCACGCCGACAACCCGATCGACATCCAGGAATTCATGATCATGCCGGTCTCGGCAACCAGCATAGGCGAAGCCGTGCGCATGGGCTCCGAGGTGTTCCACACGCTGAAGAAGGAACTCTCGGCGGCGGGCATGTCCACCGGCCTCGGCGACGAGGGCGGCTTTGCCCCCGAGCTCGCCTCGACCAAGGACGCGCTCGACTTCATCCTGAAATCGATCGAGAAGGCCGGCTACACCCCCGGCGAGGACATCTACCTCGCGCTCGATTGCGCCTCGACCGAATACTTCAAGGACGGCAAATACGAGATGAAGGGCGAAGGCCTCTCGCTCACCTCCGCCGAGAACGTCGAGTACCTTGCCAAGCTCTGCGAAGACTACCCGATCATCTCGATCGAGGACGGCTGCGCCGAGGATGACTGGGAAGGCTGGAAACTGCTCACCGACAAGCTCGGCGCATCGGTCCAGCTGGTCGGCGACGATCTTTTCGTCACCAACCCCGAGCGCCTCGCCATGGGCATCGAGCAGGGCGTGGCCAACTCCATGCTGGTCAAGGTCAACCAGATCGGCACCCTGTCCGAGACGCTGAAGGCCGTCGATATGGCGCATCGCGCGCGCTACACCAACGTGATGTCGCACCGCTCGGGCGAGACCGAGGACGCCACCATCGCCGACCTCGCCGTCGCCACCAACTGCGGCCAGATCAAGACCGGCTCGCTGGCCCGCTCGGACCGGCTTGCCAAGTACAACCAGCTCATCCGCATCGAGGAGATGCTCGGCGAAGCCGCGGAATACGCCGGACGCTCGATCCTCAAGCGCTGATCCGCGACGATCCTGGAAGACGAAGGGCGGGGAATTTCCCCGCCCTTTTCAGTGCCGCCGCCGCCCGGCGCTTCTTCTCTTTCCAAATACGCTCTCTCCCGGCGGCGCCACATGCGGAAGGCTCCGAGGGGGCTCTGCCCCCGTCCGCTGCGCGGACTCCCCCGGGATATTTGGACCTAGAAGAAAGGCTCAGGAGGCGCTTTTCTCCTCGACCGCCTCGGCCAGCGCCTCGGCGCGGGCGGCAAGCTCGGCCATCGCCTCGGTCAGGCTGCGCGGGATCACCGGCACCTCGACGCGCTCGGCTTCGGGCGGCGGCGCGTCGCGCAGGGCGCGCACCTCGGCAGCCATGGCGGCCATGCGCTCCTCGGACTCGCGCAGCCGGTCCTCGGTCTCGCGCAGGCGATCCTCGAGCCCGGCGGTCTTGTCCGCCAGCATCAGCCCTGCCATCAGCAGCATGCGCGCCTCGGGCATGCGGCCGATCTGTCCGACCAGCACCTGCGCCTCGGTGTCCAACATGCGGGCGGCGGCCTGGAGATATTGTTCTTCGCCCTCCTGGCAGGCGACCTCGAAGAGGCGGCCGCCGATCGGGATCTCGACTTCGATCTGGGACATCACAGCTCCTCCGGGTTGGTCGCGGCGGCCAGCACCGGGGTCAGCCCCGCCAGCAGCGCCCGTGCCTCGGCTTCCTCGACGCCGCGCGCGGCGCGCAACGAGTCGAGTTCGGCCAGCATGGCCTGGTTGACCAGATGCGGCTCGCCGATCCCGGCCTCGAGCGCGGCGCGCATCTCGGCCTGCGAGCGCATCAGCATGTCATTGGCCTGGCGCAGCCGCTGGAGCTCGCCGTCAAGCGCCGCGAGGGCCTCCTGCTGCTCGGCCAGCTGCGCGGCAAGCGCCTCGGGCGCGGCAGCGCTTTCCGGCGCGTTTTCCAGCTGCGCGTGCAATTGCCGCACCCGCTCCTCGAGCTGGGCATTGGCCATGCGCTCCTCTTCCAGCGCCGTGGCGATCTCGCTCTCCGCGACGCCCTGCGCGCCCGGCTGTGCCGGCCCCAGCGCCTCGACTCCTGTCGAGATGCGGTCGAGCGCGCGCGTGATCCTGGAGTGCAACTCGTCGATCTGGCTCATCCTGCGTCCCTTGTTCCTTGCCTCTTTCCGAGCATCATCTTTTCCGCTTGTCCTTCGGAGGGTCCTTGCAGCAGGGCCCGTGGCGGCCCGCATCCGGGTCCCGCCGACCTATACCAAAGAGTCCGGGAAGGCGAATCAATGCGCCCGCGTCGCGAAAAAGGATAACAAGAGGGCCGGGAAAATGCGCGCCATATGTTCCAAGGCCTTAGGGCGCGTGCTTCATCCTGCGCATGACAAGTTCCTGCCACTGCGCTTGAACTTATCCGTAGCACTGCTATTGAGCCCGCTGACAGGCTTCCGGCAAGAGGACAAAGCCCCGTGGACATTTCTGCACTCAAAGCCAAGAACCCCGACCACTGGACCCGCGCCTGCGCCATCCGTGCGCTGACGCTGGACGCGGTCACGGCCGCAAATTCCGGCCACTCCGGCATGCCCATCGGCATGGCCGACGTGGCCACCGTGCTGTACTGCAAGCACCTGAAATTTGACGCCAAGAACCCGAAGTGGGCGGACCGCGACCGGTTCATCCTCTCGGCCGGCCATGGATCGATGCTGCTCTACTCGCTGCTCTACCTTGCGGGTGACGAGCAGATCACCCTCGACGAGGTGAAGAACTTCCGCCAGTGGGGCGCCCGCACCGCCGGCCACCCGGAGAACTTCCACGCCGACGCCATCGAGACCACCACCGGTCCGCTCGGCCAGGGTATCGCCACCGCCGTCGGCTTCGCCATGGGGGAAGAGATACTGCGCGCGCGCTTCGGCAAGAAGGTCGTGGATCACCACACCTATGTCATCGCCGGCGACGGCTGCCTGATGGAGGGCGTGAGCCAGGAGGCGATCACCCTCGCGGGCCGCTACGGCCTCGGCAAGCTCGTCGTGTTCTGGGACAACAACGGCATCACCATCGACGGCAAGGTGGAACTGTCGGACAAGACCGACCAGGTGAGCCGCTTCCGGTCCGCGGGCTGGGAGGTCATCGAGATCGACGGCCATGACCCCGAAGAGATCGACGCGGCCATCACGGCAGCCAAGAAGAGCGCGCAGCCGACAATGATCGCCTGCAAGACGCACATTGCCCTCGGCCACGCCGCGCAGGACACCTCGAAGGGTCACGGCGCGCTGACCAACGCCGAGCAGAATGCCGCGGCGAAAGAGAACTGGGGCTGGGCCTACGGCCCGTTCGAGGTTCCCGCCGAGGTGAAGAACTGGTGGGAAGAAGTCGGCAGCCGTGGCGCCGCTGACCGCGCCGAGTGGGAAGAGCGCTTTGCCGCCCTTTCGGACAGCCGCCAGAAGGAATTCACCCGCCAGCAGGACGGCGACACCCCGAAGAAGCTCTCGGCGGTGATCCGCGCGCTGAAGAAGCAGATCTCTGAAGAAGGCCCGAAGGTCGCAACCCGCAAGAGCTCGGAAATGGTGCTCGAGGTGGTCAACCCGATCATGCCCGAGACCGTGGGCGGCTCGGCCGACCTTACCGGCTCGAACAACACCAAGACCGGTGACCTCGGTGTCTTCGACGTGGATAGCCGCAAGGGCCGCTACGTCTACTGGGGCATCCGCGAGCACGGCATGGCGGCGGCGATGAACGGCATGGCGCTGCACGGGGGCCTGCGCCCCTACGGCGGCACTTTCATGGCCTTCACCGATTACGCCCGCCCCTCGATGCGCCTCGCTGCGCTGATGCAGATCCCGACGGTCTTCGTGATGACCCACGACTCCATCGGCCTCGGCGAGGACGGCCCGACGCACCAGCCGGTCGAGCACCTGGCGATCAGCCGCGCGACGCCGAACACCCTGGTGTTCCGCCCGGCCGACACCATCGAGACTGCGGAAGCCTGGGAAGTGGCGCTGACGCAGAAGGGCACGCCCTCGGTGCTGTCGCTGACCCGCCAGAACCTGCCGACCGTGCGCCGCGAGCACAAGACGGGCAACCTCACCTCCAAGGGCGCCTATGTGCTCGCCGAGGCCGAGGGCAAGCGGCAGGTGATCCTGATCGCCACCGGCTCCGAGGTCGAGATCGCCCTGGCCGCGCGCGACGCGCTGCAGGCCGAGGGCATCGGCACCCGCGTCGTCTCCATGCCCTGCATGGAGCTCTTCGCGCAGCAGGACGAGGCCTATCGCAAGCGCGTGCTGCCGGCCGGTCCCGTGCGCGTCGGCATCGAGGCGGCGACCCGTCTCGGCGGCTGGGACCGCTGGCTGCTCGGCGAGCGCGGCCGTGAGGCGAAGCAGGCCTTCGTCGGCATGGACAGCTTTGGTGCCTCGGCCCCGGCGGAAGTGCTCTACGAGAAGTTTGGCATCACCGCGGAGAACGTGGTTGCCAAGGCCAAGGGGCTGCTCTGACCCGAGCGCCGGCAAGGGGGCGCTGCCCCCTCGCCCTTCGGGCTCACCCCCGGCATAATTGGAAAGAGAAGAATGACGAAGGGCGCCTCTTGCGGGGCGCCCTTTTCACATGGTCGGCCGGTTATGCAACTGATCGGGTCAGTGCGCTTCCTTGCGCTGGATGCCGAAGAGCGGGAAGAAGATTTTCGTGACGATGGGCACGAGGATCATGCCCCAGAGCACCCCGAGCACGCCGTCGATCACCGCGGTCACGGTCCAGAGTCCGGCGGGGCGCAGCTCCTCGGAGAGCCCGTGGGTGGCGGCTTCGGCCCAGTGGTGGATGGTCTCCTCGGGCAGGTGCCATCCCATTTGCGCCAGCGAATGCACGATGATCGACCCGCCCACCCAGAGCATCGCCACGGTGCCGACGGTGCCGAGGATCTTCATCACCCAGGGCATCCCCTTGACGATGCCGCGGCCGATCGACCGGGTCACCCCGAAGCGCCCGACGCGGGCCATCCAGAGGCCGATGTCATCCATCTTCACGATGAGCGCCACCGTGCCGTAGATGCCCGCGGTGATGGCCAGGGCGACGATGCCGAGCGCGGCGGCGCGCACCCAGAGCTCCGGTGCGTCGATGGCCGAGAGCGCGATGGTCATGATCTCGGCGGAGAGGATGAAGTCGGTCTTGATGGCGCCTTTGACCTTCTGCTCCTCGAGATGCGCGGCATTGGCGCCTTCGGCGGTCTTCTTCGCCTCGCCATGCGCGCCGGGACGCAGAACGTGCAGCACCTTTTCCGCGCCCTCGAAGCAGAGGAACGAGCCGCCGGCGATCAGCAGCGGCGGGATCATCCACGGCGCGAAGCTCGACAGCAGCATGGCCAGAGGCAGAAGGATGACGATCTTGTTGAACACCGAGCCACGGGCGATGCGCCAGATGATCGGCAGCTCGCGCTTGGCCTCGAAGCCGTCCACGTATTTCGGCGTCACCGCCGCGTCGTCGATCACCACGCCCGCGGCCTTGGAGCCGGCCTTGGCGGCGCTGGCCGAGATGTCATCGACCGAGGCGGCCGCGATCTTGGCGATTCCCGCCACGTCGTCGAGAAGCGCGAGAAGTCCGCTCATGTTCTGCTCCGTGCTGTTTGCGACCCAAGGTAATTCGGCGCGGCCATTGTGCAAGGCGCGAACCTGCCGTCACGGCACTGCCCAAGCTTATGCGCTATCAGCACGCCATGTTAGCGCCCGCAGCGCGGTTTATCGCTAACATACTGCAATTCCTTCACTTTTCGCGTTGCTGCGGCGGCACACCTCTGTATACGAGTAAGAAAGTTATCCTTCTTCCTCCCCTATCCTGACCAGGAGACCGCTCCATGACCGTGACCGTCGGCATCAATGGATTCGGCCGCATTGGCCGCTGCACCCTCGCCCATATCGCCGAGAGCGCGCGCAACGACGTGCAGGTGGTGAAGATCAACGCCACCGGCCCGCTCGACACCGCCGCCCACCTGCTGCGCTACGACAGCGTGCACGGCCGCTTCGGCGGCGAGGTGCGGGTCAATGGCACCACCATGGACATCGGCCGCGGCCCGATGGAGGTCATGTCGACCTACGACATGAAGGAACTGGACTGGACCGGCTGCGACGTCGTGCTGGAGTGCACCGGCAACTTCAACGACGGCGAGAAGGCCGTGCAGCACATCCACCAGGGTGCGAAGTCGGTGCTGATCTCGGCCCCGGCCAAGAACGTGCAGAAGACCGTCGTCTACGGCGTGAACCACCGCGACCTGGAGAAGGGTCACACGATGATCTCCAATGGCTCGTGCACCACCAATGCGCTCGCGCCGCTGGCCAAGGTGCTCGACGAGGCGATCGGCATCGAGAGCGGGATCATGACCACGATCCACTCCTACACCGGCGACCAGCCGACGCTGGACCGCCGCCACAAGGACCTCTACCGCGCCCGCGCCGCCGCCATGGCGATGATCCCCACCTCCACCGGCGCCGCCAAGGCGCTCGGCGAGGTGCTGCCGAACCTCAAGGGCAAGCTCGACGGCTCGTCGATCCGCGTGCCGACGCCGAACGTTTCCGCCGTGGACCTGACCTTCCAGGCCGGCAAGGACGTGACCGTCGCCGACGTCAACGAGATCATCCGCGAGGCCGCTGCCGGCCGCATGGGCTCGGTTCTGGCCTATGATCCCGAGCCCAAGGTCTCGATCGATTTCAACCACACCACGCACAGCTCGATCTTCGCGCCGGACCAGACCAAGGTCATCGGCCGCACCGTGCGCGTGCTGGCCTGGTACGACAACGAGTGGGGCTTCTCGGCCCGCATGGCGGATGTCGCCGCGGTCCTGGGGCGCACCCTGCACTGATCCCGAGGCACTGATCTTTCGGGGTCAGCCGAAATAGCGAAGGGCGGCCGATTCGGCCGCCCTTTTTGCATGTCCATCCGTGGCTTCGCACAGCGCCGCTATACCTTGCGCAGCGCCAGCACCGCGTTCAGCCCGCCGAAGGCGAAGGCATTCGACAGCACCACCGACACATCCGCCTCGCGCGCCTCGTTGGGCACCACGTCGAGCGCGCATTCCGCGTCGAATTCCTCGTGGTTGATGGTCGGGGCGATCACCCCGTCGCGGAGCGCCATGATGCAGGCCAGAAGCTCGACCGCGCCGGTACCGCCGATGCAATGGCCGTGCATGGACTTGGTCGAGGAGATCATCAGCCGGTCGGCCTGCGGCCCCATGGCATCGGCCACGGCGGCGCATTCGGTCTTGTCGTTGGCGGCGGTGCCGGTGCCATGGGCGTTGATGTAGCCCACCTCGTCGCGGTCGATGCCCCCGTCGCGCAGCGCGCCCGAAATCGCCCGCGCCGCGCCCTGCTTGCTGGGCATGACGATATCAGCGGCATCCGAGGTCATGGCAAAACCAACCACCTCGGCAAGGATGTCGGCGCCGCGTGCCCGGGCGTGCTCATACTCCTCGAAGACGTAGACCCCCGCGCCCTCGCCCTGCACCATGCCGTTGCGGTTGGCCGAGAACGGCCGGCAGGCGTCCTTGGACATGACCCGCAGCCCTTCCCAGGCCTTCACACCGCCGAAGCAGAGCATCGATTCCGAACCGCCGGTGATCATCGCCGGGCAGGCGCCCGAGCGGACCATCTGGAAGGCGAGCCCCATGGCGTGGTTGGAACTGGCGCAGGCGGTGGCGACGGTGAAGGTCGGGCCCCGCAGGTTGAACTCCATGCTGACATGGCTGGCGGCGGCATTGTTCATCAGCTTCGGCACGACGAAGGGGTGAACGCGGTTCTTGCCCTCTTCGTAGACCGAGCGGTAATTCTCGTCCTGCGTGGTGAGCCCGCCGCCCGAGGTCCCCAGGACCACGCCGGAGCGGTCGGCCAGATCGCCGTGGAACTCCAGCCCGGCCTGCGCGATGGCCTCGCGTGCCGCGATCAACGCGAATTGCGTGAAGCGGTCGTAGAGCGCGAGTTGCTGGCGGTTGAAGGTCTCTTCCGGCTCGTAGCCCTTGACCTGCCCGCCGATGCGGATGGCCAGGCGCTCGACGTCCCGGAATTCCAGTTCCCCGATGCCACAGCGCCCTTCGCGCATGGCCTCGAATGTCGCAGGCACGCCGCGCCCCAGCGCGTTGATCGTGCCTGCGCCCGTAATGACGACCCGTTTCACGCGGTCTGCTCGGCCACCAGCTTCTCGATCCCGGCGACGATGGTCGACACCGAGGAGATGTCGAAATCGCTCTGTTCCGGCTCGTTGGCATTGAACGGAACTGAGATATCGAAGGCTTCCTCGATGGCGAAGATGCTCTCGACGAGGCCAAGGCTGTCGATCCCCAGGTCCTCGAGCGTGCTGTCCATCGTCACGTCCGAGGGTTCGAGAACGGCCTGTTCGGCGATGATCTCGATGACCTTGTCTTTCACAGTCATGTGCGGCGCTCCCCTTGTCGTCGCAGCGTCAGTGTCAGCGTCGGCTTACTCATTCCCCATGAGCTTGGAAACAGATTTCTTGAGCTCGGCGACTTCTTTGAAGAGCCGTGGCAATCTGCGCAAGCCCTTGTAAGTCTCGACGTGGCTTTCCATTTTCATCGCCGGGTAACCGAGCATGACGCGGCCCGCGGGGACGTTCGAGAGCACCTTGGTGCCGCCGCCGGTGATCACGTTGTCGCCGATGAAGATATTGTCAGACACGCCCGTCTGGCCGGCGAGAACCACGTTGCTGCCGATCTTCGTCGAGCCGGCGATGCCGCAGCAGCCGCAGATCAGCGTGTTGTCCCCGACCACGACGTTGTGGCCGATCATCACGAGGTTGTCGATCTTGGTGCCATTGCCGATCCGGGTGTCGCGCACCGAGCCGCGGTCGATGGTGGCATTGGCGCCGACCTCGCAGTCATCGCCGATTGTGACCGCTCCGAGCGAGTGGATGCGGGCCCATTGCTGCGCATTCTGGGTGCCCTCCTCGCCGAGGCTGGCGCGGGCCTTCTCGACGCCCGAGACCTCGGGGGTCACGTAGCTGAAGCCGTCGCCGCCGATGGCGCAGTTGAACTGCCCAAAGAAGCGCTTGCCGATGGTGCACCGGGCGCCGATGCGCACGCCGGAGTGGATCACCGCATCGTCACCGAGGGTCGAATCTTCACCGATGAAGACCTGCGGCCCTATCACCGAGCGCGCGCCGATCTTCACCCGCGCGCCGATCACCGCGTAGGGGCCGACCGAGACACCCTCGCCCAGCTCCGCGCTGGGATCCACGAGGGCCGTGGGGTGGATGCCCTCACCGTAGCCGTTGCCGCGGTCGAGCATGGCCGACAGGCCCGAGAGCGCGTGGCGCGGGCGCGGTGCGAGGATCGCGGCCTGCAGCCCCATGGCTTGCCAGTCGGCGCCCTCCCAGAGCATGGCGGCGCGGGCCCTGCCCTCGCCGATCTGCGCGGCGAACTCGGGTTTCATTGCCAGCGCCAACTGATCCTCGCCGGCCTGCGCCGGTTCGGCAACCGAGGCGATGCGGATCTCGACGTCGCCCTCGGCCTGCAGACCAAGCGCGGCGGCGATCTGGGCAATGCTGTGGGTGTGTACGGTGCTGTCTAGGGACATGGGATCCTCCGGGATGCTCTCCCCCGAGGATTTAACTCGGCCCGCCCGCCAGCACCACCCCTGCGGCACTCAGCGCGTCCCAGATTCGCGCATCCCGGCCGTAGACATCGGCGCGATACTCCATCTCGCCCTTCACCGTGGTGAAGGCGGTCCGGTAGATCAGGTGCACAGGCACCGGCTGGTCGAGGTTCACCCGCGTCTCGCGCCCGGTGTTGAGCTTGGACTGGAAGAGCCCCACCGGGTCTGAGCTCTGCCGCGCCAGCAGCGCATAGGCAAAGTCATGCGGGTCGCTCAGGCGAACGCAGCCGTGCGAGAAGGTGCGCTGGGTGCGGTCGAAGAGCGATTTCGACGGCGTGTCGTGCAGATAGATATTGTACTTGTTCGGGAACATGAATTTTACCGTCCCCAGCGCATTGCGCGGCCCCGGCGGCTGGCGCATGGCAAAGGGGAAGCTCGACGCGGTATATTGCGCAAAGCCGTTGGCGCGGTTCACCACCCGTCCCTGTCGGTCGGTGATCTCGAGATGGCCGGCGGCGCCCGGATTGCTGCGCAGGAGCGGCAGGTACTCGTTCACCACGATCGAGCGCGGCACGTACCAGGTCGGGTTGATCACCATGAATTCCATCTGGTCCGAGAATTCCGGCGTGCGCCGGTCATCCTCGGGCGAGCCGACGACCGAGCGGGTCTCGAAGGTGACCTTGCCATCGTCGACGATCTCGGCGTGGAAATCGGTGAGGTTGACCATGATGTGCCGCTTCCCGAGCCCCTCGGGCAGGTTCAGCCAGCGCTCGCGCTCCATCGCGACCAGAACCGACTTCAGCCGGTCCTCGGCGGAAATGTTGAGCTGGCTGAGCGTGCCGGATCCGGCAACGCCGTCCACCGCCAGACCGTGGCTCTCCTGGAAACGCATCACCGCGCTGCGCAGCGTGTCGTCATACTCGGCCGAGAGCGTCGGTGCGAGATAGCCCATGGCGATCAGCCGGTCGCGCAGCGCAATCACGTCGCCGCCACGCTGGCCCCGCTCGAGCTTGGCAGCGCGTACGGTCGGTCCCCATCCGCCGCGGGCGACAATTCTTTCAAGCTTCAGTTTGGCGCGCAGCAGGCGGGCGTATTCATCCGACGCGGGCGCAAGGTGCTGAAGAACCTGGTGCGGGTCGCTCGCCGCCAGAACCTCGAGCAGGATCTTCGGGTCGCGCCGGGGCGCCTCGCGCTTGATGCCGGCGTCGGCGTCATGCGGGGTGAGGATGCCGCTCTGCAGATCGCGGGCGTATTGCAGGAAGGTGCGGCTGATCTCGACTTCGAGTTCGCCGCGGGCGCGCTCCCCCTCGACGTGGCGCATCTTGCGGATCAGCCCGTCGAGATCGTAGCGCTGCGTCGGCAACCCGTGCACCGAGGCCGTCCCGAGCGCCTCGATCAGCGCCGCCCGGCGCAACGCCGCGGTCTCGTCCGGGCCGGTCCATATCGGGGCAAAATCGCGCATCCGGTAAAAGGCGGCGAGCCCCTCGTTGCCCGAGAGATTCTCGGCCACCGCCTGGCGGTAGGCGGTCATGGAAAGACCCTGGATGACCTCCTGCGCCTGGTTCACCTCCTGGGAGAGCCCTTGCGACAGCTCCTGGGCGCCGACACGCCCTGCCGGAAGCGCGATCAGCGCCCCTGCCAGAACAAGCCCCACAAGACCACTTCCACGCCGGAGATTCCGCATTTTACCCATGTCGACCCGTAATATTCTGCATTCTTGCCTATCGGCGATTTTCCGGTGCGGCGGTGGGGCTTGTCCACACACAATCTCGCGTGATCGGCGAGTTTTCCGCAGCTGATACGCCAATGCACAGGCGGCACTGAGGTTCCCGCTGGCTGCAACGCTGCTTCTCGGCCAGTGCGCAAAATTTCGCCGATTTCGCCGGGGAACCCACTAGGGGTAGGAGAATATCCTTCATCGATAAATTTTCCTGTGCCATAAAAGCCGCACATCTGGGGGAAAGATGGTAGGTCCGCCCAACGAGGCGGAACAAACAGGCACAGCGACTAAACGGGACAGGCGCTTCACATGACAGACAAAACAGCTAGCGGCATCTCGCGGCGTGGCCTTCTTGGCGCGTTCGCGGCAACTCTCGTCACGGCAGCACCCACTTACGCAAGCGCGGCAGGTTTCCTGCGCGGCGCGGGCGACGTGCGCCGCCTGCGGATGTATTCCGCCCGCACCGGCGAGACGCTCAACATGATCTACTGGATCGAAGGGGAATACATCCCGGATGCGCTGAAGGAGATTTCCTACTTCATGCGCGACTGGCGCACCAATGATGTGAAAAACATCGACGCGCGCACCATCGACATCATGACGGCAGCCCACAACCTCATGGACGTGAGCGAGCCCTACATGCTGATCTCGGGCTACCGCTGCCCGAAAACCAACGCGATGCTCCGGGCCCGGTCCTCGGGGGTTGCCAAGAACTCGCGTCACCTCAAGGGCGAAGCAGCCGACCTGCGGCTCAACTCTCGCTCGGTGAACCAGATGGCGCGCGCCGCGGCATCGTGCAACGCGGGCGGCGTCGGACGCTACAGCAGCTCGAACTTCGTGCATATGGATTGCGGTCCGGTGCGCAGCTGGGGCAGCTGACCTGGCCTTTCGGTTCTTTTGTGTGACAGGGGCGCCCGCGGGGCGCCCTTTGTCTTTTTTTGGGGGTGCAGAGGGGCTCCGCCCCCGCCGCCGCCGGCGGCTGCCCCTCGGGATATTTTCACCTAGGTGAATGGTCTCACGCGGCGCCGGAGCGGAGGGCGCGCCATTCGGCGAGGGCGGCGTTCCCCTCTGGGATTGCCGGGTCCGCCGGCTCGGGCACCTGGTGCGCGGCGCGCGCGAGGCTGGCCGCGATCTCGCGCTGGAACGCCTGCCCCTTCGTCTGGTGGCGGGCGCCGAAGTAGAAGCTGACCACCGCGCCGAGCAGCCACCACAGCGGTTCGGGCACCAGCGCCAGCCCCGCCATCCGCGCGGCGAACCACTCGGGGCTGGTCATGGCGCTGCCGAGAAGCCCCAGCGTGCCGAAGGCCATGGCCGGGCGCGGCAACCGATTGAGCGCGTCGACCAGCCGGTCGAAGCGGGAGATCCCGGTGCGGCCGAATTCGCGGGCAAACTGGTCAAGCGCGGCGGCGCGCAGCGCCGTGTCCCGCGCCGAGGCTGCCTCGGCGTTCTCGCGGAAGACTTCGGCGGTCTCGCGGATCACGCTGCTGCCGGGGCCGGCCAGCGCGGCGAGAATGCGGTCTATCATGCCCATGCCGCCACCCGGGCGCGGAACTGCGCGTCGGTCAGCCGGAACCGCGGCGAGATGAAACTCTCGGCACGGCGGATCCAGCCCCCCTTTCCGCCTGATCGGCTGCGGGCGAACTTGCGGCTGGCGGGGCGGCGGTCGGCCAGAGCGAAATAGTGGTTCCGGCGCGCGATGCCGTAGGCGTCGGCGATATGGTCCGGCGCGGCCGCGGCGGCACGGCGTGCCGCGGCCACGGTCTGCGGGCCGATCACCCCGTCTTCTGCCAGCGACTCGCCCATGTCGTTCAGCAGGCGCTGCAGCAGCCTCACGGCGCCCGCACCGGCGTTGACGTACATGTCGAAGACCGAGGGCTGCAGCAGCTGCGGCAGTTCGCCGAGGCGCGGGGCGTGAAAATAGTCGCGCAGGAAAATCTCGGCCGCGTCGCTTTCGCCAAGGCGCCGCAGGTCCGCCCGGTCGACGTCGCCATCGCCGTCGAGATCCCGCCCGAGCCGCCGCAGGGTGCCGAGGGTGACGCCGTGGTTGGTTGCCCCGCCCGGATCGTCCGGATCATCGACATAGCCGCCCTCGCGCGCGACGATCTCCTGCGCCATGCGCCGCAGCTCTGGGGTTTCGGTCATCTTCGGCCTCCTGTGTCACCGCTGGGTTCCCCGAGGCCCCATGGTCTGCCACAAGGCGTAAACGGAGTTTCATCGCGGCGTTCGGAGGGTGTGATGCAGGACAACATGTCGGCGGAAGAGATCATCGGGCTGCTCGGGCTCGCGCCCCATCCCGAGGGCGGGCACTACCGGCAGACCTGGATCGCCGGGGCGGACGCTGGAGCGCGCCCGGCGGGTACCTGTATCTATTTCCTGCTCAAGGGTGACGAGCGCAGCCATTGGCACAGGGTCGACGCGGTAGAGATCTGGCATTTCTATGCCGGGGCGCCGCTGGAGCTGTCGATCGCCGAGACGGAAGCTGGCCCGAAAATGGACCACCTGCTGGGTCCGGAGCTCGGTACAGGGGCTCGGCCGCAGCGCATCGTGCCGGAGGGTCATTGGCAGGCGGCGCGCAGCCTCGGCGACTGGACGCTGGTCGGCTGCACCGTCTCGCCCGGTTTTCGCTTCGAGGGCTTCGAGCTGGCCTCTCCGGGGTTCGACATCGCCTGAACGCAAAACGGCCGGGGCATGGGCCCCGGCCGGTTCGCTGCGACGAAGATACCTTAGTTCATCGGGCCTTCGTCGATGTCTTCCAGCTCCATCAGCTGGTCCTTGGTCATGTTGGTCACGACCGAGTACTCGCCGTCGTCGATCGGAACGAACTTGGCGTTGTCGATCTCAAGCAGCACGTGCTTGTCACCGATGTCGAGGAAACCGCCGACCTCGGCCACGATGCCGCGGAACGAGCCGTCAGCGTTCAGCACGATGTCCTCGATTTCGCCAACGTTATCCCAGTCTTCCGAGACCGTGTCGTAGGCCATGCCATCTTCCCAGTCGGTCATGTCGCCATCGGCGTCGATCGCGTAGACAGCACCGCCGGTGATGTCGCGGGTGCGGATCAGGCCATCGGACGCGCCGTTGAACATGTTGTCAGCCGAAGCAGCCATCTCGCCGGCTTCCTGCTTCATCTCGGCGCCGGCCTCGGCCATCTTGTCGCCGGCGGCATCCAGCGCCTGCTCGCCTTCGGCCACGGCCTCGTCGGTCTTCTTCTCGATGGCGTCGCCGGTGTTCTCCATTGCCTGCTCGGCGTTCTGCACGGCGGCGTCGGCATTTTCCTTTGCCGCGTCCATGTTGGTCTCCTGAGCGTACACGGCGGTACCGGCGGTCAGGGCGATGATGGCGGCAGTGGTGGTGAGACGTTTCATGGTGGCTCCTCCTTGGGAAGTCGTCGTCTTGTCTGCCCTCTCAACACGCGGGGCGCGGTCGTGTTCCGACCGCGCCCCGATTTTAATTACATTGATAACGTGGAACTTTTTTTACGTATTGCGCTGTGCGAATGCGACAAGTTGGCGGGTCGAGCCGTCCTTGCCCTCGGCGCTTTGCCGGCCCGACACGATCGGCCCAAGCGCCGTCGCAAGCTCCTTGCCGAGCTCCACGCCCCACTGGTCGTAGGAGTTGATGTCGAGGATCACCCCCTCGACGAAGACCCGGTGTTCGTAGAGCGCCACGATCAGCCCCAGCGTACGCGGATCGAGCAGCGGGTAGACCAGCGTGGTCGAGGGGCGGTTGCCCGGGAAGACCCGATGCTTGGCCTGGCGCTCCAACTCGGCGCCCTGGAACTTGCCCGCAACCTTGCCGCGGGCCTCATCCAGATCGCGGCCGCGCATCAGCGCCTCGGACTGGGCGAAGCAATTGGCCAGCAGCAGGTTGTGATGGTGGCGCAGGTTCGGCTCGTGGCTGCGGGCACCGACCATGAACTCGCAGGGGATCACCCGCGTGCCCTGGTGGATGAGCTGGTAGAAGGCGTGCTGGCCATTGGTGCCGGGCTCGCCCCAGACCACCGGGCCGCTGTCAAACACCAGTGTCTCGCCATCCATGGCCACCGACTTGCCGTTGCTCTCCATCTCGAGCTGCTGGAGATAGGCCGGCAGCCGGGAGAGGCGGTTTTCGTAGGGCAGCACGGCACGGGTGGCGTGGCCGAGCACCTGGTTGTGCCACATGCCTACGAGGGCGAGCAGCACCGGCATGTTCTCTGCGAGCGGCGCCGAGCGGAAATGCTGGTCCATCGCCTGCCCGCCCTCAAGAAAGGCACGGAAGTTTTCCGGCCCCACGGCGATCATCATGGACAGGCCGATCGGCCCCCACATGGAATAGCGCCCGCCGACCCAGTCCTCGAAGCCGAAGACGCGGGATGCCGGGATGCCCCATTCGCCCGCTTTCTCGGCATTGGACGAGAGAGCGACGAACTTGCCTTCCGTCGAAACGCCTTTCGCCTCAAGCCAGTCCCATGCGGTGCGGGCGTTGGTCATGGTCTCAATGGTGGTGAAGGTCTTCGACGCGATGATGAAGAGCGTCGTCTCGGGGTCACAGAGCTTCAGTGCATCGGCGATATCCGCGCCGTCGACGTTCGACACGAAATGGCAGCGCGGCCCATCGTGGTAGGGTGCCAGCGCGATCGTGCCCATCTTCGGCCCGAGGTCCGAGCCGCCGATGCCGATGTTCACCACGTCAGTGACCTTGGAAGCGCGGACCTCGGAAGCCAGTGCTTCCATGCGCGAGAGGGTGTCCAGCACCTCGGGCATCACGTCGGCGCCATTGACCTCGACGGGCGTTCCGGCAAGGTTGCGCAGCGCGGTGTGCAGCACCGCCCTGCCCTCGGTCTCGTTGATCTTGGCGCCGCCGAACATCGCCTCGCGCCGTGCCTCGACATCAGCACCCCGCGCCACGTCGAGCAGCGCGTCGAGCACCTCGGTGTCAATCTGTGTCTTGGAGTAGTCGAAGAGCATCCCCTCGGCCTCGACCGAGAAGGTCTGCGCCCGCCCGGCGTCTTCGGTGAAGAGCCCATCGATCCGCCGGCCTTCACGTGCAGCCGCGAGGCGTTTCAGGTCATCCCACATTGAGGTTCGTCCCCTGTTGATCCGTTCCGACTGATAGCGTCACTCAGCCCAGTGCACCACCGCCTGATCGAGCACCGCGTTGATCGGCGCCTCCTCGGGCGGAAGGCCCTTGGCCTTTTCCAGCGCAGCCCGCTTTTCCGCTCCGAAAATAAGCACATGCTTGTTCAGCGCCCCGCCCAGAACCGGTGCGGTCAGGGTGATCCGCGGCTCGGGCGCACCGGGCGCGCGCATCGGCAGCAGGATCGGCGCATCCGGCGCAAGCGCCTCGGCCAGCCGGTCGGCGCCGGGGAAGATCGAGGCGGTGTGCAGGTCAGCGCCCATGCCCAGCAGCACCACACCGAGCGGCAGCGTGGGGCGGATCGTCTCGGCCAGTTCCTCGAGCTTCTCCTCGGGGGTCTCGGCTTCGGCGTAGAGTGGCAGAAGCCGCGCCGCCGCGGCCTTGCCGGTCAGCAGCCGCTCGCGCAGCAGCCGGGTGTTCGAGCGCTCCGAGGTCTCAGGCACCCAGCGCTCGTCGCCGAGCAGCACGTCGACGCGGTCCCAGTCGAGCGAGGTCGCACTGAGGCTGTCGAAGATCGGCCCGGGCGAGGTGCCACCGGGCACGGCGAGAGACACGCGCTTGGAATGGTCGAGCTGCGCGCGCAGCTCTCCGGCGATCATGTTGGCAAGGTCGATCGCCAGCATTTCCCGGTCTGGGTAGTCGCGGAACTCGTAGCTCATGTCTTGATCCCCCGCCAACGGCGGCCGTCCTTGTTGATCAGGAAGGCGGCGTCATCCGGCCCGGTGCTGCCCGCGTCATAGGGCTTGGGATGATCGCCGCGGCGCTCCCAGCCCTCGATCAGCGGGTCGGTCCAGGCCCAGGCGGCCTCGACCTCGTCGCCGCGCATGAAGAGCGTCTGGTTGCCGCGGATAACGTCCATGATCAGCCGCTCGTAGGCATCCGGTGCATCTTCGGCATCCGGCCCCAGCGCATCGGCAAAGGACATGTCGAGCGGCACGTCGACAAGCCGCATCCCGCCCGGCCCCGGCTCCTTGATGGTTACGCCCAGCGTCATCCCCTCGTTCGGCTGAAGCCGGATGGACAGCATGTTGCGATGCCGTCCGGCGTCCATGCCGAAGATCGAATGCGGTGCGTCCTTGAACACCACGGCGATCTCGGAGGCCTGGGCTGAGAGCCTTTTACCCGTGCGCAGATAAAACGGGGTATTCGCCCACCGCCAGTTCGAGATGTAGCATTTCATCGCCACGAAGCTCTCGGTCCGCGAGGCCGGGTTCTCGACGTCCTCACGATAGGAGTTCACTTCGCCGTCCGAAGTGTACTGGCCGCGCACGATGCTGTCGGGATCGACCGGATCGAGCGCGCGGATCACCTTGAGCTTCTCGTCGCGCACCGCGTCGGGCTCGAAGCGCGCGGGCGGCTCCATGGCAATCAGGCACAAGAGCTGCATCAGGTGGTTCTGCACCATGTCACGCATCGCGCCGGACTTGTCGTAGTAGCTGCCGCGCCCGCCGACGCCCACCGTCTCGGCCACGGTGATCTGGATGTGATCGACGTATTGCGCGTTCCACAGCGGCTCGAAGAGCATGTTGCCGAAGCGTACCGCCATGAGGTTCTGCACCGTCTCTTTTCCGAGATAGTGGTCGATCCGGTAGATCTGCGTCTCGTTGAAGTGGCGCGCGAGTTCTGCGTTGAGCGCGCGGGCGGATTCGAGGTTGTGCCCAAAGGGCTTCTCGACGACGATCCGCGCATCGGGATTGGTCAGCCCGTGGCTGCGCAGCTGCTCGGCGAGATCGCCGAAGAGGCTCGGCCCCACCGAGAAGTAGAACGCCCGCACGATGCCCTCGTCGTCGCGCAGCGCCTCCTTCAGCTCGGACCAGCCGCTTTCACCGCGGGCGTCCACGGCGACATAGCCAAGAAGGTCGAGGAATTCGTCCAGCGCCGTGTCATCGCATTTGGCCTTGCCGAACTCAAGGATCGCTTCGCGCACCATGTCGCGGTATTCGTCCACCGTGATCTCGGAGCGCGCGGCGCCGATCACCCGCGAGCCGCCGGGCATCTGTCCCGAGCAGTACCGGCGATAGAGGCCGGGCAGGATCTTGCGGCGCGCAAGATCACCGGTGCCTCCGAAAATGACCAGGTCGAAAGGATCGACGGGAATAACGCGGGAAACCATCTCGGGCCTGTCTCCGATTCTCTTATTACGTCAGTTAGCGCTAACTGAGCCCTGCCTACCGCATTGCCGGGCGCGAGTCTAACATCCTGCGGCAGCGCGGCAATGCCGGGTGGAAGATAAACCGCACCGGTAACCATTTGCCGAAGGCCGACAGGCCGCTTGAACCGCCGGGGCGCCCGTGCGACGCAAGGGCAGAACAAAATGACAGCAACAAGACCGCGGTATGTGCGCGGGAGAAATTCGGGGCGGGCCATGGCACGACGCATCATTATCGACACGGACCCCGGACAGGACGACGCGGTCGCCATCCTTCTGGCCCTCGCCTCTCCCGAGCTAGAGGTGCTGGGGATCACCGCCGTCGCCGGCAACGTGCCGCTGCCCCTGACCTCGCGCAATGCCCGCATCGTCTGCGAGTTGGCTGGCCGCACCGACATCCCCGTCTTCGCCGGCTGCGACGCGCCGATGACGCGCAAGTTGGTCACCGCCGAGCATGTGCACGGCAAGACCGGCCTTGACGGCCCCGAGTTGCCCGAGCCGGTCATGCCGCTGCAGGAGCGCCACGCCGTCGACTTCCTCATCGAGACGCTGCGCGCCGAGCCCGCGGGCTCGGTCACGCTCTGCCCGCTCGGTCCGCTCACCAATATCGCCACCGCCTTCCGCCGTGCGCCGGATATCGTCGAGCGCGTGCAGCAGATCGTCCTCATGGGCGGCGCCTATTTCGAGGTCGGCAACTACACCCCCGCCGCCGAGTTCAACATCTACGTCGATCCCGAGGCCGCGGCCGAGGTCTTCGGGGCGGGCATTCCGCTGGTGGTCATGCCGCTCGACGTCACCCACAAGGCCCTTGTGACCAAGCCGCGCAACGAGGCGATCCGCGCGCTCGGCACGCCGGTGGGCAAGGCGGTGGCCGAGATGACCGATTTCTTCGAGCGCTTCGACCTGGAAAAATATGGCTCGGAGGGAGCGCCGTTGCACGATCCCTGCGTCACCGCTTATCTCTTGGCCCCTGAGATCTTCTCGGGCCGGCATATCAACGTCGAGATCGAGACCACTTCCGAGCTGACCCTCGGGATGACGGTGGCCGACTGGTGGGGGGTCTCGGGCCGCGCGCCCAACGCCACCTTCATCGGCGATCTCGATGCCGACGCCTTCTTCACCCTGCTCACCGAAAGGCTGGCCAAGCTATGAAATCCCTTCACCTCGCCGGCCCCGACGATCTCGAACGGCTGCTGCCCATGGTCGCCAGCTTCCAGGCAGAGCGCGGCACAGAGCCCGACGAGGCCCGGATCACCGCCGCGCTGACGCCGCTGCTCGAAGGCGCGCCGCAGGGCGCCGCCTGGCTGATCGGACCGCGAAAGGCGCCTGTCGGCTACGTGGTCGTCAGCTTCGGCTGGTCGGTGGAGAGCGGCGGGATGACCGGCACGATCGACCAGCTCTACATCCGCCCCGCGGTGCGAAGCCGCGGCATGGGCAGCGAGGCGCTGTTCCAGCTCACCCAGGCGCTGCGCCAGGGCGGGATCACCGCCCTGCAGATGGAAGTGGACCGCGAGGACGAACACCTGCAGCGCTTCTGCCGCCGCGCCCGCCTGCAGGACCGCGGTGCCGCGCTGATGCGCTGCGCGCTCTGAGCGGCGCGCCCAGACCGCCGCACTCTCTCCGGGAAGCCCCCCTTTCCCGGAGCGCCTCCTCTGCCTATCTGGACTGTCATGACCCTCTCGATCCCATTCGACAACAGCTACGCCCGCCTGCCCGAGGCCTTCTACGCCCGGATTACGCCCGCCCGCGTCGCCGCTCCGAAGCTCATCGCCTTCAACGCCGAGCTGGCCGGGGAGCTCGGCATCACCGGCGCCGAGGACCCGCTCCTCGCCGCGATCTTCGCCGGCAACACGCTTCCCGAGGGCGCTGACCCGCTGGCCCAGATCTACGCCGGCCACCAGTTCGGCGGCTTCTCCCCGCAGCTTGGCGACGGGCGGGCGCTGCTGCTCGGCGAGGTGCTCGACAAGGCCGGCATCCGCCGCGACATCCAGCTCAAGGGCTCGGGGCCCACCCCCTTCTCCCGCCGCGGCGACGGGCGCGCGGCGCTGGGTCCGGTGCTGCGTGAATACGTGCTCTCGGAGGCCATGCACGCGCTTGGCGTGCCGAGCACCCGCGCGCTCGCCGCGGTGCGCACCGGTGACGACGTCTACCGCGAGACCATCCTGCCAGGCGCCGTCTTCACCCGTGTCGCCTCCAGCCACATCCGCGTCGGCACCTTCCAGCTCTTCGCCTCGCGCCAGCAGTACGCCGACCTTCAGCAGCTCTACGAATACACCCGCGCGCGCCACTATCCCGAGACCACCACCCCCGGCGAAATGCTTGCCGCCGTCTGCCAACGGCAGGCCGAGCTGGTGGCGCAGTGGATGTCGCTCGGCTTCATCCACGGGGTGATGAACACCGACAACTGCACGCTCTCGGGCGAGACCATCGACTATGGGCCCTGCGCCTTCATGGACCAGTACCACCCCGACACGGTCTATTCCTCGATCGACCAGCACGGGCGCTATGCCTACCAGGCGCAGGCCGACATCATCGTGTGGAACATGGCACAGCTCGCCACCGCCATGGTGCCGCTGGTCCAGGACCAGGACGCAGCGGTGGCCGAGTTCACCGAGATCATCAACGCCATGCCCAACCTCATCCGCGGCGCCTGGCTGACCCGCTTCGGCGCCAAGCTCGGCCTCGCCGCGCCTCAGCCCGAGGACGCAAGGCTGATCGCCGACCTCCTGCAGATGATGCAGGCGGGCGGATCGGACTTCACCAACACCTTCCGCGGACTGGTCACAGGCTCCGCGCGCGACGAGATCACCGACCGCGCGGCCTACGAGCTCTGGCATGCCCGCTGGCAGGAGCGCATCGCCTCGGAGGAGGCGCCCGAGGCGCGGATGCGCGCGGCCAACCCCGCCTTCATCCCGCGCAACCACCGCGTCGAGCAGATGATCGCCGCGGCGATGGAGGGTGACGAGAGTCTCTTCCACCACCTCAATGCGGTGCTCTCCCGGCCCTACGAGGACCAGCCCGAGGCCGAAGAGCTGCGCCGGCCGCCCCTGCCCTCGGAGGTCGTGCAGGCGACGTTCTGCGGCACCTGACCCAAGAGCCGGCACGGCTGGCAACTCCTTCGTAGAAGCGCGCAAATCCGCCCATCCGGGAATTTCCCTTCCCCAACGTCACCGCATCCGGCAAGCTGGCGGCGAATTCAGCCTCGGCATGCACGCAGAAGGGAGCGGAAAGATGAGTCTCATGGGAACCCTGGCGAAGATCGCCATCGGATATGCCGCCGCGCGCGGCGTCGACCGTCTCTCGGGAGACCAGGGCCTCGGCACGCTGATCGGCGGCAAGGCGCAGATCCCCGGCTCCGAGCCCGGCACCTCGCTGCAGGCGCAGATGGGCAAGATGCTCGGCGGCAGCGGCAACCCGCTCGGCGCCCTCATGGAGCAGCTGAAAAAGAGCGGCTTCGGCTCCATGCCAGGGATGGAGCAGGCCGGCCAAGCCGCCAGCACCGGCCTCGCGGGGATGCTCGCGGCGGCGGCCAAGGCGGCGAACATGGGCGGCAAGAACCTCGGCGACATGCTCGACAAGATGAGCGCCACCCAGGCCGCGCCAGAGGCCGAAAGCGCCGCCGGCCTGATGCTGCGCGCGATGATCCAGGCCGCCAAGGCCGACGGCGAGATCGATGCCGCCGAAAAGGCCAAGCTGACCGATACGCTGGGCGCCGATGCCTCGCCCGAGGACATCGCCTTCCTCAAGGCGCAGCTCGCCGCCAAGCTCGACCCCGAGGCGCTGGCCAAGGACACGCCCGACGCGCAGAAGACGCAGGTCTATGCCGCCTCGCTGATGGCGATCACGGTGGACACACCGAACGAGGCCGAATACCTTGATCGTCTCGCCAAGGCGATGGGGCTGCCGGAAACCGCGGTGAACGCGCTTCACATGCAGATGGGCCTGCAGCCGCTCTACGCCTGACACAGTCGCCGGTCCTCCGGCCCTCAAGACCGAAGGCCCACATGCAAAGACACCCCTTCTACGGCCTGGGGCTCGCCACCCTCGGCGCGCTCGTGCTGACGCCCGACACGCTGCTGATGCGGCTCTCGGGCATGGAGGGGCTGTCGATGCTCACCTGGCGCGGCATCGCGCTCGGGTGCACCTTCTGGGCGATCTTCCTGCTGACCTCGCGCGGGCCGCGCAACCTGCATCTGCTGCTGACCCGCCCCGGGCTGACGGTGATCGCCTGCCAGAGCGCCAATGCCGCGCTCTTCTCGCTCGGCATCGCGGTGGCGCCGGTGGCGGTGGTGCTGCTGGCGGTGGCGACGATGCCGGTCTGCGCGGCGCTGCTGTCGCGGCTGCTCTACGGCGAGCCCACCAGCCGCGCCACCTGGATCACCATGGGGGCGGTCCTGCTCGGCATCGGCCTTGCGGTCAGCGGCAAGGGCGATCTTGCGGCCAGCCCCGGCACGCTCATGGGGGCGCTCTGCGGCTTCGGCGTCGCGCTCACCCTCGGGCTCAGCTTCGTCACCCTGCGCCACGCCCCGGCGCTGCCGCTGATGCCCGCCATGGGCTCGGGCGCGCTGATCTCGGGGGTCTGCGGTCTGGCACTGGTGCCGGCGGGCGCGCTGACCGCGGGCCATGTGCTGCCGATCCTTGCCACCGGCGCGGTGATCCTGCCGGTCTCCTTCTTCTGCCTCAGCTCCGCCTCGCGCCACACCGCCGCCGCCAATGTCAGCCTTCTGATGCTGCTCGAGACGGTGCTCGGCCCGGTCTGGGTCTGGGCCTTCCTCGGCGAAGCGCCGAGCCCGCGCATGCTGCTCGGCGGCGCGCTGGTGGTCACCAGCCTCGCGCTCTACATCCTGACCACCCGCCGCCGCGCCCCGCGCCCGGCAATGGTGCCTCCGGTGGGTTCTTCTAGGTCCAAGTATCCCGGGGGTGAGGCGCGCAGCGCCGAGGGGGCAGAGCCCCCTCTTTCCTGAAAGTCCCGCCGACCGAACCGGTTCAGCCGACCAGCAGGTTCACCCGCCGGTTCTGCTTGCCCTTGTTCTCGATCTTGCCGAGCCGCAGCTCGCCGATCTCGCCGGTGCGCGCCACATGGGTACCGCCGCAGGGCTGCAGGTCGATCTGACCTTCGCCCTCGCCGATCCGCACCAGCCGGATCCGCCCGGCGCCGCGCGGCGGCTGCACGCTCATGGTCTTGACCAGCTCGGGGTTGGCGTCGAGCTCGGCCTCGGTGATCCAGCTCTCCGAGACCGGCAGGTCGCGCGAGACGAACTCGTTGAGCATCACCTCCAGCGCCTCGCGGTCCTCGGGGGGGCTCGGGCATGAGAAAGTCGAGCCGGCCCTTGCCGGCGCTGATCTGCCCGCCGGTGACCGGCAGCGGCAAGGCAACCGACAGCAGGTGCAGTGCCGTGTGCACGCGCATGTGCTTGTGGCGGCGCTCCCAGTCGATCACCTGGGTCACCCGGGCGCCGACGTAGGGCAGCGGCTTGGGCTCGGCGGGAACCAGCACGATGGTCTCGCCCTCGCCCTTCACCGCCGTGGCGATCTCGATCTCGCCGCCCGGCCAGCGCAGGCGCCCGCTATCGCCGGGCTGGCCACCACTGGTCGCGTAGAAGAGCGAGGCATCGAGAATGATGCCCCCCTCCTCGGTCAGCCCGATCACCTCGCCCGGCGCCTCGCGGCGGTAGGCGTCCTCAAGGAACAGTCGTTCCGTCAACTCGCTCTCCTACTTGTCTTCCGTCCCGGTGCCCGGGAGGTCCTCCCCCCCCGCCGCCGGTCGTCTCGCCCTGTCGCTCACCCGCGGCGCCCCCTTCGACGCCTTCCGGCCGCGGCCTCTCGCGCGAGGGATACAGCGCCTCGGGGTTGCGCAGCCAGATGTCACGCTGCGCAAAGGGCACCTCGATTCCCTCGGCCACGAAACGCGCATTGATCTCGTGGTTGAAGTCCGAGAGGATTCTCACCTTCTGGTTCACGTCGCGCACGATGGCGCGGATCTCGAACTCCAGCGAGTCCGCCCCGAAACGGGCAAAGACCACCGAAGGCTCGGGGTTCAGCAGCACCATGTCGTGCTCTCGCACGATGCGCAGCAGGATGTCCTCGACCTTGCGGGTGTCGCTGCCATAGGCGACGCCCACCGTGGTGAAGACCCGCCCGATGACGTTGCCGCGGGTGAAGTTGGTCACCGTGCCCGAGATGAAATCCGAGTTCGGCACGATCACGTCGGTGCGGTCGAAAGTTTCGATCCGCGTCGCGCGCACCGAGATATCCTTGACGATGCCCATGTTCGAGCCGACCTCGATCCAGTCGCCCTGACTTATGGGACGCTCGATCAGCAGGATGATCCCCGAGACGAAGTTCTGCACGATGTTCTGCAGGCCGAAACCGATCCCCACCGAGAGCGCCGAGATCACGTAGCCGAGCGCGGTGAGGTTGATCCCGGCTGCGGTGATCGCCATGACCGCCGCCAGCATGACCCCGGCATAGCCGAGGCCCGAGATCACCGCGTTCTGGCCGCCGATGTCGAGCTTGGTTTTCGGCAAGATCGAGCTGCGCAGCCCGCTCTGCAGCAGTCGGGTGATGCCGTAGCCGACGGCGAAGACCGCGAGCATGGTCAGGAAGCTGGTCGGAGAGATCCGCGCGTCGCCCAGCAGGAAGCCCTCCTGGAAGCGGGCCCAGAGTTCGGTCAGATCCGCGACCCGCGCGCCCCAGATCAACGCCAGCATCGGCAGCGCCAGAACGATCAGCACCACGCCCGCGAGCACGGTGATCAGGCTGTCGTCCGGGTTCTTGCGGGTGATCAGCGCGTAGAGATCCTTGACGAAGCGCTGCAGCACCAGCACCAGCGCCAGCAGCGACAGCGACTGCACCGCAGGGAAGACCATGCCCTGCCCGACCCGGTGATAGCCGACCGCCGCCATGATCGGCCCGAAAAGCGCCAGCAGCATCGACAGCCGACCGATCAGACGTGCCAGTTGCATGCGGAAGGTCGAGCCTTCCAGCAGCGTGCCGTCGCCCTCCTCGGGCTCCGCCCGGCTCAGTCCCGACAGGATGTGCCCGAGCCGGAACAGCATCAGCGCGGTGAGCACGATCAGCGGGAAGTCGAGCACCGCATTCGTCGCGTCGGAGAAGTCGAAGATCTCGGACAGCGTCTGGCCCATGCCGCGCAGCACGAAAAGCAGCGCGAGGATCGACGAGTAGAGCCAGGCCTCGGTGCGCTGCCAGTTGGGCAGCGGCATGGTGGCGATCTCGTCGTCGCTGTTGAAGCTCTCGCCCGCCAGCCAGCGGATGTAGAGCAGCACGAGCCCCCAGATCGGCACGCTGTACAACAAGACGGTGAGGTTCTTGCCCGGAAGCCCCGAGATCATCGCCGCCACCACCAGCAGGATCAGCCCGCCGAGCGGCACCACGATCGACCCCAGCGAGGCGACAAAGCGCCAGACGCCGGTGCCCCGCCGCGTGCGGCGGCGCAGCCATTCCTCGATCCGCCGTACCCAGGCCGGGCCGCGGATCACCAGAAGGCCCGACAGGCCGACCAGCAGGATGATCACCGGAAGGTTCTCGCGCGCCGCAGCACGCTGGCTCTCGGAGGAGATGTTGTCGCGCACCTCCTGCACCAGCGAGGCGCCCGCCGCGACCACGTCGTTTGCCGCCGGAGCCCAGAGCTGGAAGTTCAGCGGCGACGGTCCGAGGGTCAGCAGGCGGCTGGTCTGCATCTCGCGGATCTTGGTATCGATCTCACCGATCAGCCCGTTGGCCTGCGTATAGGCTTCCTGCGCGCGGCGCACCGGCGCCTGTGCGTCCGTGAGCTGCTTGTTCAGGTCGGCCCGCCGCTGGGCAATGTCCTCGGTCTCGCTCTCTCCCTCGGCTGGCGCCGGGCCGAGCGTATCGAGCTGCTGCTGCAGAGTCTCGATGCGCGAGGCATTGGTGCTCTCGGCGCGCAGGAAGCTGTCCCGCCAGCCCGCGACCTGACTGCGCAGGTCCTCGTATTGCTTGACGGTGACGTCCTCGCCGTCGAGCAGTCCTTCGGCCTGCTGCGCAAGCGTCTCCCAGTTGCCGTAGTCGAGCTCCTGCGACTGCGCGACAGAGAGGGTCGCGCAGAGCAAGGTCACCGCGACGGCGGCAAGGAGACGCCGGATCAGCGCACTCATACGTCCTCGAAGACGCCGGGGATCGAGGCGGGCGAGCGGTCAAGCCAGCCCGGCACCGGCAGATCGCGCGAGCGCAGGAAGCTCGGGTTGAACAGCTTGGACTGGTAGCGCGTGCCATAGTCGCAAAGCACGGTGACAATCGTGTGCCCCGGGCCCATCTCGCGGGCCATGCGGATCGCGCCGGCCACGTTGATGCCCGACGAGCCGCCGACGCAGAGACCTTCTTCCGAGAGCAGGTCAAAGACCACCGGCAGCGCCTCGGCATCAGGCACCTGGTAGGCGAAATCGGGGTTGAAGCCCTCGAGGTTGGCGGTGATCCGGCCCTGGCCGATGCCCTCGGTGATCGAGTCGCCCTCGGACTTCAGCTCGCCGCTGGTGTAATAGCTGTAGAGCGCCGCGCCCATCGGGTCGGCAAGGCCGATCTTCACGCCCTTGGGCTGCAGCGCACCCGCAACCCCCGCCAGCGTGCCGCCCGAGCCCACGGCGCAGATGAATCCGTCCACCTTGCCGCCGGTCTGTTCCCAGATCTCTGGGCCGGTGGTCTCCACGTGGGCGAGCCGGTTGGCGACATTGTCGAACTGGTTGGCCCAGATCGCGCCGTGCTTCTCGGTCTTGGCAAGCTGCTCGGCCAGACGGCCCGAGTAGCGCACGTAGTTGTTGGGATTGCGGTAGGGCGCCGCCGGGACCTGCACCAGCTCGGCACCGGCCAGACGGATCATGTCCTTCTTTTCCTGCGACTGGGTCTCGGGAATCACGATCACCGTGCGGAAGCCCATCGAGGCGCCGACCAGCGCGAGGCCGATGCCGGTGTTGCCCGCGGTGCCCTCGACGATGGTGCCACCGGGCTCGAGCAACCCCTTCTCCACCGCGTCCTTGATGATGTAGAGCGCCGCGCGGTCCTTTACCGACTGGCCGGGGTTCATGAACTCGGCCTTGGCGAGGATCTCGCAGCCCGTCATCTCGCTGGCCTTCTTCAGGCGGATCATCGGGGTATGTCCGACGGCCTGCGCCAGATCCTGTGCCACGCGCATGGGTATCTCCACTTCGTTCGTTCTTTGGAGGTCAGGTGTAGGGCGGACGCCGGGTGAACTCAAGCCGCCGAACGGAGCCGGTCACGCGCACGTGCCAGCCACAGGAGCATCATCGCCAACGGCCCGGCGTTGACCTCGCCGCTCTCGACGAGATCCATGGCGGCCTCGAAAGGGAGCACATGGCTGCGGATGTCCTCGTTCTCGCTGTCGAGCCCGTTGATCCCGCCGCCATGATCGCCAAGATCGCACAGCCCGAGGAAGCAATGGAAGAACTCGCTGGTGTAGCCCGGCGAGGCATAGACCCGCAGCATCGGCTCGAGGGTGCTGAGGTGCAGCCCGGCCTCCTCCACCGCCTCGCGGCGGGCGCAGTCCTCGGGGCTTTCGCCGGCATCGACCAGCCCCGCGACCGGCTCGAGCACCCAGGGGTGGCGGTCCTCGCGCAGGAGCGGCCCGTAGCGCATTTGCTCGATCAGCAGCACGAGGTCGCGCTTCGGGTCATAGGGCAGCACCAACGCCGCATCATAGGCGACAAAGCCCTCGCGGTGGATCACCTCGGACATGGACCCGTCGAAGCGCTCATGTTGCAGGGTGAAATCGCGCATCCCGAAGAAGCCGTCATGGGCGCGCCGGTCTGAGAGGATGCGCACGGCGCCCTCGCGGGTGCGGTCCGAGCGCAGCGTGCAGGGAGTCTCGCGCGCCGCCAGCGCCCGCGACCAGGCGCGGGCCGCAAGATAGGGCCGGATCCGGCGCACGACCTCGGCGGGGCGCCTGTCGTAACCGAGCATGATCTCACGCGCGATCTCGCAGCCCAGCGTGCCATTCCGCGCGCTCCAACGCGCCGCGTCCCAGGGGCTGCCGTCCGCCGCCGCGTCGATCCGGGCGAACACCGGCCCGGGCTCGCCCGGAGAGGTGACCTCAACAAAATCGCCAGCCTGCCAGCCGGTGAAATAGCACAGGCGCGCGAGATCGGCCTCGTTCAGCTCGAGCAGCACCCCCGAAGCCTCGCCACCGGGCGCCACGCAAAGCAACGTCAGCCGGTCGGCGCCGCCCTGCGGTTCCAGCACCGCGTGGCCGGGCAAAAGCGCCGCAGAGGTCTCCACCGGACGGTCCAGCACGATTTCGAGCAGGGCCGGATCCGCCAACGCGCCGGACAGGAAGACCTTCATGCTGTTTATCTCCAGTTTCGCGAGGCCAACTCCGCCAGGGCACCGGACAGGACCGCGCCCAGGACCATCAGCCCGATGAACCCTCCGTCCAGCAGATGGGCCGCGAAATCAAGGCCGAGTTTGAAGATCGCGACGAAGGCCTCGGCCGGGCCTTCGTAGCGGTGCCGCATGGCGAGCCGGAACATCTCGTAGATCGCCTGCGCCAGGACCCCCCAGAGTACCAGCATGGCAGTGGCAGTGATCCCGGCCGAGATGCCATTTGCCATGCCGCGCCCGACCCGCGTGCCCAGCACACGCCAGCCCGCGGTCAGCCCGAGCAGTACGTTGAGCCAGAGGAAAATGCCAAAGGCCGTGGTCTCTGGCATGAGCCGGGTCATGATGTAGCGTGACCCGATGAAGGCAAGAAACGCGAGGCAGAGCGCCGCCACGAGACGCGCAGCAGTGGTCATCTGTTTTTCCCCCAACACTAATTAATTGTTTGTGGTCAATAAACGCCGCGTGTCCCCCGGGCGCAAGATGGCGACACTCCGGAGGGAGGCCACATCATCCTGTAACAGTAGAATGACCCGGAATGCGCCATTTTTATGAAATTCTGATGCCCTGCGGCGTCAGAAGTCCCGGTTTTCATAAGCCGCCAGCGCCGCCTCTCGGCCCTCGCGGGCCGAGACCACCGGCTCGGGATAGGCGTCCGAGCCCGCCAGCCCCCAGCTTCGCGGCACCGCGCAGAAATACGCGAGTGCGCTCTGCGGCGGATGCGCCTGTCCCTCGGCGATCCACTTGCGGCGGTACGCGCCCTTGGGGTCGAACTTCTCGGCCTGGGTCTCAGGGTTGAAGACGCGGAAGTAGGGCGCCGCATCCGGCCCGCAGCCCGCCACCCATTGCCAGCCCATCGCATTCGACGCCGGATCCCAGTCAATCAGGCAGTCATCGAACCAGGCCTGCCCGACCCGCCAATGCACCATGAGGTGCTTGGTCAGGTAGCTGGCGACGATCATCCGGGCACGGTTGTGCATGTAGCCGGTCACATACATCTCGCGCAGCGCCGCATCGACCACCTCGATGCCCGTGCGCGCCTGCTCCCAGAGCCGCACCTCGCGCAGGCGGCGGTCCTCCTTCCACGGGAAAGCGCGCCACTCCTCGCGCCAGTTCTCCTCGAGGATATGCGGCGTGTGCCACATCAGGTGGTAGGCAAAGTCGCGCCAGGCCAGCTCCGCCAGGAACTTGCTCGCCCCTGCCTTGCCCTCGGCCTGCGCCCGCAGCCCCGCGTGCCAGCAGCGCGCCGGGCTGATCTCGCCGAGGCTGAGATACTCGGACAGGCGCGAGGTGCCGTCCACGTCGAGCCGGTCGCGGGTCTCGCCATAGTCCGCCACCCCATCGCGCATGAAGGTGCCGAGCCGCACCTGGGCCGCCTGCTCGCCCGCCGTGACATGCTTGGCCAGCACCGCCGCCCCGCGGTTCATCGCCGCGCCAAGCCCCCAATTCGCCAGCGACGCGCTCTCCGGCCAGCGGCCGGGCGCGGCAATGCCGGAGGGCGCAGAGACCGGCTCGGGCACCTCGCGATCCTTCACCGCGCGCCAATAGGGGCTGTAGACCTTGTAGAAGGCGCCCTGCTTGGTCTCCACCGTCCAGGGCTCGAACAGCAGGTGCCCGGCGAAGCTTTTTGCCTCGAGCCCCTCCTCCCTGATCCGGGCCTTCACGTCGGTGTCACGCTCGACCGAGGCCGGATCATAGGCGCGCTGCCAGTAGACCGCCCCCGCCCCGGTTTCGCGTGCCAGCTCGGGGATCACCTCGCGCGCCGGCCCGGCCCGCAGGATCAGCCGCGACCCCGCCTCTTCGAGCGCCGCCATAAAGACCTCGAGCCCCCGCTCTAGCCGCCATTTCGGGGCCGCCCCCAGCGCATCGACCGTGTGGTCGCGCAGGAAGACCGGGATCACCGGCCCGCCGCGCGCCACCGCCGCGCTCAGCGCGGCATGATCCGACAGGCGCAGGTCACGCCGGAACCAGACTAGCGTGGGGGAAACATCACTCATGGAACCTCCTGGGACCTCCGGTCTCGCGGGGAAACTGGCCCGTCCGCCGCTCCCGTCAAGGATCTTGGCACGGGCATGCCGTCATCTTCACTTTGCGAATACGCCTATTGCGCCAGACTGGATCAGCGCCAAGATCGGAAGCGCGCAGATTCGCCCCCGACCCGCCCTCGGGAAAGGGCGCCGAACCGCACGAGGAGGAGCGCCATGCACATCAGAACCGAGGGACCGGAGGAGGCCGCGGCGATTTCGGCGCTCACCACCCGGGCGTTCGAAGCGGCCGAACATGCGGATGGCAGCGAGGCGCTGATCGTCGAGAAATTGCGCGCCGCCGGGGCCCTGACCGTCTCGCTGGTCGCCGAAGAGGATGGGGCGCTGATCGGCCATGTGGCGGTCTCGCCGGTGGAAATCGGTGGCCATCACGGCTGGCAGGGGCTGGGGCCGATCTCGGTCGCGCCGGAGCGCCAGCGCAGCGGTGTCGGCACGGCCCTCATGCGCGCGGCGCTGGCCGAGGTGCGGGCTTCGCATGCACCGGGCGTGGTGCTGGTGGGCAACCCGGCCTTCTACGGACATTTCGGCTTTCGTCAGGCGCCGGGGCTGCAGCTCGATGGCATCCCGCCAGAGGTGCTCCTCGCGCTGCCCTTCGGCCCCGAGCTGCCTCAGGGCGTGCTTGAGTTCCATCCCGCCTTCGGGCTGGACTAGCGGCCCGTGCAAAACGAAACGCGGGCCCCGAGGGGCCCGCGCTTTGTACTTCCAACGCTTGAGATCAGAGCCGCCGCTCGGCCTGAAGGCCACGCCAGATGGCGACGCACATCACCAACAGCACCAGCGTGAACGGCAGGCCGGTCGAGATCACCATCGACTGCAGCGACGACAGGCCGCCCGCCGAGAGCAGCAGCACGATGGCCACCGCGCCCTCGAAACAGGCCCAGAACACGCGCTGCGGTACCGGGGCATCGACCTTGCCGCCAGCGGTGATCGTGTCGATGACCAGCGAGCCCGAGTCCGAGGAGGTCACGAAGAAGACGATCACAAGAACCACCGCGAGCACCGAGGTGATCGAGGACATCGGCAGCGCCTCGAGCATGGCAAAGAGCGAGAGCGGCGGGTTGTAGCTGTCGATGACATTGGCCTTCACCAAGCTGCCCGCCGGATCGCTCAGCACCTGGTCGATGGCGACGCCGCCGAAGACCGCCATCCACAGCACGCAGACGAGGCTCGGGATGATCAGCACGCAGGTGATGAACTCGCGCACGGTGCGGCCGCGGCTGACGCGGGCGATGAACATGCCGACAAACGGCGACCAGCTGATCCACCAGGCCCAGTAGAACGACGTCCAGCCCTGCACGAAATCGGTATCCTCGCGCCCGATCGGGTTCGACAGCGGCACGAGATCGACGATGTAGGCCCAGAGACCTCCAAGGAAGTCCTGGAAGATCAGCAGCGTCGGGCCGACCAGCAGCACGAAGACCAGCAGCGCCGCGGCGAGCACCATGTTGATCTCCGAGAGCACCTTCACGCCGCCGTCGAGGCCGCGCACCACGGAAACCAGAGCGATCGCGGTGATGAAGGTGATGATCACCACCTGCATGGTCGAGTTGATCGGCATGCCGAAGACATGGTTGAGACCGGCGTTCACCTGCTGCGCGCCGAAGCCGAGCGAGGTGGCAAGGCCAAAGAGCGTGGCAAAGACTGCGAGGATGTCGATGATGTGGCCCCACCAGCCCCAGACGCGCTCGCCAAGCAGCGGGTAGAAGGCCGAGCGCACGGTCAGCGGCAGCCCCTTGTTGTAGGAAAACAGCGCCAGAGCCAGAGCCATGACGGCGTAGATCGCCCAGGGGTGCAGCCCCCAGTGGAAGATCGTCGCGGCCAGGCCCATGGCCTTGGCCGCCTCGACGTTTTCGGGGATCAGGTTGCCATCGGCGTCGAAGGGCGACGGCACGCCGAGAGGTGCGCTGACCGCCATGTGGTACACCGGCTCGAGCACGCCGAAGAACATCAGGCCAATCCCCATGCCGGCGGCAAAGAGCATGGCGAACCAGCCCGCGTAGCCGTAGTCGGGCGAGGCCTCGGCGCCACCGAGCCTGACCGAGCCGAGCGGCGAGACGATCAGCACCAGGCAGAAGATCACGAAGATGTTCGCTGCACCGAGGAAGAACCAGTCGAAGGTCTTCGTGGCGAAGGAGAACAGCCAGCTGAAGATGCTGCCCGCCTGCTCCGGCAATGCCAGCGTGTAGAAGACGAAGGCGACAACGACCACGCCCGAGATCCCGAATACGGGATTGTGCACGTCGAGCCCGAATGGCCCGATCTGTGCCTCGAAATTGTCCTGACCGATCTCGTAATCGGTCTCGATGATCTCCGATGCGCCTTCGGGCGCCGGGATCCCCTGGTCCGCAGTGTCATTCTCTGCTGCGTCACTCACGCGTGGACCCTCCTATTCTTGATTTTCATTCAACTTGTTACGGGCTGCCGCTGGCGGCACGCTCCGGCCTTAAGGCACTCAGCGCACCACCATGACCGAGACCTTGGCCCGGGCGGCGATGGTGCCGCCGTTCGAGGGCCAGAAATGATCGGCGATGCCCGGGATGTGGCTTGCCATGACAACGAGGTCGGCGCCGGTCTCGGCGACGGCCTTGACCAGCGCTGGATCGAGATCCACCGCCGGGTCATGGGTGATGACCGGATGCGCCCCTGCCGTTACCCCGGCAGCCAGCCCCTGCGCCTTGGCAAAATCGGCAAGCCTCTCGCCGTATTCCTCCGGCGTATGCGCGATCGCCGATGGCGTCGCCGCGGTGACTCCGACGTAGACGAGCTGCGCCCCGTAGTGCGCGGCAAGGTCTCCGGCCACGTTCAGCGCTTTTGCGAGACGATCCACATGCGTGAGATCGACCGGCACCATGATCCTGGTGAACATGGGTCCCTCCGTCTTGGGCGGCCCGGATCTTCCGGACCTGCGAGATTGTAGCCTCGGAAGCCGCCTCGGACCTCGGCCCGGCAGTTTCCAAGAAACGCGACCCCTCTCGCGGGGGCTCCCCCGCGCCGGCATCGCCGGGCCGCGCCAAGCGCAACCCTCAAGACAGCGGCATTCCGCTGACAGGGGTGGACCTAGGGCACGATTGCGTGAGGTAAAGGCGCCGGTCTCCAGAAAGTTCTGCCATGTCCTCGCTCGGACCCGGCGCGACGGCATGACGCGCATGGGCACAAGGCCACTTGACCGGCGTGGAGGGAATGCTACTCAGGCGCCACGGTGGGCCTGTAGCTCAATTGGTTAGAGCAGGGCGCTCATAACGCCTTGGTTGCGGGTTCAAGTCCTGCCGGGCCTACCAAAACACCCAAATATTTCATCGCGATGACTATCGGAGTGAGCCCTGCTGCGAAGACGGCAGCCACCCCGATGACCCCGGACACCGGCAATTCGCGCCGCGTCGCGGTGAGGCGTCTCGGTCCCGCGGGGCGGGTCACCTGATGGCGGCCTGGCACCGCCACCTTTGCGCCTTCTGCAGTTTACCGAATATTCACCAACACCCAGTTATCTCTTTGACAAGAGGATGGGCTTGGGACCGCCGGAGCCCTCCTCATTGGAAAGAGCCTTCGCACGCATAGGAGTCGGGCGCGCCCGGCAGGAGATAGCACCGGGGCACCTCCGCCCCCCTGACGGTGCCGCAGTTCCATTGGTCTTGGGTCATGAGTACAGGCTACAGACGTGAAATCGACGGGTTGCGCGCCTTCGCGGTGCTCCCGGTGATCTTGTTCCACGCCGGTCTCGGGATATTCCCGGGTGGTTTCACCGGTGTCGATGTCTTCTTCGTCATTTCCGGCTACCTGATCGGTGGCATCCTGATCCGCGAGCTGCAAGAGGGACGGTTTTCGATCATCGGCTTCTACGAACGGCGCGCGCGCCGGATACTCCCGGCCCTCGCGCTGGTGATGCTTTGCTGCATTCCCTTCGCCTGGGCCTGGATGCTGCCGCTCGAGATGAAGGATTTCGCGCAAAGCGTCGCCGCCGCCGCGCTCTCGGTCTCGAACCTACTGTTCTGGCTCGAGGCAGACTATTTCGACAGTGCCGCCGAGCTTAAGCCGCTGCTGCACAGCTGGAGCCTCGGGGTCGAGGAGCAGTTCTACCTCCTCCTTCCCCCCGCGCTGCTGCTACTCTGGCGCTGGCCGATGCGGCGCAGGATGGCGGTGATCGCGCTGGTCGCGCTCGGCAGCCTTGCGCTCTGCATGGCCATGGTGCGCGGCAGCCCCGCCGCCGCCTTCTACCTCCTGCCGTTCCGCGCCTGGGAGCTGCTCGCCGGCACGCTCTGCGCGCTCTGGCACCTCCGCAACGGGCAGCGCGGCAACGGCCCGCTTGCCGCACTGGGGCTCGGGGCAATCGTCGCCTCGGTCCTGGTCTTCGACACGTCCACCCCCTTCCCCTCCGCCTATGCGCTGCTGCCAGTGACGGGGAGCTGCCTCGTGTTGCTTTTCGCCACCCCCGAGGGCTGGGCAGGCCGCCTTCTGACCCTCGCGCCTGTGGTGGGGATCGGGCTGATCAGCTATTCCGCCTATCTCTGGCACCAGCCGCTGCTCGCGTTCGGCCGCCTCTACAGCCTCGAGGCGCCGACGCAGGGCAGCCTCCTGGCCATCGCCGCCGCCAGCCTGCCGCTGGCGTACCTGAGCTGGCGCTTCGTCGAACAGCCGTTCCGCAGGCGCGGTCCCGGCGCGCTCTTGCCCGGCCGGGCCGCGGTTCTGTCGCTCAGCGCCGCGCTCATCGTCGCGGCGGTGGTCTTCGGCGCACTCGGCCATGTCAGGGGCGGCATGCCGGGCCGCTACACCGCCGAGCAGCAGGCCTTCCTCAAGCTCCACGAGTGGCCGCGCCGCTGCCTCTTCACCCGCCTCGATCCGCTGCCGGTTCTGCCGGTGCCCGCCTGCCGCTTCCTCCCTGCAACGGGTCACATCAAGGGCCGCGTCGCACTGGTCGGCGACAGCGTGATGAGCTCGATCAGCCCGGCAGCGATCCGCTATCTCACCGCCGAGGGATACATGGTCGAGCAGTTCACCCACTCGCATTGCACCCTCAATCGCGCGCACCACGTCAACGATATCGACGCCGTCCCCTGTCCCGCCTTCATCTCCCGGGTGACCGACTACATCGCGGCGCAGGGCTTCGATCTGGTGATCAGCGCCGGAGCCTTTCAAAACAAGCTGGCGCAAGGGAAACTCTCCTTTGTCCGGACCGACGGCGCGACCGCGACAACCGACAGTTTCGGAAGGGACTTCGCGCAGACCGCCGCCGCGACCGGAACCCGGCTGTTGCTGATCGAGCCGCACCCGCGACCGGAGGTCGACATCCGTGACCGCGCCGTCCGCCAGATGCGCACCCATGGCAGCCGAACCGACTATACGATGGGTCGCGCGGCCTTCGTCGCACAGGTGTCCGAGATCCGCGCCCTGCTTGAACAGAGCCTGCCGGAGGACAGCCTGACGGTCGATCCCGGAGAGGGCTTCTGCAGCGGCGATCTTTGCCACTTCGTGCACGCGGGCGTGCCGCTGCTCTCGGACCGGACCCATTTCACCGACAAGGGCGCGCAATATGCGCTCATGCCACTGCTCGAGACGGTACTGAAAGATTCGGGCTACTGACCGCCGCCCTGCCCGGGTCCGCCCTTGCGAGTGCTGCGGGCCTCTGGTTTCAAAGCCGCCGCCGTCACCGCCCGGCGCACCTGAGAAGTGACGCCCTGCTCCATGAAGCCAGGGTGACCGTCACGAAAGGCGTCCACCTATGATGGACCCGCCGCGCCACCCCTCACTCCCCGCAAATTGAAAGGCACCCGCAGGAGTGCGCCTGTCCCGGCCCCGTGACCGCAGGCAAGCCGAGTCGCACCGGGCCATCACAGTCGCCTTCGCGACAGAGCGCCGGAAGATATGTCGCGACGCCGACACTCGCGCGGTTCCGCTCAACAATCCCGTCGTCTCAGGGCGGATTTGACCCATTTCGGTCACAGTTCAATCACAGTTTTTCCCCGGCCTGCATCTAACAATCAGTTAACCAAGAACGCCCAAGCCAGCCTCTCCGGCACCGCAAGGCGTCGAGCAGTTTGCGTCAGTGAGAAAGGGTACCCCATGCCGGATCGCCTCGATCGTCACCCGAAGATGAACACCTCTTTTCTTGGGGTTCTCGGCCTCGTCCTGGTCACCGCCACCGCCGCGGCAATCTTCGGCGTCCGCTGGCAGGCGCAGGAATACCAGGTGCAACTTCAGCGCGAACTCGGTCTGCGCGGCGCGCAGGCGCTGGCGCAGACCTTCAACAAGGCGATCAGCCGGGAATGGGACTCGCTGCGTGCCGTCGCCGCCCGGACCTCCTATGCCGAGCCAGCCGAGATGCAGGACTTCGCCAATGCCGTGGTGCGCGCAGGCGGACAGATTGCGTGGGTCGGCTTCGCCTCGGCCGACGGGGTGGTCATCGCCGGCTCCCGCGGCGAGCGCCTTGGCCAGGACGTCTCGCAGCGCAACTGGTTCCGGGCCGGCTTCAGCGGCGAGACCGTCGGCACGGCCTATACCAAGAACGAGGGCACCGACGCGGAAATCAGCCTCATCAACCTGTCGATGCCGGTGAAGGACAGCTTCGGCAACACCCAGGCGGTCGCGGTCTACAGCGTGCGCATTTCCTGGGTGGCCGACTACATGGCCGAGGCGGCGCATGAGCTCGAGCTCAGCGCGCTCATCCGCGACCGCAAGGGGCAGACGCTGGTCGACACACGCCCCGAGGCCGGAAGCGACCTGCCCGCCCGCGTCGAGGGCTTGATCCTTGCCGGTCGCCCCGATGCCGACCGCACGCGGCTGCATCGCAGCGACGCCGGGCACCTTTACGCGGTTCTCCCGAACTTCACGCTCAACACCATGCCCGGCTTCGGCTGGACCCTGATCGTCGATGTCCGCGAGGACAGCTTCGGCGCCGCCTTCCCGCAGTTCGTGAAGCACATCAACATGATCCTCGCGGCCGTCGGGTTGAGCGTCCTGATCGCGACGCTGCTGCTTTTCCACTACCTCACCCGCCCGTTCCAGCGCCTTATCCGCGCGGCGACGGCGCTGGCGGATGGCCAGATGGTCTATCCCCGCGAAGAGCAGAGCACCCGCGAGAGCATGCTCCTGTCGGCGGTGCTGGCGCGGCTGCAGACGCAGATCCAGTCGATGCGCGCCAAGCCCTAGGCCCCCTAGGCCCGGCGCACAGCAAGACCCCGGATCAGGCGCAGCGTTCGGTCGCTGCGCCTTTTTCCTGTCCGAGCACCTCTGCGGCGATCTCAAAACTGCGCAGGCGCGCGGCGGGATCGTGGATCATCCCGGTAAGGATCAGCTCGTCCGGCTGGTAGCGCGCGATCAGCGCCTCGAGCTCCTCTCCGACCTTGTCGCGATCCCCTGCCGCCGAGACACGCAGCGCCGAGTTGGCCGCGGCGAGATAGCGCGGATCTGTCTGCGCCGAGATGTCGGCCACCGGCCGCGGCAGCCGCCCCGGGCGCCCGGTGCGCAGGTTGATGAAGGCCTGCTGTTGCGAACTCTTCAGCCGGATCGCCTCTTCGGTGGTCTCTGCCGCCCAGACGTTGGCGGCCAGCATGAAGCGCGGCTCCCGGGTGATGCCGGGCTGGAACCGGGTCCGGTAGACCTCGATGGCCTGTTCGAGCGCATCAGGCGCAAAATGCGAGGCGAAGGCATAGGGCAGCCCGAGATGCGCCGCTAGCTGCGCGCCATAGAGCGAGGAGCCCAGCATCCAGACCGGCACATGGGTGCCCTCGCCCGGCACGGCAATTACCGACTGGGTCTCGTCAGCTTCCTGGAAGTAGCCCAGCAGTTCGATCACGTCCTCGGGAAAGCGGTCGGCGGCGGTGCTCATGTTCCGGCGCAGCGCCATCGCGGTCACCTGGTCCGATCCCGGCGCGCGGCCGAGACCCAGGTCGATGCGCCCCGGGAACAGCGTCTCGAGCGTGCCGAACTGCTCGGCGATGACCAGCGGCGCGTGGTTGGGCAGCATGATGCCGCCAGCGCCGACGCGAATGGTCTTGGTCTCTGCAGCCACCTGCCCGATCACCACCGCCGTCGCCGCCGAGGCGATACCGCGCATGTTGTGATGCTCGGCGAGCCAGTAGCGCTGGTACCCCCAATCCTCGGCGTGGCGCGCCAGATCGAGCGTGTTGGCCAGCGCCTGCGCCGGGGTGCTGCCCTCGGGCACCGGCGAGAGATCAAGAAGGCTGAAGGGAATGCGGGTCATGCGGCACCTCTAGGTCGTGTTGGTGCCAGATATAGGAGCCGCATCCCCGCAGGGTCACCCTGCGCAGACGCACAAAGCAACGCTTCGCCTGTGCGCCTGCACAAACAGGCTCAGCGCGCTGCCATGCGGATCGCCCCGTCGAGGCGGATCACCTCGCCGTTCAGCATCGGGTTCTCGACGATATGCTGCACCAGCGCGGCGTATTCCGACGGGTTGCCGAGCCGCGCCGGGAAGGGCACCTGCTGGCCCAGGCTGTCCTGCACCTCCTGCGGCAGCCCCTGCATCATCGGCGTCAGGAACAGCCCCGGCGCGATGGCACAGACACGGATCCCCAGCGAGGCCAGATCGCGCGCCATGGGCAGGGTCATCCCCACCACGCCGCCCTTCGAGGCCGCATAGGCCACCTGCCCCACCTGCCCCTCGTAGGCCGCGACAGAGGCGGTGTTGACGATCACCCCGCGGTTGCCGTCCGCATCGGGGGGGCTCGTTCTTTGCCATGAGCGCCGCCGCCTGCGAGGCGAGGTTGAAGGTTCCGGTCAGGTTGATTGCGATGGTCCGGGCAAAGACTGTGGGGTCATGCGGCTCCCCGCGCGAGACGGTCTTGGCGCCCGGCGCGACGCCCGCGCAGCTCACCGCCACATGCAGCGCGCCCTCGGCCTCCATCACCTCGGCCAGCGCGGCGGAGATGCTCGCCGGGTCGGTCACATCGGTCTCGACGAACCGCCCGCCAATCTCCTGCGCCGTCACCGGTCCGCGCTCGGCATCCTTGTCGAGCAGCGTCACCTTTGCGCCAAGTCCTGCCAGCCGCGCCGCCGTCGCCGCACCGAGCCCCGAGGCTCCGCCCGACACCACGGCCACCGTTGTTGCACCGATCTGCATGATACTCCTCCCGAATTATCCTCGGGGCGGAGTTGAACCGCAGGTCCTGCGCCCCGTCCAGCGCAGCGGCGCGGAACGTTGCGTCAGGGCGGGCTCAGGCGGGGGGAATGCGCTCCGCCGCGTCGAGCACCGGCGTTCCGAGCGCGCCGTAAAGGATCATCACCACGGCCCGGCTTGGCGCTTCGCGCAGCGCCTCGCCCAGCTCTGCCACAGTCGAGGAGACCATGCGCTGCCCCTCCTTGCTGACATTCTCGGCCATCAGCGCGGGGGTCTCGGGCGGCATGCCGGCGGCGATCAGCCGCTCGGCCAGCTTCGAGAAGGTGCGCCGACCCATGTAGAGGCAGGTCACCGCCTCGGGATCCGCCAGCGCCGCCATGTTCATCTCTTCGGGCAAGGCGCCGGTGACATCATGGCCGGTGACGAATTGCAGGCGGCGCGCGGTGAGACGGCGGGTCAGCGGCATCGCTGCCGCCGCGGCAGCGGCCGAGGCGGACGTCACACCCGGCACCACCTCGAAGGGGATCCCCGCCTCGGTCACCGCGGCGATCTCTTCCTCGAGCCGGCCGAAGATGCCCGCATCACCGGACTTCAGACGCACCACGTGCTGGCCGGCCAGTGCGTGCTGGACCAGCAGCGCGCTGACGAATTCCTGTTTTGGCGAGGGGCAGCCCGCCCGCTTCCCGACCGCGACCATCTCGGTGCCCTCGGCGCAGAGATCGAGGATCGGCCCGGAGGCGAGATCGTCGTAAAGCACCGCATCTGCCTTTTGCAGGCACTTAAGCGCCCGCACGGTCAGCAGGTCGGGATCCCCGGGACCGGAAGAGACGAAACTGACAAAACCGGACATGGGGCCTCCGTGGGCGGTCTAAGCGGTGCGCCACGTTGCTACGCCGCAGAAGAGCGCGGTGCAAGCCGGGCTCAAATGCAAACGCCCCGCACCTTCCGGCACGGGGCGTCGCTATCTCGACCTGGGTCAGCAGATCACAGGCGCGAAGCCACGTTTTCCCAGTTCACCAGGTTGTCGAGGAAGTTCGCCAGGTAGGCAGGACGCTTGTTGCGGAAGTCGATGTAGTAGGAGTGCTCCCACACGTCGCAGCCGAGCAGCGCGGTCTGGCCGAAGCACAGCGGGTTCACGCCGTTCTCGGTCTTGGTGATCTTCAGGCCACCGTCGGTGTCCTTGACCAGCCAGGCCCAGCCCGAGCCGAACTGGCCGGCGCCGGCCGCGGCGAAGTCTTCCTTGAACTTGTCGAAGGTGCCGAAGGACTCGACGATTGCCTTTTCCAGCTCACCCGGCAGAGCGTTCTCGCCCGGGCCCATCATTTCCCAGAACTGGGTGTGGTTCCAGTGCTGCGAGGCGTTGTTGAAGATGCCGTTCTGGGCAACCGCACCGGCCTGGTAGGTGCCTTTGACGATCTCTTCGAGCGACTTGCCGGCCCATTCGGTCCCCTCGACCAGCTTGTTCAGCGTGGTGACATAGGCGTTGTGGTGCAGGTCGTGGTGATACTCCAGCGTTTCCTTGGACATGCCCTTGGACGCGAGTGCATCGTGAGCATAGGGAAGATCGGGAAGTTCGAAGGACATATGCGTTTCCTTTCGCCTGTCGGTGAGTTTGCCAGTATTCCTAGACCTGCCATCGGCGAGGTCAAGCGAAGTATGGTGTACCATTGCACTCAGGGCTGTGCGGAGAGCTCCTCGAGCGCCTGCGCCTCGCATCGACCAACCGCCTGAAAGACCGAATCAAATCCCGCCGGGATGGCGGTTACAGTGGCCCTGCCGCTCGCCTTCTCGATGCTGGCGCGGTAGAGCATCTTGCGGGTCTGCTGCGCGTTCAAGCCCACGGGATAATTCCAGGTGAAACTGATCCGAGCGGGGCTCTCGGAGGCACGCTTGCCCGTCACCGGCAGCCCTGCGTTGTGAAACAGCGCGATGGGATCCGAGACCACCACCCGCCCGGTTTCGGGGTCATGGGCAATGAACAGGATCGGCGGCACCCAGCGCTGGCTGTAGGGCACGTCGATCTGGCACAGGTAGCCCACCGCCTGCTTGGAAACGAACTGGCCGGCAATAGGTTCCTCCACCGCAAGCAAGAGGCGCTCAGGCACCGATCCCGCCACCCCCGGAGCCGCCTGCAGGGCAACAAGACCCAGGCAAAGGGCAACGGACTGCGCAAATACTCTCATCCGGTGGCCCCTTCCTGAAACATCGCCGTTGCCGACGCTACGGGGGCCCGCCTCCGGGCGCAATGCGGGGCCGCTCAGAAATATTCGAAATCCGGAGCATTCCGCGCCGCCCCACTCAGCAGCCTGAAGGCATAGTCCGCCACGGAGCGGAAGCAGAAGACCTCGGCTCGCTCCTCCGACAGCACGTAGATCGCCGCAGCGGCCTGGGCGATGCGGGTGCGGCGCAGGCTACCGGCGCGGAATGCCGCGGGCGAGACGTCGGCGGGCGTCAGCCGCGCCAGCGCCTCGCGCATCTGCGAGCCCTCGATCTTCAGCCGCACGCGCATGTCCGAAACGTCCTGCACCAGCGCGAACACGCCCTGCCCGTCAAGCTCGGCCTGCAGCCTTGGCGCCGCGCTACGGGGCTCGCCATAGGGCATGAGGAGCAAGAGCTCGTCCGGCGACATCCACAGCAGCGCGCGGGTGTCGCTGCCGCTGGCCTGCCAGACGCCCGGCACCGGCACGCCCGCCAACGCTTCGACCGGCCCGGTGAAGGCGGGATCGGAGAGGTCCCCGCGCAGCGCGATCATCCCCGTCGGCCCCGCGTCCCGCACCGTCAGCGCACCTTCGGAAATGGCGCCCATCAGCGGGCTCACCGGCTCAAGCATCGACTCAGGCATCGTTTCTTGCCCCCTCGGGATCGTAGAAGACCGGATCGACGATCGTGGCCTTCAAGGTGGTCTTGGCCTCGTCCGCCGCATCGTAGTCGTCGGTGGTGAAGGTCAGTTCCTCGCCCATGCGCCGCGGCCCGTCCAGCACCAGGGCCATGGCGATGCCCCGGCCGAGCGTCGGCGAGAAATAGGATGAGGTCACCCGACCCTGCGTGTTGCGCTGGCCGTTGGCATTCCTGCCCGGTGCGAGGGCGAGCGCGCCGCTTGGCAGCACACCGCCGTCGGGCGTCTCGAGGCCCACCAGCTTCCAGCGCTTCGGGTCGGCCATGTGCACCCGCTCCTGCGCGCGCTTGCCAAGGAAGTCATCCTTCTTCTTCGAGATCGCCCAGCCAAGGTTCAGGTCCTGCGGGATCACCGTGCCGTCAGTCTCGTCGCCGATCATGATGAAGCCCTTTTCGGCGCGCATTACGTGAAGCGCCTCGGTGCCGTAAGGGGTCACGTCCCATTCGGCGCCGAGTTCCAGCAGCTTGCCCCAGAAGGCTCGGCCCAGATGCGCCGGCACCCCCACCTCGAAGCTCAACTCGCCCGAGAAGGAGATACGGTAGACCCGCGCCGGGAAGCCGCCGAGGGTGCCCTCGGCGAAGGTCATGAAAGGCAGCGCCTCCTTCGAGACGTCCATGCCGCCGAGCTTTTCCAGGAGCCTGCGCGCCTCGGGGCCGACCACCGCGACCTGCGCGTATTGCTCGGTTACGTTGGCGGTGTAGACTCGCCAGTCAACCCACTCACATTGCAGCCAATCTTCCATGTGAGCATGGATGCGCTCGGCACCGCCCGTGGTGGTGTGGCAAAGCCAAGTGTCCTCGGCGAGCCGTACAACTACGCCGTCATCGATCAGGAAGCCGTTCTCGCTGCACATCAGCCCGTAGCGACATTTTCCGATGGGCAGCGTGCTCATCATGTTGGTGTAGAGCATGTCGAGAAACTTGCCCGCATCCGGCCCCTTCACGACGATCTTGCCCAGCGTCGAGGCGTCGAGCAGGCCGAGGCTCCGGCGGGTGGCGAGGATCTCGCGGTTCACCGCCATCTCGGTGGTCTCGCCAGGGCGGCGGTAGCAATAGGGCCTGCGCCACTGCCCCACCGGCTCCCACACCGCGCCATTGGCATCGTGCCAGGCGTCCATCGGCGTGCGGCGCAGCGGCTGGAACAGCTCGCCTCGCGCCTCGCCGGTGATCGCCCCGAAGGAGATCGGCGTGTAGGGCGGCCGGAAAGTGGTGGTTCCGACTTGCGGGATTGCCTCACTCAACGCATCAGAAAGCACCGCAAGACCATTGATATTGCTCAACTTACCCTGATCTGTCGCCATGCCGAGCGTGGTGTAGCGCTTGGCATGTTCGACGCTCTCGTAGCCTTCTCGTGCGGCGAGCTGAAGGTCGGAGACCTTCACGTCGTTCTGATAGTCGAGGAAGGCCTTCATCCGCAGATCCGGCGTCGCCTTGGCTGGCACGATCCACAGAGGCATGAGCGCGGCCTCGGGTTCGGTCTCCCCTCGCGGCGCCACAATTTCGCCAACTTCACAGCCAACTTTAAGGGCGGCATTTTTCCCTGCCTTTACGGCATCGTCCAGGGCATTCCTCAGCGTCAACTCACCATTGGCCGAACCTGCCGGGACGACCATGGGCAAGCCATCTGCGCCAGTCGGCGCGCGCGAGACATCGGGGCGGAAGAAAGCCCCCGCCTCATCCCAGCGCAGCCTGCCGCCGCAATGGGACCAGAGGTGAACCACCGGCGACCAGCCGCCCGCCATGGCCACCGCGTCGCAGGGGATGTCCTCGAGCACATTGCCCATCCCGTCGGCGAGGCAGCTGTGCACCGTCCGCACCCGCTTGCCGCCACTGACCTTGGCAATGGCGCGACCGGGATCGACGCGGATGCCCAGCTCGCGCACGCGCTCCATCAGCTTGCCGCCGCCCATGGGTCGCGCATCGAGCACCCGAACAACCTCGACCCCGGCATCGTGCAGCACCAGCGCGGTGCGATAGCCATCGTCGTTGTTGGTGACCAGCACCACCTTCTGGCCGGGCGTGACACCGTAGTTGACCACGTAATCGCGCATCGCCGAGGCCAGCATCACCCCCGGCACGTCGTTTCCGGCAAAGCTCAGCGGGCGTTCGATGGCACCGGTGGCCGCGACGATCTGCTTCGCACGGATGCGCCAGAGCCGGTGGCGCGGGCCGATGGTGCCCGGTGCGTGGTCGGTCAGCCGCTCGTAGCCCAGCACGTAGCCGTGGTCCTGCACCGCCGCGCCCATGCAGCGCGCGACGCGGCGCAAGTTGGGCAGTGCGTCGAGTTCCTCCAAGGTCGTTTCGATCCAGGCCTCGGGCGTCGTCCCGTCAATCGTGCCGCCGTCCACCGGCGCGCGCCCACCCCAATGGGCGGTCTGCTCGATCAGCAGCACCTGCGCCCCCGATTCCGCCGCAACCTTCGCCGCCAGCAACCCGGCGACGCCACCGCCAACCACCAGCACGTCCACATGCGCGTGGAAATGCTCGTAGCTGTCGGAATCGCGGCTTTCCGGGTGCGGTGCCTTGCCGAGCCCCGCCGCGCGGCGGATGAACGGCTCGTAGAGATGCTTCCAGAAAGCGCGCGGCCAGAGGAAGGTCTTGTAGTAGAAGCCCGCCGGCAGGAAGCGCGCCAGCGCCGCATTCACTGCGCCGACGTCCTGCTCGAGGCTCGGCCAGCGGTTCTGGCTTTCGGCGGTGAGACCGTCGAAGAGTTCGGTGGTGGTGGCGCGCTGGTTCGGCTCGAAGCGCGGCCCCCTGCCGAGCCCCACCAGGGCATTCGGTTCCTCGGCGCCCGAGGCGACCACCCCGCGCGGGCGGTGGTACTTGAAGCTGCGCCCGACAAGCAGGTGGTCGTTGGCGATCAGCGCCGAGGCGAGCGTGTCGCCGGGATAGGCGCTCATCGCCACGCCATCAAAGGTGAAACGGATCTTGCGGGACCGGTCGAGAAAACGGCCGCCCTTGGCCAGACGGGTGCTCATCTGCTGGACCTCGCGCACGTATACCCGGGGTCGCGGCCGATGAGGAGCGACAGCGCGGGCGTATTTGGAAAGAGAAGAAGGCTCATGCGGGCACCTGCCAGCCGGGGTGGCGCGCCCGGATGCGGGCGAGCACCTCTTCGGGCGGCTCGGGGAGCCGTGCGCTGTAGGTGCCGTAGACCTCCATGGTGACGCTGTCGCGCGCGGCGAGGAACCACTTGCCGCAGCCATAGGCGTGGCGCCAGCGTTCCAGCACCGGCCCCTTGGCCGCGTGACGGGTGAACAGGTAGCGCTCCAGCTCCGCATCGCTGCTGCCGGGGCCGAAGCGCTTCAGATGCGCCTCGCCGCCGGGGGCAAGCTCGATCTCCGCGGCCTCGAGGCCGCAACATGGACAGGTGAGGATCAGCATGGGGCCGCTCCGTTTCGGATGGGGACGGGTGTCTTGGCCCGGGCCGGGCACGCGAAAGGCCCGGCCGCGAAAGCGGGGCCGGGCCTTCCAGGGATGTGCGGCGTCGCGCTGCGGAGCGCGCGGCGCGGATCAGTTGCCGTTGGTCTCTTCGGCAGCGCCGTCCGTGGCCGGAGCGGCCTCGGGAGCGGCTTCCGGAGCGGTCTCGACGGGTGCGGCCTGTTCTGCCGGAGCAGTCTCGACAGGAGCGGCGCTTTCGGCCGGGGCGCTGCCGTCTTCGATGGTGACGTTGACATCATCTGCGGGCGCCGTCGTGGTCGCGGCGTCATCGCCGCCGAACATGGCCCAGGCGAGCACCGCCAGAACGACGACAACGATGCCGAGGATGAAGGCCATCCCCGCGCCTGCGCCGCTCTTCGTGGTGGTTGTCGTGGTCGTGGTGGTGTGATCGCGCACCGGACGCTGGTCGGGGCGGGGCGTGCGAGGGGTATGCGTGTCTGCGGTATAATCGGACATGGCTGTTCTCCAGTACATTTCGTGACTGGGTGTGGAACGCCGCTGCCACGCAGGCCGTTCCCCGGCACCTGCGCCATGCTCAGTTTTCCGCCTATGGATGAGGCAAAGCCCCCTGCGCCCCGCCTCAATTCCCGGCGGAGCGCCCCAGTACACGCGGAAGTCACCGCCCGATTGCCGCAGATCACTGTTTGGCGCCGAAGCGGACCTATCCTTGGGAAACCGCGGACATCTCCGGGCCCCTCTGGGCCGGCGGCTGCACCACGACACAAGACGACCCCCGACCCCAAGGAGGCCCCATGAGCAGACTTCTCACACTGACCCTGACCAGCCGTAGCGGCCGGCGCTACCCGGTAGAGCTTTTCACCCGCGACACGGGCCTGGCCGAGGAAGGCGCGGTCTACATGCTGCTGCGGCTGCCCGAGGGGCGCGCGGTGCAGGCGCAGATACTCTATGTCGGCGAAACCTGCGCGCTCGGCGCGCAGCTCGCGCAGGACAAGCGTCCGGGCGGCCCCTGGGCGCGGGCCGACGCGCTGGGTTTCGACGCCATCGGCGCGGTGGCCCTGTCCCGGCCCGAGGATCGCCACGCCGTGGCGCAGGAATTCATCCACAGCTGGCACCCGCCCTGCAACGACGGCCCCGGCGCGCAGGGCGGTCATGCCGGGCTGATGGAACTCGCCGGGCCGCTGCCGGTCACCCTGCCGCGCAGCGCCACGCGGCACTGAGGCGACGAAGCCGGGGATGCGGACGCTCAATGCGCCACCCCGGCCGCGACGCTCTCGTCGATGAAGCGCCCCTCGCGGAAGCGGTCGAGGCCGAATTCGGCGGTCAGCGGCGAATGCCCCTTGGCCATCAGCTCGGCAAAGCTCCAGCCCGAGCCGGGGATCGCCTTGAAGCCGCCGGTGCCCCAGCCGCAGTTGAGATAGCAGTTCCCGAGCGGTGTCTTCGACAGGATCGGCGAGCGGTCGCCGGTCACGTCGACGATGCCGCCCCATTGTCGCAGCATCTTGAGGCGGCTGATCATCGGGAAGGTTTCGGTCAGCGCCCGCACGGTTTCCTCGATGTGCTGGAAGGAGCCGCGCTGCGCGTAGTTGACGAAACCGTCGGTGCCGCCGCCGATCACCATCTCGCCCTTGTCGGATTGGCTCATGTAGCCGTGCACGGTGTTGGCCATGACCACCACGTCCATGCAGGGCTTGATCGGTTCAGACACGAGCGCCTGCAGTGCCACCGACTCGATCGGCAACCGGAAGCCCGCCTTCTCGGCCATGACGCCCGAGTGCCCCGCCACCACGATGCCGAGCTTGTCGCAGTCGATCTCGCCTTTGGTCGTGGTCACCCCCTGCACCTTGCCGCCCTCGGAGCGCACCGCGGTGACCTCGCAGGTCTGGATGATGTCCATGCCCATGTCGGAACAGGCCCGCGCATAGCCCCAGGCCACCGCGTCGTGGCGCGCCGTGCCGCCGCGCGCCTGCCAGAGCGCGCCCAACACCGGGTAGCGCGGTCCGTCCACGTTCATGATCGGGCAGAGCCGCTTCACCTCGCGCGGGCCGATCATCTCGGTCTCGATGCCCTGCAGGCGGTTGGCATGCACCGTGCGCTGGTAGCCGCGCAGCTCGCGCTCGGTCTGCGCCAGCATCATCACGCCGCGAGGCGAGAACATGACGTTGTAGTTGAGGTCCTGGCTAAGCCCCTCGTAGAGCGACCGCGCCTTCTCGTAGATCGCTGCCGAAGGGTCCTGCAGGTAGTTCGAGCGGATGATCGTGGTGTTGCGCCCGGTGTTGCCGCCGCCGAGCCAGCCCTTCTCGAGGATGGCCACATCGGTGATCCCGAAGTTCTTGCCGAGGTAGTAGGCGGTGGCGAGCCCGTGGCCGCCCGCCCCGACGATCACCACCTGGTAGCGCCGCTTGGGCTCGGGCTTGCGCCAGGCGCGGCCCCAGCCGGTGTGATAGCGCATGGCCTCGCGGGCGATGGCAAATACCGAATAACGTTTCATGGTCGTCGAATCCGCCCCTTTTGTCCCCTCGGGTCTCCCGATACCTGCACGAGCCGGGGCGGTCTGCAACCACCCGGGGGCCAACGCCCTGCCCGATCGGCAGAAAACGGACGCGCGCAGCTGCGCCCATCTCCCGCAGCCCGGGGGTCACACCCCCGAGAACGGCCCATATGCCGCGCCCCTTGCCCCTTTTTTCCCGCGCCCCGCCCGGCTACACAATGGCGAGAACGGGAGAGTTTTAATGACCACATTCTGGATCGTGACCGCGCTGGCGGTTCTGGCCGTCTCGGCGCCGCTGCTGCTGGCGCTGCTGCGCGGACGGGCCGAGATCGCCGGGGCCGAGGCCTTCGACCTCAAGGTCTACCGCGATCAGCTCTCCGAAATCGATCGCGACCGCGCCCGCGGCACCATCGGCGAGGCCGAGGCCGAGCGGCTGCGCACCGAGGTCTCCCGCCGCATCCTCGCCGCCGACAGCCGTGCGCATCAGACCGGCACGTCAGGCGTCGGACCCGCGACCGCCCGCTCGGGCCCGCGCCGCATCGCCGCCGGCCTCGTGCTGCTGGCGCTGCTCGGCGGCAGCTACGCGCTCTACATGCGGCTCGGCGCCCCGGGCTATGGCGATCTCTCGCTCGGCACCCGTATCGAGGCCGCCGAGGAGCTCCGCGCCAGCCGCCCCTCGCAGGCCGAAGCCGAAGCCGCCGTGCCCGGCCAGCCACTTGCCGATGCTCCCGAGGAATACGCCCAACTGGTCACCCGCCTGCGCGAGGCCGTCGCCGCCCGCCCGGACGATCTGCAGGGCCAGGCCCTGCTCGCCCGCTCCGAGGCCGCGCTCGGCAACTTCCCCGCCGCCTCGGCGGCGCAGCGCCGGGTGATCGCGTTGCGGGGCGAGAAGGCCAGCGCCTCCGATTACGCCGATCTGGCCGACATGCTGGTGCTGGCCGCCGGAGGCTATGTCTCGCCCGAGGCCGAGAAGGTGCTCGACGAGGTGATGCAGCGCGATCCGCACAACGGCGTCGCGCGCTACTACGGCGGGCTGATGATGGCCCAGACCGGGCGGCCGGACAGCGCCTTCCGCATCTGGGACACGCTGCTGCGCGACAGCGAGCCGGGCGCGCCCTGGCTGCCCGCCATCGCCGAGCAGATTCCCGAGCTCGCCCTCCGTGCCGGGATCAATGACTACACCCTCCCCGAGATCGCCAGTGCCGCGCTTCGCGGAGAGACCCCGCCCGCCCTGCCCGGCCCCAGCACCGAGGATATGCAGGCCGCCTCCGAGATGTCCGACACGGACCGCCAGGCGATGATCGAGGGCATGGTCGACAACCTCTCCGAGCGCCTCGCCAGCCAGGGCGGCAGCCCCGAGGAATGGGCCCGGCTGCTCACCGCGCTCGGCGTGCTTGGCCAGACCGACCGCGCCGCGGCGATCTGGACCGAGGCCCAGCAGGTCTTCGCCACCCGCCCCGAAGCCCTCGACACCGTCCGCGCCGGCGCCGCCCGCGCCGGTCTCGCCACCGACTGAACCGCGCGCCGGGCCTGCCCTTTCTTCTGGGTAGAAATATCCCGGGGTGAATTGGCCGCAGGCCAAGAGGGGCAGCGCCCCTCATCGCCCCGGCAGCGTCGCTCCCTTCCCTCGGGCCCGCGCCTGCGGTAGGGACAGCGCAACACCCCAGAGGACCCGCCGATGATCCACGAAGACATCCCCGATTTCGCCGCCGCCCTGCCGCCGATGCGCGCCATCGCCGGGCTCGACCTCGGCACCAAGACCATCGGCGTGGCGCTCTCGGACCGGCTGCTCTCGGTGGCGACGCCGACCGAGACGATCAAGCGCAAGAAGTTCACCCTCGACGCCGAGGCGCTGCTGAAGATCGTCAGGGACCGCGAGGTCGGCGGAATCATTCTCGGCCTGCCGCGCAACATGGACGGCTCCGAGGGACCGCGCGCCCAATCCACCCGCGCCTTCGCCCGCAACCTGTCGCAGCTCTGGGACGGGCCGATCGGCTTCTGGGACGAGCGGCTGTCCACCGTCGCCGCCGAGCGGGCACTGCTCGAGGCTGACACCTCGCGCAAGAAGCGCGCCGAGCTGATCGACCACGTCGCGGCGAGCTTCATCCTGCAGGGCGCGCTCGACCGGCTGCGGCACCTGCGGACCGGCTGATGCGCACCCCCGTCGAGACTCCTTGCGTGAACATCTGCGTGGTGCACCGCGAGAGCGGGCTCTGCACCGGCTGCCTGCGCACGCTCGACGAGATCGCCGGCTGGTCCGGATACACACCCGAAGAGCGCCGCGCCATCATGGAGGCCCTGCCCGAGCGCAAGGCGCTGCTGCGGCAGCGCCGCGGCGGGCGCGCGGGCCGGCTCAAGCGCGAGGGCTGAGGCGGCTCAGGCCGCCTCGCGCATCCGCCCCAGCGCCTCGTCCAGCACCTCGGTGCCGGCGCCATCTCGCGAGGCCTTCTCCGAAAGCACCTGCCGCCATTTCCGCGCCCCCGGACGGCCCGCGAAGAGCCCGAGCATGTGGCGCGTGACCTGGTGGAGCCGGCCGCCCGTCGCGATGTGACGCTCGATGTAGGGCACCATCGCGGCGACGGCATCATCGGGCGAGACGGTCTCACGCTCGCTGCCGTAGATCCGCGCATCGGCCTCGGCCAGCACGTCCCAGGGGGTGTGGTAGGCCGAGCGCCCGATCATCACCCCGTCGAGCCCGCGCGCCAGATGCGCCTCGGCCTCGTCGAGGCTCTGCACCCCGCCGTTGATCGACAGGTGCAGCTGCGGGAAGGCCGCCTTCATCTCGTGCACCAGCTCGTAGTCGAGCGGCGGGATGTCGCGGTTTTCCTTGGGGCTGAGCCCCTGCAGCCAGGCCTTGCGGGCATGGATCGTCACCCGCTCGCAGCCCGCCGCGGCGATCCTTTCGAGGAAATCAGGCAGCACCTCGCGCGGCTCCTGCTCGTCAACGCCGATGCGGCATTTCACCGTCACCTCGACGTCGACCGCCGCGCGCATCGCGGCAACGCAGTCGGCAACCAGCTCCGGGTGCTTCATCAGCACGGCGCCGAAGGTCCCCGACTGCACCCGGTCCGAGGGGCAGCCGCAGTTGAGGTTGATCTCATCGTAGCCCGCCTCGGCGCCGAGCGTCGCGGCCCGCGCCAGCTCCACCGGGTCCGAGCCGCCGAGCTGCAGCGCCACCGGGTGTTCCGACGGGTCAAACTTCAGCAGGTGCAGCGCCCCGCCGCGCACCAGCGCAGGAGAGGTGACCATCTCGGTATAGAGCAGCGTCCGCGCCGACAGGATGCGGTGCAGGTAGCGGCAGTGCCGGTCGGTCCAATCCATCATGGGGGCCACGCTCAGACGGGCAGCGGCGTGAAGGGTCGATGTCTCGTGCGGGGTCGTCACGTGGGGCCTCCGGCAGCCTGTAGCTCTCGCATCCGGCGCGCCGGGCTCATCCGGCGTCGCAAGCGGCGCTCCTACATCCTGGCAGAGAAAATTGGAACCGCAAAGGCCGCCGCCCGGTCAACCTCCGGTCAGCCACGCGGGTCAGCCCCTAGGTCACCTGAGGTCCGACAGGTCGAGCGCATCGCTGTCCTTCAGCGTATTCAGCACGAAATCCGAGCGCACCTGCGCGATGTCGGGGCGCAGCAACAGCCGCTCGTGCAGGAAGTTCGAGAAGCTCTCCAGATCGCGTGCCCGCACGTGAAGCACGTAGTCGGCATCGCCCGAGACCGAAAACGCCGCCTGGATCTCGGGCTGGCGCTCGACCCAGGCCGAGAAGTCCATGTCGGCGGTCTTGGCGTGGGTGCGAAGGTTGACCCGCACGACGACACGGATGCCCAGCCCGAGCTTTCCGGCATTGAGCCGGGCACGGTAGCCCTCGATCACACCGCCGGCCTCGAGCGCGGCGCGGCGACGCGAGCATTGCGAGGCCGAGAGGTTCACCCGCTCGGAGAGCTGCGCATTGGTGAGCGCCCCGTCCTTCTGCAGCGCGTCGAGGATTTGGCGGTCGTAGCGGTCGAGCGGCATATCGGTTCACCTCGCGCGGGTTTCGGCAATTGAATGCATGTTTCGCGCATCATTGGGCATATACTGAGCGAAACAATGCATACCTGATCCTCCCACTGCATGCAATTGCACACCTCGTGCAGCGCTGCCGCGCTATCCTGATCTCGAGGACAAAAGGGAGTTAGAAGATGTTCGACGCCGGCCCCACCCATGTGCATCAGGCCATCGCGCAGGCGGTGCGTGACCACGGGATCGACACGATGTTCGGCCTGATGGGCGACGCCAACCTCTTCATCGCCGACCATTTCGCGCGCGGCTGCGGCGGCCGCTTCGTGCCCGCGGCGCATGAGGGCAGCTCGGTGCTCATGGCGCTGGCCTATGCGCATGTGGCCGGCAAGGTGGGCGTCGCCACGGTCACCCACGGCCCGGCCCTGACCAACTGCGTCACCGCCCTGACCGAGGGCGCGCGCGGGCAGATCCCCAAGGTGCTGCTCGCGGGCGACACGCCGGTGGCGAACCCGCGCCACCTTCAGGGCATCGACCAGCGGGCCGTGGTGCTCTCGACCGGCGCGGGCTTCGAGCAGATGCGCTCGCCCGAGCTCGCGGTGCGCGATGTCGCCCGCGCCTTCTACCGCGCCAAGGTCGAGCGTCGCCCCATCGTTCTCAACATGCCCGCCGAGTTCATGTGGCAGGAGGCGCCCTATTCACCCTACGTGCTCAGCGTCTTCGAGACCCGCAGCTTCGTGCCCGAGGGCGAGGCGCTTGACGAGGCGATCGGCATGATCGCCAGTGCGCGGCGGCCGATGATCCTCGCGGGGGCCGGTGCCTACGAGGCGCGCGAGCAGATCATCCGCCTCGCCGACCGGCTCGAGGCGCCGCTGGCCACCACGCTCAAGGCCAAGGGCCTGTTCCGCGGACACCCGCATGACATCGACATCTTCGGTACGCTGAGCACCCCCGGCGCCTATGACGTCATTGGCAAGTCCGACTGCATCATCAGCTTCGGCGCATCGCTGCATGACTTCACCACCGACCGCGGCAAGCTGCTGGCGGGCAAGCGGCTGGTGCAGATCGACAGTGACCGCAGCGCCATCGGCCGCACCGTGCATCCCGACGCCGCGCTGGTCGCCGACGCCGGGCTCACCGCCGACAACTTCGTGCACTGGCTGGACGAGGCCGAGATCCCCGGCAGCCGCTTCACCGCCGAGCTGAACGGCGAGGAGCTGCGCCGCCACCCGCCCGCACGCACCAACAAGACCCCCGAGGAGAGCGTGAACTACGTGGAAGCGCTCGAGCGGCTGGAAAAGGCCCTGCCCGAGGACCGCATCCTCGTCACCGACGGCGGGCGATTCATGACCGAGGTCTGGTGCCGCATCTCGGCGCCCGACCCGCGCAGCTTCGTGGTAACCGCCAACTTCGGCTCCATCGGGCTCGGTCTGCAGGAGGCGATCGGTGCCGCCGTGGCCGAGCCCGACCGGCCGGTGGTGCTTTTCTCCGGCGACGGCGGCTTCATGATGGGCGGCCTCGGCGAGTTCAACACCGCGGTGCGGCTCAAGCAGGACATGGTGGTGATCCTCTGCAACGACAGCGCCTATGGCGCCGAGCACATTCAGTTCATCGACCGCAAGATGGACCCGGGCCTCACGCAGTTCGACTGGCCGTGCTTTGCCGAGGTGGCGACCTCGCTCGGCGGCAAGGGCATCCTCGTGCGTTCTGACGACGAGCTGCAGGCTGCCATCGATGCCATCGAGACCCGCGACCGCCCGCTGCTCATCGAGCTGCGGCTCGATCCGAACGACGTGCCGCGCATGCGCATCTGATCCGCACCGGGCGGTCCCGCGCCCCGCGGGCCGGCCCTTGTCATGCGGCGGTCCACTCCGGGGACGGAACGCCGCGCGCGCTCTGGCCGGGCGGGATTCCCTCGCGCCCGGCCAGGGCGTGATCCCGGGCATGGTCCGCGCCCCCGCTGCGCGCGCAGCCCCTTGGACCACCCCGGCAACACCCTGCCCTCACAGGAAAACGATTCAACTCTGCCGCATTTCCGGGCAGCCCCTGCCGCAATGCAGAAACACCACCTTAGCGAATTGTGCGGCAAGTCTGTTTCGAAACGCACCATGTCGCATCCAGCCCTCAGAATCGTCGCGGGCAGGATATTCCTTGCCGTAGATCGCCCGATCCGGCCCGGCTTTCGCGACGCGTTTTCAAGGCGCCGACGGACCGGACCGGCGGGACGCACCACCGTGGAGGAGAGGCCGCGCGCCGACCGCTTCTCCGCATGAGACCCGCACGGGCCCCGCGCCCGGCCTACGGAGTTCGGCCATGACCGCTGACGCCACGACCCTCGACCTGCTGAGCCGCCGCAAGCCCGGCTATGCGCTCGAACAGGCCTTCTACACCGATCCCGGCATCTTCGCCGAGGATCTCGAGCAGATCTGGTACCGCGAATGGCTCTTCGCCACGCCGCTGGCGGCGCTGCCGAGACCGGCAGCTACGTGACACAGAAGGTCGGCCCCTACCGCGTGGTGATCGTGCGCGGGCCGGACGGGTCGGTGCGCGCCTTCCACAACACCTGCCGCCACCGCGGCTCGGTGATCTGCAAGGCGGCCACGGGACAGGTCGCCAAGCTGGTCTGCCCCTACCACCAGTGGACCTACGAGCTCGACGGGCGGCTGCTCTGGGCGCGCGACATGGGCAGCGATTTCGACGCCTCGGCACATGGGCTGAAGCCGGTGCATTGCCGCGAGGTCTCGGGACTGGTCTACATCTGCCTCGCCGACGACGCGCCCGATTTCGACGCCTTCGCCAAGATGGCCGAGCCCTATCTCGCCATCCATGACCTGCGCGAGGCCAAGGTGGCACATCAGTCCACCATCATCGAGAACGGCAACTGGAAACTCGTCTGGGAGAACAACCGCGAGTGCTATCACTGCGCCGGCAACCACCCCTCGCTCTGCCGCACCTACCCCGAGGATCCGACGATCACCGGTGTCTCGGCCGATGGCACCTTCCCGCCGAAGGTCGAGGCGCACTTCTCGCGCCTCGAGTCCGTGGGGGCGGTGTCGCGCTTCCAGATGTCGGATGACGGCCAGTACCGGCTCGCGCGCATGCCGTTGCTGGACGGTGCCGAGAGCTACACGATGAACGGCAAGATCGCCGTGCAGAAGCGCCTGGGCCGGATTCCCTTCCTCGATGCCGGCACGCTGCTGAAGTTCCATTACCCGACCACCTGGAACCACTTCCTGTCGGACCATTCGATCACCTTCCGTGTCACCCCGATCAGCCCGACCGAGACCGAGGTCCAGACCACCTGGCTCGTGCACAAGGACGCGGTCGAGGGCGTGGACTATGACCTGGAAAACCTCACCACCGTCTGGGAGCACACCAACGACGAGGACCGCACCGTGGTCGAGGACAACCAGCAGGGCATCAACTCGCCCGCCTACGAACCCGGGCCCTATTCCGCGAGCCACGAGGACGGGGTGAACCAGTTCGTCGACTGGTATTGCGCCACCATGACCAAGCGTCTGTCGCCGCTGCGGATGGCCGCGGAATAATGGCGGCGACGAGTTCCCTGCCCTCCGCCGCCGTGCGCTACTGGAACGATGCCGAGATGCTCGAATGCGTCTCGGTCATCCCAGAGGCGCCGAACGTCTGCACCTTCTGCTTCGTTGCCCCCTCGGGTGCGCTGTTCGCCTACCTGCCCGGCCAGTTCGTCACGCTTGAGCTACCGGTGCCGGGCGGGCCGCTCTACCGGACCTACACGATCTCCTCCTCGCCCTCGCGGCCGCTGTCGATCACCGTCACGGTGAAGGCGCAGCCGAATTCGATCGGCACGCGCTGGATGCTCGACAACCTGCGCCCCGGAATGCGGATCAAGGCGCTTGGCCCGGCGGGGCATTTCACCTCGCATCACCACCCGGCCGAGAAGTTCCTCTTCATCTCGGCAGGCTCGGGCATCACCCCGATGATGTCGATGGTCACCTACATGTACGACCTCGGCCGCATCCCCGACGTGGTCTTCGTGAACTGCGCCAAGCGCCCGTCTGACATCGTGTTCCGCGAGCGGCTCGAGCATATCGCCAGCCGCATCGACGGGATCGAGCTGCGCTGGGTGGTCGAGGAAGGCGACCGCTTCCAGCCTTGGACCGGCTACAAGGGCATGTTCAACCAGCTCATGCTGGGCCTGACGGCGCCCGACTACCTCGAGCGCGAGGTGTTCTGCTGCGGCCCCGAGCCCTTCATGCAGGCGGTGCGCGATGCGCTGGCCGGCCTCGGCTTCGACATGGATCACTACCATCAGGAGAGCTTCCAGCCCTCGCTTGAGGAAGAAGACCGCGACGCAACCGAGGGCGATGTGGTGCCCGAGGACGCGAAGGCCGAGGTCAGCTTCCTCGACTCGGGCATTGTCCAGACCTGCAAGGAGACCGACACCATCCTCGCCACCGCGCGGGCGGCCGGGCTCAACATTCCCTCGGGCTGCACCTTCGGCGTCTGCGGCACGTGCAAGATCAAGAAAAAGTCCGGCCAGGTGCACATGGTGCATAACGGCGGCATCACCGAGGACGACATCGCCGAGGGCTACGTGCTGGCCTGCTGCTCGCACCCGATCGGCAAGGTCGAAGTCGAGGTCTGAGGGCGCCCTCTCACGGAAATGAAAAAGGCCGCCGCGAGAGATCGCGGCGGCCTTGTCTATTGGACCGTCTGGAAAGCGCCGGGCTTGCCTCGCTTACTCTGCTGCCACGGTCTTCACGCCGCCCGGCACGTAATTGAGGATCGGCGCGAGCCAGCGCTCGACCTCCTCGACCTCCATGCCCTTGCGCACGGCGTAGTCCTCGACCTGATCGCGCTCAACCTTGGCGACACCGAAGTAATAGCTCTCCGGGTGGCCGATATAGAGCCCCGAGACCGACGAGCCGGGCCACATGGCGTAGCTCTCGGTCAGTTCGACGCCGGTGGCATTGGTCGCATCCAACAGCTCGAAGAGCGTGGTCTTCTCGGTGTGGTCGGGCTGCGCGGGATAGCCCGGCGCGGGACGGATGCCGGCGTATTTCTCGGCGATCAGCTCCTCGGGCGTGCAGGCCTCGTCCGGCGCGTAGCCCCAGAGTTCGCGGCGCACCAGCTCGTGCATCCGTTCGGCGAAGGCCTCGGCGAAACGGTCGGCCAGCGCCTTGACCAGGATCGACGAATAGTCGTCGTTCTTGGCCTCGAACTCTTTGGCGATGCGCTCTTCCTCGATGCCCGCCGTCACCACGAAGCCGCCGACGTAATCGGGCGTGCCCTCGGGTGCGACAAAATCCGACAGCGCGACGTTGGGCCGGTCGCCGCGCTTGGCGGTCTGCTGGCGCAGGGTGAAGAAGGTCGCCAGGTCTTCGGAGCGGGTCTCGTCCTTGAACAGGCGAATGTCGTCGCCCACGGCATTGGCGGGCCAGAAGCCGACCACTGCGCGCGGGTTGAACCACTTCTCGTCGATGATCTTCTTGAGCATCGCCTGCGCATCGGCGAAGAGCGCACGCGCCGCCTCGCCCTGCTTCTCGTCGTCGAGGATCTTCGGATAGACGCCGCGCATCTCCCAGGTCTGGAAGAACGGGGTCCAGTCGATGTAGCGCGCCAGTTCGGCGAGGTCCCAATCGTCATAGGCCTTGGTGCCGAGGAAGCTCGGCGCATGCTGCGGCGCGAAGTCGAGCTTCAGCGTGTTGGCGCGGGCGGCGTCGAGCGGCAGGCGCTTCTTGGCCAGCTCGGCGCGGGCGTGCTTCTCGGCGACGTCGGCATATTCGCTTTGGACGTTGGCGACATACTCGGGCTTCTGCACCGGCGAGAGCAGCGACGAGACCACGCCCACCGCGCGCGAGGCGTCATTGACGTGCACCGCCTGCCCGGCACCGTAGCGCGGGTGGATCTTCACCGCCGTGTGCACGCGTGACGTGGTCGCACCGCCGATCAGCAGCGGGATGTCGAAGCCCTGACGCTCCATTTCCGAGGCGACGTGCACCATCTCGTCGAGCGACGGGGTGATGAGACCCGAAAGGCCGATCACGTCGACGTTCCGCTCGCGCGCGGTGGCGAGGATCTTCTCGGCCGGGACCATGACGCCGAGGTCGATGATCTCGTAGTTGTTGCAGGCCAGCACGACGCCGACGATGTTCTTGCCGATGTCGTGCACGTCGCCCTTCACCGTGGCCATCAGCACCTTGCCGGCGCTCTCGCGGCCATCACCGCCGTTCAGGCGCTTTTCCTCTTCCATGTAGGGCAGCAGCACCGCCACGGCCTGTTTCATCACCCGGGCGGATTTCACCACCTGCGGCAGGAACATCTTGCCCGCGCCGAAGAGATCGCCGACGACGTTCATCCCGGCCATGAGCGGCCCCTCGATGACGTGCAGCGGGCGCTCGGCGGCCTGCCGGGCTTCCTCGGTGTCCGCGTCGATGAACTCGGTGATGCCGTTGACCAGCGCGTGCTCGAGCCGCTTCTCGACCGGCAGCTCGCGCCAGCTCATGTCCTTTTCGCGCCCCTTGGCACCGCCCTGCCCACGGTACTCCTCGGCGAGTTCCAGCATGTTCTCGGTCGCCGTGCCGCCGTTTGCGGGTTTACGGTTCAGCACCACGTCCTCGCAGGCCTCGCGCAGCTTGGCGTCGATCTGGTTGTAGACCGCCAACTGACCGGCGTTGACGATGCCCATGTCCATGCCGTTCTGGATGGCGTGATAGAGGAACACCGCGTGCATCGCCTCGCGCACCGGCTCGTTGCCGCGGAAGGAGAACGAGAGGTTCGACACGCCGCCCGAGATATGGACGTGCGGGCAGGTCTCGGTGATGCGCTTTGTGGCCTCGATGAAATCGACGCCGTAGTTGTCATGCTCCTCGATCCCGGTGGCGACGGCAAAGACGTTGGGGTCGAAGATGATGTCCTCGGGCGGGAAGCCCACCTGCTCGGTCAGGATCTTGTAGGCGCGTTGGCAGATCTCGACCTTGCGGTCCTCTGTGTCAGCCTGCCCGGTCTCGTCGAAGGCCATGACCACGACAGCGGCGCCATAGGCGCGGCAGAGGCGCGCCTGATGCAGGAAGCTCTCCTCGCCTTCCTTCAGCGAGATCGAGTTGACGATGGACTTGCCCTGCACGCATTGCAGGCCGGCTTCGATCACCTCCCACTTGGAGCTGTCGATCATGATCGGCACGCGGGCGATGTCGGGTTCGGCTGCGATGAGATTGAGAAACTCGATCATCGCCTGCTTGGAGTCGATGAGCCCCTCGTCCATGTTGATGTCGATCACCTGCGCGCCGTTCTCGACCTGATTGAGTGCGACCTCGAGCGCGGTGGCATAGTCGCCATTGGTGATCAGCTTGCGGAACTTGGCCGAGCCGGTGACGTTGGTGCGCTCGCCGACGTTGACGAAGGGGATCGCCTCGGTGAGCGTGAAGGGCTCGAGGCCCGACAGGCGCATCTGCGGGATGTGCTCGGGGATCGCGCGCGGCTTGTGGGCGGCGACTGCCTTGGCGATCGCGCGGATGTGCTCGAAGGTCGAGCCGCAGCAACCGCCGACGATGTTGACGAGCCCGTCGCGGGCGAAACCGGCGACCTGCTCGGCCATCTGCTCGGGGGTCTCGTCGTATTCGCCCATCTCGTTGGGCAGGCCGGCGTTGGGATATGCGCAGATCAACGTGTCGGCGACCGCCGAGAGCTCGGCGAGGTGCGGGCGCATGGCATTGGCGCCGAGCGCGCAGTTCAGGCCGATGGTCAACGGCTCGGCGTGGCGCACCGAGTGCCAGAAGGCGGTCGGCGTCTGGCCCGAGAGGGTGCGGCCCGAAAGGTCGGTGATCGTGCCCGAGATCATCACCGGCAGGCGCGTCCCGCGCTCGGCGAAGACCTCCTCGCAGGCGAAGATCGCCGCCTTGGCGTTGAGCGTGTCGAAGATCGTCTCGATCAGCAGGATATCGACGCCGCCGTCGATCAGCGCCCGCGCCTGCTGGGCATAGGCCTCGCGCAGTTGGTCGAAGGTCACCGCACGGTAGCCGGGGTTGTTCACGTCAGGGCTTATCGAGGCGGTACGGTTGGTCGGCCCGAGCGCGCCGGCGACGAAGCGCGCGCGCCCGTCCTCGGCCTCGGCCCGATCCATCGCCTTGCGCGCCAGCCGCGCGCCCTCGAAGTTGAGGTCATAGACCGCCGCCTGCATGTCGTAATCGGCCTGCGCGATGGTCGTCGACGAGAAGGTGTTGGTCTCGGCGATATCCGCCCCGGCCATGGCGTATTGGTAATGGATTTCCTCGATCGCGTCGGGGCGCGTCAGGTTCAGCAGGTCGTTGTTGCCCTGCTGTGGCTTGTCCGACGCATGCGGCAGGTGGCAAGTGCAGGCACCGCCGCCGCAGCCCTGGAAGTCGCCCTCCGACAGGCCCAACTTCTGGATCTGCGTCCCCATGGCGCCGTCGAGGATCAGGATGCGCTCGCGCGCGGCGGCCTCGAGACGATCGAAGACGGGGGAGCGGGTCGGGAGGGAAGCGGACATGACGGACTCCGGGCCAGAGGTGGCAGGCATTGGTTGCGCCGTCTCTAGCGATCCGGGGCGCTGAAGGCCATCTCATAATAATCATCGTTATCATGAAGCCGGCTCAAGCGTCAGCAAGAGCCTTCGCAGAGATTTCCCCGTCCCGAACGAAATGGGGCGGACCAATTGGCCCGCCCCCTTCTCTTTCATGCCAATCCGATCAGTTCGGGATCAGGTCCGGCACGATCGTCACGATACCCGGTGCGAACCACAGCAGCGCAAGCCCTGCCACCTGGATCAGCACGAAGGGGATCACCCCGCGGTAGATGTGCCCGGTGGTCACCGAGGCCGGGGCCACGCCGCGCAGGTAGAACAGCGCGAAGCCGAAGGGCGGCGTGAGGAACGAGGTCTGCAGGTTGACCGCGATCATGATGGTCACCCACTTCGGATCGAAGCTGCCGCCGTAGATCACCGGGCCCACGATCGGAACCACGATGTAGATGATCTCGAGGAAGTCGAGCACGAAGCCCAGGATGAACAGCACCAGCATGACGATCAGGAAGACCTTGTGCTCGTCATCGAAGCTTTTCAGGAAGCTCTGGATGTAGTGCTCGCCGCCGAAGGAGATCACCACGAGGTTCAGCAGCTGCGAGGCCACGAGGATGGTGAAGACCATCGAGGTCACCTTCGCCGTCTCGCGCACCGCCGGGGTCAGAACCCCTGCCTTGAACAGCACCCAGCAGGCAAAGAGCAGGCCGAAGAGCGCGTAGAGATACGCGGCCTGCGCCACCATGAAGGCGATCCATGTCTCGTAGTTGGCGCCCTCGGTGCCGACACGCAGGTCGAAGTTCATCCCGATGAGGATCATGATCGCGACCGCGAAGGTCGACATCAGGATGATCTTCGGCGACCGGCCGTCCTCGTTCAGCTTGCGGTAGGCCGCGAGCATGATGGCACCGGCCGCGCCGAGCGCCGCGGCGGGCGTCGGGTTGGTGATGCCACCGAGGATCGAGCCCAGCACCGCGACGATCAGCACCAGCGGAGGGAAGACCACGCGGATGAGATCGTTGTGCGCCAGACGCGCTGCCGCCTTGCCCGCGCCCCAGAAGGAGATTGCCCAGGGGATCAGCATCATCATCACCGTCGCCAGCGGCGAGGTGTTGGGATGGATGAAGAGCACGTCGACCAGCAGGCCGAGCGCGATCCCGCCCGCGCCGATGAGCAGCGGCTTCGGATCGGAGGACGGCGAGACCGCCCGCGCCCAGGCCAGCACGATCCCGAGCAGGACCGCGATCACCGCGAGGCCGGTGCCGATCGGCGCGGCATTGGCGATCTTGGCGGTACGCAGGGCCTCGATCTCCTCGGCGCTCAGCTTGTGCGACTGCTCGACACCGCCGGCCTCGTCGATGACCTTCTGCTCGGCAACCGCCTTGTCCCAGGCCGCTTGGCCGTGCAGGTCGATCATCGCCGCCTTGCAGTCTTCGCCGACGTTGGTGCGCAGCGACGCCATCTGGCCGCTGTCGGAGTAGCTGTCGATATGGGTCGACTGCGTGCCCACGAGGCCAACCTGGCCCAGCACGATGGTGCCGACGACCAGCAGCGCCGGAACACCGAGGTACCAGGTGAAGGCTTCACCGCGGGTGACCGGCTCGCCGCTGCCCGGACCGAACTGCACCGGCGGGGCCGATTGCGGACGGAACATGGCAAAGCCGAAGGCATAAAGCCCGTAGAGCACCGCCAGCAGGATGCCCGGCAGCATGGCCGCCTGGAACAGCGTGCCCACGGAAACCACCGCCGGCTCACCCAGCAGGGTCAGCGCGTCGGTGCAGCCTGCGAGCTGCGCGCGGTCTTCCTGGGCAGTGGCATAGAGGTCGCCGGCCAGGGTGCCGAGCAGAACGATCACGATCGACGGCGGGATGATCTGCCCCAGCGTGCCCGACGCGGCGATGACGCCGGTCGCCAGCTCGGGCGAGTAGTTGTTGCGCAGCATGGTCGGCAGGGCCAGCAGGCCCATGGTCACCACGGTTGCGCCGACGATACCGGTGGAGGCCGCGAGGAAGGCGCCCACGACCACGATCGACACGGCAAGGCCGCCCGGCAGCGGTCCGAAGACGCGCGCCATGGTGGTCAGCAGGTCGTTGGCGATCTTCGAGCGTTCCAGCACGATGCCCATCATCACGAACATCAGCACCGCGAGCAGCGTCTCGATGGACTGGCCGGCGATGACCCGCTCGTTGATGCGGTTGACGATGAACGACACGTTGCGGTCCAGCGCCACTTCCCAGCCGCGTTCGAAGACCGGCATCGCGTAGCGTGGCAGGTCCGGGTAGCGGAAGATGGAAATGGCGTCCTCGCGCACGCCGCTTGCGACCAGCGTCCGATAGGCTTCGGAGCCGGTGTCGATGGCCTGGTGCACGAGCAGGCCGGCGCTGTCGAGCGCCGCGATGATGAAGAAGGAGATCACCCCCGCCCCGCCGATGGCAAAGGCCACCGGGAAGCCGGAGAGGATCGCCGAGAAAAGCGTGAGAAAGACGATGATCAGGCCGATCTCGACGCCATCGAGTCCGAATAGCATTTACCTATGTCCCTCTCAGAATTCCGCGTGGTCGTAGGCTTCTTCGCCCGCTTCGACCTTGTCGTGATCGTGATATTTGCCTTCGCTCTCCGGGCCTTCCCGCCATTCGAGATAGGAGCGCCAGAAGAAGCAGACCCCCTGCAGGAAGATGAAGCCGCACATCAGCACGATCAGGATCTTGAACAGGAAGTAGGCCGAGAAGCCGTTGGGGCTGAAGCCGATGGTCTCGACGTTCCACTTCAGCGCGCGCGCCTTCATGACCAGCCGCTCGAGGCCTTCCGAGGCCGAGGGCTTGGGCACGATCAGGTGGCGCCACAGGAAGTACCAGGAATAGAGCCAGACCAGCGCCGCCATCGGCATCATGAAGAACAGGCTGCCGAACATGTCGATGATCTTCTTGGTCCGGTAGCTCACCGGCGCATAGACCAGGTCGACGCGCACATGCCCGCCCTGCACGAAGGTGTAGGCGAGGCAGAGCGCCACCACGATTGCGTTGTAGAGCTTGAGTTCCTCGGACCACCAGCTGACGTCGAAGGTCACCGGGACACCGAAGCCGAACGACAGATCAGGACGGGCAAAGACCCGCTGCACGAGGATGATGATCACCTGCTGCAGGACCATGATCAGGCCGGCCCAGGCCGCGATGCGCCCCACGGTGTTGTGGAAGCCCTCGAGCCCGCGCACCAGCCCCCACATGAAGCTGTGGCGCCACATGCCGATCGCGGTGAGCACCAGGAAGGCGGTCAGCACCACGAACAGCAATTCCACCGATGCGCCGTAATAGACGAAGCGCATCACCGCCTCGTTGTCCGTCCAGTTCAGCCAGCTCGACGGATGTGTCACAGCGTAGCCGAGGTTCCAGAAGGACATGGCGATATTGCCGAAGAACCAGGTCAGGCCATCCAGTATCGCACCGAATGCCCCACCCGAGGCTGTCTCTTCCATGACCTGTGCCCCCTTATGTCTCTTGTTGGTCTTGTTGGGTGCCCTGCCCGGCTGGAGTCTCCTGCAGGTCGGGACAGGGCGGTATCTTCAAAGCAGTTGCGCCCCCGCGAACCGCGGGGGCGACAGACGCGCGCTATGTCGGATCAGAGACCCATGACGCGGTTACGCTGGGCCGAGAAGGCGCCTTCCGAGCGGCTGATCCACTGTGCGGAGGACTTCAGCGACGCGTAGTAGCTGTCGTAGCACTTCTTGTAGATCTCGTCGGCCATGGGCTCCTCGACCACTTCCTTGGCCGCGGCGCCGAAGGCGTCCCAGACGCTGTCGGGGAATTCGACGAGCTTGACGCCGCCGGACTGCAGACGCTGCAGGGCTGCCGAGTTGTTGGCCATGAACAGCGACATGGTCCAGAGGTTGGACGCGCGCGCCACCTGCTCGACGATCTTCTGCTGCGTCGGGGTCAGGCTTTCGAAGACCTCGAGGTTCATGGTCAGGTTCAGGTTCGGACCCGGCTCGTGGAAGCCTGCGGTGTAGTAGGTCTTGGTGATTTCCTGGAAACCGGCCTTCTCGTCCGCCCAGGGACCGATCCACTCGGTGCCGTCGATCGCACCCGACGACAGCGCCTGGTACACTTCCGCACCCGGAAGGTTCTGCACCGAGGCACCGAGCTTGCCGAGCACCTGGCCACCCTGGCCGGGCATGCGGAACTTCAGGCCCTGGAAATCTTCCGGCGAGTTGATCTCTTTCTTGAACCAGCCGCCCGACTGCGGGCCGGTGTTGCCGGCCGCGAAGGCTTTCAGGCCGAAGATCGAGTAGAGCTCGTCTGCGAGCTCGTTGCCGCCGTCATGGTAGATCCAGTTGGAATATTCCATGAAGTTCATGCCGAACGGCACCTGGCTGAAGAACGACAGCGCCGGGTGCTGGCCGAGGAAGTAATAGTCCACGCCATGGTACATGTCGGCCTGGCCCGCGGAAACGGCGTCGAAGACCTCGAAGGCACCGACGAGTTCGCCCGCGGCCTTCAGCTCGACGGTCAGCTCGCCATCGGTGGCCGCGGTGATCTGGTCGGCGCAATACTGCGCGCTGTCATGCACACCGGCGAGGCCACGGCCCCAGGTGGTCACGAGGGTGAGGGTGCGGCGGCCCTGCGCGATCGCCGGAGCGGCGAGCGCGGTTGCAGCAGCGGCTGCGCCACCTGCGGTGGAAGCCCTCAGAAAAGAACGACGATCCATGTAAATCCTCCCATAGATTATTCTGCGCCTCGACGTCTCCTCCGTTCCGGCGCGGATCGTTACGGTTCGAGCACCCTAGGACAGATTATTGCGCAAGCGAAATACCCAGCACTGCGTAGAATTGGTCATAATCTTGCCCATGACGTTACGAAAACGCCGCCTGGCCTTGCCTTCCGTTGCGGTAATCCTAGGCAAATGCGCGCACGCGACTTCCCAAGACGCCGAATCATGACGTAATCCGAAGGAGATGGGCGCGATCATTCAGAATCTTCGGCAGTCCTTGAGGCTCAGTTACGGACAGAAGCTCTTCCTTCTGGCCTCGGTGCCGCTCATCCTCGCCTGCGCCGCCATCGCCCTGCTTGTCGCTTTCCAGTCGCGCATGCTGGCCGAGCGCGAGATCCGCCAGCTCGAGAACGAGTTGCTCGAGGCCAAGAAGCAGGAGCTGCGCAATTACGTCACCCAGGCCCGCAACGGCTTCTACTTCATCTACGGCGCCGCCGCCCCCGACGACGAGGAGGCAAAGACCCAGGTCGCACAGATCCTCGCGGCGATGATCTACGGCGAGGATGGCTCCTTCTTCGTCTACGATTACGACGGCACCAACCTCGTCTCGCCGCGCCGCACCGACATGATCGGCCGCAACTGGTCCGGCCTCACCGACAGCGAGGGCACGCCGATCGTCGATCCGATGATCGAGATCGCGCGGCAGGGCTCGGGCTACCTGTCGTTCCTCTGGCCCAAGCCCTCCACCGGCGAGGAGGCCGAGATGATCGCCTTCGTGCTCGGTTTCCAGGACTGGCAATGGGCTGTGGGCACCGGGGTCTGGATCGACGACGTGCTGGCCACGGTGAATGCCAGCCGCGCCGAGGTGAAGGCCCGCATCCGCCGCACCTTCCTCTATATCGGCGGCATCACCCTCGGCGCGCTGCTCGTGGTCTTCCTGTCCGGCCTCGCGATGAACCTGCGCGAGCGCCGGTTGGCGGATGCCAAGCTCAAGGAGCTGACCCAGCGGGTGTTCGACGCGCAGGAGGACGAGCGCCGCCGCGTCGCGCGCGAGCTGCACGACGGCATCAGCCAGATCCTGGTCGGGGTGAAATACGCGCTCGACATCACCAAGCGCCGCCTCGCGCAGGAGGACCCGCGCGCCATGGACACGCTCGAGCGCGGCCACGAAGCGCTCACCGGTGCCATCCAGGAGGTGCGCCGGATCAGCCGCGACCTGCGCCCCGGGGTGCTCGACGATCTCGGCCTCGGGCCGGCGCTGAAGGCGCTGATCGACGACTTCGAGGCGCGCACCGGCATCGATACCACGCTCGAGACCGTGGTTTTCCGCAACCGCGTCGACCAGGAGGGGCGTATCGCGCTCTACCGCATCGCCCAGGAGGCGCTGACCAACATCGAGCGCCATTCCGGCGCCACCGAAGTCACGCTCGACCTGCGCGGCCACCGCCGCGGCGCGACACTGCGGATCGAGGACAACGGCCATGGCATCGACCCCGAAAAGGTCCGGGGCCAGCGCGGCATCGGCCTGAGAAACATGCAGGAGCGCATGGACCAGCTCGGCGGACGCCTGCGGATCTTGTCCTCGAAATCCGGCACGGTTATCGAGGCACAGATCCCGCTGTCGCACCTGCTTCCGCCCGAAGACGGCGCCTCCACATCCAGACCCAAGGCAAGCGCATGACCGAACCCACCAAAGTCGTCATCGTCGATGATCACCCGCTGGTCGCCGAGGGCATCGAGGCGCTGCTGGAAAGCTACGATGACATCACCGTGCTGGCCACCGTCTCGGACGGGCAGCAGATGATCGACCGGCTCGACGAGCTCTCTCCCGATGTCATCCTGATGGATCTCAACATGCCCGGCCTCGGCGGGCTCTCGGCCACCGAGATGATCCTCGAGCGCCGCCCCGAGACGCGGGTGCTGGTCCTATCGATGCACGACACGCCGCAGTATATCACGACTGCGCTCGGCCATGGCGCCTCGGGCTACCTGCTCAAGGACGTGCCGACGGAAGAGATCAAGACCGCCATCGACACGGTCATGCAGGGCGCGCGCTACCTCTGCACCGGCGCCGAGGGCGCGCTGGCCCCGGTGATGACCGGCGGCCGCGAGCAGCTCACGAACCGCGAACAGACCATCCTGCTGCAACTGGCCCAGGGCAAGTCGAACAAGGAAGTGGCGCAGGTGCTCGACATCTCGGTGCGCACGGTCGAGACCCACCGCAAGAACATCAAGCGCAAGCTCGGGATCAGCTCCACCGCCGGCCTGACCCGCTACGCGCTGGAGCATGGCGTTCTGCAGGGCACCGGCGTCAACAGCTGAGCCGCCAGGCCGAATCCGCGCATTCCTCTAAGCCATTTCTTCTAGGAAAAAGTATCCCGGGGGAGTCCGCGCCAGCGGACGGGGGCAGAGCCCCCAAAGCGCCCTCCCCGACCCGGGCCGCGATCAGATCATCTTGCCGACGCGGATCACCAGCTCCTCGGCGGCATGGAAGTCCGCCGGCATGACCTGCGGGATCTCCACGCCATCGAAGGCGGCCTCTTCGGCGTCGCGATGCCGCTCGACGGTGGCCAGCGCCTGCGTCAGCACCAACAGCCCCACCAGCGCCACAGCCTTCAGCGCGCTGAAATCCCGAGCGTGACGATAGAACCTCTGATACTGCGCCATGGCAGCCTCCTGCACATAAGTGAACCCTTCGGTTCAGTATTGCAGCGGTTTCAAGCCACGGCAATTCACGACTTCACCCAAGCCCGTGTGAAGGCCGAAACATTGCGCAAAACATGGTTATCGCTCGGCCATTTTTCGCGAAACTGCGCAACAGACCCCAGCGAACGCAATAAAAGTAAAAATATCTCGCGCTCAGAGCACTTTTTCTGAGCCGATAGGTGTTGACCCTCCCGCCCCCTCCGCCTATGGTCCGGCCCACGCACGAAGGGAGTCCGCCAGATGGGCCTACTTGTAATTATTGTAGAGACATGGCGCATGGGCCGGTAACCGGAACCATAATGGACCCCCATGCGCCCCCGAAATCCTCGGGGGCTTTTTTTGTGCGCGAACGAGAAGTAAAACCGAAATGACGTCTGGAACGGAGACCGCGATGACACGTCAGATGACCGGAGCGAAGATGGTGGTTCAAGCCCTGAAGGATCAGGGTGTGGACACGGTATTCGGCTATCCCGGTGGCGCGGTGCTACCGATTTACGACGAGATCTTCCAACAGAACGACATCCGGCACATCCTTGTCCGGCACGAGCAGGCGGCGATCCATGCTGCCGAGGGCTATGCCCGCTCGACCGGCAAGCCCGGTGTCGCGCTGGTGACCTCGGGCCCGGGCGCGACCAACGCGGTGACCGGCCTGACCGACGCGCTGCTCGACTCGATCCCGATCGTGGTGCTCTCGGGCCAGGTGCCGACCTTCATGATCGGCTCGGACGCCTTCCAGGAGGCGGACACCGTCGGCATCACCCGCCCCTGCACCAAGCACAACTGGCTGGTGAAGGAGACCGACAAGCTCTCGAGCATCATGCACCAGGCCTTCCACGTGGCGACCTCGGGCCGACCCGGGCCGGTGCTGGTCGACATCCCCAAGGACGTGCAGTTCGCCACCGGCGAGTACACGGCCAAGCCGCAGGCGCCGGTCGGCCACTACCAGCCGCAGGTGAAAGGCGACCTCGAGACGATCACCCAGCTCGTCGAGGCCATCGAGAAGGCCGAGAAGCCGGTCTTCTACACCGGTGGCGGCGTGATCAACTCCGGCCCCGGCGCGAGCCAGCTTCTGCGCGAGCTGGTCGAGGCCACGGGCTTCCCGATCACCTCGACCCTGATGGGCCTTGGTGCCTACCCGGCCTCGGGCAAGGCGTGGCTCGGCATGCTCGGCATGCACGGGCTCTACGAGGCCAACCTCGCCATGCACGGCTGCGATCTGATGATCAACATCGGCGCGCGCTTCGACGACCGGATCACCGGGCGGCTCGATGCCTTCTCGCCCCGCTCGAAGAAGGCGCATATCGACATCGACCCCTCGTCGATCAACAAGGTGATCAAGGCCGACATGCCGATCGTCGGCGACGTCGGCCACGTGCTGGAAGACGTGCTGAAAATCTGGAAGGCGCGCGGCCGCAAGGTGAACCGCGAGGCGATCGCCAAGTGGTGGCAGCAGATCGAGGAGTGGAAAAAGGTCAAGTGCCTGACCTACAAGCAGTCCGAGACCGTCATCAAGCCGCAGTACGCGCTGGAACGGCTCGAGGCGCTGACCAAGGGCCGCGATCGCTACATCACCACCGAGGTCGGCCAGCACCAGATGTGGGCGGCGCAATACCTCGGCTTCGAGGATCCGAACCGCTGGATGACCTCCGGCGGGCTCGGCACCATGGGCTATGGCTTCCCGGCCTCGGTCGGCGTGCAGGTCGCCCACCCCGAGGCGCTGGTGATCAACGTCGCGGGCGAGGCGTCGTGGCTGATGAACATGCAGGAGATGGGCACCGCGGTGCAGTTCAACCTGCCGGTGAAGCAGTTCATCCTCAACAACGAGCGTCTGGGCATGGTGCGCCAGTGGCAGCAGCTGCTGCACGGCGAGCGCTATTCGCAGAGCTGGTCCGAGGCGCTGCCCGACTTCGTCAAGCTCGCCGAGGCCTTCGGCGCCAAGGGCATCATCTGCAAGGATCCCAAGGATCTGGACGATGCGATCATGGAGATGCTCGAGCATGACGGCCCGGTGATCTTCGACTGCCTGGTCGAGAAGCACGAGAACTGCTTCCCGATGATCCCGTCGGGCGAGCCGCACAACAAGATGCTGCTCGGCGACGCGCAGGCCACCAACGCCATCGCCGGCAAGGGCGCGGTGCTGGTCTGAGGACGGCGCGGAGGGGCTCGCCCCTCCGCCCCCACAGATCGCCATCGCCAGAAGAGTTTACAGGAGCTGCAACCCATGTCCGCGCTACAGATCAAGAAAGGCTCGTCCAAGCATTCGGCCTACAACCTACGGCCCACCTTCTCGGACGTTCAGGAAACCCACACCATCACCGTGCTCGTCGAGAACGAGCCGGGCGTTCTGGCCCGGGTCATCGGCCTCTTCTCGGGCCGGGGCTACAACATCGACAGCCTCACCGTGGCCGAGGTGGACCACGAGGGGCACCTGTCGCGCATCACCATCGTCACCACCGGCACGCCGCAGGTGATCGAGCAGATCAAGGCCCAGCTCGGTCGGATCGTCTCGGTGCGCGACGTGCATGACCTTACCGCCGAAGGCAGCTCGGTCGAGCGCGAACTGGCGCTGCTGAAGGTTGCCAGCACCGGGGACAAGCGGGTCGAAGCGCTGCGCCTTGCCGACATCTTCCGCGCGCAGGTGGTGGACAGCACGCTCGAGAGCTTCGTCTTCCAGCTGACCGGCACCCCGGACAAGATCGACGCCTTCGCCGAGCTGATGCGCCCCCTCGGGCTGGTGCAAGTGGCGCGGACCGGCGTCGCCGCCCTCGCCCGCGGCAAGGTCTGAGCCGCGCGCGGCCTCGCCCTCTGATCCCGAAAACGTCGACGGGCCCGACATGTCGGGCCCGTTTTCGTGTGCGCTTCGCCGAAGGGCCGCGCTCAGGCGACGTGTCTCTCGGCCCGCTGCGGGTCAGGAAAGGCGATGACCCGCCCGGCGACGCCGGGCACGGCAAGCCGCGCGCGGGAGCCCCCGTGGCGCTACACAGCGTCTCCACCAATCCGGAAAACTGTTTTTCTTCAAGTCGTTGAGGGTTGCTTGCATGGCGCAGATTTTCGCCGTCGTGCATATCGAATTCGACCAGATCGCCAGCGTCGAGCGCCGCTCCCTCGTGCGCGCCGTTTTCGGGCTCATGCCAAAACGCGAGTTCGCCGTGGTCCTCGCACCAGATCACCGCTTTATGCGCGGCCTGATCCGACCAGAGCACAACACCTAACATCTTCTGTGACATGCACTTCCCCGCACCTCATCTGGGATAACACTGACGCAGATGCGGCGGACCTCACATGCGGCGAAACGTGACGTGTGCTTGATTTTTGTGTCGGCATGGACCACGATTGTCTCCATATGGCATCAGCCCTGACGCCATTCAGCAACAAAAAGAAGTTCACAGGGAGGAACAGCGCATGGAAAGCGTCGCCTTGAAAAGAACTGTCGCCAGCATGAAAGAAAACGGAATGTCCACAGCGCCCAGGGACCAGGCTCCGCCCCCCCAGTCCGGCGGAGCTGCGCAGCGTCTTCGGAGCCAATCTCCGAAAGCTTGGAAGCAGCGCCGCCTCGATCTCGGCGCTCTGCCGCGATCTTGGAATCAACCGCACGCAGTTCAACAGGTATCTGGCCGGGGAATCCTTTCCGCGACCCGATGTGCTGCATCGCATCTGCAGTTTCTTCGGCGTGGACGCACGCATCCTGCTCGAGCCGGTGGACGATATCCGCGAGGAGCCGGCCAGTCTCTTGCACCATCCCTTCCTGTCCGACTTCGTCGGCGCCGGGCTGCTGGGGCTGAGCGAGGACGAATTCCCCTCGGGGTTCTACCGCTTCTCCCGTGCCGCCTTCTCCGAGGAATCGCGGTTCGTCGTGGGCGTCGTCCGCATCTTCCGGAAGGACGGCATGACCTTCCTGCGCGGCTTCGAGCCGAAGGAAGCGCTGACCATGTACGATCTGCCGACCGATGCCGCCTCGCGCGAATACCGCGGGCTGGTGCTGCATCAGGCCGAGGGCATCGCCGCGCTGGTCAGCCGCAAGGGCGCGGTGACCACCTCGTTCAACTACCTGTCGAAAGCGGGCGGTCTCGCGAACCACTTCTGGGTCGGCTACGCCGTGCGCACCACCCCCGAGAACCATTCCGGCCGGCGCGCCGCGCGTCTGGTCTACGAATATCTCGGCACCGACACCCACAAGGTGCTCGCCGCAGCGCGGGGCAGCGGCTACCGCACCGCGAAGGAGCTTGTCCCCTTCCACCGCCAGCAGCTTCGCGTCGACGAAGAGTTCCGCTGACAAACCCCACCGGCACCGCCCCCGCGGTGCCGGTTTCGGTTCAATCCGCTTCTTCCGGCACCCGCAGCTGGTCGTAGAGGTGCCAGGTCGCATGGCCCAGCACCGGAAGTGCCACGAAGAGCCCGAGGAAGAACGGCAGCATCGCCACGAAGGTCACCAGCGCCAGGAACGCCCCCCACGCCAGCATCGGCAGCGGATGCCGCTGCACGTAGCCGAAGGAGGTGATCATGGCGGTGACGAAGTCCACGTCCCGGTCGAGCAGCAGCGGCAGCGCCAGCACGGTGATCATGTAGAGCAGCAGCGCAAAGCCCGCTCCCACCACCGTCCCCACCGCCAGCATTGTCATTCCGTTTGGCGTCAGGAAAACCTCGAGGCTCGTGCTGACGTTGGTCATCGGCGCGAGCCCGAGAAAGAGGGCAAAGATCATGTGCCCGAGGAAGAACCAGAACAGGAAGACGATGACGATCACCGCGCAGAGCGAGGGCAGCTGCCGTTTCGACTGGCGCAGAATGACGCTGAAGATCTGCATCCAGTCCAGCGGCTCGCCGCGTTCCAGCCGCCGCGAGACCTCGTAGAAGCCCACCGCCGCAAACGGACTGAAGAGCGGAAAGCCGATCGCCGCCAGCACCAGCCAGTAGCTCGTGCCGGTGGCCAGGGTCAGCCATGTCAGGAAGAGCCCCGCCAGCACGTAGACCCCGCCGAAGACCAGCGCGAATCCGGGCGCGAAAACCAGATCACCCCACCCGAGGCGCAGTGCCTTCTTCAGCGTGGCAAAAGTGACGTCGGAAAATTCCGGAACGCCCTGCCGCGGTACGTCGTCACCTAGGACGCTCTCCATGGCGCCTCCTCCCCTCAAATCCCCTCGTTGAAGGAACTTAAGCCGGGATGCACGCCCTGTGGCAAGGGTCAGAACGGCGAAGTCCTGAACGGGTCCGCCGGATCGCTCCGCTCAGTCTTCGCGCGCGTCGGCACGGGACTTGCCCGAAACCTGCTGCGCCAGCGTCGCGCCCATGAACGGGTCGAGATCGCCGTCGAGCACGCCCTGGGTGTCCGAGGTTTCGTGGTTGGTGCGCAGGTCCTTCACCATCTGGTAGGGCTGCAGGACGTAGGAGCGGATCTGGTTGCCCCAGCCTGCCGAGCCCTTGTTCTCATGTGCCTCGTTGATCGCCGCGTTCCGCTTGTCGAGCTCGAGCTGGTACAGGCGCGACTTCAGGGCCTTCATCGCGATGTCGCGGTTCTGGTGCTGCGATTTCTCCGACGAGGTCACCACGATGCCCGTGGGATGGTGGGTGATCCGCACCGCCGAGTCGGTGGTGTTCACGTGCTGGCCGCCGGCCCCGGACGAGCGGTAGGTGTCGACGCGGATGTCCGCGGGGTTCACCTCGATCTCGATGTTGTCGTCGACCACCGGGTAGACCCAGACCGAGGCAAAGGAGGTCTCGCGCGTGCCTTTGCCGAAGGGCGAGATGCGCACCAGGCGGTGCACGCCGCTCTCGGACTTCAGCCAGCCATAGGCGTTCTGACCGGAAATCTTGTAGGCGCAGGACTTGATGCCCGCCTCGGCGCCGGCTTCCTCCGACTGCAGTTCGACCTCGTAGCCACGCTTTTCCGCCCAGCGAACGTACATACGCTGCAGCATCGCGGCCCAATCGCAGGCCTCGGTGCCGCCGGCGCCGGCGTTGATCTCGAGGAAGGTGTCGTTGCTGTCGGCCTCGCCGTCGAGCAACGCTTCGAGTTCCTTGGTGCCCGCGGTCTCGGCCAGCGCCTTGAGCGACGCCTCCGCCTCGCCGACCACTTCGGCGTCGTCTTCCATCTCGCCAAGCTCGATCAGCTCGATCTGGTCAGCCAGTTCCTGCTTGATCGACTTGTAGGTGTCGATGGCATCGACCAGCTGCTGGCGCTCGCGCATCAACTTCTGCGCGGCGGCGGGATCGTCCCAGAGGTTCGGGTCCTCAACGCGGGCGTTGAATTCCTCGAGCCGGAACTCCGCCGTTTCCCAGTCGAGCCGCTGCTCCAGCAGTCCCAGGGACTTGCGGATTTTCTCGACGGTGTTCTGGGTCTCGGCGCGCATGCGGATGTTCCTGCGAATGGGACGTCTTGGTTCTGGGGGGGACATAAACCAGCGCCGGGGTGCCTTCAAGCGCAGAGGCGGCGGACAGGCCCCGCCGCACCCGGAATCGCCAAAGACACCGGGGGCGCGCGATCCCAAGACCGCGGCAGCAAGACTCAGCCCGTGGCGCCGCCCGCGTAGACCGTCAGCGTCGGAAGATCGGTGAGCGGGGCGCCGATGAGCCGCATCGCCGGCAGCGAGATCCGGCTGCCGCCCGAGGCAGGCCCTTCGATCGGCCGCAGCTCGACCTGCGCCGACTTGCCGTTGACCGGGTAGACCACCCTGCCCTTGGTCACGCTCGAGACCAGCGGCGTCTCCAGCCAGAACCCCGGATCGGTCGGATCCCCGAGCGAGGCGACGGTGCTCCCGAGCTTACGCTCGGCCGCGGCGGGTGCCGCGGCGGCGGCGCTGCGCTCCTCGGCGCTGGTGGTGTCGAACTGCTCCTCGGTGCGCGCATTGGCGGGGGGGGCGCAGCGTCGCCGCGGCACCCGTTGTGGAGGAGGTTGGAGCCGGAGCGGGCGCGGCACTCTGCTGCGCCTGCTGCGCGCAGGCCGCCAGCAATACCGGCAGAACGAGGGCGGGAAGGGTCAGGATCACTCTCATGTGTGCAAAGCTAGGCCGCCCCCCTGCCTCTGGCAATTGCGCAGATGCTTGTCCCGGCAGGGTTTCGCGCATACATTCTCACCATGACCTCGCCCATCACACCCCTCGTCGATCCGTTCCTGCGGCCGATCTCCTACCTGCGGGTCTCGGTGACCGACCGCTGCGACTTCCGCTGCGTCTACTGCATGTCCGAGAACATGAGCTTTCTTCCCAAGAAGGAGCTGCTGACGCTCGAGGAGCTGGACCGCCTCTGTTCGGCCTTCGTCGGCCTCGGCGTCGAGAAGCTGCGCATCACCGGCGGCGAGCCCCTGGTGCGGCGCGAAATCATGACCTTTTTCAACGCCATGACCCGTCACCTCGAGTCGGGCGCGCTGAAGGAGCTGACGCTGACCACCAATGGCTCGCAGCTCGAACGCTTCGCGCAGCCGCTCTGGGATGCGGGCGTGCGCCGGGTGAACGTCTCGCTCGACACGCTGGATGAAAAGAAATTTGCCGACATCACCCGCTGGGGCCGGCTGCCGCAGGTGCTGCGCGGCATCGACGCGGCGCAGAAGGTCGGCATGCGCGTCAAGCTCAACGCCGTGGCGCTGAAGGGTTTCAACGAGGATGAACTTTTCCCGATGACCGAATGGTGCGCCGCGCGCGGGATCGATCTGACCTGGATCGAGGTGATGCCGATGGGCGACATCGGCAACGAGGACCGGCTCGGCCAGTACTGGAAGCTGTCGGACGTGCGCGCCAAGCTCGCCGAACAGTACACGCTCACCGACCTGCCCGAGAGCACCGGCGGCCCCGCCCGCTACGTGCGGCTCGAGGAGACCGGCCAGAAGATCGGCTTCATCACACCGCTCACGCACAACTTCTGCGAGAGCTGCAACCGGGTGCGGCTGACCTGCACGGGCGAGCTCTTCATGTGCCTCGGCCAGGAGGACAACGCCGACCTGCGCGCGCCGCTGCGCAACCATCCGGGCACCGACGCGCCGCTCGGAGACGCGATCCGCGCGGCGATCCTGCGCAAGCCCAAAGGGCATGACTTCGACTATTCGCGCCAGTCGGTGGACGGGCGCGTCTCGCGACACATGAGCCACACGGGCGGCTGAGAGTTCGGTCGCGGGAGGGGCGCTGCCCCTCTTGCCGCTGCGCGGCAATTCACCCCGGGATATTTCACCCTAGAAGAAGGGCGCCGACGCCGGGCGCCGTTTCGATATTTCTTCTAGGCAAAAATATCCCCGCCGGAGGCAGGCCGGACGCAGTCCGGCCGCGCCCTGCTCGAAGCAAGGACGCGGCCGGGACATCGCTCCGCCCGGCTGGTCCGGACGGAGCTTTGGGTCATGGCGATCAGCTGCCCTGAAGCAGCGGGGTGATGCGGCGCACGGCGGCGCGACGGTTCTCGCGCTCGTCACCCGCGGACTGCACCGCGAGATCGCTCTCGCCGTAGCCCTGCAGCACCATGTTGGCCGCCGGCACGTCGAAATACTCGCTGAGCGCCAATGCCACCGATTCCGCGCGGCGGTCCGAGAGCGCGAGGTTGTAGCTCGCCGGGCCGGTGGCATCGGTGTGGCCCTCGATCAGGAAGACCTCCGAGGGGTTTTCCTCGATCATCCGCTTCATCGCATTGCCGAGCGCCGCCAGTTCCTCGGCCTCACCCGGGCGGATCGCCGCGGAGTTGGTCTGGAAGGTCACGGTGTCGACCGAGATCTCGGGCACAAGGTGGCGGACCCGGTCGATGTTGCGGATCTGGTTGAGCGAGAAGGCCCGGTCGACGCCCTCGGCCTCCTGCGAGGCCAGCGCGGCGGCAAGATCCTCGCCCTGCAGGTCGCGGAAGTTCAGACGTTGGGTACGGGCCTGCGGCAGCTCGCTGACCACCACCTGCTGTGCGCTCTGCGTGTCATCGAAGAGCACCACCTGCTGGCCGTCCGGCAGGATGCGCGCGCGGCGCAGCACGCGTCCGCCAGCGGTCTTGATGGTCTCGACCGAGGTGCCGTCGTCATAGGCGACGACGGTGCGGGTCGAGCCGTCGTTGTAGCGATAGGTCTTCACGTCCGAGCCGGGCTGGCGCAGCAGCACGTCGTCGTTACGCAGCACGCGGTACTGGCCATCCTGTTCGACCACCACGCGGTCACCGGTGTTCTGCACCACCTGCGCGCCGTCATCGAGGATCTGGCTCAGCGCGAAGGTGCCCAGACCGACCAGCGCGGCCTTCTCGAAGTTGCTGAGGCCGTCTTCGTCGTCGTCATCCTTCTTTGCCTTGGTGCTGGTCTCGGCCTGCTGCTCGTTTTCCGCCTGGGTGCGCAGGTCGGTGGCAAAATCCTCGTCCGAGGCGCGCACGTCGGCTTCGGTCAGGCTCTCCTCGACCAGCTCGGCGTCCTCCGGGGCTTCCTCGGAAGAGGCGGCGGCGGCAGCCGCGGCGGTCTGCGACTGCTGTTCCTCGCGGGCAACGGCCTCTGCCTGCTGCTCGGCGCTCGGCGCCTCGGGCTCGGCTTCGGCGGTTCGGGGCTGGGCCTCCGCGTCGGGCGCGGCTGCCTGCTGCTCGGCGTCTGCCTCGGCCGCGGGCGCCTTCGGGGCGGCATCTGCGGCGGTGGCCTCCATCTCGGGTGCGTCCGGCTTTTCGGTCGCGTTGCCCTGAGCTGCCTGTTCTGCCTGCTCTGCCTCGAGCGCCTTTTTCAGATCGTCGGCGCCTTCCGTCCCGGCTGGCTGCGCGTCAGCCTCTGCCGTGGCGTCGGTCTCGGCCGTGGCCTTCGGGGTCGCCGTCGCATCCGCGTCTGCCGATTGCCCGGCCTCGAGGGCCTTCTTCAACTCGTCCGAGCCCTCTGCCGAGGCAGGCTCCGACGCGGTATCGGCGGTCACTTCGGCGCCGCTGGCGGCTTTCGGCTCCGGGGTCGCGTCGCCCTGGGCCGCCTGCTCTGCCTCGAGCGCCTTCTTCAGCTCGTCCGAGCCCTTGGTCTCGGCGGATTTTGCCTCGGCCTCTGCCGCGGGTGCAGCGCCGGGTTCGGGTGCCTGCGCCTGCGCCGCATCGGGGGCCGGCGCCTCTTCGGCGCTCTTCGCCTCGGCTTGAGCCTTGGGCGCGGGCGCCTCGGCCTGCTGCTCGGTCTTGGTCTCTGCCTTCTCGGGCGCAGCCTCGGCCTGTGCCGCGGCGGCGGGGGCCTTCTCGGCAGGCGCACTCTCGGTGGCCGCCCCGGTCCCGGCTTGCGCTTCGGGCGCCTCGAGCGCGCCGTCCGCCTCGGCTTCGGCCTCGATACCGGCCTTCAGGTCCGCCTCGGCGGCGGGCGTCTCGGCAGAGGCTCCAGCCGCGGCGGCGACCTTGCCCTTCTTTTCGCCGGCCGTCTCGCCAGCCTCCTTGCCCTTGGCCTTCGGATCCTTGTCCAGGCAGGCCTTGGCATCCGGCGTCTGCGCGCAATCGGCCTTGGCCTCTTGGCTCTGGGCCGCCATGGGCATGGCGAGGCTCGCGGCAAGCGCAAGCATGGTCGTCGATTTCAGAAGACCTCTGGTCATTCGTTACGTCCTTCTCCTGGTCCGCAAAGCGCGGCGTGGGGAGGCAACGAAGAGGCCCGAGGAAAAGTTCATTCACGCTGCATAATAAATAAGCGGAAAAATGCTGGCCCCGCGCTAGGCCTCCTGCAGGAGCGCCATGAGGCGCGCCTTCTCGCCGCTGTCGCGGGCGCTGGAGATCACCGCGGCCAGATCCTCGAGCGAGGCGATGCTGTGTCCGGCGCGGAAACTGTCCACATGCGGCAGCATGGCGCGGATGCCCGCGGCCCTGGGCGCGAAACCATCCCAGCGCAGCAGCGGGTTGAGCCAGATGAGCCGGCGCGAAGAGAGCTGCAGCCGTTGCACCTCGCGCACCAGCAGCCCCGCGTCGTCACGGTCGAGCCCGTCGGTGATGAGCAGCACCACCGCGCCTTGCCCCATGACCCGGCGGCTCCAGTCGCGGTTGAAGGCGTGCAGGCACTGGCCGATGCGGGTGCCGCCCTCCCAGTCCCGCGCCTCGGCCCCGGCGCCCCTGAGCGCGGCATCGACGTCGCGGGTGGCGAGATGGCGGCTGATATTGGTGAGCCGCGTGCCGAAGGTGAAGGCATGCACCTTGGCCCATCCCGCGCCGCGGCGGTTGGCCACCGCGTGCAGGAAATGCAGCACCATCCGGGAATATTGGCTCATCGAGCCGGAGATATCGCACAGAACCACCAGGTTAGGCCATTTCTCGCGCGGCTCGAGATGAGCGAGGCTGCGGATCTCGCCGCCCTGCTTCATCGCCGCGCGCAGCGTGCGCCGCCAGTCGAGCCTGCGTCCCTGCATCGAAGCCTTGCCGCGGCGCGAGGGCAAGGGTTTCACCGGCAGCTCGAGCCGGGCCAGCATGCGCTTCGCCTCGGTGATCTCCTCGAGCGACATCTGTTCGAAGTCGAGCCTCCTCAGCCGCTCCTCGCGGGAGAGGGTGAAGGAGGCGTCGACCTCGATCTTCGTCGCCTCCTCCTCCTGCTCATCGGTCGGGATCTCGGGCATCTGGTCGCCGAGCAGCGCCTGCGCCGCGCGCTTCTCGGCCGATTGCGCAAGCTTTTCCTCCTGCACGCCGCGGATCGCCGGGAGCATCATCGACATCATGTGCTCAAGGTAGCGCGGGTCGCGCCAGTAGAGCCGGAAGACCTGCGCGAAGACCAGCCGCTGCTCGGGGCGCGAGACGAAGCAGGCATGCAGCGTCCAGTAGAAATCCATCCGGTCGGTGAAGCCCGCGGCCTCGACCGCGCGCACCGCGTCGACCACCCGGCCCGGCCCCACCGGCAGCCCGGCGCGGCGCAGGGCGCGGGCAAAATGCAGGATGTTCTGCGCGAGCCGCGGGTGCTCGGGGAGCGTGAGGGGGATCTGCTCGGCCATCAGCGGCTTCCGCGGACGGAAGAAAACCGGGGGCGCTGCCCCCGGACCCCCGGGATATTTCCGCCTAGAAGAAACATCAGGCGGGCTCGAGGGAGGCTTTCGCCTCGTCGAGCAGGCGTTTGGCCTCGCTGCCCTGTATCCTGGCGATGTCGTCCTGGTACTTCAGGATGGCGCCGAGCGTGTCCGAGATCACCTCGGGCGAGAGGTCGATCACGTCGAGCGCCAGCAGGCACTTGGCCCAGTCGATGGTCTCGGCGACGCCCGGCTTCTTGAACAGATCCTCGGTGCGCAAGCGCTGCACGAAGGCGACGATCTGGCGCGAGAGCGCCTCGGCCACCTCGGGCGCGCGGGCGTGAAGGATATCGAGCTCGCGGGCGAAGTCGGGATAGTCGACCCAATGGTAGAGGCAGCGGCGCTTCAGCGCGTCATGCACCTCGCGGGTGCGGTTGGAGGTGAGGATGACCGTGGGCGGCTCGGGCGCGGTGATCGTGCCAAGTTCGGGGATGGTGACCTGGAAATCGCTCAGCGCCTCGAGCAGGAAGGCCTCGAAGGGCTCGTCGGTGCGGTCGAGTTCGTCGATGAGCAGGATCGGTGCCCCGTTCTCATCGGGGCGCATGGCCTGCAGCAGCGGGCGCTCGATCAGGTAGTCGGGGCCGAAGAGGTCGTGCTGAAGCTGGCCGCGGTCGGCTTCTCCCGCCGCTTCGGCGGCGCGGATGGCGATCATCTGGGCGGGAAAGTTCCACTCGTAGACCGCCGAGCTCGCATCCAGCCCCTCATAGCACTGCAGCCGGATGAGCCGCCGCCCGGTGGCGAGGCTCAGCGCCTTGGCGATCTCGGTCTTGCCGACGCCCGCCTCGCCCTCGAGGAACAGCGGCCTGCCGAGCTTGAGTGACAAGAACAGCACCGTGGCGAGCGGGCGCGGGCAGACGTAGCCGGTGCCGGCCAGAAGCTGCTGCACCGCGCCGATCGAGCTGGGGTCTTGCATGTGGGTCTCCTCCTGCCCTGATTGCTGCCCGCCGGGAGGCCGCCGGTCAAGGGAGATGCGCGCCGCCCGCCTGCCCACGTTGACGCGCCGGGGCCGAGGTGCGATGGTTTTCCGGCAATAGAACCGGGGCACAGCCCGGACGTGTACGGGCAGCGGTATGGTAACCAAGATGGCGAGCGGGCTGCGCATCTGCGCGGTCACCTGCGTGAAGAACGAGGGACCGTTCCTGCTCGAATGGGTGGCCTACAACCGGCTGCTCGGCGTTACGGATTTCCTCTTTTATTCCAACGACTGCGACGATGGCACCGATGCGCTGCTGGACGCGCTGGCGCCCGTGGGCGTCCTGCACCTGCAAAACCCGGCGCAGGGGCGCAATTACCAGATGGAGGCGCTGAAGGACGCCGCGCGGCAGCAGGTGGTGACCGGCGCCGACTGGGTCTGGGTGGCCGATGTCGACGAATTCCTGAACGTGCGGGCGGGCGATCACACGATCCCGGCGCTGATCGACGCCTGCGGCGACCCGCAGGCGATCTCGGTCAGCTTTCAGTTCTTCGCCAATGGCGGGGTGACGACCTTCGAGGATGCGCCGGTGATCGCGCAGTTTTGCCGGTCGCACAATCCCGACCTCTGGTGCGACCAGAGCGCCATTGAGGTGAAGACCCTCGTCCGGCGCGACTTTCCGCTGCAGTATTTCGGCGCGCACCGGCCGTTCTTCCGCAAGTCCTTGCCCGCGGCGAAACATCCGCGCTGGACCGACGGCAGTGGCCGCGCGGCGCCCACGCCGTTCCTCACCGCCGACCGCCCGCGCCGCATGCGCAAGTTCCCCGCCGCCGGCGCCCGACGCTTTGCCACGCTCAACCACTACGCGCTGCGCGCGCTCGACAGCTACCTGGTGAAGACCGAGCGCGGCGACGTGAACCGCGAGGGGCGCATCTTCGACGAGAGCTACTGGCAGGAGCGCAACGATACCGCCTGGGAAGACCGCTCCATCCTGCGGATGCTGCCGGCGCTGGCCGAGGGCATCGCCGAGTTGCGCGCCCTGCCCGGCGTCGCCCGGCTGCACGATTTGTCGGTGCAGGCGCATCGCGCCAAGATCGGCATGCTGCGCGCGCAGCCGCAGGTCGCCGCCCGCGCCGCGCATCTGGCGGCCCTGCCCGCGCTGCCGCCCGGCGAGGCGGAGCTGATGGCCCGCCTGGGACTGGCGGAGGACGCGGCGTGATCGTCATCAACCTCGGCCTGCCGAAGAGCGGCACCACGACGCTGGGCCTCGCGCTGGAGCGGGCGGGCCTCACGGTCGCCGACCACAAGCTGCGGCGGGGCAAATGCCCCGATCCGGCGCTCGCCGGGAGCTTTGTCGCGCGGCAGCTCTACGACGGCTACTTCCGCTCGGGCGACCCGCTGGAGCGGCTCGGCGGGCTCGACGCGCTGGCCGAGGTCAGCGTGCTCAACGCCAAGCTGAACCTCTGGCCGCAGACCGATTTCGGGCTGATCGAGGCGCTGCGGACCCGCCACCCGGAGCTGAAGTTCGTCGCCTCGATGCGCGACCCGCAGGCCATGGCGCAGTCGATGCTGCGCTGGTCCGACCTCGGCACCGACCGGCTGCCGCGCGGCGCGGTGCCCGGCCTGCCCGCGGGCTACGGCGAGACGCGGCTCGAGCGCGCGCAATGGATCTCCGCGCACCAGCAGTTCCTGCGCCGCATCTTCGAGGGCGACCCGCGTTTCCTGGCCTATGACATCGCCGACCCCGAGGCGCCGGCGCAGATCTCGCGCCACCTCGGGATCACCCTACCCTGGTGGGGCAAGGCCAACGAGAACCGCCCGGGCAAGACCAAGAGGGTCCGGGGGTGAGAATTTTTCTCCATATCGGTCCGGACGCGCAGAGCAGCGATCGGCTGCAGCAGGTGATGGATGCCAAGCGGCGGCAGATGGCCAAGCGCGGCGTGCTCTACGCCCGCAGCCCGGGCGCGCGCAACCATACGCGGCTCTTCATGGCGGTGAGCGATCCCGGCGCGGTGGATGCTCTGCGCTGGGGGCGCGGCTTCGACACGCCCGCGCGGCAGGAGGCCCTGCGGATCGAGGTGGTCGCACAGCTCGTTGCCGAGGTCGAGGCCGCGCAGCCCGATACCCTGATCCTCTCGGCGCATCAGCTCGGCAGCGGGCTGACCACGCGCGCAGAGCTTGCCCGGCTCCGCGCCCTGCTGGCGCCACTCTCCGAGGATATCACCGTCGTCGCCCATCTCGATGCCCCGGCACGGATGCTGGCGCGGCACTACGCGGTGCAGTTGATGGAGGGTCGCAGGCGGGGTCTGGACCTGGAGCTGGGTCTCTGCGCCGCGCCCGACTGGTGGCAGGCGGCGCTCGGGACACGGCCCGCCCGCGACCCGCGCGGGGGCGTCTTTCCCGAGGCGCCAGGGCGCGGCGCACTGGCTCGATCTTGCCCGGCTGCAGCGCGGCTGGGAGGCGGCGTTCGGCCCCGGCGCGGTGCGGCTGCGCAGCCTCGAGCCGGCGCGGCTTTACGGCCCGGAGGTGACCGAGGAGATCCGCGCGGCCTTCGAGATCGACCAGAGCATCGGCAAGGTCGAGGCGGTGCCGCCACCTGTCCAGCCCTCGGCCGCCTGGCTCAGCCGCTGCCGACGGATGAACGACGTGTTGCTGCGATATCTCGCCACCGAGCCCGGACTGCAGATCCCGCGCCCGCTCTGGCGCCGCCTGCTGAGCGAGATCAAACTACCCGGCGTCCCGCTCGACCCCGGCGGGCTCGGCGCCGTCACCCGCCGCTTCACGTCCGACCTCGAGGGGCTCATGGCGCAGCACCCGGGGCTGAAGCCCGAGCACCTGTGCAGCGCGGTCGCCAGCCCTGAATGGCGCGAGGCCGATCCGGGCTTCGGTTTCCGGGCGACGCAGTATCTCATGGCCTTCCGCTGGCGCATCGAGCAGGCCTCTCGGGAGGTCGCGGCGCGCACCATCGAGCCCGAGACCGGCGCCGCACCCGCGATGCCCGACGCCGCCCTCCGCAAGTTGCACGCGCTGCAGGGCTCGCCCTGGGTGCCGCACAACCGGCTGGGCATGCTGGACGAGACCGCCGAACGGCCGCCCTTCACCGCCATTCCGCCGCGCCCGCCAAGCGAGGCTGGCAAGCGGGTCATCCTTGGCTGCATGAAGAACGAGGCCCCCTATATCGTCGAGTGGATCGCCTATCACCGTGCCATAGGCTTCGACGATTTTCTCATCTATTCCAACGGCTGCGAGGATGGGTCTGACCGTATCCTCGACCGGTTGCACCGTATGGGCGTGCTGCAGCACCGTGACAACAACGGCTGGTCCGGCAACTCGCCGCAGCAGCATGCGCTCGACGCGGCGCTGAAGGAGGAGCTGATCCAGAACGCGCAATGGGTGCTGCATTCCGACGTCGATGAGTTCGTCAACATCCGCTGCGGCAACGGCACGCTGGACGACCTCTTCGCCGCCGCGCCCGAAGCGACGCATTTTGCCCTCACCTGGCGGCTCTTCGGCCACGGCGGCGTGCAGGCGCTCAAGGACGTGCCGGTGATCGGCCAATTCACTGCCTGCGCGCCGCGCTACTGCCCCAAGCCGCACACGACTTGGGGCTTCAAGACGCTGATGCGCGGCGTGAGGGCTTACGAAAAGCTCTCCTGCCACCGCCCGAACAAGCTGCGCCAAGAGGCTGAAACAGAAGTGAAATGGGCCAATGGCTCAGGCATCGACATGACCACCGAAGCGCTTCGCAGCGGCTGGCGTAACTCGCGCAAATCCATCGGCTACGACCTCGTGCAGCTCAACCACTACGCGCTGCGCTCGGCCGAGAGCTACCTGATCAAGCGCCAGCGCGGGCGGGCGCTGCACGTCGACCGGCAGATCGGGCTCAACTACTGGATCCGCATGGACTGGTCCGGCGCCCGCGACCTGACGATCCAGCGCAACCTGCCGCGGCTGCGGGCCGAGATGGGGCGGCTGCTGGTCGATCCCGAGCTGGCCCGTCTGCACGCCGACGGCGTCGCCTGGCACAAAGCCAGGGCAAGCGCGTTGCGCGCGGATCCCGAATTCGGGAAATTGTTCCGCGAGGCCACGTCGCTCACCCTCACCCCCGAGGAGCGCGTCGCCTGGGCGCTTTCGCTCGATATGGAGAGCTGACCCATGGCCGCCAGCATCACAGCCGTCATCTGCGTGCGCAACGAGGGCGCCTTCCTGCTCGACTGGCTGGCGCATCACCTCGCCGCCGGGGTCACGCATGTGGTGGCGCTCAGCAACGACTGCCAGGACGGCACCGATGCGCTGCTCGACCGGCTCGCCCAACTGGCGCCGCTTACCCACATTCGCAACGACGGGCCTTACGACAAGCGCGGCATCCAGTTCTCCGGACTGAAGCTGGCGGACAAGTCGGAGGCGGTGCGCGGGGCCGACTGGCTGCTGGCGCTCGACGTGGATGAATTCGTCAATGTCCGTACCGGGGATCACACCCTTGCGGCGCTGATCGAGGCCCTGCCCGATGCGACGGCGATCACCCTCACCTGGCGGCTCTTCGGCAATGCCGGAGTGATCAACTTCGTCGACCAGCCGGTGCCGCAGCAGTTCACCCGCGCCGCGCCGGTGACGATGTACTGGCCCTGGCGCTCGGCGATGTTCAAGACGCTCTACCGCAACGACGGCAGTTACGGGGCCCTGGGCGTGCACCGGCCGCGCAGCCCCGACAAGGGCAGGCTCGCGCAGACGCGCTGGTTCGACGGCGAGGGGCGCGCACTTGACGCGCAGTTCCACACGCGACGCATTTTCTCCAACTACGGGCGCTCGAACTACGCGCTGGCGCAACTCAACCACTATCCGCTCGGCGCGATGGAGAGCTACGTGCTGAAAGCCGACCGCGGCCGCGCCGTGCATGGCGACCACCTGCTGGGGCTCGACTACTGGGTCGAGCGGAATTTCAACACCGACGAGGACCTCAGCATCGCCGCGCTGGCCGCACCGACCCGCGCGCAGCGCGAGGAATTTGCCGCCGATCCGATGCTCGCCGGTCTGCACGCCGCCGCAGTGCGCTGGCGCAAGGCGCGCTTTGCCGAGTTGATGGCGCAGGAGCCCTATCGCGCGCTCATGGGACGGCTGCTGATGACCCCGCCCTCGCGCCCGCTGCCGCCCGAACTGGCCCGGCCGTTGATCGCCGCCGCCACCCGCGCCCGGCAGGCGGGCGACGCCTGAGGATTTCGCGCAAACCTCTCCTACACGGTGATTTTTCTTGCCGCCTCACCACCGCCGTATTACCCCTAAAGCCACATATTTCCGCCCCATTCCGCGCCCAGTCTCGAAGCATCTGAGTGCGGCACGGCGGCAAGCGCAGACATCCGCCCTTGCACGGGCCCGACCGGACGCGACAGGACAATGGCAGGTATCATGAAGGACAACACGGATCAGCTCAGGCACGAGACCGTCTTCGACGACGAGCTCGATCTCACCGATGTTGACCTCAGCATGCACAGCGGGTGCTCCTGGATCGCCGCCATCTCAGAGATCGGCGAGGAACACGGCTTCGCCGAACCGCTCGGCAAGCGGCACCACGCGGTGTTTGTCGAAGATGGCGACACGCTGCTGGTGAGTTTCGAGTCGATGCCCGGGATCTCTGCCTACAGCGAGACCGCCACCCCGCTCGGCTGGGAGATGCAGGCGATCGAGGGCTGGTCGAGCCTCTCGGTGATCTGCACCGCCGACACCTGGTTCCGCGACGCCGAGGTGATCCGCTTCTTCGACCAACTCCTGGACGACGGCTTCTTTGACGCCTTCGAGAAGGTGATCTTCTACGGCGCCGGCCCCTGCGGTTACGCCGCCGCCGCTTATTCGGTCGCCGCGCCCGGCGCTCGAGTCGTGCTGCTGCAGCCGCAGGCAACGCTCGATCCGCGCGTGGCGGAATGGGACGACCGCTTCCCCGAAATGCGCCGCGTCGATTTCACCTCACGCTTCGGTTATGCGCCCGACATGATCGACGCCGCCCATGCCGCTTATGTGCTCTACGACCCGCAGGAGCGGATGGACGCGATGCATGCCGCGCTCTTCGAGCGGCGCAACGTGACCCGCTTCCGCCTGCCCTATATGGGCGACGCGTTGCAGGGCGATCTGCTGGAGCTGGATCTCGTGCACCCGATCCTCGACGCCGCTGCCGACGACCGGCTCGACCGCGCCGAGATGGCCCGGCTGCTGCGCGCAAGGCGCAGCCACACGCCCTACCTGCGGCGGCTTCTGTCGCGACTCGATGCCGAGAACCGGCCGCTGCTGGCCGAATGGCTCTGCGCCAATGTCACCGCGCGGATGAACGCCCCGCGCTTCCGCCGCCGTCTCGAGGCGCTGCGCACCGAGGCTGAGGGGCGCGAAGGGTAAAGCGCCAGGCGAAGCGTGAGCCGGGCCGGTCAGCGCCCGATCACACCACCAGCGAGCCGACCCGCGACAGCTGCCCGCCCCCCCACCGGCGCGGCGACGCCCGTGGTCGACGGGCCCGAAGTCGGCCAGCCCTGCGCCACCCGCACGGCAAGGAAGCCGAAGGCCTGCGCCTCGAGCATGTCGCCATCTAACCCCGCCTCCTCGACCGGCACCACCGGGCAGTCGAGCCCGGCCTGCAGCATCGCCATCATCACCGGGTTGTGCCGCCCGCCGCCTGTCACCAGCAGTTTCTGAGGCGGGTTCGGGCAATGCTCCATGCCCTGCATCACCGCTGCGGCGGCCATGGCCGTCATCGTTGCGGCGGCATCGGCATCCGAGAGCTCGCGGACCAGGTCGAGCATCAGCGAGAAATCGTCCCGATCGAGGGATTTGGGCGGCATCCGGCGGAAGAAGCCTTCTTCGAGGAAGAGCTCCAGCGCGCCGTCGACAACCTCGCCCTGCGCGGCCAGCGCACCGTCGCGGTCACAATCGAGCCCGAGCCGCTCACCCACCAAGTCGTTGATCGGGGCATTCGCCGGTCCGGTGTCGAAGGCCAGCAGCGCGCCCGGCGCCTCGGGCGAGGGTTTGCGCGGATCGACCCAGGTGAGGTTGCCCACCCCGCCGAGGTTGAGGAAGGCCACGGGGGCTTCCGCCCCCATCTTCTTGGCGCAGGCGAAATGGTAGAAGGGCGCCAGCGGCGCGCCCTCGCCGCCCAAGGTCACGTCGGCAGAGCGGAAATCCCACACCACGTCGCGGTTCAGCGCCTCGGCCAGCGCCGCGCCGTCGCCAAGCTGATGCGTGCCGCGACCGTGCGGCTCATGCGCCAGCGTCTGGCCATGAAAGCCCACCAGTTCGGCCTCGGGGAACTCGGACAGAAGCTCGGTATGGGCGCGTTGCACGACCTCCAGCGCCTCTTCGAGACCCGGCCCGGGCCAGCGCCCCAGCGCGGCCTTCAGCACCCGGCGCTCGGCCTCGGTATAGGGCCGGTAGCCGGAGCGCCCGAACTCGTGGATCTGTGCCCCATCGGTGCGGATCAGCGCAGCGTCCACCCCGTCGAGAGAGGTTCCCGACATACACCCCAGCGCCCAAACGGAACGTGCACCCAACTTGCCCTTCACCTTCGCCTTCCCCGCGCTTATAGGAACTTTCGGACTATAAGAGGTATCCACGATGACCTACCATCCCAAATCGGACTTCATGCGCGTCATGATCGAGCGCGGCTATCTCGCCGATTGCACCGATTACCAGGGCCTCGACGAGGCGCTGAGCAAGGGCGTGGTCACCGCCTATATCGGCTATGACGCGACGGCCAAGTCGCTGCACGTCGGTCACCTCCTCAACATCATGATGCTGCGCTGGCTGCAGAAGACCGGCCACAAGCCGATCACCCTGATGGGCGGCGGCACCACCAAGGTGGGCGACCCCTCGTTCCGCTCGGACGAGCGCCCGCTGCTCGGGCCGGAACAGATCGACGCCAACATCGAGGGCATGAAGCAGGTCTTCGCCAAGTACCTGAGCTACGGTGGCGGCGAGACCGACGCGCTGATGCTGAACAACGCCGAATGGCTCGACGGGCTCAACTACCTCGAGTTCCTGCGCGACATCGGCCGGCACTTCTCGGTGAACCGCATGCTCAGCTTCGAGAGCGTCAAATCGCGCCTCGACCGCGAGCAGTCGCTGTCGTTCCTCGAATTCAACTACATGATCCTGCAGGCCTACGACTTCCTCGAGCTGAACCGCCGCTACGGCTGCTCGCTGCAGATGGGCGGCTCGGACCAGTGGGGCAACATCATCAACGGCATAGACCTGACCCGCCGGGTGCTGGACCACGAGATCTACGGCCTCACCTCGCCGCTCCTGACCACCTCGGACGGGCGCAAGATGGGCAAGAGCCAAGGCGGCGCCATGTGGCTCAATGCCGAGATGCTGAGCCCCTACGAGTTCTGGCAGTTCTGGCGCAACACCACCGATGCCGACGTCGGCCGCTTCCTCAAGCTCTACACCGAGCTGCCGGTCGAGGAATGCGAGCGGCTCGGCGCGCTGGCCGGCTCCGAGATCAACGACGCCAAGATCATTCTCGCCAACGAGGTGACCACGCTCTGCCACGGCGCCGAGGCAGCTGCCGCCGCCGAGGCGACCGCCCGCGAGGTCTTCGAGAAGGGCGGCGTCGGGGATGACCTGCCGACGCTGGCGCTGACCGCCGAGGAGATCGGCGAGGGCATCTCCATCGTGCAGGTGATCGTCCGCGCCGGGCTCGCCAAGTCCGGCAAGGAAGCCAAGCGACTGATCACCGAGAATGGCGCACGGATGGATGACCAACCGCTGACCGACGCAGGGCTGATGCTGGATGCCGCCGCATTGGCTGCGCCGGTGAAGCTCTCGGCGGGCAAGAAGCGCCACGCGCTGGTGAAGCTGGGCTGAGGCCTCGAGAGCTGACTTTCGCGGGGCGGCGCCGCAAGGTGCCGCCCCCTATTCTTGCTCGGCGCGCCACCCGGTCCGGCTCCCGTCGCCGCCCCGGCGACGCCCTCACCCCACATCCTGCCGTTTTCGGACATGTGCGCGCCGCAAGCCGCGCGCATCCTGAGACCATGACCGAGCCCAACGCCCCCCCTCGTTGTCTTCACCCCCTCCGGCAAGCGTGGCCGTGTGCCTGCCGGAACGCCCGTCCTCGGGGCCGCACGGCAGCTCGGCGTCGATCTCGACTCGGTTTGCGGCGGGCGCGGTATTTGTTCGCGCTGCCAGGTCGCCCCCGCCTTCGGGCAGTTCGCCAAGCACGGCATCACCTCCGCCGAGGTCGCCCTTTCCGACTGGAACATCGTCGAGGCCCGCTACGCCGAGAAACGTGGCCTCGCCCCCGGGCGCCGCCTCGGCTGCCAGGCGCGGATCCTGTCGGACGTGGTGATCGACGTGCCGCCCGAGAGCCAGCTGCACCGGCAGGTCATCCGCAAGGACGCCGACGCCCGCCCGGTCGAGATGGACCCGGCGCTGCGCCTCTGCCTCGTCGAGGTCGCCCCGCCCGACATGCAGGCGCCGTCAGGCGATCTCGAACGGCTCACCGAGGCACTGCGCACACAATGGGGCATCGAGGGCGCCACCCTCGAGCCGCCCCTGCTCGCCACGCTGCAAAAGACCCTGCGCGAAGGCAACTGGACCGTCACCGCCGCGCTGCACCGGTCCTCCGCCGAGGCCCCGCCACGCATCGCCGCGCTCTGGCCGGGACTGCTGGAGGGGGATCTGCATGGTTTCGCCATCGACCTCGGCTCCACAACCATCGCCGCGCATCTCGTCTCGCTGCGCAGCGGCGAGGTCGTGGCCTCGGCAGGTGTGATGAACCCGCAGATCCGCTTCGGCGAAGACCTCATGTCGCGCGTCTCCTATGCGATGATGAATCCCGGCGGCGCGGCAGAGATGACCGCTGCCGTCCGGGCGGCGCTGAACACCCTTCTGCAGGAGATTGCCGCGCGCGCCGGCGTCCAAACGAGCCGCATCCTCGACGTGTCCCTCGTCGGCAACCCGGTGATGCACCACCTGCTGCTCGGCCTCGACCCGGTGGAGCTGGGTCAGGCCCCCTTTGCGCTGGCCACCTGCTCGTCCCAGAACCTGCCGGCGCGCGATCTCGGCCTCGGCGCGCTGCCGGTCGGCGCGCAGGCTTACCTGCTGCCGCTCATCGCCGGGCACGTGGGCGCCGATGCCGCCGCGGTCGCGCTCTCCGAGGCGCCCGACCGCTCGGACGAGCTCATGCTCATCGTCGATGTGGGCACCAACGCCGAGATCCTGCTCGGCAACCGGCACCGGGTGCTCGCCTGCTCCTCGCCGACCGGCCCGGCCTTCGAAGGTGCGCAGATCAGCTCCGGCCAGCGCGCCGCCCCCGGCGCCATCGAGTCGCTCCGCATCGATCCCGAAACCAAGGAGCCGCGCTTCCGCGTCATCGGCTGCGGATTGTGGTCGGATGAGCCGGGCTTTGCCGAGGCCACGGCGCGCAGCGGCATCACCGGCCTCTGCGGCTCGGGCATCATCGAGGCGGTGGCCGAGATGCGCATGGCAGGGCTGCTGGACGCGGGCGGTCTCATCGGCTCGGCGCAGCAGACGGACACCCCGCGCATGCGCCCCGAGGGCCGCACCCATGCCTACCTGATCCACGACGGCAGCACCTCGGGCGGGCCGGTGATCACCGTGACGCAGGCCGACATCCGCGCCATTCAGCTGGCGAAAGCCGCGCTCTACGCGGGGGCGCGGCTGCTGATGGACGAGATGGGCGTGGACAAGGTCGACCGGGTGGTGCTCGCAGGCGCCTTCGGCGCGCATATCTCGCCCCGGCACGCGCTGGTGCTGGGGATGATCCCCGACGTGCCGGTGGCGCGCGTCACCTCTGCAGGCAATGCCGCGGGCACCGGGGCGCGGATCGCGCTCTGCAGCCTCGCGGCCCGGCGCCGGGTCGAGGCGCTGGTGCGGAAGATCACCAAGGTCGAGACCGCCATCGAGCCGCGCTTCCAGGAGCATTTCGTCGCCGCGAGCGCAATCCCCCATGCCAGCGCCCCCTTTGCGGAGACCCGCCGCACCGCGCCCCTGCCCGAGCCTTCCTTCAACGCCGAGGGACCGCGCCGCAGGCGGCGCTAGGCCGAGGCCGGGCCGCCCTCGTCACGCCCCCCCGACACCACCGTGTCGGCGCCGCCCCATCACCGCCGTGCCTGCAAGAAATCTGCGCCGCGCCCGCTTGACGCGCCCGCGCCGCCCGCGTAGATCAGCCTTCAGAGCGCGGGTATGATGTAATGGTAGCCTGTCAGCTTCCCAAGCTGAACGCGCGGGTTCGATTCCCGCTACCCGCTCCAACTCCCCCGAGAATTCCGAATCCTCTGCCGATCCCGCAGGCCGTCAGTGCTCTGCCCGCAGCCGCTGGCGCAGCAGCCGCACCTTCTCGCGCAACTCGCCCCGCACCGGCCCCTCGCGCGGCGCATCCCGCAGCGTGGTGAGCAGCGCCTCATCGGGCCGCCCCTTGCGGGCCCAGACCTGCCGCCGCAACACCGCCTGCGCCGCCTCGGGCAGGCGCTCGG
>NZ_NTHN02000039.1 GCF_002300555.2 Alloyangia mangrovi | reverse complement strand
GCCCGAGAGCGCCAGCGAGGCGATCACGTCGGCCAGCAGCAGCGCGATGGCCAGCGCCAGCAGCCAACCGGCGAGCGGGGTTTCCTGCGGGCGGCTGAGGCCCTCGACCGGCACGGTGTCGGGCCAGGCGGCGGGCTGCAGCACCCTGTCGGGGGTGACCACGTTGCGGGCGAGGCTGCGCTCTTCGCCCTGGTAGAGGCCGGGGCGCAGCTCGGGGCCCAGATCGCCGGTCAGCAGCGCCTCGCCGGGCACGCCCGGCAGGGTGCCGGCATCGACCACCGCGCCGAAGCCGTCGAGCACGCGGATCGGCTGCCAGATGGTGCCGGCAAGCTCCTCGGGCTCGGGGGTGGCGGGCATGGCCGAAATCGCCAGCCGCTCGAGCATCTGCACGAAGAGCCCCGAGAGCGGCAAGGTCGACCATTCGGCGTTGGCGGTGACATGGAAGAGCACGACCTGCCCGGCGCCGACCCGCTTGCGGGTGACCAGCGGCGTGCCATCGCTGAGCTGGGCAATGACCCGCTCGGCCAGCGTGGGGTCGGGCTGGGCCATGACCTGGCTGGTGACGGTCACGTCCCCGGGGATGGCCAGACCTTCGAAGGGGCTGCCTTCGGGGAAGGGGGCCAGGGATTTCGGCTCGCCCCAGCTCATCGCGCCGCCGACCGAGCGGCCACCGGCGCGCAGGCGCACCGGCATCAGCGGGTCCTCGCGGTCGCGCGAGACATCCGAGGCGGCAAGCCGCGGCCCGGCGAAGCGCAGCAGCGTGCCACCCTTCTCGACCCAGTCGGCCACGCCCTCTGCCTCGCCCGGGCCGAGCGTCGCCACGTCAGCCAGCACGATGACATCGGGGTTGGCGGGCAGCACTTCGGTGAGCGCGCCGTCCAGCAGGTCGACATCCTCTTCCAGCGCCTTGTGCAGGTAGTAGAGCGGCGAGAGCAGCTCGAGCCCCTCGCGGTTCTCGTTCCCGGCGATCAGCGCGACCTCGCGGCGGCGCAGGCTGTCGTCGGGCAGGCTGACCGCCCCGGCGCTCCGGGCGCCGTCGATCTCGAAACGGGTGATGCGGGCGCGCAGCTCGGCCGGCAGCGAGAGGTCAAGCTCGCCCTCCGAGGCACCCTCGGCGAAAGTGATCGGGGCGCGGACCAGCACGGTCGGATTGCCGGCCGGATCGAGCCCATGCGCGGCAATGGAGATTTCGCGCTCGGCCCCGGCATGCAGGCGGCGCGCCGTGAGTTGCACGTGGCCGTCCGCGAAGGCAGGTGGGAGCACCGCGGTCAGGTTGCGCGGGCTTTCGAAGACGGTGACCTGCCCGTGGTCCATCAGCGCGTTGAGCATCGGCTCGCGGCTGTCGCGGGCGAGCCCGTCGGACATCCAGTAGCTGTCGAAATCGCCCTCGGGCAGCATCGACAGGGCGCGGGTGACATGCGCCTCGCCCGGCTCCCAGGGTTCAGGCTGCAGGCCGCTGAGGCGGGCGCGCAGCACGGCGGCCTGCTGGAATTGCGGCACCTCGGGTTCGGTCAGGCGCAGCACGGCGACCGGGCGCGCCTCGCGCTCGGCGCGGGAGAGCAGCGCGTCGAGCGCGGTCTGCCGCGCGCGCCAGTCGGCGGCGGAAGACCAGCTCGCATCCATCACCACCAGCAGCGGTCCGGTTCCGGCGGCCTCTGCCTCGTCCTCGGGGTTCAGGATCGGCCCGGCGAGGCCGATGATCACCGCCGCCACGGCCAGCAGGCGCAGCAGCAGCAGCCACCAGGGCGTGCGGTCGGTGACCTGGTCGTCATCCTTGAGGCCCAGCAGCAGCACGACGCCGGGAAACAGCCGGCGGATCGGCGCCGGGGGCACGGCGCGCAGGATCACCCAGAGCACCGGCAACGCCAGCAATCCAACCAACAGCCAGGGGGCGGTGAAGCCCAGGGGGCCGAGAACCGTCATCCGTGCCCTCCGTCCATCGCGCGGTAGACCCAGAGCAGGGCGTTCTGCGCGCTGTCACTGGTATGATGGCACAGAAATTGCCAACCAGTTAAGCGAGATAGGTGGTCAATCCGGGCTTTTCTCTCGGCCAGGCGCTCGAGATAGCGTTCGCGCAGATCGCCCGCCTTCAGGGTCTCATGGGCCAAGGTCTTGCCAACGCTTTCGAAAATCGTACGACCTTTGAAGGGGAAGGTCTCTTCCGAAGGGTCGAGAACCTGCAGCAGAACCCCGCGCACGCCGCGGTCGGCGGCCTTCGTCAACGCAGCCTCCATCGGGGCAATGTCGCCGAGGAAGTCCGAAACGAACATGGCGCGTGCATGGGGGATCATGCCGCGCGCCTCGGGCTCGGAGTAATCTTCGTCACCATCCTTGGTCAGTGCCTCGGCGAGGCGCAGGATCTGGATATCGCCGTTGCGCGGCGGCAGGGACCAGCCGGTGAAGCCCACCCTTTCGCCGCCGCGGATCAGCAGGATCGAGGTCGCAAGCGCCACCAGCCGGGCCCGGTCGCCCTTGGTCGGCAGGTCTTTGTGCGAGGAAAAGCGCATTGAGGCGCCGGAATCTACCCAGAGCTGCACGCTCTGCGCGATCTGCCACTCGCGCTCGCGCACGTATTGCTCGTCGCCGCGGCCCGAGCGGCGCCAGTCGATCGAGCGGTAGGTGTCGCCGGGGCGCAGCGGCCGGTATTGCCAGAAATCGTCGCCGAGCCCCGACCGCCGCCGCCCGTGCTCACCCAGCAGCACGGTGCCCGCGAGGTGTTCGGCACGGGCCAGCAGGGCCGGGAAACGGGTGGCCTCTTCCTGCGCGCTCTTGCGGAGCTGGGCGACGGGGGTGATCAAGCGGCAGCCTCGGAGGGCTCCAGCGTGCTGCAGACCTCGTCGATGATGCTGCCCAGATCCTCGCCGCGGGCGCGGGCCGAGAAGGTCAGCGCCATGCGGTGCACCAGAACCGGGCGGGCCAAGTCCATCACGTCCTCGGGCGAGGGGGCGAGCCGGCCCTGCAGCAGGGCACGGGCGCGCACGGTCAGCATCAGCGCCTGCGCGGCACGCGGGCCGGGGCCCCAGGCGACGGTGTCGCGCACGCGCGCGGAAGAGGAAGGATCGGCGGGGCGGAACGCGCGCACCAGATCGAGGATCATCTCGACCACCGCATCGCCCACGGGCATGCGGCGCAGCAGGTGCTGCGCGGCGATCAGAGTGGTGGGATCGAAGACCTGATGCGCCTGCGCCTCCTCGGTGCCGGTGGTGGCGAGCAGGATGTCCTTTTCGGTCTTGCGGTCGGGATAGGCCACGTCGATCTGCACGAGGAAGCGGTCGAGCTGTGCCTCGGGCAGCGGGTATGTGCCCTCCTGCTCGATCGGGTTCTGCGTGGCAAGCACGTGGAACGGCAGCTCGAGCGTGCGGGTCTCGCCGCCGATGGTCACCGATTTCTCCTGCATGGCCTGCAGCAGGGCCGATTGCGTCCGCGGCGAGGCGCGGTTGATCTCGTCGGCCATGAGAAGCTGACAGAAGATCGGACCGGGCAGGAACTTGAAGCCGCGGCTGCCATCGGTGGCGGTCTCCAGAACCTCGGAGCCGAGGATGTCGGCGGGCATCAGGTCGGGGGTGAACTGCACCCGGTTGCCGTTGAGCCCCATGACCGTCGACAGCGTCTCGACCAGCCGGGTCTTGCCGAGACCGGGCAGGCCGATCAGCAGCGCATGGCCTCCGCAGAGCAGGGCGGCTAGGGTCAGGTCGACGACCCGTTCCTGCCCGATGAAGCGCCGGGTGATCGCCGATTTGGCTTCGGCGAGCTTTATTTCCAGCGCCTCGATCTCGGCGACCAGGTCTTCGGACATGGGGGAGACTCCCTTGCGTAAATCCTTTACCGAAGCGAGTGTATCGCGGGGGTGAAAAATGGCAAAAGCAATGCGCACACAAAATTACGTGACACCTTCGGCTGACGGCATTGCTGCTGCAGCACGCGCCGCTTCGGGGCAGGGCCTGCCGCCGGTCGAGCGCTGGAATCCGCCCTTTTGCGGCGATCTCGACATGCGGATCGCCCGCGACGGCACGTGGTTCTACCTCGGAACCCCCATCGGCAGGTTCGAGCTGGTGAAGCTGTTTTCGTCCATCTTGAGGAAAGACGGCGATAAATATTTCCTCGTCACCCCGGTCGAGATGGTCGGAATCACCGTCGAGGACGTGCCTTTCGTCGCCATCGACTTCGAAGCGGAGGGGGAAGGCAGCACGCAGGTGCTGACCTTCCAGACCCATGTCGGCGACTTCGCCGTCGCGGGGCGGGAGCACCCGATCCGCGTTGTGCGCGATCCCGAGACCGGCGAGCCCGCGCCCTACATCCTGGTGCGGCGCAACCTCGAGGCGCTGATCGACCGCAAGAGCTTTTACCGGCTGGTCGAGCTGGGCGCGCACCACGATCACGACGGCGCGCGCTGGTTCGGCCTGTGGTCCTCGGGGGAGTTCTTTCCGATGATCCCCTCGGAGGAGCTGGAGGTCTGAGGCTCAGTCGCCGAGCTTGGCATGCACCTCGTCGAGGTCGATCTCGCCGGTCGGCAGCTTGTTCGCCGGATTCTCGACATCATATCGGAAGAGCTCGAAGTCGCGCTTGTAGATCTCGTAGACCAGATGCATCGACAGGTCGTCGAAATAGTCTTCGACGGGATGCGCGCGCTTCGGCCCGTGCCCCTCGGATTCGTTGAAGCGGGGGATGGCCGAGAGGTCGACCGGATGCCGGGTCTGCACCCGGTCCAGCACACCCTGCATGCCCTCGTCGAATTTCTCGGTCCAGAAGATGCTGTCGTAGCGCCCGCCGCCCGCGATGAAGGTCGAAACATGCCCCGAGACCGCCGACCAATGGATGTCGGGGTCCATCGGGCGGCGCCAGCGGATGGTGTCGCGGGCAAACAGCAGAAAGCGGCGGAAGGAGCGGATCTGGTCGAACTCGTCCTTGCCGTCCGGCCCGCCGACCTCGATCCCGTATTTCTGCACCAGCAGCGGCACGAGGTTGCCACGGTAGCGGTTGCCATTGCGCTGGATGCCGCAGATCTTGTCGAAGAAGCTCGACAGGATGCGGCTGTAGGGGTTGCGCACGGCGGTGAAGGCATAGGCGCCGCGGGTCTTCACGTTGGCGCGGATCGGGTTCTGGCTCTCCTCGCGGGCCCATTTGTGCAGGCCCTCGGTCGCGTCATGGATGTCACCGTCGTAGAAGGTGCCGTGGTCGGCGTAGTACATGATCTGGCCGATGGTCGAACAGGCGCATTTCGGCACAACCCGATAGACCATGCTTTCGCTTTCGGTCATCCATGTGCCCGGAAATCCCATACCGCCCGCTCCTCGTACCGCCCGGCTTGTCGCGGGCTCCCTCTGCATGCAAAAAAGCAAAAGACATCGGCCTGTTCAATGTCTTCGCCGGGGTAAAGGTGAAGAAGCGGGCGAAAATTGGGCGGACCTGATCCTTTGGCGAAGATTGCCTTTATATTGCTGTGCCACAAGGATCCCGAGGCGATCATCAAGCAGGCGCAGAGCCTGACCGCCGTTGGCGACTGCATGGCCATCCACTTCGATGCCAGCGCGCCGCAGGCCGATTACGACCGCATCCGCGCGGCGCTCGAGGACAATCCCAATGTGACATTCGCGCGGCGGGTGAAATGCGGTTGGGGCGCCTGGTCGCTGGTGCAGGCGACGCTGAATGCCTTGGAGGCAGCGCTCGAGCGCTTTCCGCGCGCGACGCATTTCTACATGGTCTCGGGCGACTGCATGGCGATCAAATCCGCCGAATACGCCCACGAAAGGCTCGACGCGCGCGAGATCGACTACATCGAGAGCGTCGATTTCTTCTCCTCCGGCTGGATCAAGACCGGCTGGAAGGAAGAACGGCTGATTTACCGCCACCCCTTCAACGAGCGCACTCAGACGCGGCGGTTCTACGCCATGTTCGAGCTGCAGAAGCGGCTGGGGCTGAAGCGGAAAATCCCCGCCGATCTCGAGGTGATGATCGGCTCGCAATGGTGGTGCCTGCGGCGGCGCACGGTCGAGGCGATCCTGCAGTTCATCGCCGGGCGGCCCGACGTGCTGCGCTTCTTCCGCGGCACCTGGATCCCCGACGAGACCTTCTTCCAGACGCTGGTGCGGCATCTCGTTCCCGGGTCCGAGATCGAGAACCGAACGCTGACTTTCCTGATGTTCTCGGACTACGGGATGCCGGTCACCTTCTACAACGACCACTACGACCTGCTGCTGGCGCAGGATTACCTCTTTGCCCGCAAGATCAGCCCCGGTGCGCTCGACCTGAAGCGGCGGCTCGCGGTGCTCTATTCCTCCGAGCGGGTGACGTTCCAGATCTCGGGCGAGGGGCGCGCGCTCTACAGCTTCCTGACCGAGAAGGGCCGCGACGGCCACCGCTTCGCGCCGCGCTTTTGGGAGACCGAAAGCACGCTCGGCCGCGAGCGCGAGCTGCTGATCGTGGTCAGCAAGAAATGGCACGTGGCCAAGCGGCTGATCGGGCGTATCCGCGAGGCGACCGGGCTGCCCTGCATCGACTACCTCTTCAACGAGGAGAGCTGCGAATTACCCGACCTCGGCGGCGTCCAGTCGACCATGGACAAGCGCCACCGCCACCGCCGCGCGCTGATACGCATGCTCTACGACTATTACGGCTGCGACCGGTTGGTGATCTGCCTCGATCCCGGCAACCTCGACCTGATCGAGGATTTCTGCCGCGACCGCGCCAGCACCCGGCTGCTGCAGATCGACTGCGCCTTCTCGGACGCGTTCCTCGCCGGGCACGCAACCCGCATCGGGTTGGCGGGGGAGCGGACATCCGAGACGGCAATGGCGCGGCTGCTGCCGACGATCCGCAACGACTTCCTCCACGAGAGCGACGCTTTGCGCGACGCGCAGCTTCCGGACCACTTCCACCTGCGCGAGCTTGATCCGTGCGAGGCGCAGGTGCAGGCAGTGGCGCAATTCCTTTCGATCTCCCCCGAGCTCGCGCGGGAGATCGTCTCCGACGACCAACTCTATTCCGATTGAGGGTTCCCATGGCCTACAGCTACGACGACCAGAACATCTTCGCGAAGATCCTGCGGGGCGAGATCCCCAACGACACCGTGCTCGAGACAGAGCACAGCCTCGCCTTCCGCGACATCCGCCCGCAGGCACCGACCCATGTGCTGGTGATCCCCAAAGGCGCCTACGTCTGCTACGACGATTTCGCGCTGAACGCCTCGGACGCCGAGATCCTCGACTACACCCGTGCCATCGGCAAGGTCTGCGAGATGGAAGGCGTGGCGGCGAACGGCTTCCGGCTGATCTCCAACGCCGGGGAGGAGGGGGTGCAGGAGGTGCCGCACCTCCACGTGCACATCCTTGCCGGCCGGTCGCTGGGTCGGATGCTCGAGCGCGGCTGAGCCATCGCGCCGCCGCGCGAGCCATGCGGGCGGGACCGCCTCAGGCGGGCGTATTTTCAAAGAGAAGAGGGCAAGGGCGCGGCGCTCCTGCCGGAGCTTCGCAGAGAGGGCGGCGCCGGGATCGGGCGGCGCCCTCTTGGTTGTCAGGCGGCGGGGCGGCTGCGGGTCAGCTCGAGGAAGACATCCTCGAGGTCGGCCTGCTCGGTGCGCACATCGCGCAGGCGGATGCCGCGTTCGCGCACGAGGGTCAGCACATCCTCGGCCGAGGTCTCGCGGGCATGGTAGCTTAGCGCGATCAGTCCGCCCTCGCGGCGCTCGGCCTTGATGCCGGGGGCCTCGGGCAGCACCTCGGGCATGGTCTCGGGGGTGATCACCATGGTCTTGGCGTCGATATTGCCCAGCAGGTTCGCCGTGCTGTCGCGCGCAGCCACCTCGCCGTGGTTGATGATGGCGATCTCGTCGCACATCTCCTCGGCCTCCTCGAGGTAGTGGGTGGTGAGGATGATCGTCATGCCGCGCTCGCGGTTGAGCCGCCGCACGTTGCGCCAGAGCATCTGCCGCAGCTCGATGTCGACGCCGGCGGTGGGCTCGTCGAGCACGAGGATGTGCGGGTTATGCACCAGCGCCTTGCCGAGCAGCAGGCGGCGGCGCATGCCGCCTGAAAGGGTGCGGGCATAGGCCTCGGCCTTGTCCTCGAGGCCCACCAGCTCGAGGATCTCGTCGGTGCGGCGGTCGCGCTTCGGCACGCCGTAGAGCCCGGCCTGCACCTCGAGCGCGCCGCGCGGCGAGAAGAAGGGATCGAGGTTCAGCTCCTGCGGCATCACCCCGATCGAGGCCCTCGACTGGCGCGGGTTGCGGTCCTGGTCCCAGCCCCAGATCGACACCTTGCCGGCGCTTTTCACCACCAGCCCGGCGAGGATGTTGATCAGCGTCGACTTGCCCGCCCCGTTGGGGCCGAGGAGGCCGAAGATCGAGCCCCGGGGCACGTTTAGGTCGATGCCTTTCAGCGCCTGCTTGCCGCTTGCGTAGGTCTTTCGCAGCCCCTCGATGCGGATCGCGTCATCACTCATGCCGAGCCTTGCTCCCGTGCCTTACTTGTCTCATAACGCAGGTAGTGCAAAGCCAGTGAAAAGGGAACCGGAGCATGGCCACCGAGGCGCCCGAGACCAAAATCGTCGACAGCTACCGCATCGCCTGTGACGGCGGCGAGGGGGCTCTGGGACACCCGCGCGTCTGGCTTTCGCTGCCGCATGAGACCGGCGTCGTCGAATGCCCCTATTGCGATGCGCGCTACGTGCACAAGGATTTTGAGGGCCGGGATTTCGAGGGCAAGGTCTGAGCGCCCGACGGGCCATCTGACCCCGGTTCATGCTCGCCGTCTTTCTCAAGGTATTGCCGTTCTTCGCGCTGATCGGCCTCGGCTACGGGGCCGCGCGGATCCGGTTCTTTTCCGAGCAGTCGGTGGCGGCGATCACCCGCTTCGTCTTCTATTTCGCCCTTTCCGCGATGCTCTTCCGCTTTTCCGCGACGCTGTCGATCTCCGAGATCTTCGATCCGCGCGTGGCTTCGGCTTATCTGTTCGGCACCGCCGCGGTCTATGCCGTGGCGACCGTGGTGGGCCTGCTGCGGCGGCAGGATGTGCAGACCACCGCCATCGAGGCGCAATGCGCGGCCATCGGCAACACCGGCTTTCTCGGGGTACCCATGCTGGCGGTGCTGCTGGGGCAGGCGGCGGTGGGGCCGATCATCCTGATGCTGTCGATCGACCTCATCGTCTTCTCGACGCTGCTGGTCATCCTCGTCACCGGTTCGCGTGAAGGGCGGCTTACGCCCGCCACGCTGAAGCGGGTCGGGCTGGGGTTGGTGCAGAACCCGATGATCGTCTCGATCGCCGCAGGGCTCTGCGTGTCGGCATCGGGGATCCCCTTGCCCGCGCCGGTCACCGAATTCCTGACCATCCTCGGCAATGCCGCAACGCCGGGCGCGCTTTTCGCCATCGGTGCCTCGCTGGCCTCGAAGAGTGCCGAGCGGCTGGCGGTGGCGGGCTGGCTGAGCGTTTGCAAGCTGGTGCTGCATCCGGCCCTTGTCGGCATCGGCGCCTTCTTCCTCTTCCCGGTGACCAGCTACCAGGCGGCGGTGATGGTCTCGGCGGCAGCGCTGCCGGTGGCGGGCAACGTCTTTATCCTGGCGCAGCATTACGGCATCGCGCCGCAGCGGGTCTCGGCGGCGATCCTGATCTCGACCGTCGCGAGCATCGTCACCGTCAGCGCGGTGATCGCCTGGGTGCATCCCTGAGCCACAACCCGTCTTTCGCTTGCGCGGCGGCGCCCCGACAGGGTAGCCCTTGGGCCGAACCGGAACCGGCGCAGAAAACCCAGACAGGAGTGCCCATGGAAACCAAATCCAAGAACCGCTGCTTCGGCGGCGTGCAGGGCGTCTACAGCCACGCCTCCGAGGCCTGCGCCTGCGACATGACCTTCGGGCTCTTCCTGCCCGAGATCGCCAAGGACATGGAGGTGCCGGTGCTGTGGTATCTCTCGGGGCTCACCTGCACCCACGAGAATGCCATGACCAAGGCCGGGGCGCAGGCCTGGGCCGCCGAGGCGGGCGTGGCGCTGGTCTTCCCCGACACCTCGCCGCGCGGCGAGGGCGTGGCCGATGACGAGGCCTATGACCTCGGCAAGGGCGCGGGCTTCTACGTCAACGCCACCGAAACGCCCTGGGCGCCGCATTTCCGCATGTGGGACTACGTGGCCGAAGAGCTGCCGGCGCTGATCGGGCAGGAGTTCTCGGTCGACATGGAGCGGCAGGCGATCACCGGACATTCGATGGGCGGCCATGGCGCGCTGACGCTGGCCATGTCGCTGCCGGGGCGCTTCCGCTCGGTCTCGGCCTTTGCGCCCATCGCCAACCCGACGCAGAGCGATTGGGGTCGCAAGCAGCTCGGTGCCTACCTCGGCGCGGATGAAACCAAATGGGCGGCGCATGACGCGACGCTGCTGATGCGCGAGAAAGGCTTTGACGGGCCGGTGCTGATCGACCAGGGCGGCAACGACCAGTTCCTGCACCTGCTCAAGCCCGAGGCGTTGGCCGAGGCGATGGCGGCGAAGCGGCAGGCGGGCAGCTTCCGCACCCAGCCGGGCTATGACCACAGCTACTTCTTCGTCTCGACCTTCATGGAAGAGCACGTCGCGTTCCACGCCGAGGCGCTCTACGCGTGACACTCTATATCGACGCCGATGCCTGCCCGGTGAAGGAGGAGGCGGAGCGCGTGGCGACCCGCCACCGCCTGCGGATGGTGCTGGTGTCGAACGGCGGGTTGCGCCCATCGCGCAATCCGCTGGTCGAGGTGGTCACCGTCGCCGCCGGGCCCGACGAGGCTGACATGTGGATCGCCGAGCGCGCGGGCAGGGGCGACGTGGTTGTGACCAACGATATTCCGCTGGCGGCGCGCTGCATCGAGGGTGGCGCGCGGGTGCTGCGCCCGGATGGCGAGATCTTCACCCCCGGCAATATCGGCGCGCAGCTGGCGATGCGCGACCTGATGCAAGATATCCGCGCTTCGGATCCTTTCTACCAGAGCGGGAAAGGCCGGAGCTTTACAAAGAATGACCGCTCCCGTTTCCTAAATGCTCTAGAGCGCGAGGTGCGCGCTGCAGGGGACTAGGAAATGACCATCGAAGCTGTTGTCTTCGACATCGGGAACGTGCTCATCGAGTGGCAGCCCGAGCGATACTTCGATCGCCTTCTGGGAGAGGAGAGGCGCAAAGCGCTTTTTGCAGAGGTCGATCTTCACGAAATGAACGAACGCGTCGACCAGGGCCAGGACTTTCACGACGAAGTCTACACCCTGGCCGAGCAGTACCCGCAGTGGCGGGACGAAATCCGGCATTGGCACGACCATTGGATCGAGTTGGCGAGCCCGGAGATCCCGAAGACCGTGGCGCTCCTGCGGGCGCTCCGGGGGCGCGGCGTGCCGGTCTTTGCGTTGAGCAACTTCGGCATCGGCACCTTCGAGGTTGCCGAGGAGGCCTACCCGTTCCTCAAGGACTTCGACCGCCGGTTTATCTCGGGGCACATGGGCGTCACGAAGCCCGATGCCGAGATCTACGCGCGGCTCGAGACCGAGAGCGGGGTGGCGCCGGGGCGGCTGCTGTTCACGGATGACCGCGAGGACAACATCGCCGCCGCCGCCGCGCGCGGCTGGCAGGTGCATCTCTTCGAGGGACCGGAGGGCTGGGAGCGCAGCCTGATCGCGCATGGGCTGCTGCCGGAGCGCGACGCCGCATGAGCTATATGCTGGGCGCCATCGGGGTGGCGCTTCCGCTGCTCGCAGCGCTTCCGGGGATTGGGGAACTCCGCCGCCGGAAGCTCGACAACAGCCGTCGCATCGAAGCCACGGGGCAATTCGCCCGGCTCTCTCTGGGCGACACCCATTACAGCCTGCTCGGCCCGGAGACGGGGGAGCTGGTGGTCTGCATCCATGGGCTCACCGCGCCTTCGGTCGTGTTCAAGGCGCTGGCGCGGCATCTCGCGGCAGAGGGCAAGCGGGTGCTGATCTACGATCTTTACGGCCGCGGCTATTCCGATCGCCCGCACGCGCTGCAGACCCCGGCCTTCTTGACCCGCCAGTTGCATGAGCTGCTCTCGGCGCTGCAGCTGCAGGGGCCGGTCACGCTGCTTGGATATTCGCTGGGGGCGACGGTGGCGGTGCAATTCGCCGCCGAGATGCCCGAGCGGGTCTCGCGGCTGGTGCTGCTGGCGCCGGCGGGGATCGAGTCGGAGCTCTCGCCGATCGTCGACTGGACGGCGCAGCACCGGGGTCTGGGGGACTGGCTGTTCCACATGGTCTTCCCCAAGGCGCATCGCCAGAACGTCTTCGAGAGCTCGGACTCGCGCTCGGAGGTGCCCGAGATCGACCGACTGCACCTCGCCGAGCTGGACCGGCGCGGCTACGTGCGCTCGGTGCTCTCGAGCCTGCGTGGCTGCCTGCAGGAGCCTCAGGAGGCGCAGCATAGGCGCATTGCCGGTCTGGGGATCCCGGTCCTGGCGATCTGGGGCGGGCAGGACCAGATGGTCCGCGCCGGAACCATGGAGCAGCTCTCGACGTGGAATCCCCATGCCGAGCAGCGACTGATCGAGGATGCCTGGCACGGCATCCCGCACACCCATGCCAGCGAGCTGGCACGGCTTATCTGCGCCAAGGAAGCCCTGCGCGGGTTTGGTTGAGGGCCACCCCGCGTGGGGCGCCCGGCCGGTCTCAGACCGGCTGGGCGACGGCCACGCGGGGTGTCTCGCGCACCGGCAGGTGGACGATGGCGCTCAGCGCGCCGACCCCGACGCCGATCCACCACACCAGCGTGTAATCGCCGTAGATGTCGTACATCCGTCCGCCGAGCCAGACGCCGAGGAAGCCGCCGAGCTGGTGGCTGAAGAAGACGATCCCGTAGAGCGTGCCCATGTACCGGAGCCCGTAGAGATGCGCGACGAGCCCCGAGGTGAGCGGCACGGTGGCGAGCCAGAGCGAGCCCATGACCACCGAGAAGACCAGCACGCTGACCGGGGTGATCGGCAGCATGATGAACAGCCCCGCGGCGATGGTCCGCCCCAGGTAGATCAGCGCCAGCAGGTACTTGCGCGGCCAGCGCTTGCCAGCCCAGCCGGCCAGCAGCGTGCCGCCGACGTTGGCCACCCCGATCACCGCGATCGACAGCGCGCCGAGCGCCGAGGTGCTGGTGATGCCGATATTGGCCAGCACGCTGCCTGCGGCGATGGGGCTGCAGAGCTCGGTGACGAAGGCCGGGAAATGCGCGGTGACAAAGGCCAGCTGGTAGCCGCAGGAGAAGAAGCCGAGGAAGATCAGCGCGAAGGACGGGTCACGGAAGGCCCGGCCGAGGATGGTGCCCATGCTTTCCTCGAGTTCGGCCTTGCTGGCGGCAGGGGCGCGCATCAGCGGCAGGAAGAGCAGCACGGCAAGGATCGCCGCGGTGAACACGAGGAACACCTGCTGCCAGGGCATGATGCCCAGCATCCACTCGGCCACCGGCGCGCCGAAGATCTGCCCGGCGCTGCCCGCGGCGGTGGCGATCGCAAGGCTCATCGAGCGATTCTCGTCCGACGAGGCGCGGCCCACGACGGCGAGGATCACGCCAAAGCCGGTGCCTGCGACGCCGAAGCCCACCAGCACTTCGTACATCTGGTGCTGCACCGGGCTGACGGCAAAGCTCGAAAGCACGAGGCCCGCGGCATAGATCAGCGCGCCGAGGATGATCGCCTTGCGGTCGCCGATCTTCTCGGCCATCGCGCCGAAGATCGGCTGGCCAATGCCCCAGGCGAGGTTCTGAATGGCGATGGCAAGGCTGAACTCGGCGCGCGGCCAGTTGAACTCCGTTGCGATCGGGATCTGGAATACGCCGAAGCTGGCTCGGATCGCGAAGGAGATCAGGATGATCAGGCAGCCCACCATCAGGACGGGCGTGAAGAGAGGGGTGCGGCTCATTGGGGAGGCTCCTGCTGCGCCGCGGCAGCTTTACGGCATCTGAACGCGGCGTCAATTCTCGGATCTTGATGAAAAACATCACGGATCGGAATGATTGCCGCCGTGCTGCACGGGCAGGCCGCGGCTGGCTCTACACAATCCCGCCGCGCCGCGCTATGGCGCGGGCATGACCACGCTGATGGACCTCTATGACGAGAAGGTGGCCGAGGGCCTGTTGCTGCGCGATCCCGCGCAGGAAGAGGCGCTGCCCCATTTCGAGCGCATCCGTACCGAGCTTGCCAAGCCGGTGAAGAAGAGCTTCTTCCGCAAGGCCCCCGAGCCGCCCAAGGGGCTTTACCTCTGGGGCGGGGTGGGGCGCGGCAAGTCCATGCTGATGGACATGTTCGTCGAGAGCCTGCAGGTGCCGGTGCGCCGGGTGCACTTCCACGCCTTCATGCAGGAGATGCAGTCCGAGCTGCACCGGCTGCGCGGCGAGGGCGTGTCGGACCCGGTGGTGCCAATGGCCAAGAAGGTTTCGGACGCGGTGAAGGTGCTGGCCTTCGACGAGATGCAGATCACCGACATCGGCGATGCGATGCTCGTGGGGCGGCTCTTCGAGCAACTCTTCGCGGCGGGGACGGTGGTGGTGACCACCTCGAACCGGGTGCCGGACGAGCTCTACAAGGATGGTCTCAACCGCCAGCTCTTCTTGCCCTTTATCAAGCAGATCAAGGAGAAGCTCGAGGTGCGCGAGCTGGTCTCCGAGAAGGACCACCGGCAGGACCGTCTCAAGGGGGCGCAGGTCTACTTCTGCCCGGTGACCGCCGAGACACGGGCGCAGATCGACCACGTCTGGCAGGAACTGACCCACGGCCACGAGGAAGTGCTGACGCTGCACATCAAGACCCGCAAGGTCGAGCTGCCGCGCTACTGGAACGGCGTTGCCCGGGCGTCTTTCTACGACCTCTGCGGCCAACCTCTGGGCCCGGCGGATTACCTCGCGCTGGCCGATGCGGTGCGGGTGTTGGTGATCGAGAACATCCCGCGTCTCGGCCGGGGCAACTTCAACGAGGCCAAGCGCTTCGTGACCTTGGTGGACGCGCTCTACGAAGCCAAGGTGAAGCTGATCGCCAGCGCGGTGGACGAGCCCGAAAGCCTCTATATCGAGGGGGCGGGGGCCTTCGAATTCGAGCGTACCGCCAGCCGCCTGCGCGAAATGCAGGACGCGGAGTGGGGCAAGCCGATCTGAGGACAGGGCCGTTCGGCCCGATGCGCGCCGCGACAAGTCGTGCGGCGAACGTAAAAAGGAAGGGTCCCTAGGGACCCTTCTAACTGCTCGATTTTTTTTTAAAGTCTTCTGCCTGCGATAGAAATTCACTTCGACCCCGAGGGGTCGTGGGCATCGCAGAGAGTTCGGTAGCGGAGGCCACACAGGAATTGTGCGTGGCCGATCTGTCCCTCCAGTGCCGTCTTGGCTGGCACTGCCCCGTAGCTCTGTCTGTCCCCGATGTGCTTCGCCGCGCAGATTGCAGTGAAGCAAAACCTTACACCTCAAAGCCTAGGTGACGTTCGCGTGATCCGTCAAGATATAGTTGGTTAAACGAACCCTAAGAGTCCGATTTTTTCGGACCACCAGTCTTGGTGCCCTCTCGGCAGCCTGAAAGTCAGCCGTTTTCGCGCAGAACCGTGCCCGCAAGGTAGAGTGAGCCGCAGATGAGGACCCGCGCACGGGGCTCCTCGGCGGTGATTGCGGCGAGGGCTGCGGAGACGTCAGCGGCGGCATGGGCGCGCAGCCCGGAGGCGCGGGCGATGCGCGCGGTCTCCTCTGCCTCCAGCGTCGCCGGGGCGTCGGGGATCGAGACCGAGGTCAGGCTGTCGGCCACGGCGGCGAGCGGACGCAGGTAGCCGCCGACATCCTTGGTGTTCAGCATGCCGCAGATCAGATGCGTCGGACGGCGCGGCATCCGGGCGATGTGCTCGGCCAGGGCCTCTCCCGCCGCCGGGTTGTGGCCGCCGTCGAGCCAGAGCTCTGCCAGCGGCGCTGCCGAGATCAGCGGCCCGCGGGTCAGGCGCTGCATGCGGGCTGGCCAGTCGGCGGAGGTCACCGCCGCCTCGCAGGCGGGTTCGTCGAGGCCGAGATGGCGCAGCGCCGCGAGCGCCGCACCGGCGTTGAAGAGCTGGTGCTTGCCCGGCAGGTTCGGCAGCGGCAGATCGAGCAGGCCGGTCTCGTCCTGATAGACCATGCGGCCACGCTCTTCCCAGACGTGCCACTGCTGGCCATGCGCCAGGAGCGGAACGCCGAGCTGGGCGGCGCGGGCCTCGATGACTTCCATCGCCGCTTCGGGCTGCGGGCCGACCACGCAGGTCACACCGCGCTTGAGGATGCCGGCCTTCTCGCCGGCGATCTCGGCCAGCGTCTCCCCGAGGTACTGCTGGTGATCGAGCGAGATCGGCGTGAGAATGGTCAACGCTGGCTGCGCGACCACGTTGGTCGCGTCGAGCCGGCCGCCGAGGCCGGTCTCAAGCAGCGTGTAATCGGCGGGCGTGCGGGCAAAGGCCAGCAGCGCGGCGCAGGTGGTGATCTCGAAATAGGTGATCTGCGCGCCGCCGTTCCTCTCCCAGCACTCGTCGAGCACGGCGCTCAGGGCGTCTTCCGAGATCAGCTCTCCGGCGAGGCGGATGCGTTCGTGGAAGCGCACGAGATGGGGTGAGATATAGGCGTGCACGCGCTTGCCGCTGGCCTCGAGCCCGGCGCGGATCATCGCCTGGGTCGAGCCCTTGCCGTTGGTCCCGGCAAGGTGGATCACCGGGGGCAGGGCGCGCTCTGGGTGGTCCAGCGCCTCCAGCAGCCGCCAGACCCGGTCGAGGGTCAGGTCGATGATCTTGGGGTGCAAGGACATCATCCTCTCGAGGATGATGTCCGATCCGGCGGTGCGGGGCGCGCTGGTCACGCTGGTCACTTGGCGGTTGTCTTCTTCGCGGGCTTGTCTTCGGCGGCAGGAGCGGGCGCGGCCTCGGCGTCTGCGGCCGGCGCAGGCAGATCGCCGGAAACGGCGGGCGGCAGGCCCAGCAGCATGCGCAGGATGGTGGTCAGCTCGCCCTTCAGCTCGCGGCGGTCGGTCACCCGGTCGAGCATGCCGTGCTCGAGCAGGTATTCGGCGCGCTGGAAGCCTTCGGGCAGCTTTTCACGGATGGTCTGCTCGATGACGCGCGGACCGGCGAAGCAGATCAGCGCACCCGGCTCGGCGATCTGCACGTCGCCCAGCATCGCGTAAGAGGCGGTGACGCCGCCGGTGGTGGGGTGGGTCAGAACGACGATGTAGGGCAGGCCCGCCTCGCGCAGCATCTGCACGGCCACGGTGGTGCGCGGCATCTGCATCAGCGACAGGATCCCTTCCTGCATGCGCGCGCCACCGGCGGCGGAGAAGAGGATCAGCGGGCGCTTCAGCTTCACCGCCTCTTCGGCGGCGGCGACGATGGCGTTGCCGACGTACATGCCCATGGAGCCTGCCATGAACGAGAAGTCCTGCGCGCAGGCGACAACGGGGGTGCGGTTGATCTCGCCGGCGGCGACCAGCATGGCCTCGCGCTCACCGGTGGATTTCTGCGCCGCCTTCATCCGGTCGGGGTATTTCTTCTGGTCGCGGAACTGCAGCGGATCGGTGATCGGCTCGGGCACGGCGATCTCGTTGAACACGCCGCCGTCGAAGAGCGCGCTGAAGCGGGCGCGCGGGGTGATGTTCATGTGGTGGGCGCAGCTGGTGCAGACGCCGAGGTTGTCCGCCACCTCGCGGTGGAAGAGCATCGTCCCGCAGGAGTCGCATTTGGTCCACAGGTTCTCGGGCACCTCGCGGCGCGAGAAGATCGAGTTGATCCGGGGACGGACGTAGTTGGTAATCCAGTTCATGCGGTGCTGCCCTTGTGTTCCGAGCGTTCCGTGCGGCGTTCAGCGTTTTTGTGTTGGCGCTGACTTAAGCAAGAGGCAGGGGAAATGCAATCGCGGCCTGCGCGGCGGCGCCGCGCGGGGCTTTGGCGGGCCGCAACGTCCTCAGCGCCGCAGGGCGAGCCGGGCGGCGAGCCAGCTGATCAGCAGGGTCACCAGATCCATCGGCAGCATGCGCAGCAGCGCCTCGGTGTCCGAGGGGCCGAAGGGCCAGAGCATCAGTGCGAGGCCGGACATGTCGCCTTGCGGGGAGATGAGCGCCAGTGCTATGATATTGTTGACGAAATGCAGGCCTATCGCGGGGCCGAGCGTACCCGAGCGGGCGGTCAGGTCGGCCGCCGCGAGGCCGAAGAGAAAGGCCCAGATCGCCACGCTGGTGGCGGCGCTGCCATAGGTGCCGGGGGCGTAGTGCCCGAGCGCGAAAAGCAGTGACGGCACGGTCAGCCAGACCCAGGGCTGCGGCAGCCGGGCGGCAAGCTGGCTTTGCAGGTAGCCGCGGAACAAGAGTTCCTCGCTGGTGGTCTGGATCAGGATTGCGGGCAGGGTGAGCGGCAGCAGCGCCAGCCAGCGCAGCGGGGTGAGTCCGGGCCCCGGCCCTCCGTCGGTGGCCCAGATCATCAGCGCTGCGCCGAGCAGGGCGGCAAGCCCCGCCGCCGCCGCGGTGCGCAGGAACTGCGAGAGCGCCAGCGGCAGCGGGCCGATGAGGGTCCGGGGGTCGCGGTCGTGCACGACCCGCGCCGCGGTCGCGGCGCCGATCCCCAGCGCGCCCATCGAAACCAGCAGGATCAGCATCCCGAGCGGCGTGTCGGCGCGGTGGATCGCCTCGGCCAGCGCGGCGCTGCCGTGCTGCGGCGCCAGCATCAGCACGAGGCCGAAGAGCAGCTGCCCGAGCAGGAAGGTCACCGCCAGCACCATCCCGATGCCGACCGCCAGCCGCCAAAGCTGCGTTCGCCGCGCGGGTCCGGTCAGCATGGCGAAGGGGGCATATCTCATTGCGGGGCCTGCGGGCAGGGGCGCGCCGGAGGGGCGGGGGAGTTGGCTCGCTCGGGGCGCATGGAGGGTGTCCTTTTGCACCGATGGTCAGGTGCTTGTGCCCGGCTGTCAATGCGCGGCTCCGTGACCATCACGCGGCGCCCTCGGCTTTGTTGCTTGTGCGATTTCGGGGGCTTCGCTAACCCATTCGCATGATGTCGATCCTCGGAAAGAGCCGCGCCCTGCGCGGCATGGCGCTGCTGGCGCTTGTCGCACTGGCCTCCTGCGAGGCCACGACGGGCCGTGCGCCGTTGCAGCGGGCGGCGCTCGAGGAGGGCGCGGTAATCGTCGCCGGTCCCGGCGGATATTGCATCGACCCGGTAACGCTTGAACGTCGCGCCGGGCGGGGCTTCGCGGTGCTGGCCTCCTGCCAGATCCTCAGCGGCGGCGAGAGCGGCGCCTTCGTCGATCCGATGATGCTGACGGTGACGGTCGGCCCGGTGGAGGGTGCCGCGGATCTGCCCTCGCCCGAGACAATGGCCGCGGAGGCGGGGCAGAGGGTGATCGCCGGCGGCGGCGTGGTGGACGGGCTGTCGCTGGTACATCTGGCGGCGGGTGGCAACCGGGTGCTGCCCGAGGGCGACCCGCGCTATTGGCGCGGCGCCTTCCGGCTGAACGGGCGGCTGGTGCTCATGGCGCTCTATGCGCCGAAGGACGGCACGCTGGCCGGGCGCGACGGCGCGGCGATGCTGCAGGCGGTGCGGGCGCACATCACCCGGCTCAGTCCCGAGGCGGCGGTGCAACGCTGACCGCCCCACCGATCGCGGCCCCGTTTATTCGACCTTCGGGATTTGCCATAAGAACCGGAACGTGCGCGACACAGCGCGCGACGGGGGATGGGCGAGGGACCGGGGACGCATGGCAAGGAAATGGGGCGGCGGATGGATGCGGCAGGCGCTGCAGGCGGCATCGCTGCGGCGCTGGTCGCGGCTGGCGACCGAGGCGCCCGGCATGGCGCTGCCCGAGCTGCGCAACCAGCGCCGCGCCGCGCGGCGCCTGCGCGCCCGCCTCGACGACCTGCTGCACGTGGCCGAGGAGCGACTGGCGCTGCCTCTGACCGGCAACCAGGCCTTTCCGCGCCCGGCCGATGCCGACTGGGCATGGCGCCCCGAACTCTGGCGCGGGCCGCTGCCACAACCCGGCATCGCCTCGGTGCCCGAAAAGGCCAAGCTCGGCGCCGAGGCGACGCTGTTCCACGACTGCCCGCGCTCCGAGATCACCCTGCGCCAGATCCGCAACCTGCGCGAAGCCGACGTTGCCCCCTACGGGCTTCGGCTTGATGTTTTCCGTTTCAGCGGTTCCTACCTGTCGCTTGCGGTCGACCTGCCCGCCGAGGCCTGCGCCGGGCTCTCGCGCCGCCACCTGATCCGGGCCCAGACCATCGTCGAGATGGAAAAGCCACTAGAGATCTTCGCCCGGCTCAACATTCGCCACGGGCCGAACACCGAGCAGATCGTCCGCGAGTTGCCGCTGAACGCCGAGGAGATCGCTGTCGAGTTCGACCTCGCCTACACCCGGCTCAATGAAAAGCGGGTCGAGGGCATGTGGCTCGACCTGATCTTCGAGGGTCCGGAGATGAACGAGGTGATCCTGCGGGATCTGACCTTCAGCCGCAGCCCGCGGGCGCAGTTCTGAGTCGGAGAGACAGATGAGCGATTACACCCTGACCAAGACCCACTTCCGCGAAGGTGTCTGGCACGGGCTGCTGTCCGGCCCGGCCGGAAGCCAACCCGAGATCGCCGTCACGCTCGACGACGCGCCGCTGCGCGGGGTCAAGCTGACCGAGATGGACGCACGAGGGCAATGGGCGCTGGAGGTGCCGGTGCCGCTCGAGGCGGTCGGCGACGGGGTGCGGACCTTCCTCATAACCGAGGCGGCGAGCGGCGCGCTGCTCGAAAGTTTCACCCTGATCGCCGGCGAACCCATGGGCGAGGACATCCGGGCCGAGATGTCGCTCTTGCGCGCCGAGCTCGACATGCTCAAGCGCGCCTTCCGCCGCCATTGCCTCGAGACAGAGGGCCCCACGGCTGGTTGACCTTGCCGCGGCCAAGCGCCAGTGTGCCCGAGATTTTTCTCTTTCGGCGCGTCGCCCGGAGTCATCATGTCCCCCTTGCGCGGCATTGCGCTGAAACTCACCTCCGTGGTGCTCTTCGTTATCATGTCCGCCATCGTGAAATCGGTCTCCGACGAGGTCCCGACCGGCGAGGTGGTTTTTTTTCCGGTCGTTCTTCGCGATCCCAGTGATCTTTGCCTGGCTGGTATGGACCGGGAAGCTGAAGACCGGGCTGAAGGTCGCCAGTCCGATGGCGCATTTCCTGCGCGGCATAATCGGCGGCGGGGCCATGGCTTTCAGCTTCGCCGCGCTGGGACTTCTGCCGCTGCCCGAGGTGACCGCGCTCGACTATGCCGCGCCGCCGCTGACGGTGGTCTTCGCGGCGCTGCTGCTGGGCGAGAAGGTGCGGCTGTTCCGGATCTCGGCGGTGTTCATCGGGCTCCTGGGCGTGTTGGTGATCATGCTGCCCATGCTCACGGTATCGGAGGTGAGCCCGGCGGTGCTTTGGGGCATCGGCTTCGTGCTGACCTCGGCGGTGCTGCGGGCGCTGGTGCAGATCCACATCCGGCGCATGGTGCAGACCGAGGCAACCTCGGCCATCGTCTTCTACTTCTCGCTGACCACCACGGTGCTGTCGTTGCTGAGCCTGCCCTTCGGCTGGGTCATGCCGGAGCCCGGCACGCTGGCGCTGCTGATCGGTACCGGGTTGATCGGCGGGGTGGCACAAATCCTGCTGACTTCGGCCTATAAGGGCGCAGAGGCGGCGCTTCTGGCGCCGTTCGACTATGCCTCGATCCTCTTCGCGATCCTGATCGGCTACGTGGTTTTCGAGGAGGTGCCGACGGTGCTGATGCTCGTGGGCTCGGCGATCGTCGTCTCTTCGGGAATTGCAATCATCCTGCGCGAGCGCGCGCTCGGGTTGAAGCGGTTCAAGGCGCGTCCGGGGATGACCCCGCAGGGCTGAACCGGCTCAGTCGCAGAACTGCCCGGCGTGTGTTCTGCGGTACTCCGGAAGCTGCCGCAGCACGCCGGACAAGTGATAACGGGTCGCCGCCGCCGCGCCGTCGGCGTCGCGCATGATGATCCGATCAACGATTCCGCTGTGTTGGCTGATCATCTCTTCCGGGGCGAGGCTGCCTTCGACCGTGAAGCGCACGCGGTCGATGCATAGCTTCCATTCCTCGAGCCAGGGCCAGAGCGTGCCCAGCCCGGCGCGTTCGGCCAGCGTGCGATGGAACCGGGCGTCGAGCCGCAGCAGGTCGCGCGGACCGCGCATACCGACGAGCTTCTGGCGCAGGATCAGCTCGCGCAGGTCGTTCAGGAAATCACCGTTGGCGCTGCGGGCGAGGCGCCGCACGATCTCGACTTCGGACTGCTCGCGGAGAAAGACCGCGTTCCGAAGGCGCTGCTCCGAGATTGGCAGCACACGCGCCTCATCTTCTGCGGTGCGCTCCACGAGGCCTCCCAGGCTCAGCATCAGGACGGCGCCCGACACGGTCTCGACAGAGAGGTCGCGCTCTTGGGCTATGCTGGAAAGCACGATCAGGGTCCCTGCCGGAAGCCGATTGCGCGAAATGCAGTCGCGCAGGCTTAAGAAGACCTTTCGGACCGGCGGCAGATCAGATCCGATATCCGCCGAAGGCGCAACGCGGAGAACCATGACACAATACCCGTACTTTACGCAGCCATAGGTTAGGGGGAACCTGTCGTTCCTGCAATCACTTACTCACGTCCCTGCCTTGCCCGCCAATGTCCTCGGGCGCGACGGCAACAGTTTTCATGACCGCATGGCAGGGGGTGCCGGGGGCGAGCTGCAGCGCCTTGGCAGACCGGCGGGTGATGCGCGCCAGCACCCGGCCCGCCTTGGTGTCCAGAGAGACCAGCATGCCCGGACCCTCGCCGGCGCGGATCTCCTGCACCTCGCCGCTGATGATATTCAGCGCTGAGAGCCCCTCTGGCCGCTGCCGCGAAAGGATCACCTCATGCGCGGCGATGCGGACCCGCACAGGGGTGCCAGGTGCCGCCTCGAGCCGGGGAATGAAGAGTGCGGTGCCGCCCGCGTCGAGCTCGGTCAGACCGTCTTCGTGGTGCCGCGCCACGCGCGCGCTGAGCACCGCGCCCGCCGCCCGCGCGCCAAGCGGGGTGACGGCGGGGTCAGCAAGAACCTCGACCGCCGGCCCCTGCCGTGTGACGCGCCCGCCCTCGAGCACGACCACCGTCGTGGCGAGCCGGGCGACCTCGGCGGCGGAGTGGCTGACAAAGAGGATTGGAATCTCCGCCTCGTCGCGCAGCCGCTCGAAATAGGGAAGGATCTCGGACTTGCGCGCCTCGTCGAGGGCGGCCAGGGGCTCGTCGGCAAGGATCATGCGCGGTGAGGAGAGCAGCGCGCGACCGATGGCGACGCGCTGTTTCTCGCCTCCCGAGAGCGCGCCGGGGCGGCGTTCGAGCAGCCCGCCGATGCCCAGCATCTCGACCACGCGGTCGACCTCCGCGGGTGTCACGCGCTTCGGCGAGAACCAGGCGCCGTAGCGCAGGTTCTGACGCACCGAGAGGTGCGGGAAGAGCCGCCCCTCCTGGAAGATATAACCGATGCGGCGCCGGTGTGGTGGCAACCAGAGGCTCCGCGCGGTGTCGAAGAGCACGAGATCGTCGGCCGCGACCCGACCTGCATCGGGGCGCAGCAGCCCGGCGACGGCGTTGACGATGGTGGTCTTGCCCGAGCCAGAGCGGCCGAAAAGCACGGTGATCCCCTTCGGAGCCTCAAAGCGCGCGTCGAGCTCGAATCCCTTGAACCGGTGGCGCAGGTCGACCGAGAGCGTCATGTGCCCGACACCCGCCGCTGCGCCCGCCGCGCCAGCCATTCCGACAGCAGCAGTGCCGACATGGCGACGGCGACCGAGACCGCCACCAGACGCAGCGCGGCGTGTTCTCCGCCCGGAACTTGCAGGAAGGCGTAGATCGCCGAGGGCAAGGTCTGGGTCTGTCCGGGGATGTTCGAAACGAAGGTGATGGTCGCGCCGAACTCGCCCATCGCCTTGGCAAAGCCGAGCACCGCCCCTGCGATGATGCCGGGCAGAATGAGCGGCAGGGTCACCGTGACAAAGACCCAGAGCCGTGAGGCGCCAAGCGTGGCGGCGGCCTGTTCAAGCTTGGGGTCGACGGCTTCGAGCGACAGGCGCATGGCACGCACCAGCAGCGGAAAGGCCATGATCCCCGCGGCCAGCGCCGCGCCGGTCCAGCGGAAGGCGAAGACGAGGCCGATCTCCTGCAGCACCGAACCGATGGGGCCGCGGGTGCCGAAGGTCAGAAGCAGCAGGTAGCCGGTCACCACCGGTGGCAGGATCAGTGGCAGGTGCACCAGTCCGTTGAGCAGCTGCTTGCCTGGGAAGCGCCAGCGCGCCAGCGCATAGGCTGCCAGCAGCGCCGGTGGCAGTCCGGAGAGCGTGGCCCAGAAGGAAACCCGCAGCGAGAGCCGCACCGCCTGCCATTCTTCGGGGCCCAGCCACTCCATGCCTCAGTCGCCGGCGCCGGGCTGGGAAATGACCTCGAAGCCCTGCGCCTCGAAGGCGGCGCGAGCCTCGGAGCCGTGCAGGTAGGCGAGGAAGGCCACCGCCGCCGCGCCCTCCCGCCCGGCCAGTTCGGCCACCGGGTAGACAATGGGCGGGTGGCTGTCTTCGGGGAAGGTGCCGATCACCGAGACATTGTCATCGGCGGCGGCGTCGGTGGCGTAGACGATGCCGAGCGGTGCCTCGCCGGTCGAGACCAGTGCCAGAGCGGCGCGCACGTTGTCCGCCTGCGCCACCTGCGGCAGGGCGGTGTCCCAGAGGCCGAGGCTCTCCAGCGCTGCCTTGCCGTAGATTCCCGCGGGCACCGCGTCGACCAGCGCCATGGCAAGGCGCCCCTCGCCAAGCAGTCCGGGCAGATCGAGCGCGGGGCTGATCTCGACGGGCACGGCATCGGCGCCATGGGCGATCAGCACGATGGAATTGCGCAGAAGATCGCTGCGGCTGCCAGGCGCGAGCAGCCCGTCCTCTTCCAGCGTGTCCATCCAGGCCTCGTTGGCCGAGATGAAGATATCCGCGGGCGCCCCCTGCTCGATCTGCCGCGCCAGCGCCGAGGAGCCGGCGAGCGAGACGGTGACCTCATGTCCCGTCTGCGCCTCGAAGGCAGGGGCGATCTCGTCCATCGCGGTCTTCAGGCTTGCAGCGGCAAAGACCACCACCTCCTCGGCCTGCGCGGCGAGGGGCAGGGCGCAGAGTAGCGCAGAGGTCAGCGCCGGTCGGAGGAGGCGGAGAAAATGCATGGAAGGAAAGCCTTGGAAAGTGATATGTTTCTTAAAACATATCGCAATCAAGCTCCGCCCGGGCAAGCGTTATTTCCCCTCGGGAATATCGGGGGGCGATTCCGGCGCGTCGCGCAGCAGCCCCCGCAGCGTCTCGATCCGATCGGCCCCGGCTTCGGCGATGGTCTCTTCGAGGGCGCGATAGTTGGCCAGAACCTCCTCGCCGGTCTCGGTAAGATGTGCACCGCCGCCCTTCGCACCGCCGCGGCTGCTGTCGACCAGCGGCGCGCGGAAGGCGTGGTTCATTTCTTCGACGAGGCTCCACGCGCGTTTGTAGCTCATCGCCATGGCACGCCCCGCGGCGGCGATGGAACCGGTCTCGCGGATGTGCTCCAGCAGGTCGGCCTTGCCGGGGCCGAGCATTGCGTCGGTGCCGAAGAGGATGCGCAGACGCAGTCTCGGCGGGCATTGCGTCTCGGGTCTGGACTCTTTCATGTTTAAAGTCTTCCCGCATCGCCGGTGGACTGGCAAGCACATGACCCGGCGGCAGGGCGAAAAGTTCACGTAAGGCGGCAGAGCGGCTTTTCTTCCATTGTATTTCACGTGCGTCTGGCGAAGACTGATGCTCACAAAAATTGCGGGCCGCACGCAAGAGGCGGTCCCGAAGACAACCAGGGAGTCATTCATGCTCAAACAACTTCTCGCTTCCGCGGCGCTCATCGCCTGCGCCTCCGCGGCCTCTGCCGAGGTCAAGGTCGGGCTTATCACCACGCTCTCCGGCGGCGGCGCCGGGCTCGGCATCGACACCCGCGACGGCTTCATGCTTGCCGTCGAAGAGGCAGGCCGCGACGATCTCGAAGTGGTGGTCGAGGACGACCAGCAGAAGCCCGACGTCGCGGTGCAGATCGCCGACCGGATGATCCAGTCCGACAAGGTCGACCTGCTGACCGGCATCGTCTGGTCGAACCTCGCCATGGCGGTGGTGCCCTCGGCGACCGCGCAGGGCCTGTTCTACCTCTCGACCAACGCGGCACCGGCGCAGCTGGCGGGCAAGGGCTGCAACCCCAACTACTTCTCGGTTTCCTACCAGAACGACAACCTGCACGAGGCGGCGGGCGCCTATGCCACCAGCGCCGACTTCAAGAAGACCTTCATCCTCGCGCCGAACTACCCGGCCGGGAAGGATTCGCTCAACGGCTTCAAGCGCTTCTTCAAGGGCGAGCTGGCCGGCGAGATCTATACCAAGCTTGGACAGACCGATTACGCCGCCGAGATCGCGCAGATCCGCGCCTCGGGTGCCGACAGCGTGTTCTTCTTCCTGCCCGGCGGCATGGGGATCTCCTTCCTCAAGCAATATGCCGACAGCGGCGTTGATCTGCCGCTGGTGGGCCCGGCCTTCTCCTTCGACCAGAACATCCTGCAGGCCGTGGGCGACGCGGCGCTCGGCGTGAAGAACACCTCGCAGTGGAACAAGGATCTCGAGAACGAGTCCAATGCCCACTTCGTCGAGGCCTATCTCGCCAAGTACGACCGCCTGCCCTCGCTCTACTCGGCGCAGGGCTATGACACCGCGCTGCTGCTGCTCTCGGCGATGGACAAGGCCGACATCAGCGACAAGGACGCCTTCCGCGCCGCGCTGGAAGCGGCCGATTTCGCCTCGGTTCGCGGCGAATTCAAGTTCTCGGCCAGCCATCACCCGATCCAGGACATCTACGTCCGCGAGGTGATCAAGGAAGGCGACATCCTCACCAACAAGATCGTCGGCACGGCGATCGAGGATCGTGGCCACGCCTACGAGGACGAGTGCAAGATGTAATTCAGACGGGTGCGGCCCTCCGAGCATTTGCTTGGAGGGCCGCGTTCCATCCCGGCCCGCGGGTCGGGCATCGCGGGCGACGCCCCGCTGCTGAATTGAGACGGACCACAGAATGACCCCCATCCTCATCGCCGAGCAGGTCCTGAACGGCCTGCAATCGGGCGTGATGCTGTTCCTCATGGCCGCCGGGTTGACGCTGATCTTCGGCGTCATGGGGCTGATCAACCTCGCCCATGGCTCGCTCTACATGGTCGGCGCCTTTGCCGCTGCCGCCACCGCCGCCGTCACCGGCTCGTTCCTGCTGGCGCTGGTCGCGGCACTCGCCGCCGCAGCCGCCGCGGGTGCGCTGGTCGAGCGGCTGGTGATCCGCAGGCTCTACGACCGAGACCACCTCGATCAGGTGCTGGCCACTTTCGCGCTGATCCTGATCTTCTCGGAAGGCACGCGCTGGATCTTCGGCTCCTTCCCGCTCTATCTCGACATTCCCGAGGCGCTCTCGGGGCCGGTTACCCTGCCGGGGGGCATCCAGTATCCGCTCTACCGGCTCTTCATCATCGGCATGGGCCTCGTGGTGGCCGCGCTGCTGTTCTGGCTGATCGCCCGCACCCGGCTCGGCATCCGCATCCGCGCGGGCGAGAACGACCGTGAGATGATCGCCGCGCTCGGCGTCGACATCGCCCGGCTCTACACGCTGGTCTTCGCGCTCGGCGCGGCGCTGGCGGGGCTGGCGGGTGCACTCGTGGGCGCCATCCAGTCGGTGCAGGTGGGCATGGGCGAGCCGGTGCTGATCCTCGCCTTCGTGGTCATCGTCATCGGTGGCATCGGCTCGATCGAGGGGGCACTCGTCGGCGCCATCCTCGTGGGCCTCACCGACACGCTTGGCGGCATCTTCCTGCCGCAGATCTTCGGGCTTTTCATGGACCCCGCCGCCGCCACGCAGACCGGCGCCGCGCTGGCGTCGATGGCGATCTACGTGCTGATGGCGGCGGTGCTCGTCTGGAAGCCCACCGGACTATTCGGAGCGAAATCATGAGCCGCGAACGTCTTCTGGGAGCCGTGGTGCTGCTGGCGCTCGGTCTCGTGCCGCTGGCCGCGCATCTCATGGGCGAGCCCTTCACCATCACGCTGGCCACGCGCGCCGCGATCCTCGCGCTTGCCGCCGTGGGGCTGAACATCGCGCTCGGCCTCGGTGGTCTGGTGAGCCTCGGCCACGCCACTTTCTTCGGCATCGGCGGCTATGCCATGGGCATCCTCGCTAGCCACGTGCAGAACTACGAACCGATGTTCGAATGGCCGGTTCTCTTCGAGGGGTCCACCTCGATGCCGGTCATCTGGCTGGTGGCGGTGCTGGCGTCGGCGCTGGTGGCGCTGCTGATCGGCCTGCTGGCGCTGCGCACCTCGGGCGTCTACTTCATCATGATCACGCTCGCCTTCGGGCAGATGTTCTACTTCTTTTCGATCTCCTGGAGCCGCTACGGCGGCGAGGACGGCATGTCGATCTACGTGCGCAACGGCTTCCCGGGGCTCAACACGCTCGACCCGATCCAGTTCTTCGGCCTGTGCTACGCGGTGCTCTGCCTCGTGCTGCTGGGCGCGCACCTGCTGGCGCGCAGCCCTTTCGGCCTCGCCCTCGGCGCGGCGCGGCAGAGCCCGGACCGGGTGCAGGCGGTGGGGCTCGACCCCAAGCGGCTGCGACTGGTGGGATTCGTCATCTCTGGTGCAATCACCGGCCTTGCGGGGGCGCTCTTTGCCGATCTCAACCGCTTTGTCAGCCCGACCATGTTCAGCTGGCAGACCAGCGGCGAGATCATGGTCTTCATCATCCTCGGCGGCGTCGGGCGGCTCTTCGGTCCGGTGGTCGGCGCGGCGGTCTTCGTGATGCTAGAGCATTGGCTTGGCGACATGTCGGAATACTGGCACATCTGGCTGGGCGTTCTGCTGCTCGCCGTGGTGCTCTTTGCGCGGGGCGGCCTTGTCGGGCTGATTGCAGGACGGGAGCGCGCCCATGACTGAGGCCATTCTCGAAACCCGCGGGCTGGTGAAGACCTACGGCGCGCTGCGCGCCTCGGACGGCATCACGCTCGACCTGCGTCCCGGCGAGATCCACGCGGTGATCGGTCCCAACGGCGCGGGCAAGTCGACGATGATCAAGCAGCTCTCGGGCAACATCGCGCCTGACGAGGGCACGGTGCATTTCCTCGGCAAGGATGTCACCGGGCTCAGCACCATGGCCCGCGCTCGCATGGGGCTGGCGCGCACCTTCCAGGTCTCGGCGCTGGCGATGGAGGACACGGTGCTGCAGAACGCGGTGCTGGGCGCGCTGGGGGCCACGAGTTCACCCTACCGCTTCTTCCGGCCCGCGCTGAAGCGGGCAGAGCTGCGTGACCGGGCCATGGCCGCGCTCGAGCGCATGGGGCTGGCGGGTCATGCCGCCACTGTGGTCAGCGAGCTCAGCCACGGCCAGCGCCGTCAGCTCGAGGTGGCGGTGGCGCTGACCCTGCAGCCCAGGGCCTTCCTGATGGACGAGCCGATGGCCGGCCTCGGCGGCGAGGGCTCGCAGCAGCTGACCAGCATCCTCGACCGGCTGCGCGCCGAGGCGCCGATCCTGCTCATCGAGCACGACATGGACGCGGTCTTCGCATTGGCCGACCGGATTTCGGTGCTGGTTTATGGGCGCATCGTCGCCACCGGCACGGTGGATGAGATCCGGCGCAGCCCGGAGGTGCGCGACGCCTACCTTGGAGATGCCGAATGAGCCTTCTGGAACTGCACGATCTGACCGCCTCCTATGGCGCGTCGCAGGCGCTCTTCGGCGTGTCCCTGGAGATCGCCGAGGGCGAGGTTCTGGCACTCATGGGCCGCAACGGCATGGGCAAGAGCACCACGGTGCGCTGCCTGTGCGGGATGATGGCGGCGGGGGGTGTCCGGCGCTTTGCCGGGCAGGACATCGGCAAGTTGCCCTCGCACAAGGTGGCGCGGCTGGGGATCGGTCTGGTGCCCGAGGGCCGCCGGTGCTTCCGCGACCTCACAGTGACCGAGAACCTGATCGCCGCCGCCCGGCCGGGCCCTTGGGACCAGGCGCGGGTCGAGGCGCTGTTTCCCCGGCTGGCTGAGCGCCGCACGCAGATCTCGGGCACGCTGTCGGGCGGCGAGCAGCAGATGCTCGCCATCGGCCGGGCGCTGATGACCAACCCGCGACTTCTGGTGCTGGACGAGGCAACCGAGGGGCTCGCCCCGCTGGTGCGTCAGGAGATCTGGGACGCGCTCGGGGTGCTCAAGCGCGAGAGCGGGCTGTCGATCCTGGTGGTCGACAAGGCGCTGGCGGAACTGGCGCAGGTTGCCGACCGCGCGGTGATCCTCGAACGCGGGCGCTCGGTCTGGGACGGGGTGTTCGCCGAGGTGAAGGGCGAGGTCGCGGAGCGCTACCTGGGGGTTTGACGGTTGTCGAGTAGGGCGGGGCATTGCTGCCCCGCGCCTCTCATTTCTCTTTTCTGACGCCTTTGAACGGAGTCTTGCTGGACGTCTTCTGATCCAAGAAGCGGCCAGTCTTTGTGTCCCTCTTCACCCAATTCCCGTTGGGTGATTGAGTTTGCGATCTGCCGCGAACAGCACCGTTTCGGTGGCCATCGCCTTTAGGAGGATTTGTCGCCATCTTGCACCTCAGCTCGTGTGGCAATCGGTGCTGCAGTAATAGCAACCGTTGACAGAACTGTAGTGGCGGCGCGCTTGCTGTACCGCCTGTCGGCAAGAGCCGAAAATTCCCAAGTAAGTGCGGTTGTAGGTTAGCGGCATCCAAGCACAGCCTTCCTTGTGCACTTCGTGATCGCCATTCGCCTGAGCGTTGTCGTTAAGGTAATATCGAGCCATCGCAGGTCTCCGTTGTTTGCGAAGGCCGTTGACACACCGCACTCGAGTTGATTCACTCGGTTTGTACTCTGGATGCCGCCCCGACCTTCATTGGTTGGCGGAACCGGAAAAACGAGCCGCTCAAGCCTGGCCGCTTGGGCGGCTTTCGAATCTCCGGAGCTGTCTGCGGATAATGGTGTAAATAAGGCGCCGCTGAGTCAACAATTATCCGGATGATTAGAACTTCCCTCAACAATTGGTGCCGGAGTCTATAAATTGCTTTCCGGAGAGATCACTTCCTAAATCTAGATCGAAGGGAGTCTCTAGAATACAAAAAGGGGCGGGAAAATTTCCCGCCCCTTTCTTGTCTCTGGTCCGTGGCTTACGCCTGCAGCGGCTTGACCACCAGATCGCCCTCTTCGCGGGCCTGCATCGCCTGCGCGGCGGCATGGGCGCCTGCGGCGGTGGTGAAGTAGGGGATCTTGTCATAGAGCGCGACCGAGCGGATGGCGCTGCTGTCGGAGATCGAGGCCGCGCCCTCGGTGGTGTTGAGCACCAGCTGCACGCCGCCGTCCTTCAGCAGGTCGACCACGTTCGGACGTCCCTCGTAGACCTTCTTGACCACCTCGCAGGTGATCCCGGCCTCCTCGAGGAACTTCGCGGTGCCGACAGTGGCGAGGATCTTGAAGCCGAGGTCCGACAGGATCTGCGCGGACTCGATCATTTGCGGGGTCTTGTCCTGATCGCGGATCGAGATGAACACCGCGCCCTCTTCCGGCAGGTGAGTGCCAGCGCCCATCTGTGCCTTGAGGAAGGCGCGCGGGAACGAACGGTCCCAGCCCATCACTTCGCCGGTCGAGCGCATTTCCGGCCCGAGGATCGTGTCGACACCCGGGAAGCGGGCGAAGGGCAGCACGGCTTCCTTCACCGAGAACCAGGGCATGTTCGGATCGGCCAGCGTCATCGGATCGGCCAGCGGCAGGGCGGTGTCGTAATCGGCGTTCTCGGGGTAGGGTGCGCGCAGCGGGAAGGCCGAGAGCTTCTCGCCGGCCATGATCCGCGCGGCGATCGAGGCGATGGCGCTGTCGGTCGCCTTGGCGACGAAGGGCACGGTGCGCGAGGCGCGGGGGTTCACCTCGATGAGGTAGATTTCCTCGATGCCCTGCTCGTTCTTCTTGATCGCGAACTGCACGTTCATCAGGCCGACCACGTTGAGCGCCTTGGCCAGAGCCACGGTCTGCTCCTTGATCTGCGCGATGATCTCGTCCGAGAGCGAGAAGGGCGGCAGCGAGCAGGCGCTGTCGCCCGAGTGCACGCCGGCTTCCTCGATGTGCTGCATGATGCCCGCCACGTGCACGGCCTCGCCGTCGCAGAGCGCATCGACGTCAAGCTCGGTGGCACCCGACAGGTAGCTGTCGAGCAGCACCGGGCTGTCCCCCGAGACCACCACCGCCTCGGCGATGTAGCGCTCGAGGTGGGCCATGTCGCGGACGATCTCCATCGCCCGGCCGCCCAGCACGTAGGAGGGGCGGATCACCAGCGGGAAGCCGATGTCCTCGGCGATGGCCAGCGCCTGCGCGTCGGTCGAGGCGATGCCGTTGCGCGGCTGCTTGAGGCCCAATTGGTTGACCAGCGCCTGGAAGCGCTCGCGGTCCTCGGCGAGGTCGATCGCGTCGGGTGTGGTGCCGAGGATCGGGATGCCCTCTGCCTCAAGCGCGTTGGCCAGCTTCAGCGGGGTCTGGCCGCCGAACTGCACGATCACGCCGTGCAGCGTGCCGTTCTCCTGCTCGACGCGCAGGATCTCCATCACGTGCTCGAAGGTCAGCGGCTCGAAATACAGGCGGTCCGAGGTGTCGTAGTCGGTCGACACGGTCTCGGGGTTGCAGTTGACCATGATGGTCTCGTAGCCGGCATTGGTCAGCGCGAAGCAGGCGTGGCAGCAGCAGTAGTCGAACTCGATGCCCTGGCCGATGCGGTTCGGGCCACCGCCGAGGATGACGACCTTCTTGCGGTCGGACGGGCGCGCCTCGCATTCGACCTCGCCCATCATCGGCATCTCGTAGGTCGAGTACATGTAGGGCGTCTGCGCCTCGAACTCGGCGGCGCAGGTGTCGATGCGCTTGAAGCTGGCGACGACGCCGAGGTCGGTGCGGCGCTTGCGCACGTCCTTCTCGGCAAAGCCGGTGAGCTTGGCGAGGCGGGCGTCGGTGAAGCCCATGATCTTCAGCGCGCGCAGCCCGTCAGCGTCGGTCGGCAGACCCTCCTTGCGAACCTGCTCCTCGGCCTCGACGATCTCGCGGATGCGGGCGAGGAACCACGGGTCGAACATGGTCACGCCGTGGATCTCGTCATCCGACAGGCCGTGGCGCATCGCCTGCGCGATGGTGCGCATGCGGTCCGGGGTCTGCTTGCTGATTGCCTTGATCACCGCCGATTTCTCGGGGGCGTTCGACCAGAGGTCGACATCGACACCGGGGATCTCGACCTCGTCGAAGCCGGTCAGGCCGGATTCCATCGAGGCGAGCGCCTTCTGCAGCGATTCGTGGATGGTGCGGCCAATCGCCATCGCCTCGCCGACCGACTTCATCGCCGTGGTGAGGTAGGGCTCGGAGCCCGGGAATTTCTCGAAGGCGAATTTCGGGATCTTGGTGACGACATAGTCAATGGTCGGCTCGAAGGAGGCCGGGGTCACCTTGGTGATGTCGTTGTCCAGCTCGTCGAGGGTGTAGCCGACGGCGAGCTTCGCGGCGATCTTGGCGATCGGGAAGCCGGTGGCCTTCGACGCCAGCGCCGAGGAGCGCGACACGCGCGGGTTCATCTCGATCACGACCATGCGGCCGTTCTCGGGGTTCACCGCCCATTGCACGTTCGACCCGCCCGTTTCGACACCGATCTCGCGCAGCACGGCGATCGAGCCGTTGCGCATGATCTGGTATTCCTTGTCGGTCAGGGTCAGCGCCGGGGCGACGGTGATCGAGTCGCCGGTGTGCACGCCCATCGGATCGACGTTCTCGATGGCGCAGACGATGATCGCATTGTCCGCCTTGTCGCGAACGACCTCCATTTCATACTCTTTCCAGCCCAGCAGCGACTCGTCGACGAGGATCTGGTTCACCGGCGAGGCATCCATGCCGGTGCGGCAGTAGTGCATGTAGTCTTCGCGGTTGTAGGCGACGCCACCGCCGGTGCCGCCGAGGGTGAAGGCAGGGCGGATGATCGCCGGAAGGCCGATGTCCTCGAGCGCCTCGAGCGCGATGGCGACGCCGGCGTCGAGATCGACCTTGCCGTTCTCTTTCTTCGGCGCGGTGACGATCGTGGCGCGCGGGTTCTCGAGGCCGATGCGGTCCATCGCCTCGCGGAACAGGGCGCGGTCCTCCGCCATCTCGATGGCGTCGCGCTTGGCGCCGATCATCTCGACGCCGAACTTCTCGAGCACGCCCATTTCCTCGAGCTTCAGCGAGGTGTTGAGGCCGGTCTGGCCGCCCATCGTCGGCAGCAGCGCGTCGGGGCGTTCCTTCTCGATGATCTTGGCGACGACCTCAGGGGTGATCGGCTCAATATAAGTCGCATCGGCGAGCTCGGGGTCGGTCATGATGGTGGCCGGGTTCGAGTTCACCAGGATGACCCGGTAGCCTTCTTCGCGCAGGGCCTTGCAGGCCTGGGCGCCGGAGTAGTCGAATTCGCAGGCTTGCCCGATGATGATGGGCCCCGCTCCGATGATCATGATGGATTTGATATCGGTTCTCTTAGGCATGGGGGCACCTTCATGTCATGTATGTCGCGGTCGGGCATGGGGCAGCACGCGCTGGAGTCGCCGCTCCCCGCAAATTGTCGTGCGTTATAGACAGAAGCTTTGCCCACGCAACCCCAGATCCGCCTTGTTTTCTTCTGCAAAGCAAATGGCGGTGACAGCGGCGTGACGGCAGGCTGCCCTTGGGTCACGAAGTCTTCCCGGAATTTCAACGGCAAGCGCCGGGCCGTGGAGCGGCCAGGGTCGAGGCGGTGGCGGGTTACGAGACCCTACTGCGCAGCGTGCAGCATTTCCTGCTCGTGTGTCCCGTAGAGGTAATCCCGGGTGGTCGGCACGGCGTACTGCTTGTGCGACAGCTGCACGTGGAAGACCCCCTGCCGGGTTTCCTCGAACGCCGCCTCGCAGACCACAAGGTAGAGCCGCCACATGCGGATGAAGCGCTCGTCGTAGCCCAGTTCGCGCACCTTCGGCAGCGCCGCCTCGAAGCGGCGGCGCCAGTGGTTCAGCGTCGGCCCGTAGTGGCCGCGCAGCACTTCGACATCGGAGGTCCAGAGGCCGGACTTCTCGACCGCCGCCGAGACTTCCGAGAGGCTGGGGATGTAGCCGCCGGGGAAGATGTACTTGTCGATCCAGGGCGAGGTCGGCGCGGGCGGGGCGGTGTGGCCGATGGTGTGAATGAGCGCGACACCGTCCGGGGCGAGCACGTCATGCACCTTGGCAAAATACTCGCGCAGGTGCGGGTAGCCCACGTGCTCGAGCATCCCGACCGAGACCACCCGGTCGAAGCGATCCTCGATCTTGCGATAATCGAGCAGTCGGAAGTCGGTCTTGTCTGCAAGCCCGGCCTCCTCGGCGCGGCGCCTGGCGGTGGCGAGTTGGTTCTCGGAAAGGGTCACCCCGGTCACCTGCGCCCCGTAGTCGCGCGCCAGCGTCAGCGCCATGCCGCCCCAGCCGCAGCCGATGTCGAGCACGCGCATGCCGGGCTTCAGCAGCAGCTTGTGGGCGATGTGGTCCTTCTTGGCCTTCTGCGCCGCTTCGAGGCTGATGCCCGGATCGGTGAAATAGGCGCAGGAATACTGCATGTCCTGGTCAAGAAAGAGCCGGTAGAGATCGTCCGAGATGTCGTAGTGGTGCTTCACGTTGGTCTGCGAACGCAGCGGGTTGTTGCGCTGCTCGATGCCGCGCAGAGCGACGCGCATCCTGTCCCTGGCCGAGAACCAGCTTGGCATCTTGCCTGACTGCTGGTTGCGCACCAGCAGCGCGATGAAGGCATAGAGCCTGTGCGGCGGGCAGTCGATTCTGCCGTCCATGTACCCCTCGCCAAGCGCCAGGGCGGGGTTCTGGCAAAGCTCGCCGATGATGCTGTCGTCGGTCAGCGTGACCTCGGCTTCCGGGCCGGCCCCGGGCCCGTAGTCGCGGCTGGTGCCGTCAGGCCAGGTGACTCGCAAGCGCCCTTCTACAATGAGTCTTTTCAAGATCCGTTCGAGCAAGGTCTGCCACATGCCGGCCCCCCCTATACTGCGTGAAGTGCAAAAAACTCAGAAAAACCGCTTGAATCGCAAAAAGGTTCCCAGACGTTACAACATGAACGAAATATGGCAAATACCGTGGGCCTCCCTTGACTTCCCGCGGCTCTAGCGGTGTATCGGCGCCTAACTTTCCAGCAGTTTCCGAAGGGCAAGAGCCATGCATGCCTATCGCAGCCATACCTGCGCAGATCTGACCAAGGCCAACGTCGGCGAGACCGTCCGTCTCTCCGGCTGGGTGAACCGCATCCGCGATCACGGCGGCATTCTCTTTATCGACCTGCGCGACCATTACGGCATCACGCAAGTCCTGTGCGACCCCGACAGCGCCGCCTTCGCGGCGGTCGAGAAGGTGCGCTCCGAGTGGTGCATCCGCATCGACGGCGAGGTGAAGGCCCGCGACCCCGAGCTGGTGAACGCCAAGCTGCCGACCGGTGAAGTCGAAGTCTTCGTCCGCGACATCGAGGTGCTGGGCGCCGCCAACGAGCTGCCGCTGATGGTCTTCGGCGAACAGGAATACCCGGAAGAGACCCGCCTGCGGTATCGCTACCTCGACCTGCGCCGCGAGAGCATGCAGCGCAACATGACCCTGCGCTCGGATGTGGTCGCCTCGATCCGCCGCCGCATGTGGGGCAACGGCTTCCGCGAGTTCCAGACGCCGATCATCACCGCGTCCTCGCCCGAGGGCGCGCGCGACTTCCTCGTGCCGTCGCGCCTGCACCCGGGCAAGTTCTACGCGCTGCCGCAGGCTCCGCAGCAGTTCAAGCAGCTGATCATGGTGTCGGGCTACGACAAGTACTTCCAGATCGCGCCCTGCTTCCGCGACGAGGATCCGCGCGCCGACCGCTCGCCGACCGACTTCTACCAGCTCGACATGGAGATGAGCTTCGTCGAGCAGCAGGACGTCTTCGACACCATCTCGCCGGTGATCGCGGGCATCTTCGAGGAGTTCGGCGGTGGCCGTAAGGTCGACGCGCCCGGTGAATGGCCGCAGATCTCCTATCGTGACGCGGCCAAGTGGTACGGCACCGACAAGCCCGACCTGCGCAACCCGATCAAGATGCAGGACTGCTCCGAGCACTTCCGCGGCTCCGGCTTCGCGATCTTCGCCAAGCTGCTTGAGCAGGAAGGCACCGAGGTCCGCGCCATCCCCGCGCCCACCGGCGGCTCGCGCAAGTTCTGCGACCGGATGAACGCCTTCGCCCAGAAGGAAGGCCTGCCGGGCATGGGCTACATCTTCTGGCGTGATCAGGGCGAAGGCATCGAGGCCGCCGGCCCGCTGGCCAAGAACATCGGCCCCGAGCGCACCGAGGCGATCCGCCAGCAGCTTGGCCTGGGTGTCGGCGACGCGGCCTTCTTCCTTGGTGGTAAGCCCTCGAGCTTCGAGCGCGTGGCAGGCAAGGCGCGCGACGTGATCGGTGCCGAGCTCGGCCTGACCGAGACCGATCGCTTCGCCTTTGCCTGGATCGTCGACTTCCCGATCTACGAGAAGGACGCAGAGTCCGGCGAGATCGACTTCGAGCACAACCCCTTCTCGATGCCGCAGGGCGGCATGGACGCGCTGCTGGGCGATCCGATGGATGTGCGCGGCTTCCAGTACGACCTCGCGTGCAACGGCTACGAGCTTGTCTCGGGCGCGATCCGGAACCACAAGCCGGAGATCATGCTCAAGGCCTTCGAGATCGCGGGCTACGGCGAGGAGGAGGTCAAGAACCGCTTCGGCGCGCTCTACCAGGCCTTCCACTACGGCGCCCCGCCGCACGGCGGCTGCGCGGCGGGCATCGACCGGATCGTGATGCTGCTGGCGGATGAACAGAATATCCGCGAGGTCATCATGTTCCCGATGAACCAGCGCGCCGAGGACCTGATGATGCAGGCTCCCTCCGTGCCGGGCCCGGACCAGCTGATGGAGCTCTCCCTGCGGGTCATCCCGCAGGAGTGACCTTGATGCTCGAGACGCTCAGGACCCGCGGCTTCGATGTCGAAGTGCGCAACCATGCCGCGGCGATTCTGAGCGTCGACTTCCCCGAGGAAACGGCCGAGTTGGTCGAGACGCTTTCGGAGTTCACCATCGAACTCTCTGAGCTGATCGCCGGCGGCGGCGGCGAGTCGGGGCAGACCCAGCGGTTGCGGCGCGCGCTCAGCGCCCGCGGCTGGGAAAAGCACAACTTCCTTGTCCAGACCATCGTCGACGGCGTCGAGCGCGAGGCGATTTCCCACGAGATCGACCACGTGCGCCGCGCCGGGGCAGGGCGGCTCGCGCTCGAGATCGAGTGGAACAACAAGGATCCGTTCTTCGACCGCGACCTCGAGAATTTCCAGCGCCTGCACGCCCAGTCTGCGATCTCGCTGGGGATCGTGGTGACCCGCGGCTCGACGCTGCAGGACCGCATGCTGCCGCGCATCCGCGGCTGGCTCGAGGCGAACGGGCTGCAATCGGAAGAAGACCTGCAGCGGCTCGGCATCGGCGATCGCACCGCCAAGCAGCGCTCGGCGGTCGAGATGCAGGTGGCCAGGGGCGTGTCTTTCCCCGAAGCCTTCGCCCGCAAGTTCGTCGCCGACAAGTTCGGCACCGCCACCACGCATTGGTCGAAGCTCGAGGAACGTGTGCGCCGCGGCGTCGGAAATCCCTGCCCGCTGGTGCTGATCGGCCTGCCGGACGCGATCCTGCTGGGCTGACGCCTGGGGACGCCGGATTTTCGGAAATGTTCAAGACTGACCAAAAAGCGCCAGCCGTCGGGCTGGCGCTGCGCTGATCCGTGCAGTTGGCGGCGGTTACTCGGCCGCGACGCTCGAATTGTAGCTGTAGGTCTTCCAGGTTGGCTTGTAGTCGGCGTCGGCCTGGTTGCCCCAGACCGTCCAGCCGTCGCGCACGCCGCGTCCGAACATTTCGAGGTAGGGCCCCTTCGAGCAGCTCTCGATCAGCGCGTATTGCTCGTCCGGCTTGCGCGAATGCTCGCGTTTGCGGGTCTGGATCATGTTGACCTGGCGACGGCCCGCGTCTTCGGTGCGGGCGCTCTTGCCGCGGGTTCCGAAGAGCAGCAGCTCGGTCACGTTGCGGAAGTAGAAGCCCACGCCGCGCCCGTCCGAGCCGCCGTCCTTGCGAATCTTGTGCCAGACGATGTTCGACTTGTACTCGAACCCCCAGGAGCGGAGCACCTGCAGCCCCTCGGGCAGCAGTGCGTTCGGCACCCAGAGATAGCAATGCGCCGTGTCCTGCAGGTGGTCGGCCACCGGCAGCGCGCAGATTTCCTCGAGCGTCATCGTGGGATAGCGGGCCAGGCGCTTGTGTTCGGGGGCGACCTTGCCGGTGCGGTTGGTGAACCGCCACGGCGGATCGGCCATCACGGTGGCGAACCGGTCGTTCCCCAGGAACTCGGATAGATGTTGCGCGGCGCTTTGTGTCATCGTCGAAATATAGCCCCCGGATCGATCAAATGTCACGCGGCTTTCGCGCGCGCGGGGGATTTGCGCTCTATGGCAGGGAGCGAACAAAAATGGAACGATTCGACGCTGGGGAACGCGGGAAATTGCCTCGACGTTGCGGTCCCCGGTAGAGAGATGGCGCGGGCCGCATCGGGGCGGGCCGCCGCGCCGGGAGGTCCTCGGGACTCCCTCCTGCGCGGCGTCTCGCAGAGCTTGGCGGTCAGTCCTCGAGATGATCTTCCTTCTTCTCCTCGATCAGCCCTAACTCCTTTTCCTTGCGGTCCAGGAAGCGTTTTCCATAGGCGTCGTTGTCCTCTTCGCCGACGACCTCACGGGCGCGGGCGAAGACCTCTTCCTCTTCCTCGTCCATGTGGTGCTCGTAGTCATGCTTGAGCGTGCGGAAACGGGTCAGCCAGCCGGGCGAGGACATGTCCATCTCGTTTAATTCCTCGAGAATCTCATCCATCTCGGCGTGCTCATGCACCGAATGGCGGGCTGCGTCCTGGCCCCAGGTGTGCTTCATCAGCTCGGAATAGAACTCCTCCTCCTCGGCGGCGGAGTGGGACTTGATGTCACGATAGAAGGCGTCCCAGGCCTCCTGGCGTTCTGGGCTGTCGCCGCTGGTTGCGTCGATGCGCTCGAGTAGGGCGCGATGGGTCTCGTGGTCCTTCTTGATGGCGTCGTAGATCGAGGTCATGGCAGCTCTCCGCGTGCAGATGGCGATTGCGCAGGCAACGCGGAGAGAGGCGGGGGGGGTTCCGGGAATCCGGCTCAGATAGCCATGCGGGTCGCCAGACGCTGGTGCAGCAGTGCGGAGAGCTGGGTGAGCGCCTGCGCCGTCGGGCGCCGCTCGGCCCGCGCCGCGGCGAGCGCCCGCGCCGCGCGTTCGAGCGCGTTGTCCCCGGCGCTGCGCGCCAGCCCCGCGAGAAACTGCGCCAGATAGTCGGAGAGTCCGGGCTCTCCAGCCTCCTGCAATAGCGCGGCGGCATGGGCGATGTCGTCCTGGTAGGCCAGCGGATCGGGATGGATCGGGTCGTCCGAGACCAGTCGGATGCCGCCTGGTTTGCGGCTGTCGGGCAGGGCGGCGATGATCGCGTTCTGAAACTCGAGCAGGCTGCGCAGCGGCTTTTCCAGGAAGCCGTCCGCCCCGGCGGCGCGCAGCATGTTCTCGGCAAAGGGATCGCCGCTGATGCCGAGGATCACCGGCAGCCGCGGGCTGCGCGCCACCAGTTCGGCGATCAGCCCGGCGCCCGATCCGTCCGGCAAGCCAAGGTCGATCACCGCGACGGTCGGCCGGTAGAGCGACAGGTGCCGGCGCGCCGCCTGCAGGCAGTCCGCCCGGCGGATCCTTGCGCCGCTGCGCAGGGCCATCAGGCGCAGCGCATCGCAGGCGTAGCGGCTGTCTTCCACCGCAAGGATCGTCATTCCGAGCAGGGGTCTGGTGGCGGTGGGGCGTGGCGGAAAGGGCGTGTTGCGGTCGCTGTCGGTCATGTCGCTGTCGGTCATCGGGCCTTCCTCGATAGAGCTGTGCGCCGGGGCCGCGAAGGGGCGTCCGGGCCGGTCCATCCTGCGCCCCCTTGGCTAATGGGCGGTTAATGGACGCACCCGGCTTGCGGGGCAGGGGCCGCACGCGCGATAACCGGGCGACGCGAGGATTCGAGGGAGAGTGTCATGATCGGTCGTCTCAACCATGTCGCCATTGCCGTGCCCGATCTGGAGGCGGCCTCGGCGATGTACCGCGACACGCTGGGCGCAGCGGTCGGCGCGCCGCAGGACGAGCCGGATCACGGCGTGACGGTGGTCTTCATCGAGCTGCCCAACACCAAGATCGAGCTGCTCTACCCGCTTGGAGAGGGCTCGCCGATCAAGGGCTTTCTCGACAAGAACCCCTCGGGCGGCATTCATCATGTGTGCTACGAGGTCGAGGACATCCTCGCCGCGCGCGACCACCTGAAGGCGCAGGGCGCGCGGGTGCTGGGCAGCGGCGAGCCGAAGATCGGCGCCCATGGCAAGCCTGTGCTGTTCCTGCATCCCAAGGACTTCCAGGGCACGCTGGTCGAGCTCGAGCAGGTCTGAGGCAGGGTCATGGCAATCACCTCCGGCATCGTGCTCTTCGCGGTCATCTGGTTCATGACCTTTCTCTGCGTGATCCCCGTGCGGCTGAAGACGCAGGGGGATCTCGGCGAGATCGTTCCCGGCACCCACGCCGGCAGCCCCGAGGTGCACAACCTCAAGCGCAAGGCGTGGATCACCACAGGGATCTCGGTCGTCCTGTGGGGGATCTTCGCGGGGATCATCTTCAGCGGGATGATCTCGGTGCGGGACATCGACGGCTGGATGTTCAACCGGATGGGCCCGCCGGTGACGGCTGGCGAGTGACCCCGCCAGCTTAGACTGTTCGCCTAGCCTGCGGGGCGTTCGCCCTGCAGCCGGTGGTAGAGGTGGGTGAAGGTCGCCGCCCCGAGGATCGGGATCAGCAGGTTCACCAGCGGCACCGAAAGCGGAAGCGCCATCAGCACCCCGGCGATCCAGATCGTTACCAGGTGGCGGCGGCGCAGCACCGCCGCCTGCTCGCGCCCGACCCTTCGCATGGCGGCGAGGGTGAAATATTCCCGCCCCAGCAAAAAGCCGTTCAGCCCCCAGAAGATGAAGGGCGCGAAGGGGGCGAAGAAGATGTAGAGCACCAGCGCCACGAGGTTCGCCCCGATCAACACCCCGAGGAAGCTCAGCGTGTCGCGCATGGCCTCGCCCCAGCTCACCTCGTAGGCCGGGCCGAGCGCGGGGTAGTGCCGGTCTTCGACCGCCTGCGCCACGTCATCGAGGAAGAACGAGGTGATCGCCGAGGCGACGGGCACCATCAGCACCACCGAGAGCAGCATCATCAGCGGCACCGCGCCCCAGCTGATCGCAGTGTCGACCCAGGTCACCTCGCCGATCCAAGGCAGGGTGACCGTGTCGCCGACCAGCCATCCCACCACCGTGACGAAGACGAAGTAGATCAGCACGAAGAGCCCGACCGTCAGGCCGAGCCCCTTGAGCAGCACCGAGCGAAAGCGCGGATCGCCGATCTGGCCGATGGCGGCGAGGAAGGACGCCGGGATCATGCGTCCATCCAGGTGGTGATCGCCTCGAGGTCGGGGCGGGGGCGCTCGGGCGGTGCCGAGGTCTCTGTGCCGATGTGGATGAAGCCTGCGACGCGCTCGTTTTCGGCCAGCCCCAGCGTTTCGGCGACGAAGGTGCGGTCGTGTGAGGCCCAGCCGGTCAGCCAGTTCGCGCCCCAGCCCGAGGCCAGCGCGGCATTGAGCAGGGCTAGGCAGGCGGCGCCCGCCGAGTAGGTCTGCTCGAGCGGCGGGATCTTGGGGCTTTGCTTCTGCACCTCGATCACTGCGACGCAGAGCGGGCTGTCGGCAAAGGCGGCACGGGCCTTGGCGGCCTGCTCGGGCTCGATCTCGAGCGCGGCGGCACGGGCGGTGACCGCCTCGGCCACGCGGTCGAGCGCGCCGCGCTCCAGGACGATGAAGCGCCAGGGTTCGAGCTTGCCGTGGTCCGGCGTGCGGGCGGCGGCGGTGAGCAGCGGCAGCAGCGCCGCGCGGTCCGGTGCCGGGCCGGTCAGGGTCTTGGCCGGGCGCGAGCGCCGGCTGAGCAGGAAATCCATCGCCTGCGGGTTGGGGGTGGGCATCGCCGTCTCCTCATTCAGTTGCCCCCTATGTCAGGCTTTGGCGGCGCGGATTCAACCGGTTGCGGCGCGCGGGGGGACGTCCGAAAGAACAGGATGCCCGCGGCGCGAGGGCCTGCTATGACGCCATGCACCCTTGTTACAGGAGCTCCGCCATGGCCAAGACCGACCTCTCGCACCTCGCCGCGCCCGGCACTGTGCTGGAGCTGCGCGTCACACCCAAGGCGTCGCGCAACGAGATCCGCGAGGAGGAGGGGCAGATCCGCGTCTACGTCACCACCGTTCCGGAGAACGGCAAGGCCAACGAGGCGGTGGTCAAGCTGCTCTCAAAGGCGCTGGGGGTGCCGAAGTCACGGCTCACGCTGACCCGCGGTGCGACCTCGCGGGACAAGGCCTTCCGGGTCGAGGAGTGATCACTCCTCCTCGTCGGGTTCTTGGCGTGTGTAGACGCCCTCGGGCAAGCTGATCGCGGCGGCGAGATCGCGCATCTGGGTCATCGAGAGCGTGATCTTGTTCACCCTGTCGGTGCGCGGGTCGTATTGCTCGACCGTGACGCATTCCTCGAAGCTCGAGACGATCACGTCTTCCTGCAAATGCGGCTCTCCCTCGTCGACGAGGGTCACCACGGTGGCGTCGAATTCGTGCTCGATGCTGAACATGATCCTAGCCTAGACCTGCCGCCCCGCGGCGCGCAATCCACAAAATGTACCAACGCGCGGCGGGGAAGCTGGGCACACGCAAAAAGCACAAAGATGCCACTGAATGCGCGCTGCACTGGCGCCGGGACGCGGCGCCGCCTATCCTTGGATCCATGACCCGAACCGGAGCGACCCGCCGCATGCGCCGACTTCTGCCCGTTTTCCTTGTCTTCGCCTCGGCCCTCGTTTCGGCCTGTACCGTGGCGCCGATTTCTTCGGTGCCCTCGGGCCGCAACGATCCCTTCTCGGGCGCCGAATCCCGTGCCGCGCAGCAGTTCACCGAGGTGGTGCACCGGGTCGAGCCGGTGGCTGAGAGCCAGTGCCACGCCTTCACCCGCGACGGGGCCAATTGCGACTTCCTAATCGTGGTCGATGACCGCCCCGACGAGACCCCGAACGCCTTCCAGACCCGCGACAGTCAGGGCCGGCCGGTGCTGGCCTTCAACCTTGCGCTGATCCGCGAGGCGCAGAATGCCGACGAGCTGGCCTTTGTCATGGGGCACGAGGCCTCGCACCACATCCTCGGCCACCTCGACCGGGTGCAGGAAGATGCCGCCATCGGCGCGATCATCTTCTCGGGCATCGCGGCGATGACCGGCGCCGACGAGGCTTCGGTGCGCTCGGCCGAGGAATTCGGCGCGTCGGTGGGGGCACGGACCTTCACCAAGAATTACGAGCTGGAGGCGGACGAGTTGGGCACGGTGATCACGCTGCGCAGCGGCTTCGATCCGATTCGCGGCGCGCGCTTCTTCGAGCGCCTGCCCGATCCGGGGAATCGCTTCCTCGGGACACATCCGCCGAACAGCGAAAGAATCGAAACCGTACGGCGCACGGCAGAGGCATATCGGGCCGGCGGCGGCGTCTGACGTTGATGTGCATCAAGGGCGACCCCGCCCTGCCGTGCTAGGCTCATCCCGAGGCAAGGCCGAAAAGGCCGCCAACAAGGGAGAACTGCCATGCCCGGAGCAAAGGATTTCAAGCGCCACGCCGGTCTCGTCGACCAGATGGCCGGAGCGCTCGGCGTCGATCTCGAAGAACAGATGCTGCGCGGCCGGCTGAGCTTTGCCGGTCTCGAGGATGCGGTGCTGGCCTGCACCGGCTGCCACAAGCCCGGCGAATGCGAGCATTGGCTCGCCACGCGCGACGGCATCATGGCGGCCACGCCGAGCTACTGCCGCAACGCCGATCTCTTCCGCGACCTGACCGGAGGCTAGGGCGATGATCTCGGCCAACATGCTGCGCGGTCCGAGGCCGTTTCCGCTGGGAGACGAGCGCACCCATTACTGGCGCGTGCAGCGCATGGCCCGGGCCACCGGGGTCGATCTCGTCGAGGCGCAGCGCCGCGGCGTGCTGCCGCAGCGCGACTGGGCCGGGATGGTCGGGCGCTGCCGGGTCTGTCTCTGGGCCGAGGGATGCGCGCGGTGGCTCGACCACATGGCCGGGATCGAGGCCGAAGCGGAGGGCCCGCGCACCTGTCCCGAGGACTGCGTGAACCGACGCCCCTTCAAGATGTTGCGGGATGAACTTCGGCACGAGGTATGAGTCATGCTGGGCGATCAGGCACGGCACTTCTGGCTGGCGCGCAGCGTCGCGCGGGTGATGGGGCTCAATCTTGGCGAGATGATCGACAAGGGGCGGCTCCGGCCCGAGGAGTATCAGGTGATGGTGGCCGCCTGCCGCAGCTGCGCGCTGGTGGAACAATGCGAAAAGTGGCTGGCAAGCCAGTGCGACTTGGCCAAGGCGCCGCCGCCGGGATGCCGGATCTCGGCACCGTTGACCCGGCTCAGGCGCGCGAGATGAGACAGGTGCACTTTTTTGAGAGGGGAGTGCATCTCACTGCGGCCCGTTGCACATGAGCGGGCCGCTTTTTTCTGCCCGGATCCCGCGGGTCGCCGCGGGCCGATCTCTGAGCCGCGCCTCACGCCGACGCTGCAAGCGGGGCGGGGCGCCCAAGAAACGGGCCTATGCATCGGGACCGCCTTCCGTATAGGCGGTTCGCTTTGACTTGCGCCCTGCGCCGCCGATAGCTAGTGGCGTTGAAAATTCTGGAGTACCCCGCATGGTCATGACCCGCTTTGCCGGCGCCGCGCTTGCGCTTGCGCTTTCCTTCGCATCCGGAGCCGCCTCGGCGCAGGAGTTCGTGGCCAAGATCGGCCACCTCGAAAGCACCGCGCAGAGCCGCCACGTGCACCTCGAGAAGGTGGCCGCGCTGGTCAAGGAGCGCACCGAGGGCGCGGTCGAGCTGCAGATCTTCCCGCAGGGCCAGCTGGGTAACCAGCGCCAGATGAACGAGGGCGTGCAGCTCGGCACCATCGAGGCCACCGTCGCCCCTGCCGCATTCCTCGGCGGCTTCAACCCGGCGGTCTCGATCCTCGACATCCCCTACCTGATCCCTGAGGACGCCGCCGAGGCGCAGGCGCTGCGCGACGGTCCCTTCGGCCAGGCGTTGCTGGCGACCTTCGCCGACAAGGGAATGGTCGCACTGATGCTCTGGCCGAACGGCAAGAAGCAGTTCACCTCGAACAAGCCGCTGGACAATCTCGCCGCCTTCGCCGACCAGAAGTTCCGCGTGATGGACAGCTCGATCCTCATCGAGCAGTTCAACGCTCTGGGTGCCTCGGCCATCGCGCTGCCCTTCGGCGAGCTCTACACCTCGCTGCAAACCGGCGTCGTGGACGGCGAGGAGAACCCGCTCGACACCATCAAGAACATGAAGTTCTACGAGGTGCAGGAGAACGTGGTGATCTCTGATCACGGTGCGATGGAAGACGTGGTGCTCTTCAACCCGATGTTCTGGGAGAGCCTGCCGGCCGAGTACCAGAACGTGATCAAAGGTGCCTTCGCCGAGGTCATCCCCGAGCTGACCGCCCACAAGGCCGCCGCCGTCGAAGAGGCGCTGCAGGTGATCAAGGACTCCGGCACCAACGTGCGCGTCGCTTCTCCCGAAGAGCGCGCCGAGCTGCGCGAACTGACCTGGGGCCCGGCCTCGGAAGCCTATGTCGCCATGGCCGGTGAGGCGGGCAAGGCGCTGCTGGCCGCCTACGAAGAGGCCACCGCCAAGTAAGCCGGGCCACGCGCCGCAGACATTCCAAGACCACACAGGGCGCCCGGGTTTCTCGGGCGCCTCTTTGCAAGCCGCTCGCGACAGACCCGGAGACCGCCCATGCCCCTTCTCACCCTCTTGCGAAAGGTCGAGCGCACGATCCTCGTGGTGCTCTTCCTGACAATGGTGGCGCTGTTCTTCGGCTCGGTCGTGGTGCGGGAATTCGGTGGCACCATGGCCAGCCGCTTCGCCTGGATCGAAGAGGCGGTGCGGCTGATGAACCTCTTCCTGGTCTTTCTCGCGCTCGGCCTCGCGCTGGAGCGCGGCAAGCACGTCGGCATCACCAACCTGCGGGACAAGCTGCCTGAGGGCGCGCGGCGCTGGCTGCTGCGGGGTATCGACACGGTCGGGCTGCTGTTCTCGGTCTACGTCGCATGGCTCGGTGTGCAGATGGTGCAATTCGTGCTGAAATCCGGCCAGACCTCGCCGACGCTGGGCATCCCCATGGGGCTGATCTACCTCGCGCCGGTCATCGGCTTCCTGCTGCTGGCGCTGCGCTACGGGCTCAGCCTCTTCGGCGTCATAGACCGCTTCGCGGCGCAGGCGGAGGCCGAGTGATGCTGATCCTGATCGTTCTCCTCGCCGCGCTCCTGCTGCTTGCGGGCTTCGAGATGCTGCTGGTGCTGGGTGTGCCCGCGCTGGCCTACAAGGAAATCTTCTACGCCAAGCTGCCGGACCCCGCGATCGTGCAGAAGATCGTCGGCGGCATCGACCACACGACGCTGCTGGCCATCCCCTTCTTCATCTTCGCGGCCAACCTCATGGGCGCGGGGCAGATCGCCGCGCAGCTGGTTAACGTGGTGAAGGCGCTCGTCGGCCACACCCGCGGCGGCATCGGCCACGTGGTTGTCGGCGGCTCCATGGCCTTCGGCGCGGTCTCGGGTTCGGCCCCGGCGACGGTCGCGGCCATGGGCCGGATGGTCTATCCCGAGATGCGTCGGGCCGGATACTCGGACAAGTTCAGCCTCGGCCTGCTGGTCGCCAGCGCCGAGACCTCGTTGTTGATCCCGCCCTCGATCACCCTCATCGTCTACGGCTGGATGACCGGCACCTCGATCTCGCGGCTCTTTGCCGGGGGGCTCGCGGTGGGGCTGGTGCTTGGGCTCGCCTTCGCGCTCTTCGTCTGGATCGAGGCCGGCAAGGGCGGGGTGACCCGCGAGCCGCGCGTGCCGTGGGCCGAGCGACTCTGCGCCATCTGGCGGGCGAAATGGGCACTGGGGATGCCGGTCATCATCCTCGGCGGCATCTATTCCGGCTTCATCACGCCCACCGAGGCGGCGGCGGTCAGCGTCGTCTATGCCATCGTCGTCGAGGCCTTCATCCTGCGCAGCCTGACGTGGAACGACCTTTTCAAGATCACCGAGCGCAGCGCCATCAACACCGCGATCATCTTCGTGCTTCTGGCGATGGGCGGGCTGATCTCCTTCTTCGTGACGCTGGCGCAGGTGCCCAATTCGATCATCGGTCTTCTGGAGTCGGTGGACGCGGGCTGGATCACCTTCCTGATGGTGGCCAACCTCTGCTTCTTCATCGCAGGGATGTTCATCGACCCGAACTCGGCGCTGCTGGTGCTGGTGCCGCCGCTCTTCCCGGTGGCGCAGTCGCTGGGGATCGACCCGGTGCATTTCGGCATGATCGTCACGCTGAACATCTCGCTGGGGATGATCACGCCGCCCTTCGGGCTCGACATATTCGTGGCCTCCTCGACGCTGGGCAAGCCGGTGTCGCAGATCATCGCCGGGGTCTGGCCCTTCGTCGTGGTCAACATCCTGGTGCTGCTGCTGATCACCTACCTGCCGCAGATCTCGCTCTTCATCCCGAAACTGATCTTCGGCTGAGCCCGGCGCGCGGCGGCCCTCCACATCGCCGCGCGGCCCTGCTACACCTGCGACAACCTCGCGAGAAAAAGGGCGTTTGAGCATGACCACTCCGAAACCCGTTGTCCTGACCATCCTCGACGGCTGGGGCCTGCGTGACGAGACGGCGTATAACGCGCCGGCGCTGGCCAAGACGCCGACCATGGACAAGCTCTACGCCACCTGCCCGCACGCCAAGCTGGTGACCTTCGGGCCGGACGTGGGCCTGCCGACCGGGCAGATGGGCAACTCGGAAGTGGGCCACACCAACATCGGCGCGGGCCGTGTTGTGGCGATGGATCTGGGGCAGATCGACCTCGCGATCGAGAATGGCTCCTTCTTCAAGAACGAGGCGATCCTCGCGTTCGCTGCCAAGGTGAAGGCCGCTGGCGGCAGCGCGCATCTTATGGGGCTCGTCTCGGACGGCGGCGTGCATGGCCATATCGTGCACATCAAGGCGGCGGTGAAGCTGCTGGTCGATCAGGGCCTCGAGGTGGTGCTGCACGCGATCACCGATGGCCGCGACGTTCCGCCTAAATCGGGCGAGGCCTTCGTGAAGGACCTCTCCGAGAGCCTGCCCGCGGGCGCCAGCATCGGCACCGTTATTGGCCGTTACTACGCCATGGACCGCGACAACCGCTGGGAGCGGGTGCAGACCGCCTATGACGCGATGATCAAGGGAGAGGGCGAGAGCGCGCCCGATGCTGTGACCGCCGTCAGCCAGAGCTATGCCAAGGACAAGACCGACGAGTTCATCCCGGCCACCGTCGTGGGTGGCTACGCGGGGCTCAAGGCGGGCGACGGCTTCTTCTGCCTCAACTTCCGGGCCGACCGGGCGCGCGAGATCCTCGCCGCCATCGGCGCGCCCGACTTCGATGGCTTCGCGCGCGAGAAGCCCGGGCTTTCGGCGCTTCTCGGCATGGTCGAGTATTCCGACAAGCACAACGCCTACATGACCACCGCCTATCCCAAGCGGGTGATCGTCAACACGCTGGGCGAATGGGTGGCCAAGCACGGGCTCACGCAGTTCCGCCTCGCCGAGACCGAGAAGTATCCGCATGTCACCTTCTTCCTCAACGGCGGCAAGGAGACCCCGGAGGAAGGCGAGGACCGCTTCATGCCCAAGTCGCCCAAGGTGGCGACCTACGACCTGCAACCCGAGATGTCCGAGCCCGAGGTGGCCGAGCGCTTCGTCGCCGCGATCGAGAAGGGCTATGATCTCATCGTCACCAATTTCGCCAACCCCGACATGGTCGGCCACACCGGCGATCTCGAGGCGGCGATCAAGGCCTGCGAGGCGGTGGACGAGGGCCTCGGCAAGGTGGTCGCGGCGCTCGAGAAGGTGGGCGGCGCCATGGTGGTCATCGCCGACCACGGCAACTGCGAGACCATGTGGGACGACGAGACCAATGGCCCGCACACCGCCCACACCACCAACCCGGTGCCGGTGATCCTCTTCGGCGGGCCCGAGGGCGCGATGGTGCATGACGGCATCCTCGCCGATGTCGCCCCGACGCTGCTGCAGCTGATGAACTTGCCGCAGCCCGAGGAGATGACCGGGACGAGCCTGATCGACAAATGAGAGCCGCGGCGCTGATCCTCTGCCTGATCGCGGGCCCGGCGCTGGCGCAGGCCCCGGGCGAGGCCGCCCGGGCCGCGGCGCGGGCGCTGGAAGAGG
>NZ_NTHN02000038.1 GCF_002300555.2 Alloyangia mangrovi | reverse complement strand
CGGCGAACGGCGCGCTGACCAGCTTCAACGTCGCGGTGCCGGTCACCCCGCCGCCCACCAGCATCGGCGAGACCTTCCGGGTCGAGGCCGAGACGCTGACCTTGCAGGGGTTTGTCGCCACCGCCAACGGCCACGCCTCGAACGACGCGTTCATCCAGGCCCCGGGCAGCGGACCCAATGTCGCCAGCCTGGTCTTTGCCGAGACCCCGGGCACCTACCAGATCACCGTTGGCCATTACGACGAGTCCGACGGCAACTCGGTGCTCAGCCTGATGATCAACAACGAGGTGCGCGAGACCTTCACCTGGAACCTGAATGCCGGGGATGCGATCGCGAACTCCTCGTCCTTCGCCGAGCACAGCTTCGCGGCCGTGACGCTGGCGGCGGGCGATGTGGTGGCGATCACGGGTGTGCCCAACGGCGGCGAGCCGCTGCGGGTGGACTACCTCGACTTCACGCCGGTCGAAGGCGGTGGCGGGGAGCCGGTGGAAGACCTGCAGGCGCCCACGGTCAGCGCCGCCAGCGCGGCAGGCATCGGGGTCGGCGGTGGCAGCTCCACCACGGTGACGGTGACCTATGCCGACAACGTCGCCATCGATGCCTCGAGCATCGACGTGAGCGACATCACGGTGACCGGCCCGGGCGGTGCCCTTTCGGTCACCGGGGTGAGCGTCAATGTCGGCATCGACGGCAGCCCGCGCAGCGCGACCTATACGGTGGCGGCGCCGGGCGGCAGCTGGGACACCGCCGACAACGGTGCCTACACGGTGGCGCTGCAGGCGGGGCAGGTGCTCGACACCAGCGGCAACGCGGTGGCGGCGAACGGCGCGCTGACCAGCTTCAACGTCGCGGTGCCGGTCACCCCGCCGCCAAGCGCGGACCCGGTGCGCGTGGAGGCGGAAAGCATGGAGCTGCAAGGCTTCCAGGTGCTCAACAACGGCCACGGCTCGAACGACCAGATGATCCAGGCTACCGGCAGCGGGGCGCATGTGGCGGGCTTCGACTTTACCGACGCAAACGGGCTCTACAACATCAAGCTGGGCTACTTCGACGAATCCGACGGGCAGTCGCAGCTCTCGCTGCTGCTGAACGGCGAGACGGTCGACAGCTTCGTCTGGGATGCGGACGCCGGTGCCTCGATCGTCAACGAGACCTCCTACGCCGAACGCGAGATCACCGGTCTTGCGATAGAGGCGGGGGACCGGCTGGAGCTCTCGGGCCTGCCGGACGCAGGCGAGCCGCTGCGCATCGACTTCCTGGAGTATGTCTTCGTCAGCGATCTGCCGGCGGTCTGACCAAGGGCAGGGGTCGCCAACCGGCCCCCGCCACATTACCGCTCGAAAGGTTTCTCGCCGGCGCCGGGGTCGCAACGATCCCGGCGCCGGATCGTCTTGCGGCGATCCCGCGGCTGCTTGACGCCGATCAAGGTGCGCGCGCGGCGACAGGGGCAAGCTTGGGGCAGAAAGGGGTCCCAACCATGCAGATCGTTCTTTTCCTGACCGCCCTCCTAGTCCTCGCGCTGCCGCTTGGCGCTGCCCTTGCGCAGGATGCCGACCGTGGGGCGGCGCTCTACACCGAACATTGCGCCACATGCCACGGCCTTGACGGACGCGGCGACGGGCCGATGGCGGGGGTGCTGATGATCAAGCCGGTGAACCTGACCGAGCTCGCCGCCGCCAATGGCGGCAGCTTCCCGCTGGAGCGGGTGGTCAAGCGCATCGACGGGCGCGATCCGCTGGTCAGCCATGGCTCGCCCATGCCTGTCTACGGCCAGTTCTTCGGCTTCGATGCCGAGGCGGCACTGGAGGGCGAGGTGCCCACGGTGCAGCCGGTGGCCGATCTCGTGGCCCACCTGAAGGAGATCCAGCGCGCCGAGTGAACTGCGGCGCGGCGATGGGCGGAGTGGCGCTCAGCCGGGCAAAACTTGCCCGGCGAAAGCGGAACCGCAGCCCGGACTCGGGGGTTTCTTTTACAGACGTAACCTCAGGAGGACCGGTCATGAACTGGGACCAAATCGAAGGCAACTGGAAGGAATTCAAGGGCAAGGTGCGCGAGCAATGGGGCGAGCTGACCGAAGACGAGGTTCAGCAGGCCAAGGGCGACCGCGAGCAGCTTGCCGGCCTGATCCAGAAGAAATACGGCGTCGCCAAGGAAGAGGCCGAAAAGCAGGTCTCTGCTTGGCAGAACGATCTCTGATCAGGGGACGCGACCCAACAAAGCAACGTCGGCGGGGCCAATTGGTCCCGCTTTTTGATGTCCGGGCTGCGGGTCAGTGGCAGATGTTCGCGATCGCGGCGTCTTTCCAGGGGATCACCACGTCGGTGCCGCTGAGCGCCGCATCCAGCCCGCCGATCGGCATCGCCTCCGAGATCATCGCCCGCAGCCGCGCGGTGCGCGGTGCCTCGGGGTCGAGAAGCTGGCAGCAGACGTATTCCTCGACGATGGCGCCCTGCTGTTCGTAGCCGTGATCGAGGAACCGCGCCGATGTGTCGGGATCGATCAGGTAGGGGTCGACATGGGCCTGGTGCTCGGTGGCGGCTTTCAACGGCGTGTAGCCGGTTGTCTTGCGGTTCTGCCATTGCCAGACGTGGGTCATCTCATGCGCAAAGAGCATCGCCGCATAGAGGTTCACCCGCTCGGGATAGCGGGGCAGGTAGTCGTCGAGGTAGACGTCCTCGCGGTAGAAGATGTGGTTGAACAGCGTCAGCGCCGCCGGAGAGACCGTGACGGTCTCGCCCTGCGAGGGCGGCCAGATACGCTCGGTGCAGGCCAGCCGCGGCCGGATTGGCCGCTCGAAGGTCACCGCGCGCGACGCAAGCCCGTCGTGAAAGCGCACCCGGCTCTTGTCGAGCTGGGGTCCCTGCATGGCGTCGAGGAAGCTGCTCTCATTCGGGCTGAGCGGGCGGCCGCAGCCGGCGAGAGCGGTCAGGAGCAACAGGCTGAACAGGATACGCATAGTCGCAGGGTGCGCTGCTTTTTCGTTTTTGCGCAAGTGGGTTACTCCGCCGCCGCGTAAGTCTCTCGGGGCAGGGCGGAGATCTCGAGGATGAGCTTCTTCTTCACCGCTTCGGCAAAGCTGTCGCGGCTTTCGGCGGTGACCACGAAGGCGCCGGTGCCGCCGATGATCAGCTCCTCGTAGAGTGTCTCGAGCCCCCCCCTGGGCGCGGCCGGGATCGCCCATCGGAAGGATCGGCAAGGCATTGATCGTCACACCGGCCTGCAGCACCTTCGCGCGGGCATCCGCGATGCTCGGACCGGACCAGCTGTTGGCGCTGTCGCCCGAGAAGTCGATCACCCGGCGCCAGCCCTCGAACTCGTTCTCCTCCATCAGCCGCAGCCCCTCGAGCAGCGCCGCGCCGATGGCGTTGCGCCCGTAGGCCTGGCGTGGCTCGTCCAGTAGCGCGGCGGCAAAGCCCCGAGCTGCCTCGGGCCCGTCGATCAGCGTCCAATCCACCACCTGCGCCTGGTTGGCGGCCCATTCCACGTAGGTCACGGCGATATGGCCATAGGCGGTGCCTGCGATGACGGCGAGCACCTCGGGATCGGTGATCGCGAGGGCGTAGCCCTCGCGCTGGAACTGCAGCTCTCCGGGCGTGATCGAGCCCGAGGCGTCGGCCAGAAGAACGAGTTCCAGATCGGTGTCCTGAGCGAGGGCGGGACCGGCGAGGCAGGCAAGGGCGAGGCTCAAGACGAGAGGACGCATCTACGGCTCCTTGCGTTGCAGGCACTTACCCCAGCCTGCCACTGCTCGGCGGCAAAAGAAAGTCACAGGCCCGTTTGCCACGGCAAGATTGCACCGACGCGCAGGATGCGGCATTCTTGCGGCGTGCGGTCTGGCTGTTGGCCTGAACAGGGAATGCGGGCCGCCGCACCGGAGGATCGCCGTGGGACCCGCCAGATGACCAACCCCGAGAAATCCCTGTTTGCCGCCGAGCTCGCACTTGGCCTGTTGCCCGCGCAGGAGCAGGACGAGGGGCTGCGCGCCGTCGCGCGCGATCCCGAGCTGCTGCGAGAGCTGGATTTCTGGCAGAGCCGCTTCATCGGCTTCATGGGGCCGGTCGAGGACGAGGTCCCGCCGCCCCGGGTCTACACCGCGCTGCAGGCGCGGCTGTTCGGGGAGGATGCGCCGCGCAGTTTCTGGCGCGACCTCCTCGCACCAGAGAACCGCGGCCTGCTGGTGCTGGTGATCGCGGTGAAGCTCGGCGTGATCGCGCTGCTGGTCTACGCGCTCTTCTGAGCCGGTATGACGCCACCGCCCAGTGCGCGGCCCAGCGTCATCCAGATCGCGATCGCGGCGACCACGGTGGCAAGCAGCGCCACCAGCAGCAGGTCGAGCCGGCCCGCGACGCCATTGGTCAGCGCATAGAGCACAAGGGCAAAAAGAGGAATATGCACCAGCACGAAGCTGGTGATCTGAAGGCGCAGGAGCGTCGTTTTGGTCATGGGGCGTGTTCGTTTGTCGTGAATGGAACTCGCCTAGGGTGTGCCATGCGCGGAGGGAAAACAAGCACCTTGGGTGCATCTTCCCCGCCGCGCGCGAGCTTGCGCCGTCTCAGACGTCCAGTTCTTCCACGAAACGCGCGTTTTCCTGGATGTACTGGAAGCGCAGTTCGGGCTTCTTGCCCATCAGCCGCTCGACCAGATCGCCGGTTTCGCCGGGCTCGTCCTCGTCGATGGTGACACGGATCAGCTTGCGCGTCGCCGGGTCCATCGTCGTTTCCTTCAGGTCCTTGGCGTCCATCTCGCCGAGACCCTTGAAGCGCTGCACGTCGATCTTGCCCTTTCCGCCAAGGCCTTTGGCCAGCATGACCTCCTTCTCGGCGTCATCGGCGACGTAGATGCGCCGGGCGCCCTGGGTCAGCCGGTAGAGCGGCGGGCAGGCGAGATAGAGGTGGCCATTGTCGATCAGCGGCCGCATCTGGGTGAAGAAGAAGGTCATCAAGAGCGAGGCGATATGCGCGCCGTCGACGTCTGCGTCGGTCATGATGATGACCTTCTCGTAGCGCAGATCGTCGATGTTGAACTTGGTGCCGAGCCCGACGCCGAGCGCCTCGCAGAGGTCACGGATCTCGGCGTTGGAGCCCAGTTTGTTCGAGGCCGCGCCCAGCACGTTGAGGATCTTGCCCTTCAGCGGCAGCAGCGCCTGGGTCTCGCGGAAGCGCGCGCCCTTGGCCGAGCCGCCGGCCGAGTCACCCTCGACGATGAAGAGCTCGGTGCCTTCGCGGCTCTTGGCGGTACAGTCGGTCAGCTTGCCCGGCAGGCGCAGCTTCTTGGTGGCCGACTTGCGGGCGGTTTCCTTTTCCTGCCGGCGGCGCAGACGCTCTTCGGCGCGCAGCACAAGGAAGTCGAGGATCGCGCCCGCCGACTTGGTGTCGGAGGCCAGCCAGTTGTCGAAGTGGTCGCGCACCGCGCCCTCGACAAGGCGCTGCGCCTCGGTCGTGGCGAGACGGTCCTTGGTCTGGCCGACGAACTCGGGCTCGCGGATGAAGCAGGACACCAGCGCGCAGCCGCCGGTCATCAGGTCATCGCGGGTGATGTTGTTGGCCTTCTTGTTGTTCACCAGCTCGCCGTAGGCGCGGATGCCCTTGAGGATCGCGGCCCAGAAGCCCGCCTCATGGGTGCCGCCCTCGGGGGTGGGAACCGTGTTGCAGTAGGACTGGATGAAGCCGTCGCGCGACGGGGTCCAGTTGATCGCCCATTCCACCTTGCCCGGCGCGTTGAACTTCTCGCGGAAGTCGACAGTCCCCGAGAAGGGCTTGTCGGCATAGGTGCTCGCGCTGCCGAGGCTCTCGGTCAGGTAGTCGGCAAGGCCGCCGGGAAAATGGAAGGTGGCCTCCATCGGCGTGTCGCCGTCGGGGATGGCCGACTTCCAGCGTATCTCGACGCCCGAGAAGAGATAGGCCTTGGAGCGCACCATCTTCAGCATGCGCGCCGGCTTGAAGCGGTGGTGGCCGAAGATATCCTCGTCGGCGTGGAAGGTCACCGTGGTGCCGCGGCGGTTCGGCGCGGCGCCGACCTTCTCGACCGGGCCCTGCGGGATGCCGCGCGAGAAGCGCTGCTCGAAGAGCTCCTTGTTGCGCGCCACCTGCACGACCATGGAATCCGACAGCGCGTTGACCACCGAGGCGCCGACGCCGTGTAGGCCGCCCGAGGTCTCATAGGCGTCACCCGAGAACTTGCCGCCCGCGTGCAGCGTGCAGAGGATCACCTCGAGCGCCGACTTGCCCGGGAACTTGGGGTGCGGGTCGATCGGGATGCCGCGGCCGTTGTCGCGGATGGAAACGGAATAATCGGCGTGCAACTCGACCTCGATGCGGTTGGCATGTCCGGCCACCGCCTCGTCCATGGAGTTGTCGAGGATCTCCGCCACCATGTGGTGCAGGGCCCGCTCGTCGGTGCCGCCGATGTACATGCCGGGGCGTTTGCGCACCGGTTCGAGCCCCTCGAGAACCTCGATCGATGATGCGTCATAGGAAGCGGATTCGGTTGCGGCGAGGAGATCGTCGGCCATGTGTTGCTGCTCGTTCCCGGATTCTGGTTGCTGCCGAGTATGGCAGAGCGTGGCTTGCGGGAAAAGCCCCGCACCCCATCATCATGGGGATGACGCTGAGGATCAGGCCGGATCTTGTGGTTGCATGCGCGACCAATGGGCGCCCATGGCGACGATGCAGGAGGTCCCGGAGGCATAGGCGATGACCATCGTCCAGTTGTCGCGCGGGTCGAGCCAGAGTTCGAGCACCTCGTCGGGGCTGCGCAGGCCGGTGGAGGCGAGCGTCGCGCCTTGCTGGCGTTTCAGCCGCTGGGTCATGCGCGGCGAGGGCTCGCAGATCACCTCGGCGATGGGCGAGGTCGCCGCGGCGGGAAGGCCGCAGAGGATGCCGGACAGGGCCGCGAGACAGGCCGCGGCAAACGCCGGAAGGGGAATCGAAACGCTGCGCCACATGCCGAAGAGTGTAACGCCTTCATGACGAAACGCCTAACGCGGTGGCGTTCTCCTGGAAAAATCCCCTGTGCGCGGAGGGAGCTTCCCGGAAAACGAAATGCCCGGCCTCGCAAGGAGGCCGGGCATCGGTCGCAGGGCCGGGGGCCCCGCAACGCGTCTGGATCAGAAGCGGTAGTTCAGCGAGACGTTGAACTGGGTGTTCTTCAGTTCCATGTCTTCGGCGTCGAAGTCGGTGAATTCGTTGTAGGTGATCTCGGTGCCGACGGTCCAGTTGTCGGTCAGGAAGGTTTCGGTACCGATCCCTGCGAAGTAACCGTCGGAGTCACCTGCGTCGATGTCGCCGCCGCTGGTGAACGCCTTGGCGTAGCCGCCCGTGCCGTAAACCATGGTGTTGCCCATGTCGTAGCCGGCACGAAGGCCTGCGCGCATGATGCCGTCGAGGTCGCCGGCAGCGCCGAGGTCAGCGTCGGACCAGTCGTACTGGAGGCCGCCGCCGAGAACCCAATTGCCGAAGTCGTAGTCATAGTACGATTTCAGGCCGTAGGTCATCGCTTCTTCGTAGTCGTCCGGGGTGCCATCGGTGTCGAAGGCGCCGTAGCCCAGCTGAACACCACCGGAGAAGCCGGTCCAGTCACGGCCAACTTCGACGGGCACGGGAACCGGGGTCACGACGGGCTCGACCACGGTCGGTGCGAGGCTGCCGGCGAACGCCGGAACTGCCACGGAGCCTGCAAGGAGGGCCGGGAGGGCGATGCGTGCGAGTTTCATTGGGTCTGCTCCAATTTCTTCATGTTTCATCATGTGTTGTCCAGGCTCGTTTCGGAGCGTGTGACTGAGGATACAACCAAACTTTCGTCCGGAACGATCCACACATAGTGCTCACATGAACGTGCTGTGGCGGAACCACCACGAAAAAACGACCTCTTGGAGGGGGCTCGGCCAAATGCAGCCGGAGCGTGAGTGCCGACAGGCGGAAACTGGCTCATGATTGCAGGGACTTGGAACCTTTTTCGAGATGCTGACGCAGCGTCATTGTCAGGATTAACACGGCCCCGTGAGGGGGCGGCAAGGGCGCTTCGGCGCTCGGACAGGCAAGGAGATGCGACTCAGCGCCATCCGGGTACCCCGCGTGGACCGATCTGCGGGGCGACGGCGTTTAGCGACGCGGGCTGCCGGGGGTCGGATGACCGCCGTCGGAGAGCCACCGCAATCAGCCGTTCGCCACCTTTCGCGACGCTTCGCCGTATTTGCTCGCCGTCGCCAGTATGCGGTCCTTCAGCCCCAGCATGTCATCGAGGTTCTCGATCGGGACCCGCTCTTCCTTGTCTCCGTCGAAAAGTCCGATGTATTTTTGCGTGCGGTTGAAGTGCAGGCGCACGAGAGGCTTGCGATTGTTGTCGTCCAGAAGGATGGCGCAGTAGCTCTTGGCGTCGCGCATGACGACCCGGTCCGTGCTGAGTGCACCACGAAGCAGGCTCTTCACCGTGAGCCACCCTTCGATTTCTTCCTCGGTCGTTATTATGTCGGCGTCGGCGACATCTACGTCCTCGGCGCCACCCTGCATGGGGCCATCCTCCAGCGCGGAAGAAAGGCGCTCGCGAAGCCGGTCGCGAATGATTTCCTTGAAAGCTACCGAAATTGCCGAACTGACGGTGTTGCGGACGGCAGAGTTGATGCGCCCGTCGTGGACCACATTGGCAATGCTCTTCGTCAGGGTTTCCGGAGGCTCTTCGATCCAGGCGAGAAGCAACGATTTCACTGCGGATACATACTTCAGCCGTTCGGCCTGCTGCAAAATGCTTTCGACGTCGAAGCTGGATTTCTCAAATTTGGCGAGTTCCGCGAGGGCGCTGTTGGCGTAGTCCAGAAGGTCAAATGTAAAGAAGGGGCGCCGTTCCAGCTTGTTGGGCTCTTCCAGATCGGAATAGAACCTGTATTCGCGACCATTTGTCAGAATGGCGAATTTGGCATTGGTAACGGTGAAATATCGGAAGAGCTGCGACAGATGCTTTTCGTTGAGCTGGGTGTTCAGGCCCTTGCATTCTATGAGAACGCTGACCTCGGCGTTATGGACGATGGCATAGTCGACCTTCTCCCCCTTCTTGCCGACCGCATCAGCGGTGAACTCGGGGATGACCTCAAGAGGGTTGAAAACATCATAGCCGAGGCTCTGCAGGAAGGGCAGGATCACCGAGGTTTTCACCGCCTCTTCGGTTTGAATGGTTTCGGAATGCGCCCTGACACGGTCCGCCAGGATTTTGACATTGAGGTCGAGATTTGCCATTACCGATTACTCCACCAATTAAACAAAAGATATCCAAACCCAATCCTTTATCAGGAATGGATTTCAATCAAGTAAAATGGCTATTTGGTAAAGGTTGTCGTTTGGCGATATTTTCGATCGGCGTGGCGTGTCGCCGCTATCTCACCAATTCCCGCGCGAAACACCGCGGCCCGTCCCCGCCCAACTCCTTGCGGCCCAACTCGCGCCACTCCGCCTCGTCGAAGGCCGGGAAGAAGGCATCTGCGCCCTCGACCTCGAGATCGACCTCGGTGACCACCAGCCGGTCGGCGTGGGGCAGCAGCCCCTCGTACACAGACGTCCCGCCCATGCCGTAGACACGGAAATAGCCCATCGCCTGCGCCAGTTCCAAAGCCTGCTCGAGCGAGCCCACGACGTGCTCGGTCAGCGAGGCATCCCGCGAGACGACGATATTGAGGCGGTTCTTCAGCGGCTTGACCGGCAGGCTCTCCCAGGTGCGGCGGCCCATGATGAGCGCGCCGCCCGAGGTCTCGCGCTGGAACAGCTTCAGATCCTCGGGCTTGAACCAGGGGATGTCATTGTCCCGGCCGATGGCGCCGTTGCGGGCGCGGGCGACGATGAGGGTCAGCATCAGACGGCCACCGGGGCCTTGATCGCGGGCTCGGGCGCGTAGTTCTCGATGATGAAATCTTCGAAACGGAAGTCGAAGAGCGAAGGCACGTCGCGCGCCAGCTTGAGCGTCGGCAGCGCATGGGGCGTGCGCGAAAGCTGCGTCTCCACCTGCTCGAGGTGGTTGAGGTAAATATGCGCGTCCCCGATCGAATGGATGAAATCGCCGGGCTCGTAGCCGGTCACATGCGCCAGCATCACCGTCAGCAGCGCGTAGGAGGCGATGTTGAAGGGCACGCCGAGGAACATGTCGGCCGAGCGCTGGTAGAGCTGCAGGTGCAGCTTGCCGCCGATGATCCGCACCTGCCAGAGCGTGTGGCACGGCGGCAGGGCCATCTGCCCGATCTCGCCGGGGTTCCAGGCCGAGACGATGAGGCGGCGGCTGTCGGGGCTGGTCTTGATCATCTCGACGAGCTGGGCGATCTGGTCGACCTCGCCAAGCAGCACGCGAGAGGCGCCGTCGTCGCCGATCTCCTCGCGGATCGTCGGGAAGTGCCGCCACTGGTGGCCGTAGACCGGCCCGAGATCGCCGTTCTCGTCGGCCCATTCGTCCCAGATCGAGACGCCGTTGTCCTTGAGATATTTGATGTTGGTGTCACCGGCGAGGAACCACAGCAGCTCGTGGATGATCGAGCGCAGGTGCAGCTTCTTGGTGGTCACCAGCGGGAAGCCCTCGGCGAGCGGATAGCGGCACTGCATCCCGAAATAGGAGATGGTACCGGTGCCGGTGCGGTCGGTCGAACGGGTGCCGAGATCGCGCACGGTGCGCAGGGCGTCGAGATACTGGCGCATGAGGCCTCCGGGCTGGTCGTGTTGCCCCTCCGAGATAGCGGATCGGGGCGGCGAGGCAAAGGCGGATCCGCGGATTTTCGGCAAGATGTTGGGGAAAGGCGGGATCGGCGGGCGATATGCTGTGGCGGCAGAATTGTCTCACTTCGACGTCAATGCTGTTCGCATCAGGGGTTGAACGTTGCTCGGTGATCAGGTGGCTCGCTAGAAAATACCAAAGAGTTTCAACGAGCAGTTTACGGGGCAGTTCTATGGAGAAGGTCTGGATCGCCGCGGCTTTTGCCGGGCTTTTGGCGGGCTGCGGGAGCAGCGGCAGCAGCAACGACGATTGTGTCCGGGACAACCCGCTGCAGGCGTGCGAGGACACCAGCAGTGATGGCGCCGACGGGACCGACGAGGACGGCACCGACGGGACTGACGACACGGTGGATTCCGGCAGCACGAGGACTCCCGAGGACATCGGGGCCACCGTCGCCAGCTTCAGCTTTGCCTCCGACATGAGCGCGCTCACCGTTCAGATCAACGGATTGGACACCAGCCCGGTCAGTGCCGTCTACGAACGCAACGACCGGCTCACCGACGTGATGGGGCTCGACGACTACGTGGCCTACTCGGTGCAGGAGGATCCGCTGGATCGATTTTTCCTGGCGCTTGGCGGCATGAGCCCTGACGAGAGTGTCTCGGCGGTTGCCGTAGGTGACGGTGGCCAGTTCAATACGGTCTTCCAGGACGGCTACTATCGCCGTGTCGGAGCTTTTGATCCGCCCGACTTCGAGAGCGATCCTGCGTCGGGGCAGGTCTCCTACGTTGGGAACTATGCCGCGGTGACGAACGTGGTCACCCGCGATGGTCTGGATCTGAAACCGGTCGGCACGCTGCCGGATGATTATGCAGAACTCGACCTGCCGGGGCAGCCGGTTCCGATGACCGGCGTGATCTTCCTAAATGTCAACTTTGCCGAAGCCGCGCTTAACGGACAAATCCTGAACCGGAAGATGTACGATCCGCGCGACGTCCGGCCCGAAGGCGTCAGCGGGGTCACCAGTGCCGGCAACATCATCCTCGAAGAGGGGGTGATCGACGAGATCGGTGAGTTTGCCGGCAATGGCGTCTTCACCGACGATTCTGCCGCAGGGACGTTCAGCGGTGTCTTCGGCGGCGAAGGCGCGGCCTATGCTGCGGGCAATACCGAACTCTCGTGGTCGATCTCTTCTCTCTTCGGAGAGGACGGTGATTACGACGTGAAGGAAGTCGGCATGTTTGTCCTGACCCAATGCGGCAAGTCCGGCGCACGCGAAGACATCTGCAGCCTCGTCGCCCACTAAGGCCCGACGATGGAACTGCGTAGCTTGCGCCATGCGGCGCTCGCCGTTTCCGGCGCCCTGTTTTTCACCTGTCAGGATGGGGCGCTGGCTGAGCCGTCCGCGCCGACCACCTCCGCGCCCGTCTCCTCCGAAGCGGCCTCGGCGCTTGGCGGCATGACCCTGAGCGCCGCGCAGATGCGCATCGCCGCGCTGCGGGCGGTGCAGACGGGGCATTACGCGCTGGCGGCGGAGCTGGGCGGGCTGCTGCTGCGGGCCGATCCTTCCGATCCCTACGGCCATTTCGTCATCGCCCAGGCCGAGCTGCGCCGCGGCAATGCCGCCGAGGCGCGCAAGGCCGCCCGGCAGACGCTGCGATATGCCAAGACCGATGTGCAGAGGCATGAGGCGGCGCGGGTCATGGCGGCGGCCTATGCGCTCGACGAGAGCTACTTCCTGTCGCAGCTCTGGATGCGCCGCGCAATGATGGACGTGCCCAGCGAGGCGCTCGGGCGGCGCGCGGGGCGCGAATACAAGGCATTGCGCAACCTGTCGCGGCTCAGCCTGTCGCTCGAGCTCTCGGCCGCCCCTTCGTCGAACGTCAACGGCGGCGCCTCGGAGGAGATCAGTACCGTCGACGGGCTGCCGCTGGTCGGCATTCTCTCACCCTCGGCGCAGGCCCTCTCGGGGCTCTCCGCGCGCGGCGCGCTGTCACTGGGCTATGCGGTGCAGCGCGGGCCGAAGTCCGAGACCACGCTGCGCGGATACGGTACGCTGCGCCGGGTCCGGCTGAGCGAGGAGGCGCGGGACAAGGCGCCGAGCGTCGAGAATTCCGACTTCGGGGCCTCCTCGCTGGAGGTCGGCCTGCAGCACCGGCGCCAGCTGGGCGAGAAGGGCCCCGTTGCCTCCGGAAGTGCAACGCTTGGCCGCGCCTGGCAGGGCGGGGAGCACAGCTATGACTACCGCCGCGCCGCGGTCAGCCTCGTGCAGCCGCTGGGCGCGGTCACCGCGCTGACCGGCGGCTTGTCATGGCAGCACCAGCAGGATGCGACGAGCGCCTACAACGACGTCGACACTTTTGGCTACCAGCTTGGGGTGATCCGTGACCTCGGCACGCCGGGCACGGTTTCGGCCATGCTCATCGGTGGCGCCGCGGAATCGGAGAACGGTCAGATCACCCGCGACACCCGCGGGCTGCGGCTCGGCTACGAGCCCGGCGCGCCGGTGGGGCCGGTGCGCCTGTCCTTCGGGCTTTCTGCCTTCGAGCACCGATACCCCGACTACAGGGTTCTCTTCCCGGTGCCAGGTGGGCGCGAGGACGAGGTCTGGCGGGCCGAGATGCAGGTGGCCTTCGAAAAGCTCGATTATGCTGGTTTCGTGCCGGTGCTCGATCTCAGCGCCGAGCGCTCCGAGAGCAACGTGAGCCGCTTCGAGACCGAGACCTTCGCCCTCAGCCTCGGCTTCAAATCGCGCTTCTGAATGTGAAGTCTCGACAAGTGGGCGCGGCCTGCTAGCCTAGGGTCAAAGACTCCAAGACCACGAGGAAAGGGCAAGAAATGCCGATCCGCTACCTGCACACCATGGTTCGCGTGAAAGATCTCGATAAATCCATCGCATTTTACGAGTTGCTGGGGCTGAAGGAGCGCCGCCGCACGGAGAGCGAGAAGGGCCGCTTCACCCTGGTCTTCCTCTGCCCGCCGGATCAGGACGATGGCACCGCCGACGTGGAACTTACCTACAACTGGGATGGCGACGAGGGGCTGCCCTCGGACTCGCGGCACTTCGGGCACCTGGCCTATTCCGTGCCGGACATCTACGCGGCCTGCCAGGCGCTCATGGACGCCGGGGTGACGATCAACCGCCCGCCGCGCGACGGCCACATGGCCTTCGTGCGCTCGCCCGACAACGTGTCGATCGAGCTGCTGCAGCAGGGCGATGCCAAGGAGCCGGCCGAACCCTGGGCGAGCATGCCCAACACCGGCCACTGGTAACCCCATGGGCGCGCGTCTCGCCTGCGGTCTGACGCTGGGGCTGAGGCTGGGGCTCGCGCTGGGACTTTCGGCGGGGCTGGGCCTCTTGCCCAGCTCCGCCGCACGGGCGCAGGAGACCTCCTGCCGGCTTGCGCTGCTGCTGGCTCTCGACGTGTCGTCCTCGGTCGACGACCAGGAGTACCGGTTGCAGAAGGAGGGACTCGCCGGCGCGCTGCGCGATCCCGACGTGCGCCGGGCGATCCTCGAGGGCGGTGGCAGTGTGGCGCTTTCCGCCTACGAATGGAGCGGGCGCAACCAGTCGCAGCTGGTGCTCGACTGGACCATGCTGCACGACGAGGCGACGATCGACGCCGTGGTGGTGCGGCTGCTCAGCGCGCCGCGCAGCTACAACCGGTATCCCACTGCCATGGGCTATGCGCTCGGCTTCGGCGCCGGCATCCTCGAGGCCGCCCCGGCCTGCGAGCGGCGGGTGATCGATGTCTCGGGGGACGGGATCACCAACGACGGTTTCCGCCCGCAGCAGGCCTACACCCATTACCCCTTCGAGGGGGTGACGGTGAACGGGCTGGCGGTGATGGGTTCGGACCCGCGGGTGGTCGAATATTTCGAGGGCGAGGTGCGACACGGTCCGGGCGCCTTCGTCGAGGTGGCTTCGGGCTACAGGGATTTCCTGCGCGCCATGTCGCGCAAGCTCTTCCGCGAGCTCAATGACATGATGGTGGGCGAATTGGTGCCCATCCCCGGTCCCGAGGGCGCTCCGGACTCGGCGCTGCGCTGAGCCCGGCTTGGTTCGGCACGGGCGCCGGCCTATATGTCGAGCAACACGCTCCCCCGATCCAGCCTGACGGAGACACGCCATGGGATATGCGAAGACGGCCCTTCTGATGGCCGCGATGACTGCCCTCTTCATGGGGCTCGGCTACCTGATCGGCGGCAGCTCCGGCATGGTGATCGCGCTGATCTTTGCCGGGGGGATGAACGCCTTTACCTGGTGGAACTCCGACAAGATGGTGCTGCGCATGCACGGCGCGCAGCCGCTCTCGCCGGGCGACCGCTTCGGGCTGCACGACATGGTGGCCGAGCTGGCGCGGAACGCCGGACTGCCGACCCCCAAGGTCTACCTGATGGACAACCCGCAACCCAACGCCTTTGCCACCGGGCGCAACCCGCAGAATGCCGCCGTGGCGGTGACCACGGGGCTGCTGCGCAGCCTCTCGCGAGAGGAGCTGGCGGGGGTGGTGGCGCATGAGCTGGCGCATATCCGCAACCACGACACGGCGATCATGACCGTCACCGCGACATTCGCGGGGGCGATTTCCATGCTGGCCAACTTCGCCTTCTTCTTCGGCGGCTCGCGTGACGAAAACCGCATGGGCATCGTCGGCACGCTGGCGATGATGTTCCTCGCGCCGATGGCGGCGGGCCTGGTGCAGATGGCGATCAGCCGGACCCGCGAATATGCCGCCGACAAGGCCGGGGCAGAGATCTGCGGCAACCCGCTGTGGCTGGCCTCGGCGCTGGGGCAGATCCAGCGCGGCGCGGCGCGGATCGACAACCTGCGGGCCGAGGCGAACCCGGCCACCGCGCATATGTTCATCATCAACCCGCTGCACATGCACAAGCGCGACAACCTCTTTGCCACCCACCCGGCGACCGAGAACCGCATCGCGGCGCTGAAGGAGCTTGCCGCGCAGGGCGGCTACGGCCAGCCGCGCGGCACGCGGCAGGGCGGTATGTCCGGCGACTGGGGCGGGGCAGGCAGCGAATTCGGCAGCCGCGTCGAGGGCCGCGAGGTGGTCGAGGACGATCCGCGCCGTCCCAGTGTCGCCGGTCGCCCGCGCCCGGTGCCGCGCAAGCGGCGGGACGGGGACGAGGGGCCCTGGAGCTGATCTTCCGCCGCCACGGTGTCACCTAAGGGCCGCGCCCGCTCAGTAGATGTAGCGGATCTGGTCCGTCCAGAACCGCTCCAGCCGGCGCAGACCGCTGTTCACGTCCTCGAGCCCCTGCAGGTCGACGATCTGCCGCGCCTCGATGCCCTCGGAATGACGCTGGAACAGCTCGTCGACAAGGGCACGGATATTGCGGCCCTTCTCGGTCAGCCGGACCCGCACCGAGCGGCGGTCGATCTCGCAGCGCTGGTGGTGCATGTAGCCCATGTCGACCAGCTTCTTGAGATTGTAGCTGACGTTCGAGCCCTGGTAGTAGCCGCGCGACTTCAGCTCGCCGGCCGTCACCTCGTTGTCGCCGATGTTGAACAGCAAGAGCGCCTGCACCGCGTTGATCTCGAGGATGCCGACACGCTCGAACTCATCCTTGATCACGTCGAGCAGCAATCGGTGCAGCCGCTCGAGCAGCGAAAGTGTCTCCAGGTAGCCCGCCACGTAGCCCGTGACCGGTTTTCTTCCAAGGGGGGGCGTGGATGCTCATGATCGTCTCCGCCAGTGCCATGCGGCCCAATGCCGAATGACCGATGGTTCTGGAGGGAAAAGACCAAGAAGTGGTTAAATCTAGTCAGATGTGGCGAAAAGCGCGGAGGCCGCGCCTTTCGGTCCTGGCATCGGCCCTTTCGGCCCGGGTCTCAGCCGTTCGCCGCGACCCGGGTGATCTCGGCGATCAGCGGGCGCAGCTCCTCGGGCGCGGGGCGCTGGCCCGAGATCCACTGGTAGAGATCGGGGTCATATTCGTCGAGCAGCGCCTCGTAGGCGTCGAGCTCGGCCTCGGTCATTGCCTCAAGCCGCGCGTCGGCGTAGCGCACGAGGATGATGTCCATCTCCTTGGTGCCGCGGCGCATCGAGCGCATGCGCAGCCGCTTGAGCCGGTGTTCGCGGGTCTCGCCGGTGAGTTCTGCCGTCATCTCAGGCCCCTTCCTTGAGCATCTTGCGCAATTTCTTCTCGAGGCGGCCCAGACGCTCGCCCGTGGCGCGCATTTCGCCGCGCAGGGCGCGAAGTTCAAGCAGCGTTTCGTCAAGATCGGGGGAAATCTGTGCCTCTTCCTCGTCCGGCGCCGAGACGCCGTCGCCCTCGCCGGTGATGAGCCAGACCATCGGCACCCCCAGCAGGCCGGCCAGCATCTGCAGCCGGTTGGCGCGCGGCTCAGAGAGGTCGTTCTCCCAGCCCTGCAGGGTTTTCAGCCGCACGCCGAGCCGCCGCGCCAAGGCCTCCTGATCCATGCCCGCGGCCTCGCGGGCGGCGGCGAGCCGGTCGCCGAAGGTGGCCGCATCGGGGCCGTACCAGTCGTTGTCGTCGATCATGACTCTCCTTTCGCGGCATTCGTGCCACCGGGGCCGGCGACGCGGGGGAAGCCGCTTGAACGGTGTCGGGGCGCAGCCTATGACATGAGGCGCAGCAATACAAACGGTGCCCAAATGCCCTTTCTTTCCGAGACCCTCTCCCGCGTGAAACCTTCGCCGACCGTGGCGGTGACCCAGCTTGCCAACGAGCTGAAGGCGGCCGGGAAGGACGTGATCGGCCTTGGCGCAGGCGAGCCGGATTTCGACACGCCCGAGCACATCCGGGCCGCGGCGAAAGCGGCCATCGACGCGGGCAAGACCCGCTACACCGCTCCTGACGGCATCATCGAGCTGAAGCAGGCGATCTGCGCCAAGTTCGCCCGCGAGAACGGGCTGAGCTACAAGCCGTCGCAGATCTCGGTCTCGACGGGGGGGCAAGCAGGTGCTGTTCAACGCCTTCCTCGCCACGCTCAACCCCGGCGACGAGGTGATCATTCCTGCGCCCTACTGGGTGAGCTACCCCGACATGGTGCGGCTCGGCCAGGGCGAGCCGGTGATCATCGAGGGCGCTCCAGAGCGCGGCTACAAGATCACCCCCGAGCAGCTCGAGGCGGCGATCACCCCCAAGACCAAATGGTTCCTGTTCAACTCGCCGTCGAACCCCACCGGCGCCGGCTACTCGCGCACCGAGCTGAAGGCGCTGACCGACGTGCTGATGAAGCACCCGCACGTCTGGATCATGTCCGACGACATGTACGAGCATCTGGCCTATGACGGCTTCGAGTTCTGCACCCCGGCCGAGGTCGAGCCGGCGCTCTACGAGCGCACGCTGACCTGCAACGGCGTGTCCAAGGCCTATGCGATGACCGGCTGGCGCATCGGCTACGCGGGTGGCCCCGAGCACCTGATCGCCGCCATGCGCAAGATCCAGTCGCAGAGCACCACCAACCCCTGCTCGATCAGCCAGTGGGCGGCGGTCGAGGCGCTGAACGGGCCGCAGGAATTCCTCGGCGAATGGGTCGAGGTGTTCAAGCGCCGCCGCAACCTCGTGGTCGAGGCGCTGAACGCGGTCGAGGGCATCACCTGCCCGACTCCCGAGGGCGCCTTCTACGTCTACCCGACCATCAACGGCCTGCTCGGCAAGACTTCGGCGGGCGGCCGCAAGATCGACACCGACGAGGATTTCGCGACCGCGCTGCTGGAAGAGACCGGCGTGGCCGTGGTTTTCGGCGCGGCCTTCGGGCTCTCGCCGGCGTTCCGCATCTCCTACGCCACCTCGGACGAGGCGCTGACCGAGGCCTGCAAGCGCATCGCCGCCTTCTGCGGGGCACTTCGCTGATGGCCGGGGCGCTGCCGGAGTTCTTCTTCCGCACCCGCGACAACGGGGCCCTCGTGTTCCGCGTGGACGGCGAGAACCGGCAGCGCCGCATCGAGATGACCCAGATCGCCGTGGTCAACCTCGCCAAGGGCGAGGTCCGCGCCCATGGCGAGCACCAGCTCACCCCCGAGGACCTCGCGGCGATCGGCACGTGGGTCGAGGATCGCAAGGCGCTGCTGGCGCGGCGCAGCTTCGACGAGATGCAGCGCACCATCGATCAGCTCAACGCCGCCGCGCAGTGGGCGCAGTCGAAGGCCAGCGATGCCGAACTCGACGAGGTCACCGACGCGCTGCTGCTGGCCATGCACGACCTGCGCGGCGTGCTGGTGCGGCGACGGGCCGAGAAGCTCAGCCGCGAGGGCTGAGCCCGCAGCTCACCCGCTGAAACTGTCGCGGATCCAGTCGTAGACCGCGCGCATCTCCTCACCCGGCTGGCGCGAGAGCATCCGCAGCATGTAGCCATGCCCGCTTTCCAGCTCGGCCTGCGCCGCGGCGGGCAGGGCGGGGACCAGGGCGCCCGTCTCCAGCCGGCTGTCGATCAGCCCGCGCCAGCCGAGCGCCACGCCCAGCCCCTTTTCCGCCGCCTGGATCACGTGGTCGTAGCTGTTGAAGCTGATCCGCTCGCCACCGCCGCGCACGCCCGCCTCCGGCCCGAGCTGCGCCAGCCAGCTGCCCCAGGTGAACCAGGGCGCGCCGGCGTCCGAGGTGAGCTCGATCAACGGCAGCCCCCGCAGTGGGTCCGGATCGCCGAGGCCCGGGTGCGCGTCGCGGAAGGCCGGGCTGCAGACCGCCATCACCCGTTCGGCAAACAGGCAGCAGGCGGTGCCCGTCCCCTCGTGTCGCGGCTCCATGCGGATCCGCAGGTCCGCCTCGCGGTCCGCGCCCGCCTCGGGAAGCTGCCGGGTCAGCAGCGAGATGCCGAGGTCGGGGAAGGCGGCGCAGAGCGAGGGAAACACCGGCAGAAAGCGCAGGCTGGCAAAGGCGAGGTCGGTTTCGATCACCAAAGTCCGGCGGCGGGCAGGGCGCTGGAAGCGAGAAAACCCGGCGGCGGCCTCGCCGAGATGCGGGGTCAGTGCCGTGCGCAGTGCCTGCCCGTCGCGGGTCAGCGCGACCCCGCGCCGCTCGCGCCGCAACAGCTCTTTCCCGAGCGCCTCCTCGAGCGACTTCATCCGCTGGCTCAGCCGTGGCTGCGACAGCCCGGCGATCTCTGCTGCACGAGAGAGCTGACCGCAGTCCGCCACCAGCAGGAAGAGGCTCAGGTCGGCGGCGTAGCGGGCAAATGTGCCATAAGAAATGTCAATATCACGCATAAGCTGATTTCGCGGTTCATCTGCCCGAAAGTCAACTACTCTCTCCGAAACTTATATCATGACACCAGATGCACTTGCCGCGCGCCCCGCTTGCCCAGCGGGTGGGGCGCGCCATGTTGCGACAGACGCGTCCGCCCTCCGGCGGGCGCAACGACGCGTGGAAAGGACAGCACTCCGCATGAACCAGACGAGCCGCCCGAACATCTTGATCTTCATGGTCGACCAGCTGAACGGCACCCTCTTCCCCGACGGGCCCGCCGACTGGCTGCACGCCCCTCACCTCAAGGCGCTGGCGGCGCGTTCCACCCGGTTCCGCAATGCCTATACCGCCTCGCCGCTCTGCGCGCCGGGTCGGGCGAGCTACATGTCGGGCCAGTTGCCGTCGCGCACCGGGGTCTACGACAACGCCGCCGAGTTCGCCTCCTCGATCCCCACCTATGCCCACCACCTGCGCCGCGCCGGTTACCAGACATGCCTGTCGGGCAAGATGCACTTTGTCGGACCCGACCAGCTGCACGGCTTCGAGGAACGGCTGACCACCGACATCTACCCGCCCGACTTCGGCTGGACCCCGGACTACCGCAAGCCCGGCGAGCGCATCGACTGGTGGTATCACAACATGGGCTCGGTCACCGGCTCTGGCGTCGCCGAGATTTCCAACCAGATGGAATATGACGACGAGGTCGCCTACCACGCCACGCGCAAGGTCTACGATCTGGGTCGCGGCCACGACACCCGCCCGTGGTGCCTGACCGTCAGCTTCACCCACCCGCACGACCCCTATGTGGCGCGCCGCAAGTACTGGGACCTCTACGAGGACTGCGAGCACCTGCTGCCCGAGGTCGGGCCGATCCCCTACGAAGAGCAGGACGCCCATTCCAAGCGCATCTTCGACGCCAACGACTGGCGCAGTTTCAACCTGACCGAGGATGACGTGCGCCGCTCGCGCCGCGCCTATTTCGCCAATATCTCCTATCTCGACGACAAGATCGGCGAGGTCATGGAGGCGCTGCGTGGCACCCGGCAGGAAGACAATACCATCATCCTGCTGGTCTCGGACCATGGCGACATGCTCGGCAACCGCGGGCTCTGGTTCAAGATGTCCTTCTTCGAGGGCTCGGCGCGCGTGCCGATGATGATCGCCGCGCCGCAGATGGCGCCCGGCCGGGTCGACACGCCGGTCAGCAATATCGATGTCTGCCCCACGCTCTGCGACCTCGCCGGTGTGCCGATGGACGAGATCGCCCCCTGGACCGATGGCGAGAGCCTCGTGCCGCTGGGGCAGGGCGGCACGCGCGGCACGCCGGTGGCGATGGAATACGCCGCCGAGGCCTCCTACGCGCCGCTGGTCTGCCTGCGGCAGGGGCGCTGGAAGTACAGCCGCTGCGCGCTAGATCCCGAGCTTCTCTTCGATCTCGAGACGGATCCGCATGAACTGACAAATCTCGCCGAAGACCCGCAACACGCCGCAACGCTCGACGCCTTCCGCACCGCCGCCGACACCCGCTGGGACCTCGCCCGCTTCGACGCCGAGGTGCGCCAGAGCCAGGCCCGGCGCTGGATCGTCTACGAGGCGCTGCGCAACGGCAGTTATTTCCCCTGGGACTTCCAGCCGCTGCAGAAGGCCTCGGAGCGCTACATGCGCAACCACATGGACCTCAACGTCGTCGAGGAGAACGCGCGCTTCCCCCGCGGCGAGTGACCCAGTTCCTCACCCCGGAAATTACAACCCGGCCGCCCACGGGCGCTGCGGCCGGGACTATCCCAACGCCCGATCAACAGGGACACAACTGAATGGCAAAGATTGAACCTCCCCTCTCAGACCTGCCGATCAAGACGGCCGACAAGGGCTTTTACAACGGCTTCTCGCTCGACGTGACGGTGACCTCCAAGCTCGCCGTCGGCGGGCTGGTGCTCTGGGCCGTCGCCTTCCCCGAGCAGGCCGGCGGCGTGCTCGGCGGGCTCAACACCTTCATCCTCGCCAATTTCGCCAGCTGGTACATCTACGTGATGGCCTTCTTCGTGCTGGTCTGCCTGGCACTGGCAATCTGGCCGGCGGCGGGCAAGCTCAAGCTCGGCCATGATGACGAACAGCCCGAGTTCGACAACTTCTCGTGGTTTTCCATGATGTTCGGCGCTGGCATCGGGGTCGGTATGCTGACTTGGGCGGTGGCCGAGCCGATCTACCACTTCCGCAACAACCCCGAGGTGATCCAGGGGCTCGCGGACGGCGAGAGCATGAACAACTTCATGAACGCCTACAAGTACAGCTACCTGCACTGGGGCTTCTCGGCCTGGTCCTCCTATGCCATCGCCGGGCTTGCGCTGGGGTATTTCACCTACCGCCGCGGCCTGCCGCTGACCATCCGCTCCTCGCTGACGCCGCTCTTCGGCTCGGCACTTTCGGGCCCGCTCGGCCACCTCGTCGACATCGTCGCGGTGATCGCCACCATCCTCGGCGTGGCGCAGACGCTGGGCTTCGGCGTCGAGCAGTTCGTCGCCGGGATGAGCAAGATCGGCATCGGCGACTGGCTGGTGACCGCCGAGGGCAATGCCTCGCCCGCCGGCATCATCGTGGCGTTGGTGGTGATCATGGGCGCCTCGACCCTCTCGGCGCTCTCGGGCGTCGGCAAGGGCATCAAGTGGCTGTCGAACCTCAACATGGGGCTGTCGATCTTCCTGCTGGCCTTCCTGATGATCTTCGGCTCCACCTGGTTCGGCCTGCAGGCGCTGTTCATGGGGATGATCGACTACCTGATCGCGCTGCCCAAGATGCTGTTCACCGTCTACCGCCCCGACGGGTCGGAAACCGGCGACGCGCTCTCGGGCTGGCAGGGCGCCTGGACGGTGTTCTACTGGGCCTGGTGGGTGGCCTTCGCCCCCTTCGTCGGCCTCTTCCTCGCCCGCATCTCGCGCGGCCGCACCATCCGCGAGTTCGTGCTCGGCGCGATGATCGTGCCGTCGATCATGTGCTTCGTCTGGTTCTCCTTCGCCGGCGGCACGGCGATCGACATGGAACTCTCGGGCGTGGCGAAGGGGGCGATCTTCGCCTCCACCGATGGCGCCAAGATCTTCACCATGACCGGCATCATGCTCGGAGACGTGCTGGGCTGGTGCATGGCGGTGATCATCGTGATCCTGCTGATGACCTACCTGGTGACCTCGGCCGACTCGGCGGTGCTGATCGTCAACACCATCAACGCCGCGGGTGACGAGGGCCCGAAGGCCCGCCCGCACATCATCTTCTGGGGCGTGACCCTGGGTGTCGTGGTCGCCGCGCTGCTGCTGGTCGGCGGGCTGACGGCGATCCAGACCGCCATGGTGATCGGCGCGCTGCCCTTCTCGGTGGTGATGCTGCTGATGTGCCTCGGCCTGTTCAAGGCGATCTACCGCGACGGTCTGCGCGCCCGCCACGGCGTGCCCTCGGTGACGGTGGAGATGCCGCCCGCCGAGTGAGGCCGATGCGGTCAGGGGGCCCGGCTGGCGCAGCGATGCGCCGGCCGGTGCCGTTTCCGGCGGCAAGTCTCGTTCTCATCCAGAGCGTAATCCACGCTCCTGCGCCCAATTGTTTCCGGAGACCTCGAGCGACCGGCAAAATGCGGCGAAAAATTGACATAGCTCTACCGCCTGCTAGCCTCTCCCGAACGGTTCCCCCTGTTCGGGTATGTGAGGGATGAAGATGCGAGTTCTCAGCGTTTGCGCCGCGGCAGCGGCACTGGTGGCCCTTGCGGGCGCGGCCCAGGCGGGCAGCTTGGGGTACCCGGGCGACATGTACATGCCCGGCTCTGCTGGCTTCGTGGCAGGCGCAAGCACTGCGCAGCCGCTGGTGCAAGCCTACCCGGGCCCAAACATGTGTGCCGGAAAGCAGCAGCCGGTGATCCTCGGCGGGCAAATCTGGTGCGGAACCCCCACCGGCGGCGTCTACGCAGAGCCCGTCCGGACTGTCCGGCGCGGCACGATGGGCACCCAGAGCGCGCCGCTGCCGCGGGCCTACGTTCCGGCCGGTCAGTAAGGCGTCGCTTCGACGCACCCCCCAAGGCCATACGGACTTGGCTTTTTCCGGCGAGCCGCGTATACGCGCGGCTTGAACCAAATCCGGGAACCGTCGCCATGCAGGGCAGTGCCAATCTCAACATCATGATCAAGGCCGCGCGCAAGGCGGGCCGGTCGCTGGTCAAGGACTTCCGCGAGGTCGAGAACCTTCAGGTCTCGATGAAGGGTGCGGGCGATTTCGTGTCGCGCGCGGACATCGCCGCCGAGAAGATTCTCAAGGACGAGCTCCTCGGCGCCCGCCCGACCTACGGCTGGCTCGGTGAAGAGGGTGGCGGCCAGGACGGCGAGGATCCGACCCGCCGCTGGATCGTCGATCCGCTCGATGGCACCACCAACTTCCTGCACGGCCTGCCGCATTGGGCGATCTCCATCGCGCTCGAGCACAAGGGCAAGATTGTCGCCGGCGTGGTCTTCGACCCGGCCAAGGACGAGATGTTCTACGCCGAGAAGGGCGCCGGTGCCTGGCTCAACGACTCGCGCCGCCTGCGCGTCTCGGGCCGCCACCGGATGATCGAGGCGATCTTCGCGACCGGTGTGCCCTTCGCCGCCAAGAAAACCCTTCCGGCGACCCTCAAGGATCTCGCCCGCCTGATGCCCGAATGCGCCGGCGTGCGGCGCTGGGGTTCGGCGGCGCTCGATCTGGCCTATGTGGCCGCGGGCCGCTACGACGGCTACTGGGAGCGCGAGCTGAACATCTGGGACATCGCCGCGGGCGGGCTCATCGCCTCCGAGGCCGGCGCCCTGGTCGAAGGCATCCGCGAGGATCAGGACCCCTACGAGACCGGATCGATCCTCTGCGCCAGCAACAACATCTTCGATCCCTTCGCCAAGACCATCCGCGAGCTCTGAACAGGGCGCGCGCTGCCCGCGCAACAGCGGGCCGAGCGGAACGGAAGGGGAGCCACAGGGCTCCCCTTTTTCACATCCGCGCTTCTTCTCTTTCCAAATACGCCCGCCAGAGGCGGTCCCGCCCGGGCCGCCCGCTCACCGGTCGGAAGGATGGTTGACCCCGTCCGACCAGGGGATCGGCTCGTGTTCCGCCGGGTTCACCCCCTCGATGCCGCCCATGTTCACGCCGAACTCGTTCGGGTTCGACGGCGCCGGTGGTACATGTAGATGCCGCAGACCGAGCAGAAATAGTGCTGCGCCGTCTTGGTGCCGAACTGGTAGAGCGTCATCCTGTCTGCACCCTTCACCACCTCGACCCCGCCTTTCGGTGCGGTCACGGCGGCAGCGCCCCTGCGGCGGCAGAAGGAGCAGTCGCAGCGGCGGGCGGAATTCAGCCCGTCCGCCAGCGTCACGCGCAGCTCGCAGGCGCCGCAGTGGCAGGTGACGGCGACCGGCCCGCCGCTCAATGTCTCGACCATGGGTCCTTGCGCCCGTTCTGCCGGGTTCCGGCCCGGGGGATATGGGTGCGCCCGAGCGCGTAATGCGCGGCGGGATGCGGCGGCTGCCCGTGGGTGCGGTTCCAGAAGGCCGGGCCGCCGCGCGCCAGCCAGACCGGGGCGATCATCACGAGGCCCGCGAGGAAGCCGCCCACATGCGCCCAGTAGGCCACGCCGCCCTCGGCCCCGGCGCTGCCGATGCCGCTGAAGATCTGCAGCCCGAACCAGACCGCCAGCAGCAGCCAGGCGGGGATCGGCAGCACCTTGAAGATGATGATCAGGATGATGAGGATATCCACCCGCGCCTTCGGAAAGAGCAGCAGGTACGCCCCCATCACCCCGGCGATCGCCCCCGAGGCGCCGACCGTGGGTACCGCCGAGCTCGGGTCGGCCACATATTGCAGCAGCGCCGCCGCGATGCCCGAGGCAAGGTAGAAGAGCAGGTAGCGCAGGTGGCCCAGCATGTCCTCGATATTGTCGCCGAAGATGAACAGGAACAGCATGTTGCCGAAGAGATGCATGAATCCGCCATGCAGGAACATCGAGGTGATGATCCCCGTGTAGCCGTAGCCCTGCGAGATATGCGACGGGAAGAGCGCCCACCGCTCGAAGAAGGCGTCGAGCGCGGCGGGGTCGGTGAACAGGGCCCAGTACCCCAGGAAGATCACCGAATTGGCGATGATCAGCGCGTAGGTGACGTAGGGCGTGCGCCCCGAGGGGTTGTGATCTCGGATCGGGAACATGGGAGGTAGAGTGACGCGCGCGGGCCGGGCGTCAAGAGCGGATCGGGCGGCGGGCCCGGAAAACCCCTGCACCCGCGGCCTGTCCCCGCGGGGACGCCCTTTCGAGGGCGGCCCGCCTGCGCCCCGTCCCCGCGGGGACGGCGAAGGGGATCAGACCTCCTGTCCCCGCGGGGACGCGCGCGCCTCCAGCACCTGCACCAGCGCCGCGACCTGTCCCGCGTTGTCCTCGGCCGGGCTGCCATCCGGGCGCTCGACGTTGTTCTCGAAGCCGATGCGCATCCCTCCACCCAGCTCGGCGGCGCGCAGCAGGCAGGCCTCTTCGGTGCGGCCAAAGGCGCAGGCGGCCCATTGCACGTCTTCGGGCAGGGCGCGGGCGGCCGTCAGGAAGCCGTCCAGCTCCTCGGGTCGGGCGAGGGTCGGCGGGGCGTAGCGGCCCAGCACGAAGAGCACCTGCCGCGGGGCGGGGAGCAGCCCTTCGGACCAGAGCGATGCCAGCCGGCTCACCTGATCGGGCGCATAGAGAATATGTTGAAGCGCGATGCCCGCCTCTTCGGTTTCGGCGTAGAAGCGCCCCGCCTCGGGGTCGGGACCGGGATCCGGCCACATCTCGCGCAGGGCGACCGAGACGCCCTCGGGGCGCAGCTCCCGCACCAGCGCCCGCTGTTCGGCGGAGCTGTAGAGGCCGACCGCCTCGGTGGTGATCTGCACGGGCATCGTTGGCAGGGCGCGTGCCATCTCGGCGATGAGCTCGCGGTAGAGCCCGGCATCGAGCAGGTGGCGGGCCTCGGCGTCGCGGACATGGGCGTGCAGCGCCTCGGCGCCGGCGTGATGGGCGGCCGTTGCTGCGGCAACGATCTGCGGGATGGTCTCGGGCAGCGCGGGGTGGTCGGCGCGCGTGCGGCGCGCGCCGTTCGGGGCCAGCATGATGCGCGGCAGCTTTGCCAGTCGGCTCATGCGGCGATGGCCCCGTCCAATGCCCTGTCGATGGCGCGCGAGAGCTTGCCGACCAGCTCGCCGATCTGCTCCTCGGAGATGATGAAGGGCGGGGCGAGCAGCACGTGATCGCCGCGCTGGCCATCGAGCGTGCCGCCCGCCGGGTAGCAGATCAGCCCCTCGTCCATGGCGAAGCGCTTGACCTTGGCGTTGATCTTCAGCGCCGGATTGAAGGGGGTCTTGCCGTCCCGGTCGGCCACCAGTTCGATGCCGCGGAAGAGCCCGCGTCCGCGGATGTCGCCGACATGCGGATGCTGGCCGAGCGCCTCGGTCAGCGCGGCCTGCAGAACCTCGCCCCGCGCGCGCACCTGCGGCAGCAGGTTGCGCCCGAGGATGCCGGTCAGCACCGCGCGCCCGGCGGCGGCGGCAAGCGGGTGGCCGTGGTAGGTGTGGCCGTGCTGGAAGGCGCCCGAGCCCTCGGCGATCGCAGTGTAGATCTTGGCGGTGCAGAGCATGGCGCCGATCGGCATGTAGCCGGCGCCAAGCCCCTTGGCGATGGTGACGATGTCGGGCGAGATGCCGTCCTGCTCGCAGGCAAAGAGCGTGCCGGTGCGGCCCATGCCGCACATCACCTCGTCGAGGATCAGCAGCACGCCGTGGCGGTCGCAGATCTCGCGGATGCGCTTGAAATACCCCTCGACGGCGGGAACCGCGCCAGCGGTCGCGCCCACGACGGGCTCGGCGATGAAGGCCATGACGGTCTCCGGCCCGAGGCGCTGGATCTCGGCCTCCAGCTCGTCGGCGGCGCGCAGCCCGTAAGCCTCGGCGCTCTCGCCCTCTGCGCGCAGGCGGTACTCGTAGCAGGGGGCAATATGCGAGGTCTCGACCAGCAGCGGGGCGTATTTCTCGCGGCGCCAGGCGTTGCCTCCGGCGGCCAGCGCGCCGAGCGTGTTGCCGTGGTAGCTCTGGCGGCGGGCGATCACCCGGTGGCGCTGCGGCTCGCCGGTCTCGAGGAAATACTGGCGGGCGAGCTTGATCGCCGCCTCGACCGCTTCCGAGCCGCCCGACAGCAGGTAGACCCGGTCGATGCCCGCGGGGGCGTGTTCGATCAGCAGCTCGGCAAGGCTCTCTGCGGGCTCGGAGGTGAAAAAGCCGGTATGGGCAAAGGCGAGCTGGTCGAGCTGCGCGTGGATCGCGGCGCGCACGTCCGGGTCGGAATGCCCGAGGCACGACACGGCGGCGCCGCCCGAGCCGTCGAGATAGGCGCGGCCCGAGGCGTCGTGGATATAGCATCCCTCGCCGCGCACCGCCGATGGCAGCTGCGCGTTGGAGCGTCCGAAGACATGTCCCATTCAAAGTTCTCCGATTAGTCGCCGCGGACGACGAAGACAGACTGTTTGGCGTGGCGGACCACCCGGGCGGCGTTCGGCCCCAGCAGGTAGTCGGCAAGTTCCGGGGTGTGCGACGAGAGCACGATGGCATCGACCTTCAGCTTGTCGGCGGCACGCAGAAGCTCGTCGTAGATGCGCCCGTGCATGACGTGCGGATGCACCTCCACCGCGTCCGGCACGTTGGCGTTCACCCAGTCCTTCAGCTTGCTGCCGACCTCCTTGAGCGCGCCCTTCTCGAAGCCGTCCTTGAAGTAGCCCGAGACCATCGACATGCCGAAGTCGGGCAGCACGGTCACCACGTGCAGCACCATGCCCTCGCCGCCGAGATGCAGCGCCGTGGGAAGCGCCTTGGACCAGCTCGCGGGGGCCGAAAGGTCGATGGGCAGAAGGATCGTCTTGTACATCGCAAGGCTCCTCAGAAGGCCGGCACGGTCTGGCGGCGGCGTTGCATCAGGATCACCAGCCCCAGCAGCAGCAGCGCGGGGATGTAGAAGAGCTGCGCCGGCAGCCGCTCCTGCGGGACGAGCACCGAGGCGATCTGCACCGGCTCGTCGGCGTAGAAATCGAAGTTCGCCAGTTTCTCGGCGGTGGGGGTGCCGAACATCGGCTCGTCGAGCTTCACCACGTCGCCCTCGGGGAAGAGCATCAGGCCCGAGTTGTCGATCCGCTCCTGCGCATTGGCGCCGTGGGCATCCATGACGAGCGTGGTCGAGGCGGTCTGCCCGCTGTTGAAGTCGGGCCCCTGGATTTCCAGCCGGATCCGGCTGCCCTCGGGCAGCTCGGCCAGCACCTGCTCGAACTCGGCGGGCGGGATGTTGTGGAAGGGACTCTGCACCATGTTCAGCCAGACGTTGGGCACGAAGAGAGTGAAGGCCACCAGCAGCAGCGCGGCGCTTTCCCAGATGCGCGAGCGGGCAAAGAAGTAGCCCTGCGTCGCGGCGGCAAAGAGCAGCATGGCGAAGGTGGCCACCACGAAGACGAAGGCCGCGTGCAGGATGCCCGAGGCGGTGCCGAGGTCGACGCCGTAGAGGATCAGCGTCGGGTTGAAGATGAACAGGAAGGGCAGGGCGACGGTCCGCAGGCTGTAGAAGAAGGCGGTGAAGCCGGTCTTGATCGGATCGCCCCCAGAGACCGCCGCGGCGGCGAAGGAGGCGAGGCCCACGGGCGGCGTCACGTCGGCCATGATGCCGAAGTAGAAGACGAAGAGATGCGCCGCGATCAGCGGCACGATCAGCCCCTCCTGCGCGCCGAGCGAGACCACGACGTTGGCCATCAGCGAGGAGACGACGATGTAGTTCGCCGTGGTGGGCAGACCCATGCCGAGGATCAGCGAGAACATCCCGACGAGGATCAGCATGATGATCAGGCTGCCGCCCGAGAGCTGCTCGACTAGGCCTGCAAGCTCGGTGCCGATCGGGGTCTTGGTGACCGTGGCGACGATGATCCCCGCCGCCGCGGTGGCGACGCCGATACCGATCATGTTGCGCGCCCCGGCGATGAGACCCTCGACCAGGTCGTTCCAGCCGTTGCGGAATTCCTCGGCCACGCGGGCGCCCTCGCCGCGCATGATCGCCTTGAGCGGGCGTTGGGTGATGATGATCAGCAGCATCAGCGCGGTGGCGTAGAAGGCGGATTTCGCGGGGCTCTGGCGCTCGACCATGAGGAACCAGACCAGCACGATGATCGGCAGGATGTAGTGCAGCCCGGTGGCATAGACCTCGCCGACGGTGGGAAGCTTGATGTTGGGGTCGCTGGGGTCGTCGACCTCGAGATCGGGGCGGCGCGCGGCGATGGCCAGCAGCCACAGGTAGGCCGCGGCCAGCACGACCATCATGATCGGGCCCGACAGGCCGGGGGCGACCGACTTCAGCGCGCCGACCGCGTAGATCAGCGCGGTGAAGGCTGCACCGGCGACGGCGAAGCCGATGAAGAACTTGAGGATCATGCCGCCGAAGGACTTGGCCTCGCCGAGAGCGGGCATGTTCTTCTTCAGCGCCTCGAGGTGCACGATGTAGACCAGCGCGATGTAGGAGATCACCGCCGGGATGAAGGCGTGCTTGATCACCTCGACGTAGGAGATGCCGATGAACTCGACCATGAGGAAGGCGGCGGCGCCCATCACCGGGGGCATGATCTGGCCGTTCACCGACGAGGCGACCTCGACCGAGCCGGCCTGCTCGCTGGTGAAGCCGACGCGCTTCATCAGCGGGATGGTGAAGGTGCCGGTGGTGACCACGTTGGCGATCGACGAGCCGGAGATCAGGCCGGTCATGGCCGAGCCGACGACGGCGGCCTTGGCAGGGCCGCCGCGCAGGTGGCCGAGCCCGGCGAAGGCGAGCTTGATGAAGTAATTGCCCGCACCGGCCTTATCCAGCAGCGAGCCGAACAGCACGAAGAGGAAGACGAAGGCGGTCGAGACCCCGAGCGGAATGCCGAAGACCCCGGCGGTGTCGAGCCATTGCGCGTTGATCAGCGCGGTGAACGAAAGCCCCTCGTGCTCGATCAGCTCGGGGATCAGCCAGCCGGTGCCCATGTAGGCGTAAAGCAGGAAGAGCGCGCCGACGATGGTCAGCGCCGGACCCAGCGCGCGGCGGCTGGCCTCGAGCAGGATCACGAGGCCGACGGCGCCGATGACCACCTGAAGCTGCGTCGGCAGCCCCGAGCGCGCGGTCAGCGCGAGATCCTTGGAGAAGAGGAAGACGTAGAAGGCACAGAAGCCGCCGACGGCCATGAGGATCCAGTCGGTCAGCGGCACGCGGTCGCGCGGCGAGGATTTCAGCGCCGGGTAGGCGAGGAAGGCGAGCAGGATGGCGAAGGTCAGGTGGATCGGCCGGGTCTGCGACGAATTGAGCGCCGGGAAGACATCGGCGAACCACAGTTGCGGCTGCGCGATCCAGAGCTGGAACAGCGACCAAGCCAGCGCGAGACCCGCGATGAGCATGGCGACAAACCGGTTGGTCGGCGCCCGCGCGCCGCTGTCGGTGCTGGCGACGAGATCCTGAAGCTCCTCGTCGCTGAACTGGCGACCGCCGTGGTCGGGACCGGTCTGCTGTGGATTGTCGGTCATGCTGCGCGCCCCTCTGATGCCGCCTTCCGGAAAGGCCCGGGCGCCTTTGCAGCGCCCGGGCCGGGTCTCTTACGCGGTGCCGCGACCTTACTCGATCAGACCGGCTTCGCGGAAATAGCGCTCGGCCCCGGGGTGCAGCGGCGCCGAAAGACCCGCGGTCGCCATCTCTTTCGGGTCGAGGTTGGCAAAGGCCGGGTGCAGGCCGCGGAACTGGTCGATGTTGTCGAAGATCGCCTTGACCACCTGGTAGACGACCTCTTCCGGCACGTCTTCGGAGGTCACGAAGGTGGCGCCGACGCCGAAGGTGTGGGTGTCCTCGTCATTGCCGCGGTACATCCCGCCAGGGATGGTGGCGGTGCGGTAGAAGGGGTTGTCGGCGACCAGCTCGTCGACCGCCTCGCCCTCGACGTCGACCAGCACGGAATCGCAGGCGGTGGTGGCCTCCTGGATCGAGCCCGACGGGTGGCCGACGGTGTAGACCATCGCGTCGATGTTGTTGTCGCAGAGCGCCTGGGACTGTTCGGCCGCCTGCAGCTCGGAGGCCACGGCGAAATCGTCCATGGTCCATCCCAGCTTGTCCATCAGCACTTCCATGGTGCCGCGCTGCCCGGAACCGGGGTTGCCGACGTTGACGCGCTTGCCCTTGAGATCCTCGAAGGTCTCGATGCCGGCATCGGCGCGGGCGACCACGGTGAACGGCTCGGGGTGCACCGAGAAAACCGCGCGCAGGCCTTCATACGGGCCCTGTTCCTCGAAACGCGAGGTGCCATTGTAGGCGTGGTATTGCCAGTCGGACTGGGCGACGCCGAATTCCAGCTCGCCGCCGCGGATGGCGTTGATGTTGAACACCGAGCCGCCGGTGGACTCGACGCCGCAGCGGATGCCGTGCTCGGAGCGGCCGCGGTTCACCAAGCGGCAGATCGCGCCGCCGGTCGGGTAGTAGACGCCGGTGACGCCGCCGGTGCCGATCGAGATGAAGGTCTGCTCCTGCGCGACGGCTGCGCTCGCGCCGAACGCGGTGGCGGCGGCGACGAGGGCGCCGATGAGAGGTTTGGTCATGTCGTCTGTCTCCCTGGAAGGTGTCCGAGATTCGGCTCTCGCCCGTCAGTGAAACATTTCATTGCGAAGGGTCAAGCCAAACAATACAAATGTATCATGCTTGCCAACACCACGAACTAAGTCGAAAACCCTGCGAGTAAAGACCCGGGAGGCCGAGCTGCCGATACCTTCTTCGCTAGACGATCTCGCCCGCGCGCTGCGCCAGCTCGGGCGCAGCGGAACGCCGCGTGTCGCGGCATTGGCCCGCTGGGCCTCGGACCAACCCGAGGAGATCGCGCTGAATTCCGTACGCAGCCTTGCCGAACGCTCGGGGGCCAATGCCAACACGGTGGTGCGCCTGTCGCAGGCCTTGGGCTTCACCGGCTACGAGGCCTGCCGAAATGCCTTTCAGGACGCGCTGCGCCAGGGCGGCGAGCTCTACGGCAAGCGGGCGGGGGAGCTCTCGGGGCGCGACAGCGCCTCGGTGCTGGATGCGATCCGCGAGGCGGGGCACCGGAACCTCGAGTCCGCCTTCACCGCCGAGAGCCGGGCGGCGATCGACACCGCGGCGCGGCTGATGCTGGAGGCGCGGCAGGTCTACGTGGTGGGGGTGCGCAGCTGCTACGCCATCGCCGATTACCTCGGCTATACCGCCCGCATGGCCTTTGACAATTTCGCGCCCCGGGCGGGCACGCCGGGAGACATCCGCGACCGCATCGCGCTGGCGGGGCCCGAGGACGTGGTGCTCTCGATCAGCTTCCGGCACTATTCGGTCGAGACCATCGCGGCGCATGAGCTGGGGCTGCGGCAGGGGGCGCGGACGATTGCCATCACCGACGACCCCCGGGGGCCGCTGGCGCGCGGGGCCGACGTGGTGATGCTGCCCGAGATGCATGGGCCGCAGCCCCTGCCGAGCATGATCGGCGCCTTTGCCCTGGCCGAGGCGCTGGTGGCAAGCATGGTGGTGCAATCGGACCGGGCGCTGGGGAACATCACCCGCTTCGAGCAGCGGCTGCACGAGGCGGGGGCATACCGGTAGGGCGATGTGCTCCGGAAGGGCGTGGGGCGGGGGCTGCGCGCTCACTCCCGCGCCAGCGCCACCACCGGGTCGAGCTTGGCCGCCGAGCGGGCGGGCAGGTAGCCGAAGATCACCCCGATCAGCGTCGCCGAGCCGAAGGCCGCCGCCACCGTCGCGCCCGAGTAGACCAGCCGCATCGAGGGGGCGAGCACGCCCAGCACCGCGCCCAGCCCATAGGCCAGCGCCACCCCGAGCGCGCCGCCGATCAGGCAGACCAGCACCGCCTCGATCAGGAACTGCGCGGTGATGTCGGACTGCCGTGCGCCGACGGCCTTGCGGATGCCGATCTCGCGGGTGCGCTCGGTGACCGAGACCAGCATGATGTTCATCACCCCGATGCCGCCCACGAAGAGCGAGATCAGCGCGATCGCCGAGATCAGCCATGTGAGCGTCTTCGAGGTGCTCTGGATGGTCTCGCGGATGGTGTCGGTGTTGGTCAGGAAGAAGTCGACCTTGCCGTGGCGCCGGGTCAGAACCTCGGTGATCTCGGTTTCGGCCTCGGTCATGTCGTAGCCGTCGGCCACCTGCACCGAGATGGAATCCACCGTCTCGCCGCCTGTGATCCGTGCCATGGCGGTGGTGTAGGGGGTGAAGACCTTGATCGATTGCGGGCCGAAGCTGGCGCCCGAGGATTTCACCACGCCGATCACCTGCAGCGGCACCCGGCCGATCATCACCCGCTGGCCGACGGGGCTTTCGCCGCCGAAGAAGGTGCTGGCGGCGTCGCTGTCGAGCACGGCCACCTGCGCGCGGGCCTCGAGATCGCCTTGGGTGAAGGCCGCGCCCTCGGTCACCGTGTAGGCGCCGAGCTGGAAGTAGCCCGCCGAGACGCCCTTGACCGAGGCCGAGGCGCTGGTGCCGCCGTGGATCACCGTGGCGCTGGTCGAGACCTCGGGCGAGACCGAGGCGGCAAAGGCGAGCCCGTCGAGCGCTTCGGCATCACCGCCGACCAGCGTGTCGACGCGGTTGGCCCGGCGGTCGCCGAAGCCGGTGCCGGGGCGGATGTCGATGGTCGAGGTGCCGATCGAGGCGATGTTCTCCAGCACCTTCTGCTGGCTGCCGTTGCCGAGCGCCACCACCGAGACGACCGAGGTGATGCCGATGATGATCCCGAGCATGGTCAGGAACGAGCGCAGCTTGTGCGCCGACATGGATTTCAGCGCCATGCGGGTCGCTTCGCGCAGCCGGTCGGCCAGCGCGCCGAGGCCCGATGCGGCCGGAGCTTCGGTCCTGATCCGGGGCGGGGCGGCGTATGGGCGCTTGCGGGTGTCGGCGGTGATCTCGCCGTCGGAGATCTCGATCACCCGGTCGGCGGCCTCGGCGATCTGCGGGTCGTGGGTGACGAGGATCACCGTGTGCCCCTCGGCGTGCAGCTCGCGCAGCAGCGCCATCAGCTCGGCCCCCGAGGCGCTGTCGAGCGCGCCCGTGGGCTCGTCGGCGAGGATCACCTCGCCGCCGTTGATCAGCGCCCGGGCGACCGAGACCCGCTGCTGCTGCCCGCCCGAAAGCGCGCCGGGCCTGTTGCCGAGCCGCTCGCCGAGGCCGAGCCGGGTGAGCAGGGCCCTGGCGCGATCACGCCGCGCCTTGCGGGCGGCGCCACGGTAAATGGCGGGGATCTCGACGTTGCCGACGGCATCGAGCTCGGCCATCAACTGGTAGCGCTGGAAGATGAAGCCGAAGTGGTCGCGCCGCAGCTCGGCCAGCTCGAGGTCGCTGAGCGCCTGCACGTCGCGCCCGTCGAAGCGGTAGCTGCCCTCGCTGGGGCGGTCGAGGCAGCCGAGGATGTTCATCAGCGTCGACTTGCCCGAGCCGGACTGGCCGATGATCGCCACCATCTCGCCCGCCTCGATGGCAAGATCGATGCCGCGCAGCACGCGCACGGTCTGCTCGCCCGCGGTGAAGCTGCGCTCGACGCCCTTGATCTCTATGAGAGCCATGGCCTGCGCCTCACAGGCCCATCATCGGCGGGCCACCGCGGCCGCCGGGACCGCGCGCGGGATTGCCCATGGCGGCGGGGGCGCGGGCCGCGCTGATGACGCGGTCGCCCTCCTCGAGGCCCGAGAGGATCTCGAAACGCGTGGCGTCCTTCATGCCGATCTCGATCTCGCGCCGCTCGGGCTGGCCGCCGGTGCCGAGCACGTCCAGCGCGTAGCGTCCGCCGCGGCCCTTGGCTGGCAGCAGCGAGAGCGGCAACGTCGGCACGTCCTCGGCGCGGCCGAGGAAGATGGTCACATCGGCGGACATGCCGATGCGCAGCAGGCGGTCGGCGTTGTCCACGGTGAACCGGGCGTTGTAGTAGATCGCGCTGTCGGTATCGATCTCGTCGCTGTCCTTGATCGAGGAGGGCGCCGGTTCGACCGAGGCAAGGGTCGCGGTATAGGTCAGATCGGGGGCGCCGAGCAGGGTGAATTCCACCTCTTGCCCGGGCTTGACGTTGATCACGTCGGCCTCGGAGATCTCGGCCTTCACCTCCATCCGGCCAAGCTGCGCGAGCTTGACGATGGTCGGCGCTTCCTGCGAGGCGTTCACGGTCGTGCCCTCGCCGTTGACCACGGCGACGACGGTGCCGTCGATGGGGGCGGTGATCCTGGTGCGTTCGAGGTCGAGCTCGGCGCTGGCGACCTCGATCCGCGCGCGCGCCAGCTGCGCCTCGAGCGATTGCAGGTTGGCCTGGTTCATCGCCAGCGTCGCCTGCGCGGCCTCAAGCTCGGAGGTGGCCGAGAGTTTCTTGGCGTTGAGCCCGCTCTGCCGGTCCACCGCCAGTTCGGACTGTCGGATCTCGGCCTTCTTCGCCTCGATCTCGGCCTCGATCTGGGTCAGGTCGGCCTTGGCCTGCGCCACGGCGTTCTGCTGCTCGAGCGAGTCGATGCGGGCGATGAGATCGCCCTGCTTCACCTCGTCGCCGACCGCGACCGGCAGCTCCTCGATCAGCCCCGAAGTGCGGGCGCCGACCGAGACGAGGTCGGCGGCCTCGATCAGCCCTGTGGCGAGCACGGTGCTCGAAACGGTGGCGCGGGTCACGGCGACGGTCTGCGGCGCGGCCTCGGCGGGCTCGGTGCCGCGGTCGAGATAGGCCCAGCCGGCGCCCGCCCCGATGAGGGTCAGCATCCCGATGATCAGAGCTGTCTTGCGTATGCTCATTGCGCGTTCCCGAAGCCTTCAACTGTGACGTTCCGAAGGGGTTACACGGATGGGGGCGGCCTTTCCGTCGCAGAAAAATCCCGCGAGGCCGCGCCGCGCCGCAGGGCGCCGTGTGGCTTGCATCTAGGATCTCAGGGCGCGGGAACAACGGCCCTCGGCGCAGGGCTGCCATGCGCGCGGGCCGGGGCCGGACAGAGAAACACCGCGCCGGAGGGGCGCGGTGCTGGGATTTTCCGTCTGTGGCCCGGCTCAGAAGCCGAGCGCCATGCCGTCCTTGCGGCTGTCGCTGCCGCCCGAGAGCAGGCCGTTCCCGGCGTCGATGCGGATCGCCTGGCTGCCGCCGATCGGGCTGGTCATGACCTTGAGCTTGTGGCCGCGCTTTTCCAGCTCGGCGCGGGCTTCGGTCGAAACGCCGGGCTCGATCTGCAGCTCGTCGCCATAGGCGAAGCTGCGCGGCGCATCCATCGCCGCCTGCAGGTCGAGGCCGAGATCCAGAACGCCCGACAGGAAGGCCGCATGGCCCGCCGCCTGGTATTGCCCGCCCATGACGCCGAAGGGCATGACCACCTCGCCATCCTTGCGCACCATGCCGGGGATGATCGTGTGCATCGGGCGCTTGTTCGGCGCGATTGCGTTGGGATGGCCCTCGATCAACCGGAAGGAGGCGCCGCGCGAGTGGAAGAGTACGCCGGTCTCGGGATCGAGCCGGGTCGAGCCGAAGCCGTGGAAGATCGAGTTGATGAACGACAGCGCGTTGCCCTCGGCATCGACGACGCAGAGATAGATCGTGTCCTTATGCTCGGGCTCGTCCCAGAGCGCGGGCTCCATGGCTCGGGTCATGTCGATGCGCGCGGCGAGGGTGTCCACCACCGCGTCCGAGAGCAGCGTCTCGACCACGTCCGGGCAGGCGGCCGGATCGCCGATCAGCGCGTCGCGGTGGTGGTAGGCAAGCTTGGTGGCCTCGGCGTGCAGGTGGATGCGGTCGGCCTCGGACATCTTGGCGCCCATGTCGAACTTCGACAGGATGCGCAGGATCAGCAGCGCGGCGAGGCCCTGTCCATTGGGCGGACATTCGACCACCTCGTGCCCGGCGTAGGTGGTGGAAATGGGATCGGTCCAGAAGGCTGCGTCGGTGCCCTCGTGGAAGTCCTGGGTCGTGTGCAGCCCGCCGAGCGATTGCAGGTGCGCGGCCATCTTCGCGGCGGTCTCGCCCTGGTAGAAGCCCTTGGCGCCTTCGGAGGCGATCTCGCGCAGGCGCGCCGCCAGCAGGGGCTGGGCGTGGCGCTCACCGGCAACGGGAGCGCGGCCGTTCGGCAGGAAGACCTTGGCGGCATGTGCGTCCTTGCCGACCAGCTCGGCGGCCTCGGACCAGTCCTGCGCCACGCGCGGAGTCACCGCGTAGCCGTTCTCGGCATAGCCGATGGCGCGGGCGAAGAGCCGCTCGAGCGGCAATGTGCCATGGTCGGCGTGCAGCAGGCACCACGCCGAGATCGCGCCGGGGATGGTTACCGAATGCGGGCTGGTCTGGGGGATTTCATCGCCGAGCCCGGCCTCTTTCAAGGCAGCCACGGTGGCTGCGGCAGGGGCACGGCCCGAGCCGTTCAGCGCCTTCACCGCACCGCCCTTCGGCGCGTAGAGCGCGAAGCAGTCACCGCCGATGCCGGTCATCAGCGGATCGACCACGCATTGCACCGCGACGGCGGCGAGGGCCGCGTCGACGGCGCTGCCGCCGGCCGAGAGGATCTCGAGGCCGGCCGCCGTCGAGAGCGGGTGCGAGGTGGCGATCATCGCCTGCGAGGCCAGGGTGCTGGGGCGTCGGGCGGAGAAGAAGTCGAACATGCGTGGTCTTCCTGTCGGGAATAAAAAAGTGCCGAGTTTTGGTTGTCCGTGAGTGATGGCGGTCTCGGCAGAGTCTCGTCAAGTGTCTGATGGCGCGAGCGGGTGCAGGCAGGCGACGGCGCGGCCCGCGCCCAGCGTTCCGAGCTGCGGGTCGCGGGTGCGGCAATCGTCCTGCGCCATGGGGCAACGGGTGGAGAAGCGGCAGCCCTTCGGCAGGTCGAGCGGGCTCGGGATCTCGCCAGGCAGCGGCTCGGGGATCGGCTCGAAGAAGCGCGGCGCAGCCCCCCGCAGCGCGGCGGCATAGGGGTGCGCCGGGGCGTTCAGCACGGCGTCGGTCGGGCCGGTCTCGACGATGCGGCCAAGGTACATGATGGCGATCTGTTCGCAGAGGTAGCTGGCGACGCCAAGGTCGTGGGTGATGAAGACCAGCGTAATGCCCATCTCCTGCTGCAGCTTGCGCAGGAGGGTAAGGAGCTGCGCCTGCGTCGAAACGTCGAGCCCCGAGACCGCCTCGTCGGCGACCAGCACCGAGGGCTCGGAGGCGAGCGCCCGGGCAATGGCGACGCGGCGCACCTGTCCGCCCGACAGGCCCGAGGGATAGCGTTTCGCCGCATCGGCGGGCAGGCCGACGCGCTCTAGAAGTTCGCCGACGCGGGTTTCTTCCTGGGCCTTCGGCACGATGCCGAAGTGGCGCAGCGGCTCGGCGATCAGCGCACCGACGGTCATGCGCGGGTCGAGCGAGCCGCGGGCGTCCTGGTAGACCATGGCGACGTCGCGGGCGAAGCCCGGCCCCTCGGCGCGCACCTCGCGGATCGGGCGGCCGTGATAGAGCGCGCGGCCACCGCTCGGGGCGTCGAGCCCCGCCACCATGCGCAGCAGCGTGGACTTGCCCGAGCCGCTCTCGCCCACGAGGGCCAGCGAGGCGCCCTTCTCGACGCTGAGGCGCACGCCGTCGAGGGCGCGCAGCCCGACCTTTTCACGGGTGAAGCGGCGGCCCGGCGGGCGGACCTGGAAGACCTTCTCGACCTCGATCAGCTCGAAGATGGGGGCGGTGCGGGACGGGGCCGTGCGGGTCGTGGCGGTGTCGAGCATCATTCCGGGTTCCAGCAGGCAAAGAGGTGGTCGCGCGCGTCGCTGCGGGCGGGATCGGCGGGGGTGAGCGGCGGCGCTTCGCGCGCGCAGCGGTCCAGCGCGCGGGGGCAGCGGGTGGCAAAGCGGCATCCGGCGGGCATCTGATCGTGCGAGGGCACGGTGCCCTCGGGCGCCTGCAGGTCCTTGCGCCCGATCTCAAGCACGCAGCTTTCGAGCTGGCGGGTGTAGGGGTGCCGGTGGCGCTTCAGCACCTCCTCGGAGGGGCCGGATTCGACCACCTGCCCGGCGTAGAGCACGACGATCCGGTCGCAGGACTGGCTGGCCAGCGCCAGATCATGCAGCACGAAGATGCAGCTCGCGCCGCGCTCGCGGGTGAGCTGCAGGATCAGCCGGATGATCTGCGCCTGGATGGTCACGTCCAGCGCCGAGGTCGGCTCGTCGGCGAGCAGCAGATCGGGGTTGCAGGCGAGCGCGATGGCCACCATGACCCGTTGCTGCATCCCGCCCGAGAGCTGGTGCGGGAAGGCCGAGAGCCGCGCCTCGGCGTCGTTGATGCCGACCTGGGTGAAAAGCTCGATGGCGCGGCTGCGGGCCGCGCTGCGCGAGAGGCCGAGGTTGCGGCGCAGCGTGGTGATCAGCTGGCGGCCCACGGTGTAGGCCGGGTTGAGCGCCGCGCCGGCGTCCTGGAAGATCATCGACAGGCGCTGGCCGCGCAGCTTGACCATCTCGCGCTTGCGCAGCGACAGCAGGTCTCCCGCGCCTTGAAGATCGGCGGTGCCTTCGATCTCGGCCCCGTCGAGGAGCTGCATGAGCGCGGTTGCGATGGTCGATTTGCCCGCGCCGCTCTCGCCGACGAGGGCCAGCGTCTCACCCTTGGCGAGCGACAGGCTCACCCGGTCGAGGATCTTCGCCGGACCGCGGTGCACGGTCAGGTCCGAGACGCTCAGCAGCGCCTCGGCGTTGATCTGCTGCAGCATCATGCGCCCCTCCGGCTCTTGGGGTCATATTCCTCGCGGATGCCGTCGCCGACGATCGACAGCGCGATCAGCAGCAGCGCCAGCGCGAAGCCGGGCATGGCCGACATCCACGGCGCGAAGCTGACGAAATCGCGCCCCTCGGCGATCATCAGCCCCCAGTCGGGGGTCGGGGGCGTCACGCCGATGCCGAGGAACGACAGCGAGGACGACACGAGGATGGCTTCGGAGATGCGGATGGTCACCTGCACGGCCAGCGGGAAGATCACGTTGGGCAGGATGTGGCGGCGGATCACCTGCAGCGAGGGGATCGACATCAGGTGCGCCGCCTCGACGAAGCCCTGCACCTTGACCTGCATGACGTCGGCGCGGACGGTGCGCGAGAAGGGGCCGACCATCGACAGGCCCACGGCGATCACCACCTTGTCGACGCCCTGTCCGAGGATGGCGATGAAGGCGACCGCGAGGATCAGCGAGGGCAGGGCGAGGATGGAATCGATGAGCCGCATCAGCGCCCATTCCACCCAGCCGCCCGAGAGCCCGGCGGCAAGGCCGATCACCAGACCTCCGGCGGCGCCGATCAGCACCGAGAAGATGCCGATCACCAGCGCGTAGCGGGCGCCGAAGATGACCCGCGACAGGATGTCCTGCCCGTAGCTGTCGGTGCCCAGCGGATGCGCGCCCGAGGGCGGCTGCATCATCGCGTCCATCGACTGAAGGACCGGGTCGTAGGGGGCGACATGGGGCGCGAAGGCGGCGGCCAGCAGGTAGGCGGCGGCGATCACCAGCGCGACGGTGAAGAAGGGGCGGCGCACGAAGATCGAGCGGCGCTTGCGGCTCTGCGCCTGCGGTGCGGGCCCGGCGGGCGGCAGCGTCGCGGGGGCCGGGGCATTGGTGGCCTCTGCGCTCATTTGCGGTCTCTCAGTCTGGGGTCGAGGATCGGGTAGGAGAGGTCGACCAGCAGGTTGACCCCGATGAAGAGGAAGGCGGTCATCATCACCCCCGCCTGCACCACCATGTACTCGCGCCCGAGCACCGCCGAGGTCAGCATCTGGCCGATGCCGGGCAGGTTGAACACCGTCTCGGTCAGCACCGTGCCCTGCAGCAGCGTGCCGAGCTGCAGACCGAGGATGGTGACCAGCGGCATGGCGATGTTGCGCACGCCGTGTACCCAGATCACCCGCCAGCCGGGCTCGCCCCGCGCGCGTGCGGCGGCGATGTAGGGCTGGTCGAGCACCTCGATCAGCGTGGCGCGGGTCAGGCGCGTGATCATCGCGATGAAATAGGTGGACAGCGTCAGCCCCGGCAGGATCATGTGATAGACCCCGGTCCAGAAGTCCTCCCAGGGCGAGACATAGCCCATTACCGGGAACCAGCCGAGCCGCACCCCGAAGAACCAGATCAGCAGGATGCCGAGCAGGAACGACGGAAACGCGGTGCCGGTCAGGGCAAAGACCGCCGAGCCCGCGTCGAAGGCGGTGTCCTTCTTGACCGCCGAGAGCACCCCCAGGGGCACGCCGATCAGCACCGCGAAGACCAGCGAGAAGCTCGCCAGCGTCAGCGTCACCGGCAGCGCCTCCTTGAAGGCATAGGTGAAGATGTCGGTGCGGGCGACAAAGGAGGTGCCCCAGTCGCCTTGCACGAAGTTCAGCGCCCAATCGGCGTATTGCGCCAGGAAGGGCCGGTCCAGACCCATTTCGGCGGTGAGCGACTCGTAGGACTCCTGCGAGTATTCCGAGCCGAGCATGATCTGCACCGGGTCGCCCGGCGCCAGCTTCAGAAGTCCGAAGGTGGCAACCGAGACGATGAACAGCACGACGAGCGTCTGCCCGAGCTTTCCGAGGGTCTGGACCAGCAGCATCAGGTGAGGCTCACCGTATGCAGGTTCACGAGGTCGGCGGGGATGTAGTTGAAGCCCTGCACCTTGTCCGAGAAGACCTTGTAGATCGGCATGTGTGCCATGATCGCGATCGGCGCCTCGTCCATCAGCAGATCCTCTGCCGCGTAGTAGAGCTTGGCCCGCTCCTCGGTTTCCAGGATCACCTGCGCCTGCTTGCACAGGTCGTCGAACTGGGTGTTGACCCAGCCGCAGAAGTTCCAGGCACCGTCAGACTTGAACTCGGGGTAGATGGTCTCGTCGGGGTCGAGGTCGGCCACCCACTCGAAGTCGTAGAGGTCGAAGTCGCCCTCGTTGCGGCGCTTGAGCCAGGCGGCGGGCTCGATCAGTTCGAGCTTCACCTTGATGCCGATCTCGGCCAGCATCGGCGCCACGGTCTGCGCGATGCGGGTGCCGACCGGGCCGCGCTCGGCCATCATGTAGGTCACTTCGATCTCGTCCTGGTTTTCCGCCTTGGCACGGAATTCCTTGGCCTTCTCGAGGTCGAACCACTGGCCACGGCCGGAGGTCGCGATCTCGGGGTCGAAGAAGCCGCTCATGGGCGGGGAGATCGGGGTGTAGGCCTGCTGGGCACGGCCGAAGTAGGCCTGTTTCACCAGCTTCTCGCGGTCCAGCGCCCAGGCGACGGCGCGGCGCAGGTTGATGTCGGTGAAGGGGCCCTTCTTGCAGTTCATGCCGACGAAGGTGTAGTTGCCCTCGATCTCGCCGTAGAGCGTCGCCTTGGGGAAGGCGTCGACCTGATCCACCAGCTGCATCGGGCAGTCGGTCATGCCGTGGATCTGCCCCGACATCAGCGCGGCGAGCGCGGTGGAGGCCTCGTTCATCAGCACGAAGGTGACGCGCTCGAGCTTGGGCATGTCGGGCTCGAAGTACTCGGTGTTGGCCTCGAGCTCGATGGCATCATTCTCGCGCCAGGAGACGAATTTGAACGGGCCGGTGCCGACCGGGTTGCGACCGTAGTCGGTGCCGTATTTCTGCGCGGCGGCGGGGCTCACGATGGTGCCGGCGCGGCCTGTGGATCCGGTCAGCGCGACGGGCAGGAAGGCATAGGGCTCGGAGAAGTGCAGCTTGACGGTCAGCGGGTCGACCACCTCGATCTCCTCGAGCAGCTCCAGCTTCCAGGCGTGCGGCGACTTGGGCTCGCCTTCCTTCACCCGCAGCAGCGAGAACTTCACCGCCTCGGCATCGCAGGGGGTGCCGTCGTGGAATTTCACGCCCTCGCGCAGCTTGAAGACGTGGGTCTTGTCGTCCTCGAGATCCCAGGTCTCGGCCAGATCGGGCTCGAAGGTCACCTTCTCGCCGTCATAGGCGATCTTCAGCAACCCGTTGTGGATGTTGTTGATGATCTGGATCGCCGACAGGAAGCCGGTGAAATGCGGATCAAGCGTGTCGATCACCTTGACCGAGGCGATCTTCAGGTGGCCGCTCTGCTGGGCGCGGGCAATTCCGGGGAAGGACCCGGCGCTGGTTGCGGCGACGATGCCGGCGCCGAGACCCTTGAGCACGGCGCGGCGGCCGAGCCGGGCCGAGAGGCGCTCGGCCAGAACTTTCTTGTGGTCGACTTGCGTCATGTCTTGTCTCTCCTGTTGGCATGGTCTCCTCCCATGTCGAAACGAACGCATCGGGCCCTGCCTGTCCGGTTGTCCCGGCTCTGAGGGGGCAACAGCCCAATTGGACGGCGTTTTTCCTGTTTCCTCCTGTACCGACCTGTTGTCTCGTGGTTTCAGGTTGTGGGGACATGTATACATAAACAAGATAAAAGTGTTCATTTCGACGACGGCGGGGCGCACATGATCATTCGGACGGCAGAAAGCATATTCGACAGCCTCGTGGACCAGATCGTGGCAGGGCGGATGAAGCCGGGAGAGCCGCTGGTCGAGCAGGCACTGGCCGAGCAGTTCGGGGTCTCGCGCACCCCGGTCCGCGAGGCGCTGCACCGGCTCGAGCAGGCGAGCCTTGCCGAGCGCGGCGCGCGGCGCGCCTTCGTGGTGCGCCGGATGAAGGCCAGCGACCTCGCGGAGCTCTTCGAGGCGGTTGGCGAGGTGGAAAGCGTGCTGGCCGCGCTGGCGGCGCACCGGATGACCGAGATCGAGCGGCGTCACATGCTGGCCATCCTCGAGGAGGGCAAGACCTGTGGCGAGGACGCCGAGCGCTACGGGCTGATCAACGCGCGCTTCCACGCGGCGCTGAAGACCGGCGCGCGAAATGCCGCGCTGGCCTCGGTGCTGGAGGAACTGAACCTGCGGACGCAGGCATGGCGGGCGGCGAACTTCCACGTGGATGCCTCGCGCCTGTCGACCTCGCGCGCCGAGCATGACGCCATCGCGCAGGCGATCATGGCGCAGGATGCCGAGGCCGCGCGCGGGCTGATGCGCAGCCATGTCGCCGCCTCTTACATCGTGCTGGCGGACATCCTGTCGCGGCGCGGGGCCTGAGGCGGCGGGGCTTTTGGACGCGGGCCGGCAGATCGCTCCTCGCCATTGACCATGGGGCATGGCAATCTCCGCGCAGGCCGGCCAATTCGATGCCAGAAAGGATTTTGCCATGAATTCCAGACGTCTCTTTGCGACCGTGCTCGCGCTCACCCTTGTCGCGCTCGGCACTGCCTCGCCAGCGCTGGCCCATTCGGGCGATGTTGCCGCAGGGGGCTTCGTCACCGGCTTCCTGCACCCGATCCTCGGCTGGGACCACGTGATCGCCATGGTGGCGGTGGGGCTCTGGGGCGCGTTCCTTGGCGCGCCCGCGGTCTGGCTGCTGCCGGTGACCTTCCCGCTGGTCATGGCGCTTGGCGGGATGCTCGGGGCAGCGGGCGTGCCGCTGCCGGGGATCGAGACGGGGATCGCCGCATCGGGACTGGTGATCGGGCTCGCGGTGCTTTTCGCCGCGCGACCGCCGCTGCCGGTGGCGGCGGTGATCGTGGCGGTCTTCGCGATCTTCCACGGCCATGCCCATGGCACCGAGATGCCGGGTGCGGTGAGCCCGCTGGCCTATGCGGGCGGCTTCGTGATCGGCACTGGCCTGTTGCACATCTGCGGCATCGCCTTCGGCATGCTGACCCGCTCGCGCGCGGGCGCGCTGGCGGTGCGCGGCGCCGGCGGGGTGATCGCGGCGCTTGGCGCGGGCTTCCTGATCGGCGCGCTGTGACCCGGGCAGCCCTTCCGGCGGCTGCGCTGGTCGCGATGCCGCAGGCCGCGCTGGCGCATGATGCTTTCGGAGACCTCGGGCCGTTCTACGCGGGGCTGCTGCATCCGGTGATGGCGCCGCTGCAGATGCTGCTGCTTGCCGCGGTGGCGCTGCTGCTGGCCCGGCAAGCGCTGGAGTCGGTGCGGGTTGCCTACCCGGCGCTGGTTCTGGCGGCAGCGGCGGGCATCGTGCTGCACGGGGTCTGGCCGGAGCTCGCACCCTCGTTACGGCTCGGCGCCCTGCTGGCCGTCGGGCTCGGGGCGCTGGCGCTCTGGGGTGTTTCGCTGCCGGGGGCGCCGCTTGCGGTGCTCGCCATGGCGGGCACCACAGTTGCGGCGCTCTCGGGAGATGCGCCGGCGGCGAGCCGGGATGGGCTGCTCGCCGCGCTCGGCGGCATCCTGGGGATGGCCGCCTTCGTGCTTGTGGGCTGGGGGGGTGATCGACCTGCTGCAGGCGCGGCTCGGGCGCATCGCGGGGGCAGTGGCCTCCGCCTGGCTCATCGCCATCGGCGGCATGGCGGCGGTGCTGCCGGGCTGAGCGCTCAGCCTGGGGTCAGGCGGTGCCGACTGTCTCGGCGCTCTGCAGGGCGGTGCGCAGCCCGGCCGGGTTGATCGGCTTCAGGCAGCAGCCGGCCTGCGGGTACTTGGCGTGGATCTCGTCGTCGTAGACGTGGCCGGACTGGAAGACGAGCCCGACGCCCATGTCGCGCAGCCGGTCGGCAAGCGGAAAGACCTCGCCATCCTTCAGGCGCACGTCAAGAAGCGCGATGTCCGGGCGCTGATCACCAAGCGCGGCAAAGGCCTCGCGCAGCCCGGGGAAGGGGCCGATGACCTCGTAGCCAAAGTCCTCGACCAGCATCTGCAGGTCCATGGCGACGATCACCTCGTCTTCGCAAATCATCACGCGCCCCCGGGCCGGGGTCGTCTTACTGCTCGTCAGGGACATAACGCAGCACCATCCTTCTTTCGTAGTCGCCGAAGTCGACAGAGACCGTGCCGCTCAGCTGAACCGCCGAAAGCTGGACCAGCGTCGAGCCGAAGCCCGCTGCCCCGTCATCAGGCTCAACCCGCGTCTCGTGAATTTCGTTCCACAGGAGTTCGACGAATTTTCCGTCGCGCCGCCAAGAGACTTCGAGCCGCCCCGGCTTATGCCCCAGCACGCCGTATTTCGCGGCATTGGTCGACCATTCGTGCAACAGCAGCGAGAGGGAGGTGAGCTCATGCGTGGCCACAGGGACCTCGGGGCCACCGGGGGTCAGCTCCTTGTCGCCGCGGTAGGGCTCGAGCGAAGCGCGGATCGCATCCTCGAGCCCGAACTTGTGCCCGCGCGGGGTCTTCTGCGTGAGGTCATGCGAGCGGGCGAGGGCGTTGATCCGGCTCTGCACGCCCTCCACCAAGTCGGGCACGCTCTCGGCCTTGCGGCCAGCCATGCGCACCATGCTCGAGATGATCGAGAACATGTTCTTCACGCGGTGGTTCATCTCGCGCAGCATCATCTCGCGCACGTCTTTGGCGTCCTGCTCCTCGGTCACGTCGAAGAGCACGCCGAGCACCCGCTCGGCCCGCGGTGTGGCGATGCGGCGGCCGACGATCTGGATCGAGCGCGCATGGGCGCCAAGACCGCCGAGCCGGGCCACCACGTCGATGGGGGCGCCGCCCTGCATGGCCTCGTTGATGGCCTTGCGCACCTCATCACGGCTGTCCTCGGCGATCGACTGCAGCAGCCGCTCGAGTGGAAGCGTGTGGTCATCGACGCCGAGCAGGGCGCAGCCGGAGTCGTCCAGCGTCACCGTGCCGTTGCGCGGATCGCACTCCCAGACCGCCAGCCCCGAGACATCCAGCGCCAGCCGCAGGCGCTCGCCTTCATGCTTGAGCGCCGCTTCGAGGCGCAGGGCATCGGTCACCTCGGTGAAGACCAGCGTGGCGCCATTGAGGTCGCCGTCGCGGCTGCGGTAGGGGGTGATGACCAGCGACCAGGTGCGCGCCTCGGCCCTGTCGCTGACGCGCATGTGGCGCAGCTCGCCGTTGCGCATCACCTCGCCGATGGCCTGCAGCACCTCTTCATTGCGACGCAGCGACGAGGTCACCTCGGCCAGTGGCCGGCCCCGGTCGGCGCCGCGGAACGGGTAGATCGACTGGATCGCGTCGGTGAAGTTGCGGATCGCCATCTTGGAGTCGACCACCACCAGCGGCAGCGCGGTGGAGGCGAAGAAGTTCGACAGGTCGGCATTGGCCACCGACAGCTCGTCGACCTTGCTCTTGAGCTCGTCGTTGACCGTCGAGAGTTCCTCGTTGGTCGACTGCAGCTCTTCATTCATCGACATCATTTCTTCGTTGGAGCTTTTCAGCTCCTCGTTCGCCGTCTCCAGCTCCTCCACCGTGGTGTGCAGCCGCGCGCGCGTGTCGCGCAGTTCGTGTTCGAGACTCTGCACGTGGCTGTCCGCGGGGTCGAGTTCCTCGAAGGCGTCATCCTCAAGCGCCTCGAAGCGGTCGCGCTCGCGGAACACCAGAAGGATGCTGCCGTCCTCGAGCGGATCGGCGATCAGGTCGAACGCCTGCGTCCCGAACTCGGAGCGCGCCGAAAGATCGCGCGAGATGGTGCGCTTTTTGCTACGCGCCACCTGCCGAAGGATCGCGGAAAGCGCCTCGCGCACGCCGGAGCGGGCGAGAGAGGGCGCGAAATTGTCGCTGTCGGGGCCGGGCGTCACCTCGAGGTATTTGCCGAGCCGGCCGGTGGAGCGCAGAATCTCGCCGCGCGCGGTCACCCGCAGCGTCGGCGGAGCGTAGGCCGAGAGGATGCGCTCGGCGACGTCGCTTTCCTGCCAGTCGAGGCGGGCAGGGGGCTCGGCGTCATCCGCGGCGTGGCGGCGGCCCGAGGGCTGGCTGCGCTGCGCGTTGCGCAGGTGCAGCGGGTACTCGGGGCGGCCGTTGTTGCGCTGGAAGACGCGCGCGCTCTGGTCGAGCGGATTGAAAACGTGATCGTGCCGGCCCACCGTCTCGGAGGGGCCGAGAAAGAGCGTCGCGCCGGGCTTTAGCGCGTAGTGGAAAATCGGCAGGGCGGTCGATTGCAGCTGGTCGCCGAAGTAGATGAGCAGGTTGCGGCAGGACAGCAGGTCGATGTTGGAGAACGGCGGGTCTCGGACGATGGAATGCACCGAGAAGCGGATCATGTCGCGGATCTTGGCCGAGACCCGGAACCGCCCGTCTAGCGCGATGGTATAGAGGTCGCGCATCTGCTCGGGGATGTCGGCCAGCGCCGATTGCGGGTAGGTCGCGTCGCGCGCGATGCGCAGCATCTGCTCGTCGATGTCGGTGGCGAAGATCTGGATCTTCACCGAGCGCTTCTGCGTCCGCGCCTCCTCGGCGAACATCATCGCCAGAGAATAGGCTTCCTCGCCGCTCGAGCAGCCGGGAATCCAGACGCGGATCTCGTCGTCATTGCCGGCGCCCCGGACCAGCGGCGCGACGGCCAGTTCCCGCAGCCGCTCGAAATGCTCGGGGTCGCGGAAGAAGCGCGTGACGTTGATCAGCAGCTCGCGGAAGAGGATCTCGCATTCCTTGGGATCCGAGCGCACCCGCTTGAGGTAGGCGCTGGCGTCGTCGAGGTCGAGCACCTGGATGCGCCTTTGCACCCGGCGGATCAGCGTCGACTTCTTGTAGCCCGAGAAATCATGCCCGACGAAATTGCGCACCACGCCGCAGATGTCCTCGAGATGCGCCTCGACCGTGTTGGCGAGCTGGCGGTCGGCGGTGTCGACCAGTGTGTGGGCGTAGAACTGCTCGATCGCCTCGACGATCTCGCCGGGGCGGCGGACGAAATCCACCAGCCCGGTCGCCTGCGCCGAGGTCGGCATGCCGTCATATTTCGCCGTCTCGGGCTGCTGCACGAGGCACAGCCCGCCATGTTCCTTGATCGCCCGCAACCCGGCGCTGCCGTCGGCGCCGGTGCCCGACAGGATCACGCAGGCGGCAAAGCGGCCCTGGTCGAGCGCGAGGCTCTCGAAGAAATCGTCGATCGGCCGCCGCAACCCCCGCGGCTGCGCGAACTCGGTGAGGTGCAGCACCCCCCCTTGTGACCGAGAGCCCGTGGCCGGGGGGGAATGATATAGACGTTGCCGGCGGTGATCTTCTCGCCGCCCGAGGCCTGGCGCACCCGCAGCTCGGTGTGCCGCGCGAGCAGCTCGGCCAGCAGGCTCTCGTGGTTCGGATCGAGATGCTGGATCACCACATAGGCCAGGTTGCTCGTGGCGCGCGCCGCGGTCAGCATCTCGCGGATTGCTTCCAGCCCGCCCGCCGAAGCGCCGATGCCGACGATGCACAGGCGCTCGCTGTCGCCCGTCTGGGCCGGGGCCTGTTGCGCGTCCTTATCCTTCATGCCTGCTCTTTCCTTGGCGATCCGGGCTCCGGGCCCGCTGGCGTGCATATCAATCTTTGTGGTCATCGAGCGAGAGCCGCGCCAGCAGCGCGACGGAGTCCGCGATCAGCTGCGCCGAGCCGACGACCGCGAGCCCGAATTCCCGGCTGATCTGCTCGACGTCATCGAGGGCCCGGGTCAGTTCCTTGTCGTTCTGCGGCAGCCTGCTGCGGCGCATCGCCGAGGTCATGTCGAACTGCGAAGCGAGGATGAAGCGCGCCGTCCCGCTCCGGTCGAAAAGCCGGGTCATGAAGACGAAGTTGGAGAAGCTGCTGCCGTCCTTGCGGTAGTTGAGGATCGGGAAGCGGCCGCTGTCGGGTCCGGCGCCGCGCACGAAGTCATGCAGGGGGCGGCGCATCTCATCGGTGGTCTCCTCGCCCTGCAGGAGCCGGCAGTTGCGGCCAAGGACCTCTGTCGCGGCATATCCGGTCAGCCGGCAGAACGGCTCGTTGACCAGGATCAGCGGCGCGTCCTCCTCGATGCGCGACACGGCAAGGGCGATGCGAGACGTCCGGATGTAGTCGCCGAGAGGTTTGGGAAGGCTGTCCTGGGATGTCATCTCGGCAGTGTGTCTGGTCGGCGGTGTATCTGGCAAGTGGGTGGATCGGCGGAGCTTTGGCAGGCTTCCGGGCAGGCAATGGTCAAGATGCGCCTGCGGGCCCGCAAGGCAAGGCAAATTGCGCAAGAATTTGTCGCTGCGGCACCCGGCTGGCCAGCCGGTGCGCATGGTCGGGGCATCTCCTGTGCATGCGTTGTGCCGCCGCGAGTCTGTGTGGGTGCCTTCTGACTCGC
>NZ_NTHN02000037.1 GCF_002300555.2 Alloyangia mangrovi | reverse complement strand
CGCTGGCGCCCGATGCCTCGCGCCGTCCGGCGACGCGGCCGACCCAGCTTGCCCAGCGTCCCGAGCCGGAGACGCCCAAGCCGGCCGAGAAGCCGGCGGAGAAACCCGCCGAGAAGCCCGCCGAGAAGCCGAAGACCGAGACCGCCAAGACCGAGACGCCCAAGCCCGCCGCGCCGGAGCCCGCCGAGGATGCCGTCGCCGATGCCATCGCGCAGGCGCTGGCTGCCGGGGGAGCCGCCGAGGAGCGCGGTCCCGCCGGCCCGCCGCTCACGCAGGGCGAGCGCGACTCGCTGCGCGTCGCGGTGCAGAAGTGCTGGGTGGTCGACGTCGGCAGCCAGGCCGCCAACGTGACGGTCACCGTCAGCATGGACATGGAGCCCGGTGGCCGGGTTGTTTCGTCCTCGCTGCGGATGATCGGCTCGTCGGGCGGAGATGCCTCGGCGGCGGAGACGGCCTTCCAGAACGCGCGCCGGGCGATCCTGCGCTGCCAGGCCGACGGCTACCCGCTTCCGGCGGACAAGTACGACCAGTGGAAGACCATCGAAATGACCTTCAACCCCGAGCAGATGAGGCTGCGGTGACCGCCCCTCAGGCAAGGATTTGCGCAGGCCGCGCGTTGCGGCGCTTTGTCCGGGGCACCTCCCCGCGCTATGTTGGCCCCGAGGCAGTCATTCCTGCGGCAGACAAGCGCGTCGGCGCGACCGGGAAGGAGAACACGAGCATGACTAGACTACTGGCCCTCATCCTCGCCCCTGCGCTGGCAGTGGCGGGACTGGCCGCACCGGCGCTGGCCCAGGATGGCCCGCTGCGCATCGAGATCACCGAGGGCGTGGTTGAGCCGCTGCCCTACGCGGTGCCCGACTTCGTCGCCGAGACCGGCGATGCGGCGCAATACGCGCAGCAGATCAGCCGGGTGATTGCCGACGACCTGACCGGCACCGGCCTCTTCCGCGAGATCCCGCGCGATGCGCATATTTCGCGCGTGTCGAATTTCTCGAGCCCGATCCAGTTCTCGGACTGGAAGGCGATCAACGCGCAGGCGCTGATCACCGGCGCGGTGTCGTCTGACGGCGCGGGCAAGCTCACCGCCAAGTTCCGCGTCTGGGACGTCTTTGCCGGCACCGAGCTGGGGCAGGGGATGCAGTTCTCGGCCACGGCCGACGGCTGGCGTCGGCTTGCCCACAAGGTTGCCGATCAGGTCTATTCGCGGATCACCGGCGAGGGCGGCTATTTCGACAGCCGCGTGGTCTTCGTGTCCGAGACCGGCCCCAAGGACGAGCGCGCCAAGCGGCTCGCGGTCATGGATTACGACGGCGCCAACGTGCAGTTCCTCACCTCGAGCAACTCGATCGTCATCGCGCCGCGCTTCTCGCCGAATGGCAGCCGGGTGCTCTACACCAGCTACGAAACCGGCGAGCCGCGCATCCACGTGCTCGACGTGGGCTCGGTGCAGAGCCGCATGCTGCCGACCACCGATGGGGTGATGAGCTTTGCGCCGCGCTTCTCGCCGGACGGCTCGCAGCTGCTCTATTCGATGACACGTGGATCGAATACCGACATCTACGCGATGGACATCAACTCGGGCCAGACCCGGCAGCTGACCACCGCGCCCTCGATCGAGACCGGCGCCAGCTTCTCGCCCGACGGCAGCAAGATCGTCTTCGAGAGCGACCGCTCGGGCAGCCAGCAGCTCTACGTGATGCCGGTGGGCGGCGGCGAGCCGACGCGGATCAGCTTCGGCCAGGGTCGCTATGGCACGCCGGTCTGGTCCCCGCGCGGCGATCTCATCGCCTTCACCAAGCAGAACGCGGGGCGCTTCCACATCGGCGTGATGCGCACCGACGGTTCGGAAGAGCGGCTGCTGACCGCCTCCTTCCTCGACGAGGGTCCGACCTGGGCACCGAACGGCCGGGTGCTGATGTTCGCCCGCGAGACCCAGGGTGCGACCGGCTCGAGCTCGCTCTACACGGTCGACGTCTCGGGGCGGAACCTCAAGCGGGTGCGCACGCCGGACGGCGCGTCCGACCCGAGCTGGGGCCCGCTGCAGTAAGCGCGGCGCCGGGCAGGCACGGCGGGCCAAGGGGCGGGGCTCCTTGGCCCTGTTGCCTTGGAAACAAACCTCTCAAAAGGGTTATCTTGCCTTCAATGCGCCACGTTCCCAAGGCTTTCGCGCTGTGCTAGCGTTGCGGCAAACACACGAGCAGGACAGTGATCCAATGACATATCTTCCGAAGGTTCTGATGCTGGTGGCCGGCCTTGGCCTTGCCGCCTGTACAAACCCGGACCGCTTTGGCGCCGGCGACGGCACCGGTGCCGGTGGCGCAGGCTACGGCAATGGCTCCGGCGTGAACGGCGGCTACCTCGACGGCTCCGCCAGCGACCCGCGTTCGCCCGCCTATTTCAACCAGGCGATCGGTGACCGCGTGCTCTTCGCCGTCGACCAGTCGACGCTTTCCGCGGATGCGCAGGCGACGCTGGACGCGCAGGCGCAATGGCTGATGACCAACTCCGATTACCTCGCGGTGATCGAGGGTCACGCCGACGAACAGGGCACCCGCGAGTACAACATCGCGCTGGGTGCGCGCCGGGCGAACGCGGTGATGGAGTACCTGATCTCCAAGGGCGTCGCCTCGGGCCGCCTGCGCCAGATCTCCTATGGCAAGGAACGCCCGGTCGAGGTCTGCTCGCAGGAAGCGTGCTACGCCAAGAACCGCCGTGCGGTGACGGTGATCTCCATGGGCATGACGAGCTGAGGCCGGGCGGATGCGTCTGACCGGCATTGCCCTCTGCCTGGGCCTGATCGCGTCCGGCGCGCAGGCCCAGCAAACCGAGACCCTGGCGGACCTCCGCCAGGAACTCTCGCTCTTGAATGGTGAACTTCTGAAGCTCAAGCAGGAGCTCAACACCACCGGCATCGGCTCGACGAACATGCCCGCCAGCATGCTCGAACGCGTCAACGCGATCGAGGCCGAGCTGTCGCGGGTGACCGCCAAGACCGAGGAACTCGGCCACCGTATCGACAGCGTCGTCGCGGATGGAACCAACCGCATCGGCGACCTCGAGTTCCGCATCTGCGAGATGGAGCCCGGTTGCGACATCGGTGCCATCGGCCAGACCAAGCCGCTCGGTGGGCAGCAGCCCGCGACCGGCGGCACCTCCGCTCCGGCCCCGGCTCCGGCTCCGGCGCAGACCGCCGAAACGCCCCTCGGGGGCGGTGCGCAGCTTGCCGTCGGCGAAGAGACGGACTTCCGGCGGGCGCAGGAGGCGCTCGCCAATGGTGACTTTCAATCCGCCGCGGAAAAGTTTGCGGCCTTCCGCCAGACCTACCCGGGCTCTCCGCTAGAGGCGGCGAGCTACCTGGCCGAGGGACAGGCGCTGAAGAAGGCGGGCGATACCCGAGAGGCGGCGCGGCGCTTCCTCGGGGCCTATGCCAACTACCCCGAGAGCGAGGTCGCCCCGGCGGCGCTCTGGCAGCTCGGCACGGCGCTCGGCGAGCTGGGCAGCACCACCGAGGCCTGCGTCACGCTGGGCGAGGTCGCGACCCGCTATCCGGGCACCGAGGAGGTGTCGAAGGCGGCGGACGAGATGGCGCGCCTCGGCTGCCAGTGAGGCCGCCGGACGGCATCCCGGTGAGCGCCTCGCTCGACCAGCGCTTCGCAGAGGCGATGGGCGCGGCGCTCGGACCCGATTTCCCCGAAAGCATTGCCCTCGCCGTCTCCGGCGGGGGCGACAGCATGGCGATGCTGACGCTGGCGCACAATTGGACACATGTCTGGGGCGTGCGGCTGCGGGTGGTGACGGTTGATCACGGTCTGCGCCCCGAGGCTGCCGCCGAGGCCGAGATGGTGGCGCAGACCTGCGCCGAGCTCGGCTGGGAGCACCAGACCCTGCGCTGGCACTGGGACGGGCTGGGCAACCTGATGGATTCCGCCCGCCGCGCCCGGCTTTCCCTGATCGACGGCTGGCGGGGCGAGACCCGAGACGTCCTGCTCGCCCATACCGCCGACGATGTCGCCGAGAGCTTCCTCATGCGCCTGTCGCGGGGTGCCGGGGTCGAGGGGCTGTCGGCGATGCGGGCCCTGCGCGAGGTCCGGCTGGGGGAGGGTGCGCCGATGCGCATCGTTCGTCCCTGCCTGGGCATGCGCCGCGCCGAGCTGCGGCATTATCTGCGGGTGCTGCAGGGGCAGTGGGTCGACGATCCGTCCAACGATGACGACGGCTACGAGCGGGTGCGCGCCCGCAAGCTGGTCGCCCGGCTCGAGGCGGAAGACTCCCTGACCGGCGCCGATCTCGCGGCGGCCGCCAACCGCATGGCGCGCGCCTCCGAGGCGCTGCGCGCCCGCGCCGCGCAGGTCTGGGGCGAGATCGCCGCCGAGGTGCCGCCGCAGCGCTGCGGTGATCTCCTCTTCGACCAGACCGCCTTCCAGGGCATCGAGCGCGACACACAACTTCGGCTGCTGTCGGCGGCGCTGCGTTACGTCTCGGGCGCGGAATATCCGCCCCGCGAAGCGCCGCTCGAGGCGCTGCTCGAGCGGCTGCTCGGCGGCGGGGGCGGCACGCTGCACGGCTGCGAGGCGCGGATCGAGCGCGGGCGCATTGCCGTCTTCCGCGAGTTCGCGGCGGTGCAGAACCTGTCCGTCGTGGCGGAAGCGGACGCGCTCTGGGACGGGCGCTGGCGTCTCGCGCTCACCGTTCCCGAGGGGCTCACCTTGCGCGCCCTCGGTGAGGACGGCTGGGCGCAGCGCGACCGAAAGGCCGAGCCGCAGGTGCCCTTCCACGCCGCCCGCAGCGCTCCGGCGCTCTTCGCGGGCGACCGGCTGGTCGGCTGCGACGCGCTGCAACCTGAGGGAGAGAGTGCGGTTTTCCGGCTCTGCCCCTTCGGGCGCCTCGCCCCCGACTTCGCGGCTTTCCTGGAATCAGGCCCGGCTTCGGGGTGAAATCGCATTGAACCGGCTGGCTCAGCCCTTATGTTAGGCACAGATCGCGGAACCGAGAGGTCCGCGAGATACGTCATTTTAGGAGGCCGTCCTTGGGCAACGCACGAAATATCGCCTTCTGGGTCGTTCTTTTCCTGTTGATTCTGGCGCTCTTCAACCTCTTCTCCGGAGGCGGAAGCACGCTGCAGAGCCGGGAAATCAGCTACTCGGACTTCATGGAGGCGGTGGATTCGCAATCCGTCAGCTCCGTCACCATCGACGGCGAACAGATCCGCTACCGGGGGAACGACGGGCAGGATTACGTCACCGTCAAGCCCGAGGATGCCCAGGTCACCGATACGCTCATCGACAAGGGCGTGACGGTTCGGGCCGAGGCACAGGAACAGTCTGGCTTCCAGGCCTTCCTGCTGAGCCTTCTGCCTTTCCTTCTGCTGATCGGCGTGTGGATCTACTTCATGAACCGCATGCAGGGCGGCGGCAAGGGCGGCGCCATGGGCTTCGGCAAGTCCAAGGCCAAGCTGCTCACCGAGAAGCACGGCCGCGTCACCTTCGATGACGTGGCGGGCATCGACGAGGCCAAGGAAGAGCTCGAAGAGATCGTGGAATTCCTGCGCAATCCGCAGAAATTCTCGCGCCTCGGCGGCAAGATCCCCAAGGGCGCGCTGCTCGTGGGCCCTCCGGGCACAGGTAAGACGCTGCTGGCGCGCGCCATCGCGGGCGAAGCGGGCGTGCCGTTCTTCACCATTTCGGGTTCCGACTTCGTGGAAATGTTCGTCGGTGTCGGCGCATCCCGCGTGCGCGACATGTTCGAGCAGGCCAAGAAGAACGCCCCCTGCATCGTTTTCATCGACGAGATCGACGCCGTGGGCCGCAACCGTGGCTCGGGCTACGGCGGTGGCAACGACGAGCGCGAGCAGACGCTCAACCAGCTGCTGGTCGAGATGGACGGTTTCGAGGCGAACGAGGGCGTGATCATCATCGCCGCCACCAACCGCCGCGATGTGCTTGACCCCGCGCTGCTGCGTCCGGGCCGCTTCGACCGCCAGGTCATGGTCGGCAACCCCGACATCAAGGGCCGCGAGAAGATCCTCGGCGTGCACGCCCGCAAGACCCCGCTCGGCCCGGATGTCGACCTGCGCATCATCGCGCGCGGCACCCCCGGCTTCTCGGGCGCGGATCTGGCGAACCTTGTCAACGAGGCGGCGCTCATGGCCGCGCGTGTCGGTCGCCGCTTCGTGACGATGGAAGACTTCGAGAACGCCAAGGACAAGGTCATGATGGGCGCCGAGCGCCGGTCGATGGTCCTGACCGCCGAGCAGAAGGAAAAGACCGCCTACCACGAGGCCGGTCACGCCGTGGTGGGCCTGATGCTGCCGCAGTGCGACCCGGTCTACAAGGCGACGATCATCCCGCGCGGCGGTGCCCTCGGCATGGTGGTCTCGCTGCCCGAGATCGACCGTCTGAACTGGCACAAGTCGGAATGCGAGGAAAAGCTCGCGATGACCATGGCCGGCAAGGCTGCCGAGATCATCAAGTACGGCGAGCCCAACGTGTCGAACGGCCCGGCCGGCGACATCCAGCAGGCTTCGGCGCTGGCGCGCGCCATGGTACTGCGCTGGGGCATGTCGGACAAGATCGGCAACATCGACTACTCCGAGGCGCACGAAGGCTACCAGGGCAACACCGCGGGCCTGTCGGTCTCGGCGCACACCAAGGAGCTGATCGAGGAAGAGGTCCGCACCTTCATCCAGACCGCCTATGAGCGCGCCTACCAGATCCTCACCGACAACAACGAGGAATGGGAGCGCCTGGCGCAGGGGCTGCTCGAATACGAGACGCTGACCGGCGACGAGATCAAGCGGGTGATGAAGGGCGAGCCGCCGAACGCCTCGGGCGGCGAGGACAGCGACGCGGACGAGACGCCGAGCGTGACCTCGATCCCCAAGACCAAGCCCAAGGCCAAGCCCGCCGACGAGGGCGGCATGGAGCCCGAGCCCTCGGCCTGAGCGCGTCGTCCTTGAAAAGACACAGACCCCGGAGCCCGGACAGGCCCCGGGGTCTTTCTTTTTCGGGGGGCCTTCCGGTGTCTTGCGCAGAAATCGGAGCGGATCCCCCCTCGACCTCGCGGCGCATCTGTGGCCCAACTGGGCGCCGTAACGTCAGTCGAAGGATCCTCCCATGCCCGCGCTCATCCCCACCGAGTTCACCGCCCGCATCACCTGGCTCGGGAAGGTCCCGCTGGAGGGCGACGACATCCGCTCGCAGGCCGTCGAGTCGCTCGAGATCGGGTGGGGCGGGCCGGAGGGCGAGCGCCACGCCGGGCGCACGCGGCCGTCCTGCTCGCGCGTGACCTCGCAGCACAAGCGCGGCACCGAGATCGCCAACGTCCGGCAGATGTGCCTGATGTCCGCCGAAGAGCTGGCCGAAATCGCCGGGAGCCTGGAGCTGGACGACGTTGACCCGCAGCTCGCCGGGGCGACGCTGGTGCTCGAGGGCATCCCCGATTTCAGCCACCTGCCGCCCTCGTCCCGGCTGCAGGGGCCGGATGGGGTGACGCTGATCATCGACATGCAGAACCGCCCCTGCAACCTGCCCGCCCGCGAGATCGAGGCCGAACACGCGGGCCACGGCAAGGCCTTCAAGGGCGCGGCCAAGGGCAAGCGCGGCGTCACCGCCTGGGTCGAGCGCCCGGGGCGGCTGGCGCTTGGCGACGAGCTGCGCCTGCATGTACCGGACCAGCGCGTCTGGGCACACCTCAAGGCCGTCCGCAAGGGCTGAGCGCTTCGCGCGTGACCGGCGCGCGGCGAGCGGCTATGGAGGGCGGCAGACGACCAGACGGGAAGGAGGCCCCCGCCCATGAGCAGCAAGATGACCACCGACATCGAAATCGCCCGCGCCGCAGAGAAACGCCCGATCCAGGAGATCGGCGAGAAACTCGGCATCACCGGCACCGACCTCATCCCCTATGGCCATGACAAGGCGAAAGTTTCCGCCGGCTTCATCGCCGGGCTGAAGGGGCGCAAGCAGGGCCGGCTGATCCTCGTTACCGCGATCAACCCGACCCCCGCGGGCGAGGGCAAGACCACCACCACCGTCGGCCTCGGCGACGGGCTGGCGGCGATCGGCAAGAAGGCGGCGATCTGCATCCGCGAGGCCTCGCTCGGGCCGAACTTCGGCATGAAGGGCGGGGCTGCCGGCGGCGGTTATGCGCAGGTGGTGCCGATGGAGGAGATGAACCTCCATTTCACCGGCGACTTCCACGCGATCACTGCGGCGCACAACCTGCTCGCGGCGATGATCGACAACCACATCCACTGGGGCAACGCGCTCGACATCGACCTGCGCCGGATCGTCTGGCGCCGGGTGCTCGACGTCAACGACCGCGCCCTGCGCGATGTGGTGACGGGTTTGGGCGGCGTGCCCAACGGTTTCCCCCGTCAGGGCGGCTTCGACATCACCGTGGCCTCCGAGGTGATGGCCTGCCTCTGCCTCGCCGACGACCTGACCGACCTGCAGCAGCGGCTCGGCGACATGATCGTCGCCTACCGCCGTGACAAGACCCCGGTGCATGCGCGCGACCTGAAGGCCGACGGCGCGATGACCGTGCTGCTCAAGGACGCGCTGCAGCCCAACCTGGTGCAGACCCTCGAGCACACCCCGGCCTTCGTGCACGGCGGACCGTTTGCCAATATCGCCCATGGCTGCAACTCGGTCATGGCCACCAAGACCGCGCTGAGCCTCGCCGATTACGTGGTGACCGAGGCGGGCTTCGGCGCCGATCTCGGCGCCGAGAAATTCTTTGACATCAAGTGCCGCAAGGCCGGGCTGCACCCCGATTGCGTGGTGCTGGTCGCCACCGTGCGGGCGCTGAAGATGAATGGCGGGGTCGCCCGTGCGGATCTCGGCGGCGAGGACGTGGCTGCGGTGAAGAAGGGCTGCGCCAACCTCGGCCGCCACATCGAGAACCTGCGCCAGTTCGGCGTGCCGGTGGTGGTGGCGATCAACCATTTCGCCGGCGACACCGAGGCCGAGGTGGCGGCGGTCAAGGCCTATGCCGAGGCCCGCGGTGCCGAGGCGCATCTCTGCCGCCACTGGGCCGAGGGTTCGAAGGGCATCACGAAACTCGCGGAGCGCGTCGCCCATATCGCCGACGGCGACGCCGCGCAGTTCGCGCCGATCTACCCCGATGAGATGCCGCTGTGGGAAAAGATCGAGACCGTTGCCAAGCGCATCTACCACGCCGAGGAGGTCACCGCCGACCCGCGCATCCTCGCGCAGCTTGCCGAGTGGGAGAAGCAGGGCTTCGGCAACCTGCCGGTCTGCATGGCCAAGACCCAGTATTCCTTCTCGACCGACCCCAAGAAGCTCGGCGCGCCCTCCGGCCACATGGTGCCGGTGCGCGAGGTGCGGCTCTCGGCCGGGGCGGGCTTCGTCGTGGCGATCTGCGGCGACATCATGACCATGCCCGGCCTGCCGCGCGTGCCCGCGGCCGAGACCATCCGGCTCAACGACGCGGGTGAGTCGAGGGGCTGTTCTGACTTCTCAAGATGACGCGGCGGGGGCGGTTCCGGACCGCCCCCGGGTTTCCGATCCGCGCCTCGATTGTCGTCTTTGGCCCGCGCTTTGCCGCACTGGTGCGTTGATCATCGCGCCGCATCGCGGCATAGGGGGCGCAGCGGACCACGGTCACCCTGCAAGGAGGCGCCCATGCGCGATCCCGCAACCCTCGGCGACATGACGGCGCTGCGCGCCGAGATCGACGCCACTGACAGGCGCCTCAGCGCGCTGCTGGCGCACCGCCAGAGCCTCATCGACCGTGCTGCCGAGATCAAGACCGGCGCGGGGCTCCCCGCCCGGATCGAGGCCCGCGTCGAGGAGGTCATTGCCAACGCCCGGAGCAATGCCGAGGCCGAGGGCATCGACCCCGAGCTGAGCGAGACGCTCTGGCGCGCGCTGGTGGACTGGTCGATCCGCCGCGAAGAAACGGTACTGGGACAGGAGTGAGGCGCATGAGCGCAACGATCATCGACGGCAAGGCCTTTGCCGAAAAGGTGCGGACGCAGGTCGCCGCCCATGTGACGCGGCTGAAGGATGAACACGGCATCACCCCCGGCCTCGCCGTGGTGCTGGTGGGCGAGGACCCGGCCTCCGAAGTCTACGTCCGCAACAAGGGCAAGCAGACGCTCGAGGCGGGGATGAACAGCTTCGAGCACAAGCTGCCCGCCGAGACCTCCGAGGCGGACCTGCTGGCGCTGATCGACCAACTCAACACGGATCCGGCGGTGCACGGCATCCTCGTGCAGCTGCCGCTGCCGGCACATCTGAACTCGGACCTGGTGATCAATTCGATCGACCCCGCGAAGGACGTGGACGGCTTCCACATCTCCAACGTCGGCCTTTTGGGCACCGGTCAGAAGAGCATGGTGCCCTGCACCCCGCTCGGCTGCCTGATGATGCTGCGCGAGCAGCTCGGGTCGCTCTCGGGGCTGAACGCCGTGGTGGTGGGCCGCTCGAACATCGTCGGCAAGCCGATGGCGCAGCTCCTGCTCGGCGACAGCTGCACGGTGACCATCGCGCATTCGCGCACCAGGGATCTGGCCGAGGTCTGCCGCCGCGCCGACATCCTCGTCGCGGCCGTCGGCCGCCCCGAGATGATCCCCGGCGATTGGGTCAAGCCCGGCGCGACGGTGATCGACGTGGGCATCAACCGTATCCCCGCGCCGGAGAAGGGCGAGGGCAAGATGCGCCTCGTCGGCGATGTCGCGTTTGCCTCCGCCGCCGAGGTCGCGGGCGCGATCACCCCGGTGCCGGGCGGCGTCGGTCCGATGACCATCGCCTGCCTGCTGGCCAACACCGTCACCGCCTGCTGCCGCGCCAATGGCCTTGCCGAGCCCGAGGGGCTGACGGCCTGAGCATGAGAGCGCCGTGCGGCCCCCCCGCCCGGCGCCTTCAGCGCGGCATCGGGATCGCCAGCGGCACCGCGCCGGTGAGGATCGCCCGCGCGCCCGCCTCCATGAGCCCCGCAAGCGCCGGGCTGTCGGTGCGCAGACCGCCGGTGTAGGCGCCATAGGCGGGCATCAGCAGCCGCGCCTCGTCCACCAGGAAACAGGCCCGCGAGATGACCCGCCCGCCGCGCAGCACCAGCCGCGCCTTGGGGTGGTAATGCCCCGAGACCTCGCCGCGCGCGCCCGGCTTGGCGATGTGCCGCAGCACCAGCCCGCCCAAGTCCAGCTCCGCCAAATGCGTGCCGCCGAGCGAGACCGGACCCGGATCGTGGTTGCCCTCGATCCACATCCAGTCGCGCCCCGCCTGCAGCCGGGCGATCCACAGCCGGTCCTCCTCGGGCAGCAGCAGGTCGATCCCCGCCGCGTCGAAACTGTCGCCAAGACAGACCACCCGCCGCGCGCCGGTGGCCTCGAGGTCGCGCTCCAGCCGCAGCAGCGTCTCGCGCCCCTCGTAGGGCGGCAGCAGCGCCCCGCCCTGCGCGGCCAGCCGGGCTGACTTGCCAAGATGCAGGTCCGAGACCACCAGCAACCGCTCAGCGGGCCAGAACAGCGCCCCCGATCCCAGCGCCTCCAGCGTCGCCCCGCAAAAATCGATCCCCAATCGCGTCATGCCCGCCGCAATGCCAGAGCCGTCGCCGTTCTTCTAGGCCCAAATATCCCGGGGGAGGCCGCGCAGCGGCCGGGGGCAGAGCCCCCTCACGCGCCGATCTCCCAGAGCCCCGCCTCGCGCAGCAGCGCGCCGACCTCCTCTTCCAGCAGCCGCGCCTCGGCACTGCCGCGGATCGGCACCCGGCCGGGCTCGAGGAAGAGCGGCGCCGAAAGCGGCGAGAGCCGCGCGAGCCGGACAAGGTCGATCCGGCCCTCGACCCGCTGGCACATCTCGCGGATGCGGGCGAAATCCACCAGCCCGCGCATCGCCTCCTCGCGGGTGATCTGCAGCAGCAGGTGATCCGGGTCGTATTTCACCAGCGTGTCATAGAGGATGTCCGAGGACATGGTCGCCTGCCGCCCGGTCTTGCGCTGGCCGCCGATGTTGCGCTCGATCAGCCCGGCGATGGTGGCCGAGGCGCGGAAGGTCCGCTTCATCACCGCATTGCCCGCCAGCCAGCCCTCGAGCCCCGCCTCCAGTGCCGCGAGATCGAAGAGCGGGCCCGGGTCGATGATCGCATCGAGGCCCCAGATCAGCACGGCGTAATCCGTGGCGACGAAGCCCATGGGCGCCAGCCCTTCCTCCTCCATCCGCTTGGTGAGCAGCAGCCCCAGCGTCTGCATCGCGTTGCGCCCGGCAAACCCGTAGACCACAAGCTGCTCGCGCCCGTCATGCGGGAAGCTCTCGATCAGCAGCCGGCCCGGCTGGGGCAGGCGCGAGACCTCGCGCTGCAGGTGCAGCCAGTCGGCGGTGTGCTCCGGCAGGCCGGGCCAGTCCTCCTGCTGGAACAGGCGCAGGATGCGCTCCGAAAGCTGGGTGGAGGTGGCGAATTTGGTGCCCATGAAGGTGGCGATCTTCGGCTTGCGGTGGGCGTCGCGGCTGACCTGCACCACCATCTCGCGCAGCCCCTCGTAGCGCACGATCTGCCCGCCGATGAGGAAGGTGTCGCCGCGGGTGAGCTGCGCGGCGAAGCCCTCCTCGATCTCGCCCAAGGGGGCGCCGCCCCGGCCGCGGTAGCGCACCTTGAGCGTGTCGCTGTCCTGGATGGTGCCGATGTTCTGCCGGATGCGCGCCGCCGAGCGCGGATCGCGCAGCTGCCAGAGCCCGTCCTCGCGTTGCTTCAGCCGCTGCCACTGGTCGTAGGCCCGCAGCGCGTAGCCGCCGGTGGCACAGAACATCAGGCAATCGTCGAAGGCGGCGCGGCTCAGCCCGGCATAGGCTCCGGCGGTGGTCATCTCGGCGTAGAGGGCATCCGCCTCGAACGGCCCGGCGCAGGCGGCGATGAGAATGTGCTGGCAGAGCACGTCGCGCGGGCCGGACCCGCGGCGCTCGCCGTCGAGATCGCGCGCGCGCACCGCCTCCAGCGCCGCCAGGCATTCCACCACCTCGAAGCGGTTCGCCGGCACCAGCAGCGCCTTGGAGGGGGCGTTGTAGCGGTGGTTGGCCCGGCCGATCCGCTGCACCAGCCGCTTCACGTTCTTCGGCGCGCCGATCTGGATCACCAGGTCGACGTCGCCCCAGTCGATCCCCAGATCGAGCGAGCCGGTGCAGACGATGGCGCGCAGATCGCCGCGCACCATGGCGGCCTCGACCTTCTCGCGCTGGCCGCGGTCGAGCGAGCCGTGGTGGATGCCGATCGGCAGCGCCTCCTCATTGGCCAGCCAGAGCTTGTGAAAGAAGATCTCCGCCTGCGCTCGGGTGTTGTGGAAGATCAGCGTGGTGCGGTGCCGCCTGACCTGCTCCAGCACCGCCGGGATCGCGTGGGCGGCGCCGCCGCCGGACCAGGGCGGGGCGGCCTCGGTGTGCAGCATCGAGATATCCGGCTCTGGCCCCGGGTCTGCTTCGACGATCTCGCAGGGATCGGGGTGCCGGGCCAGCAGCCGGGCGATGGCCTGCGGGTCCTCCACCGTCGCCGAGAGTCCCACCCGCCGCAGACCCGGGCAGAGCCGCTGCAGCCGCGCCAGCGCCAGCATCAGCTGATCGCCGCGCTTGCTCTCGGCCAGCGCGTGGATCTCGTCGACCACCACCCTCTGCAGCCCCGCGAAGATGCGCGGCGCATCCTCGTAGGAGGTCAGCAGGGCAAGGCTCTCGGGTGTCGTCAGCAGGATGTGCGGCGGGTGGGCCCGCTGGCGGCGCTTGCGCGAGGATGAGGTGTCGCCGGTGCGGTCCTCGACGCGGATCGGCAGGCCCGCCTCCTCGATGGGGATGAGCAGGTTGCGCCGGATGTCCGCCGCCAGCGCCTTCAGCGGCGAGACGTAGAGCGTGTGCAGCCCCGTCCTCGGCGTCTCGGTCAGCTCGGCCAGCGTCGGCAGGAAGCCGGCCAGCGTCTTGCCGCCCCCGGTGGGCGCGATCAGCAGCAGCGCCGGCGCGCCCGCCCCGCGCCAGCATGGCACGCTGGTGCGGGTGCAGGCTCCAGCCACGCGCGGAGAACCACTGGTCAAGAGAGACGGGCAGGTCGGACATGCCTCGTAGATAGGCGCCCGCCGCCCGAGGAAAAGCACGCCGCATCCCCTTTCTTCTAGGCAGAAATATCCCGGGGGAGACGCGCGCAGCGCGGCGGGGGCAGAGCCCCCAATCGCTCGCAGATGCCCGAGCCGAGCCGCCGCCGGGATCAACGCAGCAGCCCCCCTCACACCCACATGTGCCGCCACGCACAGCCCCGCCTCTGGCCTTTCCGCCCCAAACCACTAGGGTTCGGCGCAATCAGACAATGGAGCCTCTCTCATGAACGCTGAATACACCCCTCCCAAGGTCTGGACATGGGATGCCGAGAACGGCGGCCAGTTCGCCTCGATCAACCGTCCCATCGCCGGCGCGACCCACGACAAGGCGCTGCCGGTCGGCAAGCACCCGTTCCAGCTCTACAGCCTCGCCACGCCCAACGGCCAGAAGGTCGGGGTGATGTTCGAGGAGCTGCTCGCCGCCGGCCATGACGCCGAGTACGACGCCTGGCTGATCCGCATCGGCGACGGCGACCAGTTCGGCTCGGGCTTCGTCGAGGTGAACCCCAACTCGAAGATCCCGGCGCTGATGGACCGCTCGGGCGACACGCCGGTGCGCGTCTTCGAATCCGGCGCGATCCTTCTGCACCTCGCCGAGAAGTTCGGCGCCTTCCTCGGGAAGCCCGAAGACCGGGCCGAGATGCTGAGCTGGCTGTTCTGGCAGATGGGCAGCGCGCCTTATCTCGGCGGCGGCTTCGGGCATTTCTACGCCTATGCGCCCTCGAAGATGGAATATCCGATCAACCGCTTCGCCATGGAGACCAAGCGCCAGCTCGACGTGCTCGACCGCAACCTCGCGGACCGCAGGTTCATGGCGGGTGACGATTATACCATCGCCGACATCGCAATCTGGTGCTGGTACGGCAACCTGGTGCTGGGCCGCGCCTACGAGGCTGCCGAGTTCCTCGACGTGGAAAGCTATGCCAACGTCCGGCGGTGGGCGCAGGAGATCGACGCGCGCCCGGCGGTCAAGCGCGGCCGCATGGTCAACAAGGCCACTGGCCCGCTCGAGGAGCAGTTGCACGAGCGTCACGACGCCTCTGACTTCGAGCTGCGCACGCAGGACAAGCTGGCCGGGTGAGGGGAAGGGCAACTTCCTTCGAAGGAAGTTGCAAATCGCTTCGAACAGATTTGCCCGGGGGATCGCTCTCCCGGGCATTCTTGTTGTCAGACGCCGAGCATCTCGCTGAGGCCGCGCATCGCCTCGCGGTCGGCCTCGGTGAGCTTCGCGGCGCGCGAACGGAAGAGCGTCGCCTGGCTGCGCAGCACCGGCTCCTCGGCCAGCACCTTGAGGTGGTTGGCGCGCAGCGTCTCGCCGGTCGAGGTGATGTCGGCGATGGCCTCGGCGGTGAGGTTCTTCACCGTGCCCTCGGTCGCGCCCTGGCTGTCGACGAGCTGGTAGTCAGCCACGCCGCCCATGCGCAGGTAGTCGCGCACGAGGCGGTGGTACTTGGTGGCGATGCGCATGCGGAAGCCGTGGCGGGCGCGGAAGGCGGCAGCGGCCCCGTCGAGATCGTCGAGCGTGTCGACATCCACCCAGGCGGCGGGCACCGCGACGATGAGATCGGCTTGCCCGAAGCCCAGCTCGGCCAGCTGCTCGACCTTCTGGTCCCATTGCACCAACTTCTCGCGCACGAGATCGGTGCCGGTGACACCGAGGTGGATGCGCCCCGCCGCCAGCTCGCGGGGGATCTCCCCGGCAGAGAGCAGCACCAGCGACACGTCCTCGACGCCCTCGACCGCGCCCGCGTATTCGCGATCCGAGCCGCTGCGCGAGAGCTTGACGCCGCGCGCGCCGAACCAGTCGAAGGTCTTCTCCATCAGACGGCCCTTGGAGGGCACACCGAGCTTGATGGTCATCGTGCCACCTCCAGAAGGATGCCCGGCCGGATCACGCCGCCGACGGCGGGGATCTCCTGCCCGCCGCCGAGCCGCCGGGTGAGCGCGTCATAGCGCCCGCCGGTGGCGATGGGGGGCAGGTCCGGGCGGCTCTCGCAGACGAAGCCGAAGGCGAAGCCGTCGTAATATTCCATCGAGCTGCGGCCGTAGCTGGCCTCGAAGTCGAGCTCGGCCACGTCGATGCCGCGCGCCGATAGCGCGTCGCAACGGCGCTCGAAGGTCTCGAGCGCGGGCAGCAGCGCGGGCATGTCCACGGCGATGTCGCGCAGGTGCTCGAGCGCGAACGAGCAGGTCTCGCGCACCGCCAGCACGGCGTCGATCAGCTCGACCTGTCCACGCGGCAGGGCGGGCTCGGCGGCATCGGCGCGCAGGGCGGCGATGCGGGCCTCGATCTCGCGCTCGCTGCGCATGCCGATCACCGGGCCGGCCTTGGCCATCGGATCCGCCTGCGCCAGCATCGCCGCGCGGGTCGCGGGCACCGGTGTCTTGCCCGAGTAACGGTCGAGCAGGGCGCGGAAGCGGCGCGGCCGCCAGATGTGGCGCAGGAGCGCGTCGCGGCGTTTCTGCGAGGTTTGCAGTCCCGCCACGGCGGCAGTCAGGATGCCGATATCGCCGGTCACCGGGCGCAGCGCATGCGGCTTCAGCACCTCGGCGAAAAGCGCGAAGACCTCGGCGTCGAGCACTGCCTGGTCGCCCCGGTCAAAGACCTCGTAGCCCACCTGGTAGTATTCCGACGGGCGCTCGGGGTGCTCTTCCTGGCGGCGGAAGACCTCGCCCGCGTAGGTGTAGCGGGCGGGATCGGCGCCGTGCGACATGTGCATCTCGACCACCGGCACGGTGAAGTCGGGACGCAGCATCATCTCGCCGCGGGACGGGTCATGGGTGACATAGGCGCGGGCGCGGATGTCCTCTCCGTAGAGGTCCAGCAGCGTCTCCGCCGACTGCATGATCGCGCAGTCGAGCGGTTGCGCCCCGGCCTCGGCGAAAACCGCCCTCAGCCGTTCCGCCTCGGCCTTCTCGGCAGCGAAGTTCACGCCCATTGGCTCAGGATCTCGCGCACCTTGGCGACCAGCTGGTCGCGCGGCACCTCGTATTGCGAGGGGCGCTCCTTCCACTCCTCGAGGCTGGCACTCTGCGCCAGCTTGGCCCCGAGGATCAGATCCTTGATCTGCACCACGCCGCGGTCCTTCTCGTCGCCGCCCTCGATGACGGCCACGGGGGACTCGCGCTTGTCCGCGTACTTGAGCTGGTTGCCGAAGTTCTTCGGGTTGCCGAGGTAGACCTCGGCGCGGATGCCGGCGTTGCGCAGCTCGGCAACCATTGCCTGATAGTCGGCCATGCGGTCCTTATCCATCACCGTCACCACCACCGGGCCCTGCGCCGTGCCGCCGATGCGGCCCTTGGCGCGCAGCGCGGCAAGCAGCCGGTCGACGCCGATCGAGACGCCGGTCGCCGGGACGGACTGGCCGGTGAAGCGCTTGACCAGGTCGTCGTAGCGCCCGCCGCCCGAGACCGAGCCGAACTGCCGCTTGCGGCCCTTCTCGTCGAGGATCTCGAAGGTCAGTTCCGCCTCGAACACCGGGCCGGTGTAATAACCGAGCCCGCGCACGACCGAGGGGTCGATCTCGATGCGGGTCGAGCCATATCCGCCCGCGTCGAGCAGCGTGGCGATCTGCTCGAGCTCATCGACGCCCTCGGCGCCGATCGCCGAGCCGCCGATGGCAGCGCGCAGGTTGGCCAGCGTCGCGCCCGCATCCGTGCCCTTCGAGGTCAGGAAGGCCAGCACCGGCGCCGCCTGATCGTCGGAAAGGCCCACGCCGTCGATATAGGCGCCCGAGGCGTCGAGGCGCCCCTTGCCCAGAAGCTCCCGCACGCCGCTCTCGCCGACCTTGTCGAACTTGTCGATGGTGCGCAGGACAGCCTGCTGCTGCGCGTCATCCGACAGGCCCATGGTCTCGAGCACGCCGTTCAGAACCTTGCGGTTGTTGACCCGCACCAGGTAGTCGCCGCGCGGGATGCCAACCTCTTCCAGCGTGTCCGAGAGCATCGCGCAGATCTCGGCGTCGGCGGCCACCGAGGGCGCGCCCACGGTATCCGCATCGCACTGGTAGAACTGGCGGAAGCGGCCCGGGCCGGGCTTTTCATTGCGCCAGACCGGCCCCATGGCGTAACGCCGGTAGGGGGTGGGCAGGTCGTTGCGGTGCTGGGCGTAGACCCGCGCCAGCGGCGCGGTCAGGTCGTAGCGCAGCGCCACCCAGCCGTCGTCATCGTCTTCCCAGGCAAAGACACCCTCGTTCGGACGGTCGACGTCCGGAAGGAACTTGCCAAGTGCCTCGACGGTCTCGACGGCCGAGCTTTCCAGCGCCTCGAAGCCGTAGCGATGATAAACCCCGGCGATGGTATGCAGCATATGTGCACGCTCGGTCACTTCCGTGCCGAAATAGTCGCGGAACCCCTTGGGCGTTTGTGCCCGGGGGCGGGGGGCTTTCTTTTCCTTGGCCATGGCCTCGCTCCGGCTGTCCAGATTGCGCGCATCCCATAGCCGCTTGACCACAAAGGAGCAAGCAAAGGCCTCGGCTTCGGGATGATGAGAGGGGCCGCTACGGCAATTGTGTCCGACGGGGCGCGGGCGGAAGGCGTGCCGGAGAGGGGTCTTGCCGAGCAAGCAGCGGTATGCGCAGCCTTGCATCCTACGGGGCGCGGCAGGCCCGGCGCCCCGTGACGCCGGAAGACGAAGGAGCACCGATGGCCAAGCGGGACGACAAGGCGCTGCAGCAGAACCCCCACGCGTTGCGCGAGCAGCGCGAGAAGAATCTCGAGGTGGCAATTGGCCGGCAGGTGCGCGAGCTGCGCAAGCGGCAGCGGATGACTGTCGCGGACCTCGCCACGCAGACCGGCCTGTCCGTGGGGATGCTCTCGAAAATCGAGAACGGCGTCATCTCACCGTCGCTCACCACCATCTCGACGCTGGCCCATGCGCTGCGCGTGCCGCTGGTGCAGCTGTTCTCCGGCTACGAGGAAGAGCGCGGCTGCATGCACGTCAAGGCCGGTGAGGGGGTGGAGATCGAGCGCGCCGGCACCCGCGCCGGGCACCAGTACCACCTGCTCGGCCATATCGGCTCGAACAACTCGGGCGTGGTGGTCGAGCCCTACATGATCAGCCTCGACAGCGAGAGCGACCAGTTCCCCACCTTCCAGCACGAGGGCATCGAGTTGCTCTACATGCTCGAGGGCGAGATGGGGTACCGGCACGGCGATCGGCTCTACCGGATGGAGCCCGGCGACTCGCTGCTATTCGATTCTGACGCGCCGCACGGGCCGGAAGAGCTGATGTCCCTGCCGATCCGCTACCTGTCGATCATCACCTACCCCCAGCAGCGCTGACTCTGCCCAATTCGCGGGCGAAAATTTCTGATGAGGACAAACAATTTCCTGCGGACGGAGTTTTTCTTGGAGGGAATAAAGGTTTCCCGGTAGTGATTTTGGCAAGGGGCGCTTCCGCCCGTTCCAGAACTCTATGGAGGACCCATGTGCGGCATCGTTGGCCTTTTCCTCAAAAGGGATGAGCTGCGCCCCAAGCTGGGCGACATGCTGACCGACATGCTCATCACCATGACCGATCGCGGCCCGGACAGCGCCGGCATCGCGATCTACGGGGATGCGGCATCCGGCCTGAAGATCACCGTCCAGTCGGACACGCCGGACAAGGACTTTGCCGGTCTCGACGCGTCGCTGGCCGAGGTGCTCGGCGCCGAGGTGACGATGCGCGTCGCCAGCACCCATGCGGTGCTGACCCTTCCGGTGGCGCAGGAGGCCGAGGCGCTGAGCTTCCTCGAGGCGCGCGGCCTGCGGGTCATGGGCTCGGGCGAGAGCATGGAAATCTACAAGGAGGTGGGCCTGCCCAAGGACGTCGCCGCCCGCTTCGGCATCCGCGAGATGGGCGGCAGCCATGGCATCGGCCACACCCGCATGGCGACCGAAAGCGCGGTGACCACGCTCGGCGCGCATCCGTTCTCGACCGCCGGGGACCAGTGCCTCGTGCATAACGGCTCGCTGTCGAACCACAACGCCATGCGCCGCAAGCTCGCCAAGAAGGGTGTCTTCACCAAGACCGAGAACGATACCGAGGTGGGCGCGGCCTATATCTCCTCGCGCATCGCCGAGGGCGCCACACTGGGCGAGGCACTGGAAGGCACGCTGAAGGACCTCGATGGGTTCTTCACCTTCGTCACCGGCACCAAGACCGGCTTCGGCGTGGTGCGCGACCCCGTTGCCTGCAAGCCCGCCGTGATGGCCGAGACCGAGGATTACGTCGCCTTCGCCAGCGAATACCGCGCCTTTGCCGACCTGCCGGGGATCGACGCCGCCCGCGTCTGGGAACCCGAGCCCGCCACCGTCTACTTCTGGGAGCGCTGAGTGATGCCCGTTCTGGATATGCTGGAAACCGAGCTGCGCGAGGTCAACGCCACCCTTCAGGCCGCCGCGAGGGCCAAGGGCAACGAAACCTTCACTATCGAGAACCCGCGCGGCGCCCATGCCATGGCGGTGGGGCTCGACGGGCCGATCTCGGTCACCGTGAAGGGCTCGACCGGCTACTACTGCGCAGGGATGAACAAGCTCGCCACCGTGCATGTGACCGGCTCCGCCGGCCCGGGCGTGGCCGAGAACATGATGTCCGGCGAGGTGATCATCGAGGGTGACGCCAGCCAGTACGCCGGGGCCACCGGCCATGGCGGGCTGCTCAACATCAAGGGCAACGCCAGCTCGCGCTGCGGCATCTCGATGAAGGGCATCGACATCGTCGTGCACGGCAACATCGGCCACATGTCCGCCTTCATGGCGCAGAAGGGCAATCTGGTCGTTCTGGGCAACGCTGGCGATGCGCTGGGCGACAGTCTCTACGAGGCGCGGCTCTTCGTGCGCGGCTCGGTGAAATCGCTCGGTGCCGACTGCGTCGAGAAGGAGATGCGCCCCGAGCACCTCGAGATCCTGCGCGGGCTGCTCGAACGCGCCGGTGCGGATGCCAGGCCCGAGGAGTTCAAGCGCTACGGTTCTGCCCGCACGCTCTACAACTTCAACATCGACCACGCCGACGCCTACTGAGGAGCGGACCATGGACAAGACACCCCAGCACACTCCCCAGACCGAACCCCGCCAGTCCTGGACCTTCTCGCGCGAGATCAACTCCGAGATCCGCCGCGCGGCGGCGACCGGCATCTACGACATCCGCGGCGGCGGGGCGAAGCGCCGTGTGCCGCATTTCGACGACCTGCTGTTCCTCGGCGCCTCGATCAGCCGCTACCCGCTCGAGGGCTACCGCGAGAAATGCGACACCTCGGTGGTGCTCGGCACGCGCTTCGCCAAGAAGCCGATCGAGCTGAAGATCCCGATCACCATCGCGGGCATGTCCTTCGGCGCCCTCTCGGGCAACGCCAAGGAAGCCCTCGGCCGCGGCGCGACGCTCTCCGGCACCTCGACCACCACCGGCGACGGCGGCATGACCGAGGAAGAACGCGGGCATAGCGAAAAGCTGGTCTACCAGTACCTGCCGAGCCGCTACGGCATGAACCCCGACGACCTGCGCCGTGCCGATGCCATCGAGGTGGTCGTGGGGCAGGGCGCCAAGCCCGGCGGCGGCGGCATGCTGCTCGGCCAGAAGATCACCGAGCGGGTCGCCGGGATGCGCGACCTGCCGGTGGGCATCGACCAGCGCTCGGCCTGCCGCCACCCCGACTGGACCGGGCCGGACGATCTGGAGATCAAGATCCTCGAGCTGCGCGAGATCACCGGCTGGGAAAAGCCGATCTACGTGAAGATCGGCGGCGCGCGCCCCTATTACGACACCGCGCTGGCGGTGAAGGCCGGGGCCGACGTCGTGGTGCTCGACGGCATGCAGGGCGGTACCGCCGCGACGCAGGATGTGTTCATCGAGCATGTCGGCCAGCCGACGCTGGCCTGCATTCGCCCTGCCGTGCAGGCGCTGCAGGATCTGGGCATGCACCGCGAGGTGCAGCTGGTGGTCTCGGGCGGCATCCGCACCGGCGCGGATGTGGCCAAGGCGCTGGCGCTGGGCGCGGATGCGGTGGCCATCGGCACCGCCGCGCTGATCGCGCTCGGCGACAACGATCCCAAGTGGGAAGACGAGTACCAACGGCTCGGCACCACCGCCGGGGCCTATGACGACTGGCACGAGGGGCGCGATCCGGCCGGCATCACCACGCAGGATCCCGAGCTGATGTCCCGCCTCGATCCCATCGCCGCCGGGCGCCGCCTGCGCAACTATCTCAACGTGATGACCCTCGAGTGCCAGACGATCGCCCGGGCCTGCGGCAAGAGCCATGTGCACAATCTCGAGCCGGAAGACCTCTGCGCGCTCACGATGGAAGCCGCAGCCATGGCGCAGGTGCCGCTTGCCGGCACAAACTGGTGGCCGGGCAAGGGCGGCTTCTGACCGCCATAGCCCCGGACGCAAAATGGCGAGGGCGGCCAACGCCCCGCCGGTACCAACAGGGAACGAAAGGGACCACCATGGCTGATCTGGCCGAATTCGCCCGGGCGCGCGGCGTGAAGTACTTCATGATCTCCTACACCGACCTTTTCGGCGGCCAGCGCGCCAAGCTGGTGCCGGCGCAGGCGATCGCGGACATGCAGGAGGACGGTGCGGGCTTTGCCGGCTTCGCCACATGGCTCGACCTCACCCCGGCGCATCCCGACATGCTCGCCGTGCCCGACCCCGAGGCGGCGATCCAGCTGCCGTGGAAGCCCGAGGTGGCCTGGGTGCCCGCCAATTGCGTGATGGAGGGCGACGACGTCGCGCAGGCACCGCGCAACGTGCTGCGCAAGCTGGTGGCCGAGGCGGCCTCGGAAGGGCTGCGGGTGAAGACGGGGATCGAGGCCGAGTTCTTCCTGCTCACCCCCGAGGGCGACCAGATCTCCGACCCCTTCGACACCGCCGAGAAGCCCTGCTACGACCAGCAGGCGGTGATGCGCCGCTACGACGTGATCGCCGAGATCTGCGATTACATGCTGGAACTGGGCTGGGGTCCCTACCAGAACGACCACGAGGACGCCAACGGCCAGTTCGAGATGAACTGGGAGTTCGCTGACGCGCTGACCACCGCCGACCGCCACAGCTTCTTCAAGTTCATGGTGAAATCCGTGGCCGAGAAACACGGGCTGCGCGCCACCTTCATGCCCAAACCCATCGAGGGGCTGACCGGCAACGGCTGCCATGCGCATATCTCGGTCTGGGATACCGAGGGCAAGGTCAACGCCTTTGCCGATCTCGGCAAGGACCTGGGCCTGTCGGATCAGGGGCGGCACTTCCTCGGCGGCATCATGAAGCACGCCGAGGCGCTGGCGGCGATCACCAACCCGACGGTCAACAGCTACAAGCGGATCAACGCGCCGCGCACGACCTCCGGCGCGACCTGGGCGCCCAATACCGTCACCTGGACCGGCAACAACCGCACCCACATGGTGCGGGTGCCCGGCCCCGGCCGCTTCGAGCTGCGCCTGCCCGACGGCGCGGTCAATCCCTACCTGCTGCAGGCGGTGATCATTGCCGCGGGCCTTTCCGGCATCCGCTCCAAGGCCGATCCGGGCAAGCGCCACGACATCGACATGTACGCCGAGGGTCACCTGGTGACGGACGCGCCGCGCCTGCCGCTGAACCTTCTGGACGCGGTCCGGGCCTATGACGCGGACGCGGAGCTGAAGGAGATGATGGGCGCCGAATTCTCCGCCTCCTACACCAAGATGAAGATGCAGGAGTGGACGTCCTTCGTGTCGCATTTCTCCCGCTGGGAGCGGGACACCACGCTCGACATCTGACCACCTTCTTGCACGCGAGCTGAGCCATGCATTTCTCCGGCCTCCGGGTCATCAAGGAAGCCCTCACCGGCCACAAAGGCTGGAAACCGCTCTGGCGCGATCCCGCGCCCAAGCCAGCCTATGATTTCGTCATCGTGGGTGGCGGCGGGCACGGGCTCGCCACCGCCTTCTACCTTGCCAAGACCTTCGGGCAGGCCAAGGTGGCGGTGCTGGAGAAGGGCTGGATCGGCTCGGGCAACATCGGGCGCAACACCACGATCATACGGTCGAACTACCTGCTTCCGGGCAACGAGCCCTTCTACGAGTTCTCAATGAAGCTCTGGGAGACCCTCGAGCAGGAGACCAACTTCAACTCGATGGTCAGCCAGCGCGGGATCATCAACCTCTTCCACACCGACGCGCAGCGCGACGCCTACCGGCGGCGCGGCAACGCCATGCTGCTGGCCGGGGCGGATGCGCGGCTCATGGGGCAGGGGGAGCTGCGCGCGCGGCTGCCGTATCTCAACTTCGACAACGCCCGCTTTCCGATAAAGGGCGGGCTGCTGCAGGCCCGCGCCGGCACCGCCCGCCACGACGGTGTGGCTTGGGGCTATGCGCGGGGCGCCGACATGCGCGGCGTCGACATCATCCAGAACTGCGAGGTCACCGGTTTTCGCATCGAGGGCGGCACGGTCCGGGGCGTCGAGACCACGCGCGGCTACATCGGCGCGGGCAAGGTCGGCGTCGCCGTGGCGGGCTCGTCGAGCCGGGTCATGCAGATGGCCGGGATGCGCCTGCCGATCGAGAGCCATGTGCTGCAGGCCTTCGTCTCGGAGGGGCTCAAGCCGCTCATCGACACGGTGATCACCTTCGGCGCGGGGCATTTCTACATCAGCCAGTCCGACAAGGGCGGGCTGGTCTTCGGCGGCGACATCGACGGCTACAATTCCTACGCGCAGCGCGGCAACCTGCCGGTGGTCGAGGACGTGGCCGAGGGCGGCATGGCCGTCATGCCGATGATCGGCCGGGCGCGGCTGCTGCGCAGCTGGGGCGGCATCATGGACATGTCGATGGACGGCTCGCCGATCATCGACGCGACGCCGGTGGACGGGCTCTACCTCAACGCCGGCTGGTGCTACGGCGGCTTCAAGGCGACGCCTGCCTCGGGTTACGCCTTTGCTCACCTGCTGGCCACCGGCCGCCCGCACGAGACCGCGACCGCCTATCGGCTCGACCGCTTCGCGCGCGGGCATCTCATCGACGAAAAGGGCGCGGGCGCCCAGCCGAACCTGCATTGAGGCTTCCCATCATGTGCTGTGCCATGCTCCTCCTGCCCGCCCGGCGGCACGCCGGGCAGCCACCGACCGCCCCGCAGGAGTTGCCTTTGCGTGGGGGCTTTGCCCCCACCCGTGGCCGGGGACTGCCCTTCCTACATGACCCCCGCCAGATGGATGCTGCCCCATGCTGATCCCGCACCCGCTCCTCGGCCTTCGCGACGCGCAGGAATTCACCTATCTCGGCGACGCCGCTCTGCTGGACCGTCCCTCGCCCGTAGCCGAGGGCGCCGAGGCCGCCTTCTGCGACTACGTCTTCCTGAGGGGCAACCCTGCGGGCGTGCACCGCGAGCTGTGGTTCCACGAGCAGGGCGACCGCTCGTGGCTGGTGGTGACCCGCAACACGCTCACCCATGAAATTCTCGGCGCCGAGCTCGCCTCGGACGTCGCGCTGGCCCTGAAGGGAGCCGCCGAATGACCCGCATCCCCGGCGGCCTGATCGACCGCAGCCAGACCCTGAGCTTCACCTTCAACGGCAAGCGCTACACCGGCCACCCCGGCGACACGCTGGCCTCGGCGCTGCTGGCAAACGGCGTGCGCCTCATGGGCCGCAGCTTCAAGTACCACCGCCCGCGCGGCCCGATCTCGGCCGGCTCCGAGGAGCCCAACGCCCTCGTCACCCTGCGCGAGGGCGCCCGCGCCGAGCCCAACACCCGCGCCACCGTGGCCGAGCTCTACGACGGGCTGACGGCCCGCAGCCAGAACCACGTCGGCCCGCTGGGCCTTGATGCACTGGCGGTGAACGACCTGCTCTCGCCTTTCTTCGCGGCGGGCTTCTACTACAAGACCTTCCTCTGGCCGCGCGCTTTCTGGAAGCATCTCTACGAGCCGTTCATCCGCCGCGCCGCGGGCCTCGGCGCACTCTCGGGCGAGCCGACCCCGACGCCTATGACCGCGGCTACCTGCATTGCGACCTCTTGGTCATCGGGGCAGGCGCGGCGGGGCTGTCGGCGGCGCTGACCGCCGCCCGCGCCGGCGCGCAGGTGGTGCTGGCGGACGAGGACTTCCGCCTCGGCGGCCGCCTGCTGGCCGAGAGCGATCCGCTGGGCGGCGCGCCCGCATCCGACTGGGTGGCGGCCGTGGAAGCCGAACTGCGCGCCCTGCCAAATGTGCGCATCCTCTCCCGCACCACCGTCTTCGGCGCCTATGACCACGGCGTCTTCGGCGCCGTCGAACGCGTCGCCGACCACATGTCCGAGCCGGGGCCGCAGGTGCGCCAGACGCTCTGGCGGATCACCGCGAGACGCGCCGTGCTGGCGGCGGGCGCGACCGAGCGGCACATCCCCTTTGCCAGCAACGACCGCCCCGGCATCCTGCTCGCGGGGGCAATGCGGGCCTATGCCAACCGATGGGCGGCGCTGCCGGTGGCAAAGTCGCAGGACCGCATCGCCATCTTCACGAACAACGATGACGGTCACCGCACGGCGCTCGACCTCATCGCCAAGGGGGCCAACGTGCTTGGGGTGATAGACCCGCGTGCGGATGCGCCCAAATTCGGCGACTACCAGCTCTTCGCCGGAGCGCAGGTCACCGGCACGCGCGGACGGCTGGGCCTCGGCTCGATCGAGATCACCCGCGATGGCCGTGCCGACTGGCTCGAATGCCATGCGCTTGGCGTCTCGGGCGGCTGGAACCCCAACGTGCATCTCGCCTCGCACCACCGCGGCCGCCCGGTCTGGAACGAGAATCTCCTGGCCCTCGTGCCGGGCGAGGGCGGGCCGCAGGGCCTCATCCCCTCCGGTGCCTGCGCCGGGCGCGGCTCCACCGCTGCCGCGCTCGAGGATGGCGCGCGGGCGGCGCAGGTCGCCCTGTCGGAGCTTGGCATCCGCGCGGCGCTCCCCCGCCTGCCCGAGGCCGAAGACCGTCCCCTGCGCCAGACCGCCCTCTGGCATGTGCCCGGCAAGGCGCGCGCCTGGGTGGACTTCCAGAACGACGTGACGGTCAAGGACATCGCGCTGGCACATAAGGAGAATATGCGCCCGGTCGAACACCTGAAGCGCTGGACCACGCTCGGCATGGCGACGGATCAGGGCAAGACCGCCAATGTCACCGCGCTGGCGGTGATGGCCGAGCTCACCGGCAAGGCGGTACCCGAAACCGGCACCACCATCTTTCGCCCGCCCTACACCGGCGTCTCGCTCTCGGTGCTGGGCGGCGGCGACACCGGCAAGGACTTCCGCCCGACACGCCTCACCCCAACCCACCATTGGGCCGAGGCACAGGGCGCCGCCTTCACCGAGGTCGGGCAATGGCTGCGGGCGCAATACTTCCCGCAGCCCGGCGAGACCCACTGGCGGCAGAGCGTCGACCGCGAGGCGCGGGCCGTGCGCAGCGCCGTCGGCCTCTGCGACGTGACCACGCTGGGCAAGATCGACGTGCAGGGCAGCGACGCCGGGGAGTTCCTCAATCGCGTCTACGCGAACACGATGGGCACGCTGAAGGTCGGCCGCGTCCGCTACGGGCTGATGCTGCGCGAGGACGGGCATCTCTACGACGACGGCACCTGCGCCCGGCTGGCCGAGGATCACTACGTGGTCACCACCACCACCGGCAACGCCGGGCTGGTCTACCGGAACATGGAATTCGCCCGGCAGTGCCTCTGGCCCGAGCTCGACGTGCAGGTCATTTCGACCACCGACGCCTGGGCACAGATCGCCGTGGCAGGCCCGAAATCGCGCGAACTGCTGGCCCGCATCACGGACGGGGCCGACCTGTCGAACGCGGCCTTCCCCTTCATGGCCTGCGCCGCGCTCACCGTCTGCGGCGGCCTGCGCGCGCGGCTCTTCCGCATCTCCTTCTCGGGCGAGCTCGCCTATGAGATCGCCGTGCCCGCCCGCTATGGCGCGGCGCTGATGCAGCGGCTGATGGCGCAGGGGGCGGATCTCGGCGTCACCCCCTATGGCACCGAGGCGCTCGGCGTGCTGCGCATCGAAAAGGGCCATGCGGCGGGGGCCGAGCTGAACGGCCAGACCACGGCGGAGATGCTCGGCCTTGGCGCGATGGTCTCGCGCAAGAAAGACTCGATCGGCGCGGTCATGTCCCGCCGCGAGGGTCTGGCGCAGGACAGCCGCCGCCTTGTCGGCCTGCAGCCGGTGGAGCCAGCCGCCACCGTCGTGCCCGGATCGCATCTCTTCGCCGAAGGCGCCCCGCAGGACGTGGCCCACGATCAGGGCTGGATCACCTCGGCTTGCCACTCGCCGCACGTCGGCAGCTCCATCGGCCTCGGCTTCCTCGAGAATGGCGAGAGCCGCATGGGCGAGGTGATCCTCGCCGCCAATCCGCTCGAGGGCTCCAGCGCCGCGCTGCGCGTGGTACCGGCACAATTCGTCGACCCCGAAGGAGCGCGCCTGCGTGACTGATCTCATCCCCCTCACGGCCCTCGGTACCGAGACCCCGCGCCGCGCGGCCTTCGGCGCGCTCACCCTGACCGAGCGGCCCGACATTGCCCTCGCCTCGCTGGCCCTGCGCCGTGATGCCGCCGTGCCCGCGCCCTTCGGCCTGAGCCTGCCGCCGCCCGGGGGGATGACAGGGGCAGAGGGTCACGCTGCCTTCTGGACCGCGCCGGGGCAGTGGATGCTGCTGGGTGAGCAGCGCGCCGAAACCGATTTCGCCGCCGCGCTGCGCGCCGAGGCGCCCGGCGCGTCGGTGACCGAGCAGACCGACGGCTGGGTGGCTCTCGAGATCACCGCGCCGGACGCCGCCGCGCTGGAGCGCCTCATCGAGCGGCTGGTGAACCTGCCCCCCCGAGGCGCTCTCCCCGGGCCGCGCCACCCGTACCCTGCTGCACCACATGCCGGTCTTCGCCTTGCGCCCCTCGGGATCCGAGCTCACGCTCCTCGGCATGCGCTCCGCGGCGCAAAGCCTCTGGCACGCACTCGAGACCGCTGCCGCCCGCCTTGCCGCCTGATCGTTCTTCTAGGTGAAAATATCCCGGGGGAGGCGCGCGCAGCGCGGCGGGGGCAGAGCCCCCGATCCGCGCCATGGACAAGCCGGGCCCGGACGCCTATCTGCAGCGCAGACCGTCACCCAGCCTCTCGACGCGAGGGAAGGAGCCTGCGATGCCGCAAGAGCCGCAAGATATCCAAGACCTTCAGGAACGCATCGCGCATCTCCAGCGCGCGGTGGACGATCTGTCCCAGACCGTCGCCCGGCAGGACAAGGACATCGCCCTGCTCCAGTACCGTGTGCAGCTGCTGATGGAGCGCGAGGCCGCGCGAGAGAGCGACGGCGGTGGCGGCGTGATCCTCGGCGACGAGCGCCCGCCGCACTACTGAGCCGTCGCGCCGCGCGTCAATGCTGCTCGAGGGCGACGACCTGCCCGCCGTGCAGCAGCAGGTTCACGTAGGACGCGCTGCCGAAGGCTGGGTAGACGCTGACAAAGGCCGTGTCCCGCGCCAGCCGCGACATCGCCCGACCGCAGGGCCGGCCCGGCGCGACGCGGCAGACCTCGGCCTTCACCGTCTCGTAGGCCCCGTCCACCGGCCCCTTCGGCAGGCTGCGCCCGGCCAGCCCGTAGCGCAGTTGCTCATGCAGTTCGGGATCGCCGAAGAGCGCCAAGGCCCCGGTCACCTGCCGGGCGCAGCCATCGTCGAAACCGGTGATGTAGAGCGCGCGCGGCGCCGTCGTGCCGGGGCGGCTGTCATAAAGAACGTAGCCGCGCCGGGTCTCGGGATATTGCGCCACCGGAACGCCGAGCCGACTCTCTGGCACGCCGCAGACCCGGGCGATCTCGCCATAGGGCAGGGTGGTGCCGAAGGGGACCTGCCGCGCGTCGGGACCCGTGCCCTTGGCCGCCGCGGCCTGCCCGCCGAGCCAGCCCAGGAGCCCGCCCTGCGGCGGCGCTGCTCGCGGCACGGGGGTCTCGGTTGCGGCAAGAAATCCTCCCTCGTCAGAGAGCTCGGCCTCGGAGGGCAGGGCGGCGCTCTGACCGGCGCTTTCGTCCAGCTCGACCTCCGACAGGCGCGGCACCTCGCCCGGCGTCTCGCAGGCGGTAAGCGCCAGCGTCGCGAGCAGGGCCGGGAGGATCTGCGCAAGGCCACGGCGGGTCGGGGCGGCGGGTGTCACGAAGGGTCTCCGGAATAGGCACCGTCGGCGTTATTGGCCCGCGCGATGCCCCGCGCAGGTCAATAATCTTAACCCTCGTTTAACCTTTTTCCGGAGGCGGATCCACAACCCCTTGTGGAAGCAGGGAAACCCGGCGGCAGACCGCTCAGAAGTCCTCGACCGCCAGCACCCCGCCCAGCGATTTCACCGCGCCCTTGATCTCCGGGGTCACCGGGAAGTCCTGCTGCAGGTCCATCTCGACCTCGCCCGGCAGCCCGTGGTCGGCAAGGCAGAGCCGCACCGGGCCGCGCCCGGCCTTGGGCATCTGCTCGGCGGCACGCGACAGCACCGAGGCGATCTGGCTGATCGCGCTGGCGCCCTCGATCCAGATCTTCAGCCCGGTCGCCCCGGCGCCTGCCACCACCTGTTCGACCGGTCCCACCGAGCGCGCCAGCAGCTTGAGCTGGTCGGCTTCCATCGTGGCCTCGACGGTGATCACCACCTTCGAGCCGGTCTCGAGGAACTCGCGGCTCTTCTCCAGCGTCTCCGAGAACAGCGTCACCTCGTAGGCCCCCGTGGGATCGGAGAGCTGGGCAAAGGCAAAGCGATTGCCCTTGGCCGACTTGCGCTCCTGCCGCCCGGCGACGACGCCGGCGAGCTTTGCGATGCAGGGCCCGCCGCGCGCCTTGTTGGTGGCCTCCTCGAGGGTCATCACGTCGCGCCGCTTCAGCGCGGGCATGTAATCGTCGAGCGGGTGGCCCGAGAGGTAGAAGCCGATCGCCTTGAACTCTTCCGACAGCCGCTCGGCGGGCAGCCAGTCGGGCACCGGCGAAAGGCGCGGCTCGGGCAGGTCGTCGCCGGCCTCGCCAAAGAGCGAGACCTGCGCCGAGGCCTTCTGCTCGTGGATCGCGGCGGAATAGGCGACCAGCGCGTCGAGGCTGTCGAACACCCGGCGGCGGTTCTTGTCGAGCATGTCGAAGACACCGGCGCGGGCCATCATCTCCATCGGGCGCTTGCCGACGCGCTTGAGGTCCACCCGCCGCGCCACGTCGAAGAGCGTGGTGAAGGGGGTGTCGCCGCGGCCCTCGACAACCAGCCGCATGGCATCGAGCCCGACGTTCTTCAGCGCGCCGAGCGCGTAGACCAGCTCGCCGTTCACCACGTCGAAGCTCGCCTGCGAGCGGTTGATGCAGGGCGGCACGTAGGGCAGCTTGAGCCCGTTCTTCGTCTCGTCGAAATAGACGGCGAGCTTGTCGGTCAGGTGGATGTCGCAGTTCATGACGCCCGCCATGAACTCCACCGGGTGGTTCGCCTTCAGCCAGGCTGTCTGGTAGGAGACCACCGCATAGGCCGCCGCGTGCGACTTGTTGAAGCCGTAGTTGGCGAACTTCTCCAGAAGGTCGAAGACCTCGGTGGCCTTCTTCTTGTCGACGCCGTTCTCGGCCGCGCCCTTCTCGAACTTCGGACGCTCGGCGTCCATCGCCTCCTTGATCTTCTTGCCCATGGCGCGGCGCAGCAGGTCGGCGCCGCCGAGCGAGTAGCCCGCCATCTCTTGCGCGATCTGCATCACCTGTTCCTGGTAGACGATGATGCCCTGCGTTTCGGCAAGGATGTGGTCGATCGAGGGATGCACCGAGGTGATTTCGCGCAACCCGTTCTTGACCTCGCAATAGACCGGGATGTTCTCCATCGGGCCGGGACGGTAGAGCGCCACCAGCGCCACGATGTCCTCGATGCAGGTGGGCTTCATGCGCTTGAGCGCATCCATCATGCCCGAGCTTTCCACCTGGAACACGGCGACCGTCTTGGCGGCGGAATAAAGCTCGTAGGTCTTCTCGTCATCCAGCGGGATGAGGTTCATCTGGTTCTCTGCGCCCTCGGGCGGGGCGTAGAGCTCGGTGCCATCGGCAGCGACATGGATCGGCCGGCCCGACTTCAGGATCAGGTTCACCGCGTTCTGGATCACCGTCAGCGTCTTGAGGCCGAGGAAGTCGAACTTCACGAGGCCGGCCTGTTCCACCCATTTCATGTTGAACTGGGTGGCCGGCATGTCCGACCGCGGATCCTGGTAGAGCGGCACCAGCTGGTCCAGCGGCCGGTCGCCGATCACCACGCCCGCGGCGTGGGTCGAGGCGTTCCGCAGCAGCCCCTCGACCTGCTGGCCGTAGGTGAGCAGCCGGTCGACGACCTCCTCGTTGCGGGCCTCCTCGCGCAGCCGCGGCTCGTCCTGCAGTGCCTTCTCGATCGAGACGGGCTTCACCCCCTCGACCGGGATCATCTTCGACAGCCGGTCGACCTGGCCGTAGGGCATCTGCAGCACCCGGCCGACGTCGCGCACCGCCGCCTTGGACAGCAGCGCGCCGAAGGTGATGATCTGCCCCACCTTGTCGCGCCCGTACTTCTCCTGCACGTAGCGGATCGTTTCCTCGCGCCGGTCCATGCAGAAGTCGATGTCGAAGTCGGGCATCGACACACGTTCGGGGTTGAGGAAGCGCTCGAACAGCAGCGAGTAGCGCAGGGGGTCGAGGTCGGTGATGGTCAGCGCATAGGCGACCAGAGAGCCTGCGCCCGAGCCCCGCCCCGGCCCGATGGGAATGTCGTTGTCCTTCGACCACTTGATGAAGTCGGCCACGATCAGGAAGTAGCCCGGAAAGCCCATGCCCTCGATGATGCCGAGCTCGAAATCGAGCCGCTTCTGGTATTCCTCGACCGAGACCGCGTGCGGGATCACCGCGAGCCGCGCCTGAAGCCCCTCGTTGGCCTGACGGCGCAGTTCCTCAACCTCGTCGTCGGCGAACTTCGGCAGGATCGGATCGCGCCGGTAGGCCATGAAGGCGCAGCGCCTGGCGATCTCGACGGTGTTCTCGAGCGCCTCGGGCAGGTCGGCAAAGAGCGTCGCCATCTCCTGCGGGCTCTTGAGGTAGTGCTGCGCGGTCAGCCGCCGGCGCGGTTCCTGCTGGTCGACATAGGCACCTTCGCTGATGCAGATCAGCGCGTCATGCGCCTCGTACATCTCGGCCTTGGGGAAGTAGACATCGTTGGTCGCGACCAGCGGCAGGCCCATCTCGTAGGCCATCTCGATGTGGCCGCGCTCGGCGATACGCTCCTCGGGAGGCAGGCCGTTCTCGCCGGGGTGGCGCTGCAGTTCGACGTAGAGCCGGTCCTCGTAGATCTGGTGCAGCCGGGTCAGCAGGGTCTGCGCCGCGGCGCGGTGGTTGTCGCGCAGGTGTCGACCGACAGGGCCGTCGGGGCCGCCCGAGAGACAGATCAGCCCTGCGCCATAGGTCTCGAGATCGTCCAGCGTCACATGCGGCTCCTGCCCGTCACCGCGGAGGTAGAGGCAGGAGTTGAGCTTCATCAGGTTCTCGTAGCCCGTCTCGTTCTGCGCGAGCAGCACGATGGGGGCGGGGGCCTTCGGTTTCTCGCCCGGCACCGGCTCGACGTAGAGCAGATCGAGCTGGCAGCCGATGATCGGCTGGACCCCCGCACCGCTGGCGGTCACCGAGAACTCCAGCGCCGCGAAGAGATTGTTGGTGTCCGTCACCGCCACGGCGGGCATCTCCATCGCCTCGCAGAGACCGGGCAGCTTTTTCAGCCGCACGGCGCCTTCGAGCAGGGAGTATTCGGTATGGACGCGGAGGTGGATGAATCGGGGATCGCTCATGCCGCTTAGAGTATTGCGCGGCGCCCGGGGGCGAAAGCCCCCGCGTGGCGGTGCGCGCCGCGGGGTGATGCAGGCTTACCTCATTTAGAAAGCAAGACAAATTCCCGCAGAAAGTGAATTGTCGCACGCCGGCTGATGGCGCAATCCTTGAACGGTGGGCGTTGTACGAGTCAACGAAAGGTCGGCATGGCACTGTGGAACGAGGGACGTACGGTCGGCGCCGAGGGGCGTCCCGCGGCCCGGGGCGCCGTTTCGACCCGCCGCCGCGCCCTGCATCTCGCGGCACGGATCGCCCCGAGGCTGGTCGGCCGGCTGCTGGCCCGCCGCTACCTCAGCCCCGCGTCGCACCTCGATCCGGCCCATGTCGCGCGCCACGGGGCGCAGCTGGTCCGGATCGGCGCAGAGACGGCGCTGGTGCGCCACGCGGCCCCGCACGCCGGCGCGCCTCGGGTGCTGCTGGTACCCGGCCATGACGGGCAGATGCGGCAATTCTCCCGGCTTGTGCGCGACCTGCGCCGGGCCGGGGCGGCGGTCGACCTGCTGATCCTGCCCGGCCACCTGCACCCGGCCCGCACGCTCTGCAGCCTTGCCGACATCATCCCCGCGATCCGCCGCTGCATCGAGGCGCACGGCCCCTACAACGGCGTCGGCGCCCATTGCGTCGGCGCGCGCAGCCTGCTCTTCGCGCTGGGCGAGGGGCTGGCCTGCCCGCGCGCCGCCCTGATCTCGACCCCGGTCGATCTGCCGGGGCTGATCCGGCTCGGCGGCACGCAATACGGTCTGGTCGGCGCCGCGCTGGCGCAGTTCGAAGCCGGGGTCACGCGGCTCTGCGCGCCCTATGATCCCGCAACCGACTGGCGCCCCGCGGCCACGTCCCGGCGCGGCGAGACGCTGGTGATCCATGCCCGGCACGACTACGCCGCCCTGTCGCGGCGCCCGCGCGCTGGCCGAGGCCATGCCCGGCACGCGGCTGGAGGTCTTCGAGGAGGGCGATCACAACACCATCCTCAACCATGCCCCGGCGAGCCGGATGCTGGCGGAGTTCCTCGCCGGAGCCTGACCTCCGCAAGGCGGCAACCCCGCGTGGTCATGCGCAAATTCGCGCCGCCATCGCGCCGCCTGCCTCCCAAACGGGCAGATTTTTCTTGCCAACCCGGAAAGCCGCCGCCTAGCCTTGGGGCAAAGAGACAAGAATCCGCGCGCCTTCTACGCCGCATCGAGGGCGCGCTGCGGGGAAACGTCAATGGTAAGGCGGCGGGTCATCAAAATGGACATCTCCTTTCTTCTGAACGGGGAAAGCGTGGTGCTGCGCGACGTGTCTCCCACGCGCACGGCGCTCGACTGGCTGCGCGAAGAGCGTGGGCTCAGGGGCACCAAGGAAGGCTGCAACGAGGGCGATTGCGGTGCCTGCACGGTGATGCTCACCGATGCGCGCGGCAGCCGGGCGGTCAACGCCTGCATCCTCTTCCTGCCGCAGTTGCACGGCAAGGCGCTGCGCACGGTCGAGGGCATCGCCGGCCCGGACGGCGCGCCGCACCCGGTGCAGCAGGCGATGGTCGATCATCACGGCTCGCAATGCGGCTTCTGCACGCCAGGCTTCGTGGTTTCCATGGCGACGGCGCATCTCAACGGCGACACCGGCCATGATGACGCGCTGGCCGGCAATCTCTGCCGCTGCACCGGCTACGCGCCGATCATCCGCGCCGCCGAGGCCGCGACCAGCGCCCCCGTGCCCGCCTGGATGAGCTCCGAGAAAACTCTCCTGGCAGAAATATCCTCGGGGGGGGCTCGGCGGAGCCGAGCGGGGGGCAGACAGCCCCCCTCCGACGGTCTCCGCGCCCGAGACCGCCGATGAGCTGGCGCGCCTCCTCGAAGCCACCCCCGATGCCACGCTGGTGGCGGGCGCCACCGACGTCGGCCTCTGGGTGACGAAACAGCTGCGCGATCTGGACAAGGTGATCTTCCTCAACCGCTGCGCCGAGCTGCAGCAGATCGAGGTCTCCGGGGATGCGATCCGCATCGGCGCGGGGGTCACCATGGACCGCGTGCTCACGCTGATGAAGGACCACTACCCCAGCTATGCCGAGATGCTGCGCCGCTACGGCTCGGCGCAGGTGCGCGCGGCGGCGACCATCGGCGGCAATATCGCCAATGGCTCGCCCATCGGGGACAACCCGCCTGCGCTGATCGCGCTTGGCGCGACGCTGCATCTGCGCAAGGGGGGGCACCCGGCGCGAGCTGCCGATCGAGGCGTTCTTCCTCGAGTACGGCAAGCAGGACCGGCAGCCCGGCGAGTTCGTCGAGGCGGTGACCATCCCGCGCGGGCCCGATCACCTGCGCGTCTACAAGCTCTCCAAGCGCTTCGATCAGGACATCTCCGCCGCCTGCGGGGCGTTCTGGATCGAGGTGGGCGGCGGCACTGTGACCGCAGCCCGCATCGCCTTCGGCGGCATGGCGGGCATCCCCAAGCGTGCCTCCCATGTCGAGCAGGCCCTCATCGGCCAGCCGTGGAACGAGGAAACCCTGCGCGCCATCTCGGGCGAATGGGAGAAGGACTTCCAGCCGATGACCGACATGCGCGCCAGTGCCGCCTACCGGCTCGGGGCCGCGCGCAACATGCTGACGCGCTGCCTGCTCGCCGATCAGGGCGCGGCCACCGACGTGCGGGAGGTGCGGGCATGAGCGTCTCGAAACCCCTGCCGCATGACGCGGCGCCGCTGCATGTCTCGGGCAAGGCCCGCTACATCGACGACATCCCCGTGCCGGCGGACTGCCTGCACCTCGCCTTTGGCCTGTCGACCATCGCGGCGGGGACGATCACCTCGATCGACCTCTCGGCGGTCCGCGCCGCCCCCGGCGTGGTGAAGGTCTGGGGGGGCGAAGGACCTGCCTTCCGACTGCGACTGCTCGGCCTCGCTGCACGACGAGCCGCTGCTCTCGGATGGCACCATCCACTACCTCGGCCAGCAGATCTTCTTCGTCGCCGCCACCAGCCACCAAGCCGCGCGCAAGGCGGCGCGGCTGGCCAAGGTCACCTACGCGCAGCGCGAGCCCATCCTCACCATCGAGCAGGCGCTGGCCGCCAATTCCCGCTTCGAGGAAGGCCCGCGCATCTGGGAGAAGGGCGATGCCGCCGAGGCGCTGAAATCCGCCCCGATCACGCTGGAAGGCTCGCTCGAGATGGGCGGGCAGGAGCATTTCTATCTCGAGAGCCAGGCCGCGCTGGTGATGCCGCAGGAAAACGGCGATCTGGTCGTGGCCAGCTCCACCCAGCACCCCACCGAGATCCAGCACAAGGTGGCCCATGCGCTGCACCTGCCGATGCACGCGGTGCGGGTCGAGACCCGGCGCATGGGCGGCGGCTTCGGTGGCAAGGAAAGCCAGGGCAACGCGCTGGCCATCGCCTGCGCCGTCGCGGCCTCGGAAACCGGGCGTCCGGCGAAGATGCGCTACGACCGCGACGACGACATGATGATCACCGGAAAGCGCCACGACTTCCGGATCGACTACACCGTCGGCTTCGACGAGATGGGTCGCCTGAAAGCGGTGGACTTCCGGCAGTACACACGCTGCGGTTGGGCGCAGGACCTGTCGCTCGCCGTGGCCGACCGCGCCATGCTGCATGCCGACAACGCCTATGACATCCCGGCGCTGCGGGTCGAGAGCCACCGGCTGAAGACCAACATGCAGAGCGCCACCGCCTACCGCGGCTTCGGCGGCCCGCAGGGGATGTTCGGCATCGAGCGGGTGATGGACCACGTTGCCCACCACCTGAAGATCGACCCTCTGGAACTGCGTCGCCGCAACTATTATGCCGACCTCGTCCCTTCAGGGACGGTGGCGGAAAGTGTCCCCGCAGGGGCGGCGGTGGAAAGTGTCCCCATGGGGACGGCAGAGCAGAGCGTCCCCGCGGGGACGGTGGACAAGCGTGTCCCCGCGGGGACACAGCCGCTGGCGCATGACGACACCGACGATCTCGCCTCGCGCGGCGCGCTCGCCGGGCCGGGCGAAGGCCATGCCCCGCAGGCCGGGGCGCACACCGACCCCGCCCCGCAGCAGACCCACTACGGCCAGCCGGTCGAGGATTTCATCCTCGGCGCGCTGACCGACAGGCTCGAGGAAATCAGCGGCTACGCCGCGCGCCGCAAGGCCGTGGACGACTGGAACGCCGCGAACCCGGTGCTGAAGAAGGGGCTCGCGATCTCGCCGGTCAAATTCGGCATCTCCTTCACGCTGACCCATCTCAACCAGGCCGGGGCGCTGGTGCACGTCTACCAGGACGGCTCGATCCAGCTCAACCATGGCGGTACCGAGATGGGGCAGGGCCTCTTCCAGAAGGTGGCGCAAGTGGCCGCCGCGCGCTTCGGCGTGCCGCTGGAGATGGTGAAGATCACCGCCACCGACACCGGCAAGGTGCCCAACACCTCGGCCACGGCGGCGTCCTCGGGTTCGGACCTCAACGGCATGGCGGTGAAGGTCGCCTGCGACACGATCCGCGACCGCATGGCACATCACCTCGCCGAGCTGCACCAGGACCTGCCCGAGAACGTCCGCTTCGCGGGCGGCATGGTCCACGTCGGCGGCACCGACATCTCCTTCGAGGAGGCGGCGGTGCTCTGCTACCAGGGGCGCGTGTCGCTCTCGTCCACGGGCTATTACAAGACGCCCAAGGTCGATTGGGACCGCATACGGGGGCAGGGCCGGCCGTTCTTCTACTTCTCCTACGGAGCCTCGGTCACCGAGGTGGTGCTCGACACGCTGACCGGCGAGTCCCGTATCCTGCGCACCGACATCCTGCACGATTGCGGCGCCTCGCTGAACCCGGCGCTGGACATCGGCCAGATCGAGGGCGGCTACGTGCAGGGCGCGGGCTGGCTGACCACCGAGGAACTGGTCTGGGACGGCAAGGGCGCGCTGCGCACCCATGCGCCCTCGACCTACAAGATCCCCGCCTGCTCGGACCGGCCCGAGGTGTTCAACGTCACCCTTTGGGACGGGCGCAACGTCGAGGAGACCATCTACCGCTCCAAGGCCGTCGGCGAGCCGCCTTTCATGCTGGGCATCTCGGCCTTGCTTGCGCTGTCGGACGCGGTCGCCTCCTGTGGCGAGACCTATCCCGACCTGATCGCCCCCGCGACACCCGAGAACCTGCTGGCCGCGGTGCGGAGGGTGCGCGATGGGGTTTGATCTTGCCGGGCTGAAGGCCGCCGTGGCGGCGCATGGACGTGTCGCCCGCGTGGTGATCGCCGAGGTCTCGGGCTCGGCCCCGCGCGAGGTCGGCTGCGCGATGCTGGTCTGGGAAGCACGGGGAAAGCTCTGCCAGAGTGGCACCATCGGCGGCGGCGCGCTGGAACTGATGGCGGTGGAGCAGGCGCTGCGCGCGCCGGGGCTCACCCGCCACCCGCTGGGACCGGGGCTGGGGCAATGCTGCGGCGGCGCCGTGGTGCTCTGGACCGAGGTCTTCGACGCGCAGGGCGTCGCGGAACTCGAGGGGCAGGAGATCGTTGCGCGCGGTTCCGGAGAGCGCCCACTCGCAGTGCAACGGCTGATCGACCGCGCCCGTGCGCAGGGCCGGGCACCCGAGCCGCAACTGGTGCAGGGCTGGATGGTCGAGCCGCTGGCACGGCCCGCCCGGCAGCTCTGGGTCTGGGGCGCGGGCCACGTCGGCCGCGCGCTGGTGCAGGTCATGGCCCCTCTGCCCGAGCTGGCGATCACCTGGGTCGACACCGCCCCCGAGCGCTTTCCCGATGACGTGCCCCAAGGCGTGACCGTGCTGCCCGCCGCCGACCCGGTGCGCGCTGTGCGACACGCGCCGCAGGAGGCCGAGCACCTCATTGTGACCTACAGCCACGAGATCGACCTGCAGCTTTGCCATGCGCTGCTGACCCATGGGTTCGCCTTCGCCGGGCTCATCGGGTCGAACACCAAATGGGCGCGTTTCCGTAGCCGGTTGAGGACGTTGGGTCATGCGGATGCCCAAATAGCTCGCATTTCTTGTCCGATTGGTCAAAAAACATACGGGCGACACCCGCAGGCGATTGCCATCGGCGTCGCCGGGCAGCTATTGGGGCAGAAAAAAGGGGACGGGACGGCGTGGCTACACTCCTCAGCATCCGGGGCCTGACCAAGGCCTACCCCGGCGTCGTGGCCAATGACGATGTCTCCTTCGACATCGGCAAGGGCGAGATCCATGCGCTGCTCGGCGAGAACGGCGCGGGCAAGTCGACGCTGGTGAAGATGATCTTCGGGCTGGTCAAGCCCGACGCGGGCGAGATGGCCCTGGACGGCGCGGCTTACGCCCCGGCCAAGCCGTCGGACGCGCGCCGCTCGGGCGTGGCCATGGTGTTCCAGCACTTCTCGCTCTTCGAGGCGCTGGACGTGGCCGAGAACGTGGCGCTCGGCATGGAGAACCCGCCGAGGCCGCGCGACCTCGCCCGGCAGATCCGCGAGGTCTCGGAAACCTACGGACTGCCGCTCGATCCCACCCGCACTGTCGGCACGCTCTCGGCCGGCGAGCGCCAGCGGGTCGAGATCATCCGCTGCCTGCTGCAGAACCCGCGCCTCTTGATCATGGACGAGCCGACCTCGGTGCTGACCCCGCAGGAAGTGGATATCCTCTTCCAGACGCTGAACAAGCTGCGCGCCGAGGGCACCTCGATCCTCTACATCTCGCACAAGCTCGAGGAGATCCGCGCGCTCTGCGACGAGGCGACGATCCTGCGGCTCGGCAAGAACGTCGGCACCTGCACCCCGCGCGAGGTGACCGCCCGGCAGATGGCCGAGCTGATGGTCGGATCGAGCTTCAATGCCCCCGAGGCGCGCGCCGGCGAGAAGGGCGAGGTGCTCTTGCGCACCGACAAGCTCTCGCTGCCCGCGCCGGGCGCCTTCGGCACGCCGCTGCGCGAGGTCTCGCTCGAGGTCCGCGCCGGCGAGGTGCTGGGCATCGCCGGGGTCGCCGGCAACGGCCAGGACGAGCTGCTGATGGCGCTCTCGGGCGAGCGGCTGGCGCCAGCGGGCACGATCTTCTTCAAGGGGCAGGACGTCAGCCGCCTCGGCCCGATCGGCCGCCGCGACGCGGGTCTGCTCTCGGGCCCCGAGGAACGGCTGGGCCACGCCGCGGCACCCAACATGAGCCTGACCGAGAACGCCGTGCTCACCGGCGCGCGCCGGGAGGGGCTGGTGCAGGGCGGCTTCATCGACTGGGGCAAGTCGAAGGCCTTCGCCGAGAAGGTCATCGAGCGTTTCGACGTGCGCACCCCCGGGCCCGGCACCGCCGCGCGGGCGCTCTCGGGTGGCAACCTGCAGAAATTCGTCGTCGGGCGGGAAATCCTGCAAAGCCCCGATGTCTTCGTGGTCAACCAGCCGACCTGGGGCGTCGACGCCGCCGCGGCCGCCGCGATCCGCCAGGCGCTGCTCGACCTCGCCGCCAAGGGCGCGGCGATCATCGTCATCTCCCAGGACCTCGACGAGCTGATGGAGATCTCGGACCGTTTCGCGGCGCTCAACGAGGGCCGGCTCTCGCCCGCCCGCGCCGTCGCCGAGCTCGACATCGAGAAGATCGGCCTGATGATGGGCGGGGCGCATGACATGGAGGTGGCCCATGTCGATGGCTGACCCCCGACGCCGCGCCGCCTGGTTGGCGCCGGATGTGCGTATTTGTGAAGGGAAGAAGCCCGCGGGCCCCTCCTTCGCCTGCGCTTCTTCTCTTTCAAAATACGCACGGCGCGGCGGCGGCACCCCCGCGGCGCCGGTGGGAGGCTCCCAATGATCCGCCTCGAGAAACGTCCGCAGCCGTCGCGGCTCTGGACCATCGTGACCCCGCTGCTGGCGGTGGTGCTGACCATGGTGGTGGGCGGCATCATGTTCGCGCTCCTCGGCAAGCCGCCGCTGGAGGCGATCCGCACGATCTTCTGGGATCCGCTGTTCCACCCGCAGTTCGCCAGCTACTCGCGGCCGCAGTTGCTGGTGAAGGCGGGGCCGCTGATCCTCATCGCCATTGGCCTGTCGATCGGCTTCAAGGCGGGGATCTGGAACATCGGCGCCGAGGGTCAGTACATCATGGGTGCCGTCACCGGCGCCGCGGTGGGGCTGGCCTTCTACCCTTCCGAGAGTGTCCTGCTGTTCCCGCTGATGGTGATCGCCGGCGCGCTTGGCGGCTGGGCCTGGGCAATGATCCCGGCGGTCCTGAAAACCAAGCTCGGGACCAACGAGATCCTCGTCTCGCTCATGCTGGTCTACGTGGCCGAGAACATCCTCGCCTCGGCCTCGGCAAGCTGGCTGCGCAGCCCCGAGGGCATGGGCTTTCCCGGCTCGCGCAACTTCAAGCAATGGCCGGCGGTGCACAATGACGAGCTCATCGCGAACACCGGCATGCATTGGGGCGTGGTCTGCGCCTTCATCGCGGTGATCGCGGCCTATGTGCTGATGGCCCGGCACATCCAGGGCTTCAACATCCGCCTCACCGGCGAGGCACCGCGGGCGGCGCGCTTCTCGGGGGTGACCCCGGCGCGGATCGTCTTCCTCTGCCTTGGCATCTCGGGTGCGCTGGCGGGCATGGCGGGGCTTTTCGAGGTGACCGGCCCGGCGGGGCAGATCACCATCGACTTCAACTCAGGCTATGGGTTCACCGCGATCATCGTCGCCTTCCTCGGGCGGCTCAACCCGGTGGGTATCCTGCTGGCGGGGCTGCTGATGGCGCTGACCTATATCGGCGGCGAGCTGGCGCAGCTCATGCTCGGCCTGCCGGGCGCGTCGATCCAGCTGTTCCAGGGGATGCTCCTGTTCTTCCTGCTGGCGACCGACGTCTTCACCAATTACCGCATCCGCTTTGCCAAGGGGGAGCTGGCCTGATGGATCCCGTACTTCTTGTCGCCTCGATCATGGTCTCGGCGACGCCGATCCTGCTGGCGGCCCTCGGCGAGATGGTGGTGGAAAAGGCCGGGGTGCTGAACCTCGGCGTCGAGGGCATGATGATCACCGGCGCGGTGGTCGGCTTTGCCGCGGCGGTGAGCACCGGATCGCCGGTGGTCGGCTTCCTCGCCGCGGCGCTGGCCTCGGCGGTGCTGTCGCTGAGTTTCGGCTTCCTGACGCAGGTGCTGCTGTCGAACCAGGTGGCGACGGGCCTTGGCCTGACGCTGGTGGGGCTGGGGCTTTCGGCGCTGGTCGGTGCCGGCTTCGAGGGGGTGCGCGCGCCGGGCATGGGCAAGCTGTGGATCCCCGGCCTGGCCGAGATCCCGGTGATCGGGCCGATGTTCTTCCGGCATGACTTCATGGTCTACGTCAGCCTGTTGCTGGTCGCCGGGGTCTGGGCCTTTCTCAAGTACACCCGCGCCGGGCTGATCCTGCGCGCGGTGGGCGAGGACCACGAGAGCGCCCATGCGCTCGGCTACAAGGTGGTGCGGGTGCGCCTGGCGGCGATCTTCTTCGGCGGCGCCTGCGCCGGGCTCGGCGGGGCCTACGTCAGCCTCGTACGGGTGCCGCAATGGACCGAGGGGATGACCGCGGGCGCGGGCTGGATCGCGCTTGCCATCGTCGTCTTCGCCAGCTGGCGACCGCTCGGCGTGCTGATCGGCGCCTATCTCTTCGGCGGCGTCACCGTGCTGCAGCTCAACCTTCAGGCAGCGGGGGCCAAGGTGCCCGTCGAGCTGCTGTCGATGTCGCCTTACCTGATCACCATCCTCGTGCTGGTGATCATCTCGGCCCGCGGGGTGCATGGCGCGCCCGGCTCGCTGGGCCGCTCCTTCCACGCGTCGGCCTGAGGTGATCAGGCCGGGCGCCGACCCCATCCGGACAGGTCCGGTAACTTTCAAGACAGTATGAAGACAGGGAGACTGAACAGAATGAAACGCAGAACGCTTCTCGCCTCGGCCGCGATGGGCCTCGCGCTCGCCGCCGCACCGGCCTTTGCCCAGGACAAGCCGAAGATCGGCTTCGTCTACGTCGGCCCGGTGAACGACGGTGGCTGGTCGCAGCACCACCACGAGGCCGCGGTGAAGATGAAGGAGCACTTCGGCGACTCCATCGAGATGATCGAGCAGGAGAGCGTGCCCGAGGGTGCCGATGCCGAGCGCGTGCTGACCCAGATGGCGCTGTCCGGTGCCGATCTGATCTTCACCACCTCCTTCGGCTACATGGACCCGACGATCAACGTCGCGGCCAAGTTCCCGGACGTGAAGTTCGAACATGCCACCGGCTACAAGACCGCCGACAACGTCTCGGCCTATTCGGCCCGCTTCTACGAGGGCCGTGCGATCACCGGCTACCTCGCCGGCGCGATGACCAAGTCGAACAAGATCGGCTACATCGGCTCCTTCCCGATCCCGGAAGTGATCCGCGGCATCAACTCCTCGTTCCTGCACGCCAAGAAGGCCAACCCGGACGTCGAGATGTCGGTCGTGTGGCTCTCGACCTGGTTCGACCCGGCCAAGGAAGCCGACGCCACCCAGGCGCTGCTCGACCAGGGCGTCGACGTGGTACTGGCGCATACCGACTCCACCGCACCGCTGTCGGTGCTGGAGAAGGCCGGCGGCTTCGGCTTCGGCCAGGCTGGCGACATGTACGACTATGCGCCCGAGCCGCGCCTCTCGTCGATCATCGACGAATGGGCGCCCTATTACATCGACCGCGTGCAGGCGATCATCGACGGCACCTGGACCAGCCAGAACGTCTGGCAGGGCATCGGTGACGGCATGGTCGGCATCGGCGAGATCACCGGCCCGGTGCCGGAGGACGTCAAGGCCACCGTGCTGAAGATGAAGGACGACATCGCCTCGGGCGCCTACCACCCGTTCACCGGCCCGATCAACAAGCAGGACGGCTCGGCCTGGCTTGCGGACGGCGAAGTGGCCGAGGACGGCGTGCTGGCCGGCATGAACTTCTATGTCGAAGGCCTGACGGGCGATATCCCGAACTGATCCGCAGCGCGATAAGAAACAGACGCCGCCGGGAGCGATCCCGGCGGCGTTTGCTTTTGGCTCCGGGCGTGCTTTGCTGGGGCGGTGCGCCGGGTGGGACTGCTGCGCGGGCGTATTTGGAAAGAGAAGAAGGGCAGGGATGCGGGACGCGGGCGCAAAGCCGGTGGCGCTGGTGCTGGGCGCGGCGGTCTGGGCTGGGGGGGCGGCCCTCGCCGACGCTGGAGCGGCGGGCGCTTCATGCGGCGGGGCTCTGGCAGGGGGGGGGAGGTCGCGGCCATCCTCGCCTCGGGCGGTGTCGGCAGACATGGTCCTTCGGAGGCTGCGGTGATCGCGCGCCTCTGCCGCGAGGCCGGGGTTCCGGAGGCGGCGCTGGTGCTGGAGGAGCGTTCGACGAGCACCGAGGAGAACCTGCGGTTTTGCCTGCCGCTGCTGCGGGCGATGGGGGCGGGGAGCGTGGTGATCGTCACCGACGGCTTCCACGCGCCGCGCGCCCGGCTGGCGGCGCGGCGGCTGGGGCTGGCGGCACTGGGGGCGCTGCGCAGCGACTCGCCCCGGGTGCCGCTGTCGGCGAACCGGGTGAAGGCGGGATTGCGGGAGGTGCCTGCCTACCTCTGGTACGCTCTGCGGCTGCGCGGCTGAGCGCGCAGGCGGCGAGGAAGCTAGAGAATGCCGATCTCGGCCAGCGCGCCGGCCAGCTCAGGCGGCAGCTCGTCATCGTCCTCGCGCGCCGCCGAGAGGTCGGGCGGTGCATCCTTGGGATCGAGGTAACGCCAGCCTTGGAAGGGGCGGCGCGGGCTGGTGGCGACGCGGTGAATCTCGGGGTCGAGCACCAGCGCGCAATGCCGCGTGCCATCGTGCCCGGTGACCTCGTCGAGCCGCAGCACTCGCTGGCGGCATTGGATCAGCCCCTTGAAAACCCAGTAGATCGAGCCGCCGTTCAGCAGCTCCGCCTCGCGTTTCGGCCACATGCGGGTGACGTGGCAGGGCAACCGGTCGGCGGTCTGCGCGGCGCGTCCGGACTGCCAGGCGGCCAGCGTCTTGACGCTTTCGGTACCGACGCTGAGCTTGATCAGATGGGTGAACTTATCCACGGAATGCTCCACAGAGTCCTCAACAGGATGAACACATATTGTAGTCTTTGCCGCGGGAGCTTCAAGCAGTGGTAGGCTCGCGGTCGAAAAAACGTGTACTCTTACGTACCGCGCATTCTTGCATCGGGCGGCCGTCGCGAGTAGTCACACCGGCCTGCCACCCCCCCTGCGCGACTCTGCCGCCGCGCCCTCGAATTGACGAGCCAACAAGGAAGTCTGCTGCCATGACTCGCTTTGCCGCCCCCATCGCCGAACAGATCTGGGACATGAAATACCGCTTCAAGGAGGCGGACGGCACCCCGATCGATCTCAGCGTCGAGGACAGCTGGCGCCGCATCGCGCGCGCCCTCGCCGAGGTCGAGAAGAAGCCCGCGGTCTGGGAAGAGAAGTTCTATTCCGCGCTCGAGGATTTCCAGTATCTGCCCGCCGGCCGGATCACCGCCGGCGCCGGCACCGCGCGCTCGGTGACCCTGTTCAACTGCTTCGTCATGGGCACCATCCCCGACAGCATGTCCGGCATCTTCGACATGCTGAAGGAGGCCGCGCTGACCATGCAGCAGGGCGGCGGCATCGGCTATGACTTCTCGACCATCCGGCCCAAGGGCGCGCATGTGGCGGGTGTCGCCGCCGACGCCTCGGGGCCGCTGTCGTTCATGGACGTCTGGGACGCCATGTGCCGCACCATCATGTCGGCGGGCTCGCGCCGCGGTGCGATGATGGCGACGATGCGCTGCGATCACCCGGACGTGGAGCACTTCATCTCTGCCAAGGCCGACAGCGCGCGGCTGCGCATGTTCAATCTTTCGGTGCTGGTCACCGATCCGTTCATGGAAGCGGTGAAGGCGGACGGCTCGTGGGATCTGCAGTTCGACGGCAAGGTCTACCACACGGTCAAGGCGCGCGATCTGTGGAACAAGATCATGAAGGCCACCTACGACTATGCCGAGCCGGGCGTGATCTTCATTGACCGGATCAACAAGGCCAACAACCTCAGCTACATTGAGCAGATCTCGGCGACCAACCCCTGCGGCGAGCAGCCGCTGCCGCCTTATGGCGCCTGCCTGCTGGGCTCGATCAACCTCGCGCGTCTCGTCGACACGCCCTTCGAGACCGGCGCCGAGATCCCCGAGGCCAAGCTCGACGAGCTGGTGGCCCTCGCGGTGCGGATGATGGACAACGTCGTCGACGCCTCGAACTTCCCGCTGCCGCAGCAGGCCGAGGAAGCGCGCAACAAGCGCCGCATCGGCCTTGGCGTCACCGGCCTTGCCGACGCGCTGCTGATGATGGGGCTGCGCTACGGCTCGGAAGAGGCGGCCGCTCAGACCGAAAAATGGCTGAAGCGCATCGCGCGTGCGTCTTATCTCGCCTCGGTCGAGCTCGCGAAGGAGAAGGGGGCCTTCCCGCTCTTCGACGCCGAGAAGTTCCTCGCCTCGGGCAACATGCTGCAGATGGATGACGACGTGCGCGAGGCGATCCGCACCCATGGCATCCGCAACGCGCTGCTGACCTCGATCGCGCCCACCGGCACCATCTCGCTTTACGCGGGCAACGTGTCCTCGGGCATCGAGCCGGTGTTTGCCTATGCCTACACCCGCAAGGTGCTGCAGAAGGACGGCACCCGCACCGAGGAAGAGGTGGTCGACTACGCCGTGCAGATGTGGCGCGACAAGTTCGGCGACGTCGAGCTTCCCGATTATTTCGTCAACGCGCAAACCCTCGCCCCGCTCGATCACGTCCGCATGCAGGCGGCGGCGCAGAAGTGGATCGACAGCTCGATTTCCAAGACGATCAACTGCCCCGAGGACATCTCCTTCGAGGGTTTCAAGAGCGTCTACATGGAAGCCTATGAGACCGGCTGCAAGGGCTGCACCACCTACCGTCCGAACGACGTGACCGGCTCGGTCCTGTCGGTCTCGGAGAAGACCGAGAAGACCCCGGCAGAGACGCCCGCCGTGGTCACCGAGAGCGAAGGTGGCGGTGCCGAGGTGGTCTACATGTCCGAGCCGCTCGACCGGCCGCAGTCGCTCGAGGGGCACACCTACAAGCTCAAGTGGCCGGACAGCGAGCACGCCATCTACCTGACCATCAACGACATCATCGTCGGCGGTCACCGCCGTCCGTTCGAAGTCTTCATCAACTCCAAGAACATGGAGCACTACGCCTGGACGGTGGCGCTGACGCGGATGATCTCGGCCGTGTTCCGTCGCGGCGGCGACGTCTCCTTCGTGGTGGAAGAGCTGAAGGCGGTCTTCGATCCGCGCGGCGGCGCCTGGGTGCAGGGCAAGTACATCCCCTCGATCCTCGCGGCGATCGGCGGGGTGATCGAGAAGCACCTGGTCGCCACCGGCTTCCTCGAGGGCGAGGGCAAGGGGCTGAAGGCGGACCCGACGGCGAAGGTCGTCGGCCTCGACGCCCCGCGCGGCAAGGCCTGCCCGTCCTGCGGCCAGTTCTCGATGATGATGGTGGAGGGCTGCATGACCTGCTCGAGCTGCGGCCACTCGAAGTGCGGCTGAGGGATCAGGCGTAGGACATAGAGTCAGAGAAAGCAGATGAATGCGCAAACGGAAGCATAAGTCTGCGCAAGGGGTGTCAAGGGCGAAACGTACCGCTTCGTGCCCTTCGGCTGCTCTCTGACGGACGGTGATAGAGGCGCTGGAGCAGACGCTCCGGCGCCTTTCGCGTATGAAGGGGATGTGCGGTTCGTGATATGAAGTCGCGGAGGGCCGTCGTGCCGTCGCTATGCGCTCCTGAGCACGGCGCAGCGGCGCTCGCGATGGTGAGACCCTGAACACAAGGTTGCTTTGAAACGGTGGAAGCTCTGACGAAGACTATGATGCAGACGCAAACTGTCGCTACGATCCTGAACCGATATCAGCGTCGGAGAAATTGTCAGGTGCCCATCACGGCAACCGATGTCTACGCCGACAGCATTGCGCGCGTCTGTGGAGAAGACGTTGACCTTGACCCGGTCGAACGAGGCCTTATCCACCTCAAGCGTCAGAAGGTAATTTCTGGCCGAAGACTGGTCGCCCTCCTTGGCCGCCACCAGCGCGAGATTAGACCTGAGTGACGCCTCGCGAGGGCTTCCTGGGCCAGTTGACACAACGCTACCCAGGAAGACACTGAGCGTCGCGGCTCTGGGAACAAAGTGATGGCTTCAACCGGCCCGTAGACACCGCTCACGTCCGGCGCAGGAAGGCGAACTGACCTGGCTCGAAGGGCGGGTAGCGGCCGTTCGCTGCGTCCTGGACGAACGGCAGCGATGCGCAGATAGCGGACATGCCGATTGATAGCGCTGCGCCTGGTGAGGTTGGCGCAACCAAGCCAAAGCTATTTTTCGAACCTAACCCATGTCGTGGCTGGTCCAGCCTCTTAGGTGCCTTTCGATCAAGCCCACATAAGAGAATATGCCGCCGAAGCGTGGCCTATCTTGCAATGTCATGCGGAAGCTGTGAAAGAATTGCCGTGTTGACTGGCGCGAAGGAACATAGTATGAACCTCCGCCGCATGACCAAGGAGCAGCTGATATGATGCTTGAGGCGCAGAGTAGAACACATGAGTTGTAATTATCTGCCCCCGATTCCTTTGCGAGCGACCAAGCCGAGTGTCTGGGCTTTCGCAGAAAAGCAAAGAGCAAAGGTCGGCCTTTCCAACGGCTTCGACCTTCACAAGCTGGTATCTCGGAATGGCGGAATAATCGAATACATTGGGATGTTCGATGAGGATCAAACCGATGCGATCGTTGTCGAGCCGGATAATTCGTTCGTCATTCACCTTTCGTCTGAAACTGGCGTGCTCCGCGACAACTTTACGATTGCCCACGAGCTCGGACACCTTTTACTGCATTGGCCGAAGGTGAGGAAGGCGCACCAAGGTAGCGGGATGCGCGCGACACGCTGGGTCGATGAGAGTGAAAGAAGCCTGGTTAGGTGTGAATGGGAGGCAAACTGGTTTGCATCTGCATTCCTTATGCCTGAGGCTGAGTTTCGAAAGGCGTACAAGGAAGGTGTAGCAAGTGAGACTTTTGGCGTCACACAGGCTGCGGTTGAGGTTCGAGCCAAGACGTTGGGAATAGATGCCTGAACTTGAAGCCTTAAGATTTGAAGCTGCCGCCTATCGTGTCCGCTTGTTCTTGTCGGTAGACCTTAGCGGATCTACGGCATTCAAAAACTCTAAAGAAGGTGAGGCTAGAAAGGCGGGCGCAACCCCAAGCTGGGTTACGGTTTTCCAGAAATTCTATTCTGATTTCCCGAGTCTGTTTGCCGCCGAATTTCAGCAACAGAAGAATGCCAGTGTAGGACAAGACATTTGCCCGGAACTTTGGAAGGCTGTAGGCGACGAATTGGTTTTCTGCGGTCGAGTGACGAACAAGAAGTCTTGCGCGGTCACTTTGAGTGCATTTGTAAAAACTCTCCACAATTATCGTCAGAGACTTTCTGAGCAGAAAGTAGCGCTAAACCTCAAGGGAGCAGCATGGCTAGCTGCCTTTCCCGAACCGAATCGTACCGTGCAACTCCGGGCCGGCGACGGGAGTCCTGAACTCTTGCCAGCGTCTGAAGCACTTGAGCATTCAGCAGATGAAAGACCATTCGAATTCGATTTTCTTGGCAAGGCCATAGACACGGGGTTTCGGGTTGCGTCTAGGGCCCAGCCCGACAAATTCGTTCTTAGTGTCCAATTGGCTCGCCTCCTTGCGAGCCATGGACCTGAGTTGGGCTTTGGCTATCAGGTTCGCATGGAAAGACCCGCCACGCTTAAGGGCGTAAACAAAAATGAACCTTACCCCTTGTTGTTCATAGACACGCTTGAGCATCTTCCGACAAGGAAAGCAAAGGAGCTCGAGAGAGAGGTCCTTCGAGAACATGAACCTCCCAGTCAGCCAAAGGTTGCTGACTATTTGGAAGCTTACTCTGCTGTTGTAGGAACAGACGAAATTATGTTGCGGCTCGACAGCGGTGCCGTAGAAGTTGGCCCCCCTGAGAGCTACACACAAAATCGGGTTCTAATTTCGAAGCATCTTGAGGGCGAAAAGAAGACGGAAATCGATGGAGGAAGCGATGGAGAAGAAGATCCGTCGCTGGACGATTCGGAATTAGAAGACGTCCTCCTTGAGCCTCTCGCGGGGGATCAAGAAGGCGATCCCAGCTGATGGTGCGGTTCCTCCACTTGATATGATCGCCCGGAGCGCCGAAAAGTGGACGTTGAAAGCCCAATACCACGCGTAGATCTTCTGGCGATGATCTCTGACCAGATTCCGGCGATCTATCCAGACTACGGAATTAAGAGGACGGAGGCTCTCGCGACACGCGTGTTGGACGATCTTTATATCTTGGCGAGATGTGCGATCAGCAAGTGCCGTGTGACGTACACCGGCGTTGTTGGACAAATCAGCTGGTGACCGCAGTCCCCCTTTCCCCAGACACACC
>NZ_NTHN02000036.1 GCF_002300555.2 Alloyangia mangrovi | reverse complement strand
GCCACGCCTCCGAGGTGGCGCTGCTCGAGGCGGCACTGGCGCGTGACCTCGGCCAGCCGGCACCGCAGGCGCGGCTGCGACTGGCGGTCAACGCCGACAGCCTCGGGACCTGGTTCCTGCCCGCGCTGGTCGGGCGCGACATGCTCTTCGACATCGTGTTGGACGATCAGGCCTTCTCGGCCGACTGGCTGCGGCGGGGCGAGGTCTCGGCGGCGATTTGCGACCACGCCCGCCCGGTGCAGGGCTGCGATGCGGTGCCGCTCGGGCGGATGCGCTACGTGGCAACCTGCGCGCCGGACTTCCGGGAGAGGTATTTTGCAGAAGGGGTGACAGCCGAGAGCCTCGCCCGCGCGCCGCTGCTGCAGTTCGACGGCAAGGACGCGCTGCAGCACCATTGGCTGCGCCGGGTCACCGGGCAGGCGCTGCTGCCGCCCACGCACCGCCTGCCCTCGACGCAGGGCTTCGTCGAGGCGGCACGGCTGGGGATCGGCTGGGGGTTGAACCCGGAATTCCTCGCAGCGCCTCTGCTGGCCTCGGGCGCGTTGGTCGCCATGTGCCCGGACATGCCGGAGGACATCGCCCTGACGTGGCAGGTCAACCGGATGGTCGCCGCGGCGCTGGCCCCGCTGACCCGCGCCGTGCGGGCGCAGGCGCGTCAGTCCCTGCTGCCGTCCTGATCCGTCTCGACCTCGTGCAGCCCCATGGCGATGACCCCGCCGATCAGGCTCAGCCCGGCAAAGCCCGCCAGCGCCGCCACCGGCCCGACGATGGCCAGCACGCCGCCGAGCGCGCCGGTCAGCAGCAGCAGACCGCCGATCAGCGTGTTGGCCAGCGCGGCGTAGCTGGCGCGGCCCTCCTCGGGGGCCATGTCGACGAGATAGGTCGAGCGCCCCTGCCGCACCCCCTGCCAGGAGATCAGCAGCGCGAAAAGCAGCAATGGCGTCACCCAGACCGGCCCGGTCCAGCCGAGCAGCGCCGCCACCACCGCAAGCGCCATGGCACCGGCCCCGGTGAAGCCCGAGAGCACCAGCACCCGGCGCGCCGAGCGGTCTGCCATCCGCCCCCAGACCCAGCTCGACACGAAGCCTGCCAGCGCCGAGGCAAGCACCATGGCCCCGAGTTTCTGCAGCGCGCCGCCGTTCTCCTCGAGCAGCACGAGGTAGGGCGGCGCCAGCGAGGTCACGGTCAGCGCCCCGCGGCAGGCGATGAAGCGGCGGAACTGCGGGTCCTCGCGGAGCGGCGACAGATCAACGGGGGCGGCGTTCGGCTCGGGGTCGCTGTCCTCTTCCTCCAGCATCGCGAAGAGCGCCGCTGCACCTAGCCAGAGCGCAGCCGCAAGACCGATGGCCGCGGCGACGGGTGGCACGTCCTGCACCGCGCCCGACATCAGCAGCATCGCAAAGACCAGCACCCCGGCCGCGGCCACCGAGCCCGCCGTGCCGGTGATCGAGCCGCGCCGGGTCTTCGAGACGGTCTTGCCGAGCACGTCCTTGTAGCTGACCGAGGCCGCGGCGCGCGACAGCGCCAACCCCGCCAGCAAAGCGCAGAGCGCCAGCCCCGCCGCCATACCCTGCAAGGTCAGCGCCACGGCAGCCATACCCGCCGCCGCCAACCCCTGCCCGACCGAACCTGCCACCCAGATCCATTTGCGCTGGCGACTGCGCCGCACCACACCTGCCAGCAGGAGCTGCGGCAGCAGCGCCCCCGCCTCGCGGATCGGCACAAGCAGGCCGGTCACGGCGGTAGGCACACCAAGCGCCTGCGCCAGCCAGGTGAGCACCAGTTTGGGATTGAGCAGCCCATCGGCGAGCTTGGTCATCGACAGCGCCCCGACGTGGCGCAGCCCGTTACGGGCCTCTGACCTTGGGGCGCCGTCCTCGCCTTCGGTCAACCTGTCGTAGATCTGCGTCTCGTCGAAATGGGTCATGCGCCTGCCGCTGCTCGTCCGCCGGTGGGTCCGGCAGGGAAACGCCGCGGCGCAAGGGCCGGTTCCCGTGCAGGTCAGCCGATGCTGCGCGCAAGAACCCGGCTGATCGTCGTATGGGGCAGCCCGCTGTCCTCGGCCCAGGTGTTGAAGGCCTCCTGCACCGCCGCCAGCGCCTTGCGCGAACTGGGTGGCTTGTCGATCACCCCCTCGGCGTTCAGCCGCCCCACCACGTCGCGGCTCAGGACGTAGCCGTCCTTGCCCATCGTCCGCAACATGTAGGCGCCGGTATTGCCGCCAAGCCGGGCCCCGCTGCGCTTGAGCCAGTCGAGCAGCGCGTCGAACTCGGTCACCGGCCAGTCGGCGATCTTGCGGGCAAAACTCCCCGCCTCCGCGGCAACCTCGGTGAGGAAGGCGGCATTGTCGCGGATCGCCGCCAGCTTCGGCCCGGAGCGGATCACCCGCGTGTCCGAGAGCAGCGCATCGAAGGCATCGCCTTCGATCATCGCAACCCGCGCCGGCTCAAAGCCGTGGAAGGCCTCCTCGATGCCGGGCCATTTGGCCTCGACCACGCTCCAGCTGATGCCGGCCTGGAAGATCCCGCGCGCCATGGCGGCAAGGAAGCGGGCGTCGGGCTGCATGGCGATCTCATCGGGGCTCAGCGGTGCGGGGATGCCCGCCAGGGCCGCCTCCTGTCCGCCGTGGCGCTCGGCGGCGATGGCGAGGATCTCGTCGAATGTGCGCATGGGTGTTCCCTCCGTGGCTGGCAGCAGCGTGGCGCAAACACAGGCGATTAGAAAGCGCGGCGGCCTCGGTTGAGCTTGCGCGGGCGGCGTGCCACCGAGTTTCATATTCTGCCGGGAGAGCTTACCGGCAGCCCGGAGCTGATGCGCTATGTGAGATAGATGAGCTACCGGTGTGCCCTGACGCTCTCGCAGTTCTCGCGCCCGCATTCCTCGGCCTGCGGCATCGAAGAGCACCGCGACATCCTCGCGGCGCTCCGCCGGGCCGACGCCGCGCAGGCAAGGGCCCTCGCCCGCAGCCACCTGGAACAGGTCTCGGCCCGCGCGCAGTTCCGGGACGGCGGCCAGAGCGCCTATTCTCATCTCGACGCGCTGGAGCCATACGCCATTGGCGTACGCGAGACTGGCTGAAGCGGCTTACGCCTCGATGCCCCGCGCGGTGAGGATGCGCTCGGCGCTGTCGTTCCAGACGTCCATCTTCACGATCTTGCCGCCCTGCACCACGAAGCGGTCGACATAGCGGTTTCCCTCGAAGGGCGTACCGTCGGGCCATGCGCCGTAGAGGTAGCCGGTCGAGTAGACCACGGTGCCCTCGCTCCCCTGCGCCACGTCGAACTGGCGCATGTCCTTTTTCACCCAGGCGTACCGCATGGCGTTGAAGCCCGAGGGGCCCGAGGGGTGATGGTAGACCCTCCCGCCAGTGAAGGTGATCACCACCCCTTCGGCCACATAGGTGGCGGCGCGCTCCGGATCGGGCACCATGAGGCCTCGAGGTAGTCATGCACGATCTGCGCCTCGGGCGGCAGCGCGGCGTAGTCGATCCCGAGGGGGGCGGTCTTTTCGGCGGTCATCAGAGGTCCTTTCGCTGGTCCGGCGAGTCGGTTCTGGCACACCACGGGAATTAAGGAACCCGGGCGCGCAAATTCCATACAAGAATTGCATGCATTTTGCCCGAAGCTTGTGCAGGCTGCACCGCCAAGGCGATATTTCAGCGGCTTGACGGCGCACGACTTTGACAGTCGGCCAGGTCGAGCCTGCCTTGTGTGGGCGCCGAAACATGCGCATGGCCGGGTGGCTCTCCCGCCAGGAAGAGACCCGCGAAGAAAAGGCAAGAGCAGCACAATGACACTCGATCTCATCATCCGCGATGCGCGGCTTTCGGACGGCGCCGCCCCGGTCGACATCGGCATCGCGCAGGGGAGGATCGCGACCATCGCGACCGGCCTCGCCGGCGACGCCCCCTCGCTCGACGCAGAAGGCGGGCTGATCTTCCGCGGCTTTGCCGACAGCCACCTGCACCTCGACAAGGCCTGCATCCTCGAACGGGCGGTGAACCGCACCGGCGATCTGCAAGGTGCCCTTGCGGCGGTGGCGGCGGCCAAGAAGGCGTTCACGACCGAGGATGTCTACGCCCGCGGCGCGCGGGTGCTCGAGCAGGCAATCGGTCAGGGCACCACGCTCATCCGCACGCAGGTCGAGATCGACCCGGTGATCGGGCTGGCTGGCTTCGAGGCGGTCAAGCAGTTAAAAAAAGGATTATTCCTGGGCGCTGGACCTGCAGATCTGCGTCTTCCCTCAAGAGGGGCTGCTGAACTACCCGGGCACCGAGGCGCTGTTGCGCGCGGCGCTGGCGGAGGGCGCCGACCTGCTCGGCGGCTGCCCCTATACCGACACCGACCCCGAAGGTCAGATCGCCCTGCTCTTCGGGATGGCGCGTGAGTTCAATGTCGATCTCGATTTCCACCTCGATTTCGACCTCGACACCAGCTGGCGACATCTTGATGAGGTGGCGCGGCAGACCATCGCCTTTGGCATGCAGGGGCGCGTGGCGATCGGCCATGTGACCAAGCTCTCGATGCTGCCCGCGGACGCGCTGGCGCAGAGCGTGGCGCTGCTGAAGGATGCCGGGATCGCGCTCACCGTGCTGCCGGCAACCGATCTCTTCATCACCGGGCGCGGGTATGACCACGCGGTGCCGCGGGGCGTTGCCCCGGCGCACCGGTTCCACGCCGCGGGGGTTTGCTGCACCGTGGCGACAAACAACGTTCTGAACCCCTTCACCCCCTATGGCGATTGCTCGCTGCCGCGGATGGCGAACCTCTTTGCCAATGTCGCGCAGCTTGGCGGCCCCGAGGAGCTGACAGCCTGCTTCGCGATGGTCAGCAGCCATCCCTTCCGGCTGCTCGGGGTCTCCGACAGGATCGAGCCCGGCAGCCCCGCCGATCTGGTGCTGCTGCCCTGCGAGACCCGCGCCTCTGCCGTGGCCGAGATCAGGCGGCCGGTCTGGGGGATGCGCAGCGGCAGGATGACCTTCGAGGCGCCCGCGCCGAGGATCATCCGGCCTTAGGAACAGGGCGCCGACCCGCGCGGACTGAAGCCGCCGGCACACGGCGCGCATCCTCCTCCCGTTGCGCAAGCCGGCGGGGGCCGCCTCCCCGCCGCTTGACACCCCCTCCCCCGAGGGTCACAAGGCGGCACGACAAATAACCCGCAACCGGGCGTTCCGTGGGCGCCAGACCGACGAGGAGACTAGGCCTATGAGCCAGATTTCCCTGACATTCCCCGATGGCAATGCGCGCGAGTTCGACAAGGGCGTGACCCCTGCCGACGTGGCCGCAGCCATTTCCAAGAGCCTTTCGAAAAAGGCCATCTCCGCCACCGTGAACGGCGCGCATTGGGACCTTCAGTGGCCCATCGACGCCGACAGCACGATCGCGATCCACACCCTGCAGGACGAGGACCAGGCGCTCGAGCTGATCCGCCACGACCTCGCGCACGTGATGGCGCGCGCGGTGCAGGAGATCTGGCCCGACACCAAGGTCACCATCGGCCCGGTGACGGACAACGGCTGGTTCTACGACTTCGACCGTGCCGAGCCCTTCACCCCCGAGGACCTCGGCCAGATCGAGGCGAAGATGAAGGACATCATCAACGCCCGCGACGAGGTGAAGACCGAGATCTGGGACCGTGACCGCGCCCGCAAGTTCTACGAGGACAGCGGCGAGGGCTACAAGGTCGAGCTGGTGGACCGCATCCCCGTAGACGCGCCGATCCGCATGTACTGGCACGGCGAGTGGCAGGACCTCTGCCGCGGCCCGCACCTGCAGAACACCGGCCAGCTGCCGTCGGATGCCTTCAAGCTGATGGGCGTCTCGGGCGCCTACTGGTTCGGCGACGTCTCGCGCCCGATGCTGCAACGGATCACCGGCGTGGCCTTCCGCAACCGCGACGAGCTGAAGAAATACCTGAACTTCCTCGAGGAAGCGGCGAAGCGCGACCACCGCAAGCTGGGCCGCGAGATGGATCTCTTCCACCTCCAGCCCGAAGCGCCGGGGCAGATCTTCTGGCACCCCAACGGCTGGAAGATCTACACCACGCTGCAGGACTACATGCGCCGCCGGCAGGAGCGGGACGGCTACGTCGAGGTTAACACGCCGCAGGTTGTCGATCGCAAGCTCTGGGAGAAGTCCGGTCACTGGGACAACTACCAGGAAAACATGTTCATCGTCGAGGTTGACGAGGAGCATGCCCGCGAGAAGGCGATCAACGCGCTCAAGCCGATGAACTGCCCCTGCCACGTGCAGGTGTTCAACCAGGGCCTGAAGTCCTACCGCGACCTGCCGCTGCGCATGGCCGAATTCGGCTCGTGCAACCGTTACGAGCCCTCGGGCGCGCTGCATGGCATCATGCGGGTGCGCGGCTTCACCCAGGACGACGCACACATCTTCTGCACCGACGATCAGATCGAGGCGGAAACCAAGAAGTTCATCGAGTTCCTCGCCTCGATCTACGCGGATCTGGGCTTCGAGAACTGGACGATCAAGCTCTCGACCCGCCCCGAGAAGCGCATCGGCTCGGACGAGAGCTGGGACCGCGTCGAGGCGGCGCTTGGCGATGCGTGCCGCGCGGCGGGCTACGAGTACGAGATCCAGGAAGGCGAAGGCGCCTTCTATGGCCCCAAGCTCGAGTTCACCTTGACCGACGCGATCGGCCGGGACTGGCAGTGCGGTACGCTGCAGGTGGACCCCAACCTGCCCGAGCGCCTGGATGCGAGTTTCATCGGCCAGGACGGCGAGAAGCACCGCCCGGTCATGCTGCACCGCGCCGTGCTGGGCTCCTTCGAGCGCTTCATCGGCATCCTGATCGAGGAGCACGCCGGCAAGCTGCCGTTCTGGCTGGCGCCGCGTCAGGTGGTGGTCGCCTCGATCACCTCGGAGGCGGATGACTATGTGCTCGAGGTTGTCGCCGCGCTGAAGGCCGCCGGCGTCCGCGCCGAGGCGGACACGCGCAACGAGAAGATCAACTACAAGGTCCGTGAGCATTCCGTGGGCAAGGTGCCGGTGATCCTCGCCGTGGGGCACCGCGAGGTCGAGGAGCGCACCGTCACCGTGCGCCGTCTCGGCGAGAAGCAGACCGCGGTGCAGAGCCTCGACGAGATCGTCGCCGCCCTGTCGCTCGACGCCACCGCCCCCGACCTGCGCTGAGCCGGTCTTCTGAACATGAGAAAGCCCCGGGGGACTCCCCCGGGGCTTTTTCCTTTTTTATACCGGAGCGCCGCGACCTCAGCCCGCCAAAGCCGCCTCGACGTCCTTGGCCCAGCCAAGATACATGCGCTCCCCTGCGACGATCAGCGGGCGTTTCATCAGCGTGGGGTGGTCGGCCAGCAACTCCTTCGCCGGGCGGGCGCGCTGCGCCTCGTCCAATTCACGCCATGTCGTCGAGCGGGTGTTCACCAGCTTGTCGCCAAATTCCGCCAGCGCCGCGTCGATCACCTCGCCGGGCACGCCATCGGCCCGGACGTCGCGAAACTCCGCCCCTGGCAGGGATTTCAGCGCCTTGCGGCACGTGTCACAAGATTTCAGCCCGTATATCAGCATCCGCCATCTCCTTGATCTTTCCCGGCACCATTTATTGCCTAATGCCGCAACTGCGAAGCGTTTCTCTTGATTTTTGCAGGCACCGTGCAACTCTTGGCCCGTGACCTTCGATGATCAGACCCGGAAAGCCTCGATTTTCCCGCGTTTTCGACCGGGACAGGCATTCCTCCCCCTGAGAGGCGAATGTGACGGGGCGCCCGCATTACGGGTAGAAACAGGAAAGTTGGAAGGAGCACGGAAACATGCCGAGCGGCACCGTGAAATGGTTCAATACCACCAAAGGCTACGGCTTCATCGCGCCCGAAGAGGGGGGCAAGGATGTCTTCGTTCATATCTCGGCCGTCGAACGTTCAGGCCTTACCGGCCTCGCGGACAATCAGAAAGTGAGCTACGAGCTCAAGGAAGGCCGCGATGGACGCATGATGGCGTCCGACCTGAAAACACTTTAAAAACATACAGATAATATCAATGACCCTACCCCTATCGGGGTCGGGTCCGCGCAGCTTCTTGCTGCGGACGCCGTGCGGACCAGCCTCGGCGCGTATCACATGTCGCAGAGGGCGTCTTTCGGCAGGCTATTGGGTCTGCAGGCGCCGCGCTTCCTGCCCCGCCAGTCGGATCAGATCCATCATGTAGGGCTTTTCGAGATCCTCGGTGCGCGTCGCCGCATAAAGGTGCCGGGTGATCCCCGCTTCGGTCAACGGCCGGGTGATGTAATCGGAATTATATTTCACCTCGCGCACAACCCAATCGGGCAATACGGCCACACCGCGATTCGAGGCAACCAAAAGCAGAATCACCGCGGTCAGCTCGACTTGGCGAATCGCCGCCGGTTCGACTTTTGCCGGAGTCAGCAATTGCGAGAAGATATCGAGCCGTGCCCGATCCACCGGATAGGTGATTAGGGTCTCGCCCCGGAAGTCCTGCGCCTCGATCCACGGCTTCCCGGCGAGCGGATGCGAGGCGGCGGCTACGAAGACCGGATGATACTCGAAAAGCGGGGTGAAGGTGACGCCGGGCAGATCCTCAGGATCGGAGGAGATCACCACATCCACTTCTTCCTTCACCAACGCCGGAAGCGCGTCGAAAGCGAGACCCGGGCGGATGTCCACATCGACGTCGCCCCAGCTCTTGCGGAAGCTCTCGAGCACCGGAAAAAGCCACTCGAAACAGGCATGACACTCGATGGCGATGTGCAGCCGCCCGGCTGAGCCCGCGCGCAGCCCGTCGAACTCGGCCATTGCCGCCTCGACTTGCGGCAGCACCTGGTCGGCGAGCCGCAACAGCCGCAGCCCGGCGGCGGAAAGCTTCATCGGCTTCGAGCGCCGCACGAAAAGCTCGACCCCGGCCTGATCCTCGAGCCCCTTGATCTGGTGAGACAGCGCGGATTGCGTTATGTTCAGCTGATCGGCAGCACGCGCGAGCCCCCCCGGCCTCGTGGATGGCCTTGATCGTGCGCAGATGACGAAACTCGATGTGCATCCCAGCGTTCGCCTCATGTTGTTCTTGAGAAGTATGAGTTTGTCTCACAAAGGCTCATGTGTCACAAGGACCGAAATCCAAACTGGAGTCCCGGCCAATGACGCGCCCCGACATCTCTTTCGAATTCTTCCCGCCCCGCAACATCGAGGCGACCTTCCGGCTGTGGGACACGGTGCAGGCGCTTTCGCCGCTCGGTCCGCGCTTCGTGTCGGTCACCTATGGCGCCGGCGGCACCACCCGCGAGCTGACCCGTGACGTCGTCGCCACCCTGCACAAGAACTCCGGGCTCAAGGTCGCCGCGCACCTGACGTGCGTGGATGCGACCCGCGAGGAGACGCTGGCCATCGCGCGCCAGTTCCAAGAGGCGGGCGTGAATGACATCGTGGCGCTGCGGGGCGATCCGCCCAAGGGCGCCAGCGGCTTCACCCCCCACCCCGAGGGCTTCGGCTCTTCGGTCGAGCTGATCGAGGCGCTGCGCGAGACCGGTGATTTCACCATCCGCGTCGGCGCCTATCCCGACAAGCACCCCGAGGCGCCGTCGGCCACCGCCGATGTCGAGTACCTCAAGCGCAAGTTCGACGCCGGTGCGTCCGAGGCGCTGACCCAGTTCTTCTTCGAGGCCGAGAGCTTCTTCCGCTTCCGCGACGAATGCGAGAAGGCGGGCATCGACAAGCCGATCGTGCCCGGCATCCTGCCGATCGAGAACTGGAAGGGCGCGCGCCGCTTCGCCGAGGCCACCGGCACCAAGATCCCCGCCTGGGTGATCGAGGCCTTCGAGAAGGCCGAGCGCGACGACCGGCAGGACCTGCTGGCGACCGCGATGTGCACCGAGCTCTGCAACGAGCTGCTCGAAGGCGGCGTCGACAAGCTGCACTTCTACACGCTCAACCGCCCCGAGCTGACCCGCGACGTGTGCTTCGCGCTCGGCGTGACCCCGGACAACAAGCTCGAGAACGTCGCCTGACGACTTTGGGCGGGGCTTTCGCCGCCTGAAAGGCAGAAGACGCCCTTGCAGGCGCCGGCCCGTCCGCACGGGCCGGCGCTTCTGCATTCCTGCCCGTGCCGCGATGCCGCGCTTGGTGATGCGCTCACGCGTTGCCTCTTTTCCGCCCAATCTCGGCAACTTAGGAATTTCCTCACCCCGCGCCTGTTCCCTTCCTTGGTCCCATCCGCTTAACTGACCCGGGGGACAGACGAAGGGACAAGACGTGCGGCTGGCGGTTTTCACCGATCTCGACGGGACCCTGCTCGACCACGACACCTACTCCTATTCGGCCGCGCGGCCCGCGCTGGAGGAGCTCAAAGCGCGCGGCATCCCACTCATCCTTGCCTCCTCAAAGACCGCTGCCGAGATCGCGCCGCTGCATGCAGAGCTGGGCCTTGGCGACTGGCCCGCCATCGTCGAGAACGGCGCCGACCGGATTGCCCCCGGCGCCCTTTCGGAGGATGCGCCCGAGTATGAGAAGCTCCGCGCCGCATTGGCGGGCATGCCGGAGCACGCGCAACATTTCAAAGGCTTCGGCGACATGAACGCGGCGGAGGTCGCGCGTGTCACCGGCCTGCCCCTTGCGAACGCCGCCCTCGCCCGCAAGCGCCGCTTCACCGAGCCCGGCCTCTGGTCCGGCAGCGAAGGGCAGCAGGAGGCCTTCCTCGCGGCTCTCAGCCAGAAGGGCATCCATGCACGCAAGGGCGGGCGCTTCCTCACTCTCTCCTTCGGCGGCACCAAGGCGCAGCAGATGGCGGGCATCCTCGCCGATCTTGGCTGCGACAGATCCATCGCGCTCGGCGATGCGCCCAACGACATCGAGATGATCGAGGCCGCCACCTACGGCGTGATCATCCGCAACAACCACGGCACCGGCATTCCGCCCCTGCCCGGCGAGCAGACGGGACGCATCCGCCGCACCACCCTGCCCGGCCCCGAGGGCTGGAACGCCGCCATCCTCGACTTACTTGCAGACCTCGGGCTCTAGGAGACCACCGCCATGGCCGACTTCCAGCAGAACGGCAATATCGCCCAGTTCCACAACCTGCGCTCGCGCCCCATCGAGGAGATGATCTACGAGCTCGAGACCTATGCCCAGAGCCGGAAGATCTCGCTGATCCTGCCCTCGCTCTACTCCGAGCTCGAGGGCGATGCGCTGCCGGGCATCCTCAAGGAACTGGGCAAGGTCACCTATCTGCACCGCATCGTCATCGGCCTCGACCGCGCCAACGAGGCTCAATATCGCCACGCCCGCCAGTTCTTTTCCGTGCTGCCGCAGCAGACCACGGTGATCTGGAACGACAGCCCGCGAATGCTCGAGATCATGGGTCGGCTCGAGGCGCTCGGCCTCGCCCCTCAGGAGCCGGGCAAGGGCAAGAACGTCTGGGGCTGCATGGGCTATCTCATCTCCTGCGCCGACAGCGCGGTGATGGCGATCCATGATTGCGACATCGTCACCTACACGCGCGAGATGCTCGACCGGCTGGTCTATCCGGTGGCCAATCCGAGCTTCAGCTACCAGCTCTCCAAGGGCTACTACCCCCGCGTCGGCGGCGGCAAGCTGAACGGCCGGGTCACCCGCCTTCTGGTCTCGCCGCTCTTGATTGCGCTCAAGCGCACCATCGGTGACCGGGACTACATCGACTACCTGCGCGCCTTCCGCTACCCGCTCTCGGGTGAGATGGCGCTGCGCACCGGGCTCCTGCCCGACCTGCGCATCCCCTCGGACTGGGGGCTCGAGATCGGCGTTCTGTCGGAAGCCTGGCGCAATCTCGGCCCGCGCCAGGTCTGCCAGGTCGAGATCGCCGACATCTACGACCACAAGCACCAGGACCTCTCGCCCGAGGACGCCAGCCAGGGCCTCTCGCGCATGTCCGTGGACATTTGCAAGGCGATCTTCCGCAAGCTCGCCGCCGATGGCACGGTCTTTACCCCGCATGTCTTCCGTACGCTCAAGGCCACCTACTACCGCTCAGCGCTCGACCTGCTCGAGGCCTATTCTGCGGATGCCAAGATGAACGGGCTGAACATTGACCGCCACGCCGAGGAGCGCAGCATCGAGATGTTCGGCGAGAACATCGTCCGCGCCGGGCAGCTCTTCATCGAGAACCCCCAGGAGACGCCCTTCATCCCGACGTGGAACCGAGTGCATTCGGCCGACCCCTCGCTGCTGGCGGATTTCCGCGCCGCGGTGGCCGCGGACGATGCGGAATTCGGCTGACCGCCGGAAAAACCTCACGTCACCGTGATCACCGACGCTCGCGACGTCGCGTCTTTCCTCGCGTCGTCGCATTGACCTGACCCAGCTCCCGTCCGAGTAACTGATTTTTGAGCCCTGCCCGCGCCGGTCCTCCCCATTCCGGCCTCCCCGCGGGGCGCTTCAAATCAAAAGGAGGAGAAGAATGGGTCTCATCGGGATCATTCTGTCGCTGGGCTTGCTGATGTACCTGGCCTACCGCGGCATCAACGTGCTGATCCTGGCACCGCTTCTGGCCATGCTCGCCGTCCTGTTTTCGGGCGGGCTGCCGGTTATGGCCACCTACACGCAGGTCTTCATGAAGTCGCTCGGCGGCTACGTGATCACCTACTTCCCGCTGTTCCTGCTCGGCGCGATCTTCGGCAAGGTCATGGCCGACGGCGGCGCCGCGCGCACCATCGCCGAGAAGATCGTGGCCTGGGTCGGCGGTGACCGCGCCATCCTCGCCGTCGTGCTCGCCTGCGGCGTGCTCACCTTCGGCGGCGTGTCGCTCTTCGTGGTGGCCTTTGCCATCTACCCGATCGCCAACGCCCTGTTCCGCCGCGCCGACGTGCCCAAGCGCCTGCTGCCTGCGGCCATCGCGCTCGGCTCGTTCACCTTCACCATGACCGCCTTCCCCGGCACCCCGGCGATCCAGAACGCGATCCCGATCCCGTTCTTCGGCACCAACGTCTTCGCGGCACCGCTGCTCGGCACGCTGGCGGGCCTTATCATGCTCGGCGGCGGCACGCTCTGGCTGAGCCGCCGTGCCAAGGCGGCGCAGGCCCGCGGCGAGGGCTACGGCGTGCACGAGCGCACCGCGGCCGACAGCTCGCTGCCCGAGGATGCCGACATGCCCGGCTTCTTCGCGGCGATCCTGCCGGTCATCGCGGTGATCGCGCTCAACGCGCTGCTCACCTACGTGATCTTCCCGAACATGAGCGCCGACTACCTCGCCGACGCGCAATACGGCGAAACCTCGCTGTCGCGCGTCGCCGGCATCTGGGCGATCATCATCTCGCTCGTCGTGTCGATCGTGCTGGCGCTGGCGCTGAACTGGAAGCGCTTCGCCGACGTCAAGGAGACGGTGAACAAGGGAACGATGGGCTCGCTGCTGCCGATCTTCAACACCGCCTCCGAGGTCGGCTACGGCGCGGTGATCGCCTCGCTCCCGGCCTTCGCCCTGATCCGCGACGCGGTGCTTGGGCTCTTCCCGGGCAACCCGCTGGCCTCGCTGGCAGTGGCGGTGAACGTGCTTGCGGGCATCACCGGCTCGGCCTCGGGCGGCATGTCGATCGCGCTGAAGGCGCTCGGCGAGCAATTCGCCGCGATGGGTGCCGAACAGGGCATCAGCATGGAGCTGATGCACCGGGTGACGGCGCTCTCGTCCGGCGGCTTCGACGCGCTGCCGCACAACGGCGCGGTGATCACCCTGCTGGCGATCACCGGCATGACCCACCGCAAGAGCTACTCGGACATCTTCGTGGTGGCCGTGGCGATCCCGGTGCTGGCAACAATCACGGTTATCGTGCTGGGCTCGCTGGGTCTCTGACACGCGCAGCACGACAGACGCGAAACGGGGCGCCTTGGGGCGCCCCGTTTTCATTGCGCCGCTAGGCGTCGATCCCCTTGCGCCGCTTGCGCCGCCCGTAGGTGGCCACGCGCCAGACATAGACCCCGACGATCCCCACCACCACCGCGGTCGACACCGGGTCGAGCCAGCCCGCCACCAGCCCGTATTGCGCCTGCAGCAGGTAGCCCGCCATCGCCAGCACCGTCGTCCAGCTCACGGTCCCCACGGTGGTGAAAGCCAGAAAGCTCGCCATCGGCATCCGCGCCACTCCGGCGGGCACCGAGATGAAGGTGCGCACCGTCGGGATCAGCCGCCCGATCAGCACCGCGCTGCCGCCATGCCGGGTGAACCAGTCGTTTGAACGGTCGAGATCCTCGGGCAGGATGGTCAGCCAGCGCCCATGCCGCGCCGCCAGCCGCTTCAGCCGCTGCGTCCCGAGCCGCCGCCCGATCCAGTACCAGAAGAGCGCCCCGGCGAGCGAGCCGAGCGAGCCCGCGACAATGACCGCCAGCAGGTGCTCGCGCCCGGCGGCGGCGTTGAAGCCGCCGAGCGGCATGATCAGCTCGGAAGGAATCGGCGGAAAGACATTCTCGAGAAACATCAGCACGGCGATGCCGATCGCCCCCACCGCGTCGACAAACCCCGAGATCCAGTCGAACATATCGCCCTCCGCTTGACGTCCGACAGCACAACGCGCGCCCGCGCCTCCGGGTTCACCCGCCGTGCGAGATCGGCCTTTCTTCTAGGCAAAAACATCCCGGGGGAGACGCGCGCAGCGCGGCGGGGGCAGAGCCCCCTCTGTCCGAACCTGCCGCTCTGTGAGCGGCGGGGGCAGAGTCCCCTCTGCCCGAACCTGCCGCTCTGTGAGTGGCGGGGGCAGAGCCCCCTTCTCTTCTCGTCGATGCCGGCCGCCCGCCAAGCCCTATCCGCGGTTCGAGATCCACCGGCACTGGTAGGGCGCCAGCGTCACCGCGCCGGCCTCGATGGTCTCGCCCGACAAAAGGTCGACCCATTGCTCGTCGGCGATGAGGTTCAGCCCCTCGTGCGGGATCACCACCTCCTCGTCCGAGCAGTTGTGCAGCGCGAAGATCGACTGCGCCCGGTCGAGCGACTGCCGCCACAGGCCGAAGACCCGCTCGTCGAGATTGAGGGTGAATTGCGTGGCATTGGGGTGGAAGCCCGCCTGCGCCGAGCGCAGCGTCAGCCGCTCCGACAGCCTCTCCAGCACCCGCGCGTGCACGGTCTCCGGATCGTCGAGCAGCGCGTTGAGTTCCGCGTAGTCCCAGCGGTGCCGGTTGATCGCCCGGTTCATGCCGCGTCGCTGCACCGCCTCGAGATCGTTCGGCGTACCGAGCATCGAGTGGATGTAGAAGGCCGGGATGCCCTCGAGCGACATGACGATGGTCTGCGAGCAGAGGAAGCGCGCGAGGTGGTTGCCGTCCTCGCCCCTGTAGGTGCGCGCCATCGCCGCGAAGAAAGCGCAGTTGAGCTCGTAGACGCTTTCGCCGCCGCCGGGCAGCGAGCGCATCGAGGCCAGCCCGCCAAGCTCGCGCGCGGTGTCGATCACCCGGGCCACCTCCTCGGGCGGCAGCAGCCCCTCGGCGGGGCGCATGCCGATGCCGTCGTGGCTGGCGGTGAAGTTGAGATAGGCGCAGCCGAGCGGCGCCGGCGGCATCGCCCGCTGCCAGGCGTTGAGATATTTCGCCGTCCCCGCCATCATCGCGTGCAGCACCAGCGGCGGCAGCGGGAAGTTGTAGACCATATGCGCCTCGTTGCGGTTGCCGAAGTACGACAGGTTCTCGGCTTTCGGCACGTTGGTCTCGGTCAGCAGGATGATGCTCTCGGTGGCGTAATCGGCGAGCAGCCGCAGCAGGCGGATCACCGCATGGGTCTGCGGCAGGTGGATGCAATTGGTGCCGATCTCCTTCCACAGGAAGGCCACCGCATCGAGCCGGATGATCCGCACCCCCATGTCGACATGCAGGCGAATGATCCGCAGGATCTCGAGCAGCACCTCGGGGTTGCGGAAATCGAGGTCGATCTGGTCGTGGCTGAAGGTGCACCAGACGTGGCGCGGGCCCATCGCCGTCTCGACCTCCTGCAGCAGCGGCGTGGTACGCGGGCGCACCACCATCGACACGTCGTCCGACGGCTCGGCCTCGAAGAAGAATCCGTCGTAGGGCTTTTGCCCCTGCCGGTAGGCATTGAACCAGACCCCCTGAGACGAGACGTGGTTGAGCACCAGATCCGACATCAGGTGGAACTCGTCGCCGATGCGGGTGATGTCGACCCAGTCACCGAGCTGCGGGTTCACCTTGCGATAGTCGGTGACTGCGAAACCGTCGTCCGAGGTGAAGGGAAAGAAGGGCAGGATGTGCACCCCGTTCACCACGCCCTTCATGTGCCGCAGCAGGAAGTCGTTCATCAGGTCGAGCGGCTTGTGGCTGCCGTCGATCAGGCTGTCGCCATAGGTGATCAGCACCGCGTCCTTCTGCGACCAGAGATTGTTGCCGGGTTTGCGCGGCTGGCGGCGGCGGCCCCTGCCCGGATGATCGGGGGTCTCGGGCCAGAAGGCATCGATGACCTGGCTGGAAAGAATGTCGGCATTGAGATCGGGGTAGATGAAATGAAGCAGTTCCGAAAGGCGGGCGCTGAAGGAAGTCTCGGTCATGAAAACGGGTCTCGACGGGTCCGGGTTGGGAGGACCGGAAGGCCAGGGACGGCGCGGAATTCCGGGCACTTACCCTTGGGGTAAGCAATGAGCCCCGCTTTCACAAGCGTTTACTCCCCGCAGCGGGCCTCTTCGCCCCTGCCCGGCCACCCGGCGGCCCGAGATTGGGCAAAGGTTTCCGAAAGCGCCCTTGTCGCATCTTCGGGGAAACATGTCGCGCCAGCACGACGCCGTGGAGCGATCTTGCCGCAGGATCGGCCTGCAATCCGCTTGACCTCGCCCGGCGCAGGCGGCAGCGATCTGTCCACGCCTTTAGTCCAGAAAAGAAACGCCCTCCCATGAGCTCCTCCTACGCCCTCACCGTGCACTGCCCCTCCACCCGCGGCATCGTCGCCGCCGTTGCCGGCTTCCTCGCCGAGCAGGGCTGCAACATCACCGACAGTGCCCAGTTCGACGACCTCGGCACCGGCAGCTTCTTCATGCGGGTGAGCTTCCTGAGCGAGACCGGCGCGGAACTGGCCGAACTCGAGGCCGCCTTCGCCGCGGTGGCCGAGCGGTTCGGCATGGAGTTCGCCTTCCATGACGAGGCGACCAAGATGAAGGTCGTGGTGATGGTCTCGCGCTTCGGGCATTGCCTGAACGACCTCCTTTACCGCTGCCGCATCGGCGCGCTGCCAATCGAGATCGTCGCGGTGATCTCGAACCACATGGACTACCAGAAGGTGGTGGTGAACGCCGACATCCCCTTCCATTGCATCAAGGTCACACGCGAGAACAAGCCGCAGGCCGAGGCGGCGATCATGCAGGTCGTCGCGGACTCGGGCGCCGAGCTGATCGTGCTGGCCCGCTACATGCAGATCCTCTCCGACGAGATGTGCCGCAAGATGTCGGGGCGGATCATCAACATCCACCATTCGTTCCTGCCCTCGTTCAAGGGTGCCAACCCCTACAAGCAGGCCTTCCAGCGCGGCGTGAAGCTGATCGGGGCAACCTCGCACTACGTCACCGCCGACCTCGACGAGGGTCCGATCATCGAGCAGGACATCGTGCGCGTGACCCACGCGCAATCGCCCGAGGACTACGTCTCGCTCGGCCGCGACGTCGAGGCACAGGTGCTGGCCCGCGCCATCCATGCCCATGCCCACCGCCGGGTGTTCCTCAACGGCGACAAGACCGTGGTCTTCCCCGCCTCGCCGGGCTCCTACAGCTCCGAACGGATGGGCTGAGGGCGACTCTTTTGCCGCTATCCCCCCACCGCAGGGCTTCGGCCTGCGGTGGACGGGGGCGAGTGAGCACCCAAGGCATCATGCCGTCTTTCCTGCGATGGAGGCAGCCCCCCCTCGCAGCGATAGCCCCCTGCACGCAGCAATGCCCGGTCCGAAAAGCGCCGGGACCGGACCGCTCGAACCGCGCGTCAGCGGCAGCCTCGCCCCCGCCGTTGGAGGCGACTGCTTGTCAGCGCAGCCCGGAGTTGGGCGAAAATTTGTCTCAAAATTGGGCACTTGCCCCGCTGGCCGCTTTCAAAATCCCGCGAAGCTTCGCAGAGCGAGAGACGCAAAGCTTGCGTGGCGTCAATTTTCGGTCAACCCTCGCGCCGCGGAGTTTGCCTAAATTTTGGCTGTCATGAACCCGTCAAATAAAAAAACCTACACGCGCGTCACGGCTGCTACGGCCGGGACCGGGAAACGGGGAGATACGATTGTGAAAGCGAATACAAAGATTTGGCTCGCGGGTGTCGCAGCGCTGATGGCCACCACCTCGATGGTGCAGGCTCAGGACATGGCCGCGCTCGAAGCGGCGGCAAGGGAAGAGGGCATGCTGACCACCATCGCCCTGCCGCACAGCTGGTGCGGCTACGGCGACGTGATCGCCGGCTTCAAGGCGAAATACCCCGAGATCGAGGTCAACGAGTTGAACCCCGATGCCGGTTCGGCCGACGAGCTGGAGGCCGTCCGCGCCAACAAGGGCAACACCGGCCCGCAGGCGCCCGACGTTCTGGACGTGGGTCTCTCCTTCGGCCCGCAGGCCAAGGAAGAAGGCCTGCTGCAGCCCTACAAGGTCTCGACCTGGGACGAGATCCCCGACGCGGTCAAGGACGAGGAAGGCTACTGGTACGGCGATTATTACGGCGTGATGTCCTTCATGGTGAACAAGGACCTGATCGACACCACCCCCGAGGACTGGTCGGACCTGCTGAAGCCGGAATACGCCGGCTCGGTGGCGCTGGCGGGTGACCCGCGCGCCTCGAACCAAGCAATCCTCGCGGTGCTCGCTGCGGGCATGGCCGAGGGCGGTGCCGCCGGCAAGGATGCTGGCGCCAAGGGTCTAGAGTTCTTCAAGAAGATGAACGAGGCGGGCAACTTCGTGCCGGTGATCGGCAAGGCCGGCACGCTGGCGCAGGGCGCGACCCCGATCACCATCATGTGGGATTACAACGCCCTCGCTGCCCGCGACACGCTGAACGGCAACCCGCCGGTCGACGTTGTGGTGCCGAAGTCGGGCGTTCTTGCCGGCGTCTACGTGCAGGGCATCTCGGCCCATGCGCCCCACCCCAACGCCGCCAAGCTCTGGATGGAGTATCTCTACTCCGACGAGGGCCAGAGCCTCTGGCTCAAGGGCTACTGCCACCCGGCGCGCTTCAACGCCATGGCCGCCGCCGACAAGATCCCGGCGGAGCTGCTCGAGGCGCTGCCGCCGGCGGAAAGCTACGAGGCCGCCTACTTCCCGACGCTCGACGAGCAGGCGGGCAACAAGGAAGCGGTTGTCGGCGGCTGGGATGCCGTCGTGGGCGCCAACGTCCAGTAAACCCTAACGTCACGGGGCCCGCGGATGTTTCCCCCGGGGGCCCCTTTCCCGTCCCGGTCGCGTCAGGTGATCCGGGGCGGGATCGGCGTATCCTGTTCTGCCCATGTTCTGCCCATGTCCGGACCCTGTGTGACTGATGTGACTTCCCCTCCGCCGAAGCGCCGCTGGCGCCCGAGCCTGACATGGCTGGGCCTGCTGCCCTTCGCAGTGTTCATCCTGTTGTTCCTGGTGATGCCGACGATGAAGATCGTCCTCGGGGCCTTCCAGCGCGCCGACGGCTCTTTCACCTTCGAGAACATCGCCGGGCTCTTCACCCCCTCGATCCTCTCGTCCTACTGGATCTCGATCAAGATCTCCGTCGCCTCCTCGGCCTTCGGCTGCCTCATCGGCTTCCTGATGGCGGCGGCCATGGTGCTGGGCGGGCTGCCGCGGGGCATCCGCTCGCCGCTGATGACCTTCTCGGGGGTCGCCTCCAACTTTGCCGGGGTGCCCCTGGCCTTCGCCTTCCTGGCGACGCTCGGACCACTGGGTCTGGTGACCGTCTTCCTGCGCACCGAGTTCGGCATCAACCTGCGGGTCATGGGGTTCAACATCCTCAGCTTCTGGGGGCTGACGATCACTTACCTGTTCTTCCAGATCCCGCTGATGATCCTGATCATCACGCCGGCTCTGGACGGGCTGAAGCGCGAATGGCGCGAGGCGGCCTCCTGCCTCGGCGCCAGCGGCGCGCAATACTGGCGGATCGTGGCGCTGCCGATCCTCTTTCCGACCATCCTCGGCACCTTCGCGCTGCTCTTTGCAAACGCCTTCGGCGCCGTGGCGACCGCCATCGCGCTCACCGGCAGCTCGCTCAACATCGTGCCGATCATGCTTTTCGCGCAGATCCGCGGCGACGTGCTGGGCAATCCGCACCTCGGCTATGCCATGGCCTTCGGAATGATCCTCGTCACGGGCCTCGCCAACGTCGTCTACATCGTGCTGCGCATCCGCTCCGAGAGGTGGCTGAAATGACCAGGGCCGCGTCCTGGGCCGTGCTTCTGCTGGGCCTGACCTATTTCATCCTGCCGCTGGTCGGCATGGTCGAATTCTCGCTGTCGATGCGCCGGGGCGAATACAGCTTCGACGCCTATGCCGCCGTGCTGGCCGACCCGCAGTTCCGCGAGACCTTCTCCTACTCGGTGGTGATGGCCCTGCTGACCATCGTCTTCGGCATCCTGCTGGTGGTGCCGACCGCCTTCTGGGTGCGGCTGAAGCTGCCGCGCCTGCGGCCGCTGGTCGAGTTCGTCACCCTGCTGCCGCTGGTCATCCCGGCCATCGTCACCGTCTTCGGCTACATCCGGCTCTACAACACCTCCAGCTGGCTGCCCCTCACCGGCACGATCTTCGGCACGAACCTCTTGCTGATGTTCGGCTACGCCATGCTGTCGCTGCCCTACATGTACCGCGCGGTGGACACCGGGCTGCGCACCATCGACGTCGCCACGCTGACCGAGGCGGCGCAGAGCCTCGGCGCGGGCTGGGTCACCATCATCACCCGGCTGATCCTGCCCAACGTGCTGGTCGCCGTGCTCTCGGGCTCCTTCGTGACCTTCGCCATCGTCATGGGCGAGTTCACCATGGCGGCGCTGCTCAACCGTCCCGCCTTCGGGCCCTACCTGCAGCTGATGGGAGCCAACAAGGCCTACGAGCCCTTCGCGCTCGCCACCATCGCCTTCATCATCACCTGGGCCTGCATGGGGCTGATCCAGCTGGTCACCAGATTCACCAAGCACGACAAGGCGGGCCGATGAGCTTCCTGACGATTTCCCACCTGGAAAAGAGCTTCGGCGTCACCCGCGTCGTGAAAAACTTCAATCTAGACGTCGAGAAGGGCGAGTTCATCTCGCTGCTCGGCCCTTCGGGCTGCGGCAAGACCACCGTGCTGCGCATGGTCGCGGGCTTCGAGACCCCGAGCGCCGGCAATATCACGATCGAGGGGCGCGAGGTCTCGAGCCTGCGCCCCAACCAGCGCAACATCGGCATGGTGTTCCAGGCCTACGCGCTCTTCCCCAACCTTACCGTGGCGCAGAACGTCGGCTTTGGCCTGCGGGTCAAGGGCGTGCCCGCGCGCGAGATCGCCGCCCGTGTCGAGGAGATGCTGGCGCTGATCGGCCTGCCCGAGCTGGGGGATCGCTATCCGTTCCAGCTCTCGGGCGGGCAGCAACAGCGCGTGGCGCTGGCTCGGGCGCTGGCCCCCAAGCCGCAGGTGCTGCTGCTCGACGAGCCGCTCTCGGCGCTCGACGCCAAGGTGCGGGTCAGCCTGCGCAACGAGATCCGGGCGATCCAGCGCGAGCTTGGCATCACCACCATCTTCGTCACCCATGACCAGGAAGAGGCGCTCTCGATGTCCGACCGCATCGTGGTGATGCACCAGGGCGTGGCCGAGCAGGTGGGAACCCCCTTCGAGATCTACAACACGCCCGCCACCCGTTTCGTCGCGGGATTCGTCGGCACGCTGAACACGCTCGACGCCAAGGTGCTCGACCCCTCCATCGGCCGGGTGAAACTGGGCGGGAACGAGATGACGCTGGGCCGCGCGATCCCGCCGGGTGAAGCGCTGCTTGGCCTGCGCCCCGAGATGCTGCGCCTCGGCGCGCATCCGGGCGAAGCGGCGCTGACCGGGACGATCACCGAGCTCGACTTCCTCGGCTCGGTCATCCGGCTGCGCATCGACCTGGGCGGGCAGCCGCTGGCGGTCGATCTTTTCAACACCACACGGCAGGCTCCCCCCAAGGTGGGCGAGACCGTCTCGCTGGCGCTCAATCCTTCGGATGCGTTGGTGATTGGCGGGTAGGGTCAACCGTCGGGCGCGTCGGGGGCGGCCAACACACATCCCGGGCATCACAATGGCCGAGACAGGAAAAATGGTTTCCGACATGTCCCCAGGCTTCAGGAAACTTCGAAAACTTGCTGCGAAACCAATGATTTGTTTTGAGACTGGTGCCCCCACACGGACTCGAACCGCGGACCTACTGATTACAAATCAGGTGCTTTTCCGATCTATAAGGGCTTTTAAGCCCCCACGAAGGGGTTCCAACATCAATTTCGCTCATATAAAACACTTCAACGCACCTAAATTGGTTCACCGAACCAAGAGCGCATGATTGATCAGGCGCCAGAAGACAGACAGACAATACTCATGACATACACAGTTCAGTCGTTCTCGTGGGGAATTTCGCCGAATTTGAAATAGAAACGATTGAAGAATTCATAGAAATTTGTGACCAGCAATGGCGGAACCAAATGCTTTCATGTGCGAGCGTTCAGCCCTCTCGATCTAACTGGTCCACTTAACCCTAAGCATCGAATTCATTTCACCGACGGCTTTGCCTCAGCCAAAAGACCTTCGATCTTCTTCCGGCCTTGCTCCGATTACGCGTAGCCCCGGGGAACCTGGTAGTTCTGCCGTAGATTGCCGAATGCCGCGACCTCTGAGCGACATGTGGGGTGACCACCATCTGGCGCATCTCGGCGACGAAGCTCGCGCTGTTAAAGTCGCGGTCCGGTGCGGGTGTCAGACAACGTGTCGATACTGGCGAATAGCGATGAAGGATGTCGACAGTAGCTCGCCATTCCGCGCAGGTGTTAGCTCGCGAAGAGTCAGCCAGGAAGACCCGGCCGGAGCGGTGCTACATCAGGCTATACCCCTTGAAGCACAGCCCAACCCCAGTGCCGGGCGATTTTTTTAATCAGCCGAGCATCGGGATCGGTCATAGAAGAATGTCACGCGTTGGAGCGTAGCTCCCCGTGGAAATCGACTTCGGCATGCGGTTGCGGCGTGTAGAGCGGCGCATCGGTTCGGGATTAGCAGTTGACTGGTCAGGGCAGGATATGGTCGGCATGCTGTTATCTGGTGGGTCGTTAGGATCGTGGTCCCATTCAGACTTCACCCTATCCTTCGGCTGGTTCCTCTTCTTCCAGCACCCTCGCAAACATGCCCTCCGATGTGGGCCGATTGTGATGGCTTCTCAGTCCAGCGGCGTCCGCATAACCCGACGGCGGACCTCGCACCGCGTATCTTGCCTACCTCCCCGGAGGAACACACAAATGGACGCGTCCCGAAAATCCTTGGCAACCAATCACGAGGGAAATCGGAAACGTACCGTTATTATGGGCTATGAAAAACAGACTTGGCGCCAAACTCTCAGAGAGCCTTGAACTTCAGCGTAGAACCATGAACTCGTCACTCTGTGAGTGGACCCCTCGAAAGAGCCCACTCACCCGACGTCTTCTGCCTTACTGGGCGCTCCAGAATCAAAGGCGACTCGCACAGGCATATTCCAAATTCTAAGCAGAACTCAATCATTGCAGTGATAGAGCTCAGAGCGACCCAGAGATACTTCCCAAGATGAAGTAGGATAATTCCAGGCCTTAATTTTCGGTTATTCTATCGAAATCCGAGAAATCCAGAGGCGCAAAATCTCCATCAAAGAAATCAAGCTTTTCAGCCTCTTCCCTGAGATGGTCAGGACGGTGACGCGCATAAACCTTTCGCGTAACAGATAAACTACTGTGACCAAGGTATGAAGAAACTTTCTCCATAGAAGATCCATTTACGACCATATGAACGGCAGCCGTGTGCCGCATGATATGTGGCGAGACATCATTCAACTTTGCATCGCGCACAACCGAAGCGAAACCTTTCTTGATACTGCCAAGGCGTTTGCCACGAAACTCAACTACGTACCTTGTAGTTGCCGTGCTCCGCCATTGCATTAAAATATTGCACAAACCATCATTCATCGGCACCTTCGCCCGAGGCTTCTTGTTTTCCAAATCAACCCGAAGGTCGATCGTCCGAGTCTCGAAATTCACACTATCCCAAGTTAGCTCCAAGATAGCGCCCACTCGCCCTGCAGTACCGAGCATCAGCGCAATCGCGACGTAGATATGTGGAATTTTCCTTGCGCTCTTCAGCAATGCGTCGATCTCGTTTAAATCGAGATACCTATCTTTAGGTTCAGCTTTCTCTGGGAGCCTGATGTAGCGGGGTTCCGGTATCGCTCTGAGCTCCTTGTGCGCCCAGTTAAGTACTGACTTTATGAGATTGACATCTTTGTACAATGTAGCCCTGGAAGGAGCCCTTCCGAACCGTTCATGAAACCTCTCCTTTCTCTCCTTAAGATACCCTTCGACTGCAATATTATCTATCTCCATTGGCCCGTAATTCTGGAAAAATGGCTTAACGCATTTTCCCGAGTTCTCCAAATCCTTCTCGGTAGGCCTTCCCTTTAGGTAGTCACTATACATATCCCAAAGCGCATTGAAGCTTGCGGATTGACTGTTATCTCTTACTCTACTTTCGTAGAGCCTTTTTGCCTCCAAGAGCGCGTCCTGTCGACGCGTCGCATTCAAGCGGAATCGGCGGCGCTTCTTGGGCGCCCCCTCCCTTTGCGTCTCATACCACGTTACTACGTAGCGTCCCTTGAGCCTGCCAACCTCGTAGTGGGTGGAAATCATTTCTCGAACTCCTCAATCTCACAAAGAGAAATGCGGGCATTTCTCTCCCCCAGCCTGAAAGCACGTAGCTCGTTTCGGCGGATGATTTTTCTTATCGTATTCGGCGAGCAGCCCCAACGGAGCGCCAGACCACCGATACTCAGACCCTGATCATATTTCATATGTTCGCCTGCGCCATATTACTTAGAACCCGAAATTTTCATGCTGTCCCTCCAATGTTCTTCAGCGCCCCTTTCAAAGAGATCAATTTCCGACTCTCGAAATCTGTAAAGACGCCCGACACGGAAATGCCGCAAGCATCCTTGCTGTGCTACATTTCGAACAGCATTCACTGAACACCCCCACCTTTCGGCAACCTGACAAACAGTAAGAATCTTGCTCATATTATTCCTCACATTACGGGAGACACCCGGGCGCCGCCATGGCGCGACAAGAAACTATCCAACGTCGAGATATTTCTTAATCTCACAAACAATATTAGCCACTTCTTCGAAACCAGAATAGTGAGTTGCGAATTTTTTCAAAAATTTGAGCCAGCCCCTTTGAAATGGTCCACCAACGAAGCCTGAAATCCGATAGGATTTCGGCGAACAGGAGGACTACGGAATGGCTGGAAGGCGTGAGAAGCCGGAAGACATTGTCACCAAGCTGCGCCAAGTCGAGGTGTTGCACGGCCAGGGCCTGTCGATGGCCGATGCGGTGCGCCAGATCGGGATATCGCAGCATACCTTTTACCGGTGGCGGAAGCAGTATGGTGGGATGAACCGGGCTCAGTTGTCGCGGCTGAAGGACCTTGAGAAGGAGAACCTGAGGCTGCGGCGGGCGGTGTCCGACTTGACGCTCGAGAAGCTGATCCTGACCGAGGCTGCACAGGGAAACTTCTGAGCCCTTCGCGCCGCCGCGAGTGCGTGGAGCATGTGTGCAAGACACTCGGCATCTCCGAACGCCGGGCCTGCCGGGTGCTCGGTCAGCACCGCTCCACGCAGCGCAAGCCACCACAGGGCCGGGAAGATGAGGCGCGGCTGGTCTTGCTGACCTCATCTTATGCTGCGCGGCGAGATCGCCTCACCGACGACGGCGATCGGGACTTCTATTTCAATACTCAAAAGGTCGGATGACTTGGTGACTCAATTGTGAGGCCTTGCTACGCTCAATCTGAACGGCGCACAATTTTGGTGGCTCGATGAATTTTTTCGAATATGTTCTTGGTGTTGCTGCTGCAGGTTTGCTCTGCGCTCCCCTACCACGCCAGGCCGATGCGGCCTCTCCATATTGGATCCGCGACGCGCAGGTTTCGCCAGATGGCGCGTCTATTGCTTTCACTTACCGCGGCCAAATCTGGATCGTCCCAAGCGAAGGCGGCGATGCCTTCCCGCTGACTGAGCGCCAATTTAGAAGCACTGCGCCTGTCTGGTCTCCCGATAGCAGCCATATTGCCTTCGCCTCGGACAGGTTCAATGTGTCCGACGTCTTCGTCATGCCCGTCGACGGTGGTGAGATCACGCGGCTCACGCATCACTCGGCGCCGGAAACGCCGCTCGCCTTTTCGGCGGACGGGGAAGAGGTCTTTTTCGGTGCAGCGCGGCAGGGGACGCCGGAAGCGGACTATCTCGACGGGCTCAGTCAATCGGTGGGCGTGCTCATGAAGGTCGCCACGTCTGGCGGTCGGGCAAGGATGGTGCTGCCTCTGCCCATAGCCCAGGCCGACCTTAGCCCGGACGGGCGCACGCTGGCCTATGTCGAGCGCAAGACGGTCGAGAACTTCTGGCGCAAGGGCGAGATTTCGGACAGCACTCCCGACATCTGGCTCTACGATTTCGAGAGCGGAAGCCACGAAAAACTGACAACCTATCGCGGCGTCGACCGTAGCCCGGCCTTCGCTCCGGATGGGCAGAGCCTCTACTGGACCACCGAGATGCCGCAGACCGGCACCGAGGACCCGAACGCCGCGCCGGACACCTTCAACGTCTGGCGCATGCCGCTGGATGGCGGTGTGCCGGAACAAGTGACCTCGCATAACACAATGCCGGTGCGCTTCGCCTCCGTCGCGGATAACGGCACGCTGGTCTACACGTGGGACACGCAACTCTGGCGGCTTGACCCCGGTGCGCAAGAGCCGGTGCAGGTGCCGGTCAATATCCGTCAGGGCACGCTCTATACTGGCGAGGTCTACAGCGATCTGGCCGGTCAGGTCTCTGAGGCCGTCACCTCGCCCGACGGGACGGAGATCGCGCTGATCGCCCGCGGCGAGGTCTTCGTCGCCTCGCCCGAGACGGGTGAGCTCCGCCGCATCACCGACACGCCGCAGGCGGAGCGTTCCGTGAGCTACGCGCCGGATGGCAAGCGGCTGCTCTACGCCGCCGAGCGCGAGGGCGACTGGGATATCTACGAGACCAAGCTGGGCGACGAGGACACGGGCTTCCTGACGGCGCTGGCGATGTCGGAACGGCGCGTGATCGACACGCAGAGCGACGCATTGCAGCCAGCCTATGCGCCCGATGGACGGCGCATCGCCTACCGCGACGACCGCAACGCAATCCGCATCTTCGACCCGGGCACCGGGACCAGCACGGAAATCCTGCCCGACAGTGCCAGCTACTTCTACAGCGTCGACCAGTTCGATTTCGAATGGTCCCCGGACGGGAAGTATATTCTGACCACGACCGGCTTCATCTCGACCAATACCGAGATCGAGATGATCGAGACGACGGGCGCGCACCGTCGCTACAACCTCAGTGACAGTGGTTTCGGCGATGACGAGGCAGGGTTCAGCCCCGATGGTAGCGTCGTCTTCTGGGTGAGCGACCGTTTCTCGCAGCGGAACCTGTCCTCCGAAGGCGCCATGGTCGATGTCATGGCGACTTGGCTCACGGCGGACGTCTATCTTGCCCGCGAATTGGGCGAGGCAACGGCTGCGGACGCGGGGACGGAACCGGACTTCGATGGCGTGCCCTACCGCACGTCGCGCATCACAGACAGCCCTGTCTTGCCGATCCTGACCCGCATGACCGCCGACAACAGTGGACTGCTCCTGGTCACCCTGCAGGTTACATCCGGCATGATTGAGGCCGAGCTAATCGACCTTGCTACCGGTCGGCCGCGACAGGTCTTTGCCAAGCCGGGCACCGGCATCGAGCAGATCATCGCGAGCAAGGACGCCTCGACCCTCTTCCTGATCAAGGCCGGGTCCATCGAGACCGTGCAGGTCGCCAGCGGTGCAAGTACCCAAACGCCGTTTCAATTGCGCGCCAGCTTCGATCCGGTCGCCGAGATGAAATACATCTTCGATCACCACTGGCGCTTCGTGCAGTCGAAATTCTACGATCCCGCGCTGCATGGCGTCGACTGGACAGCGATGCGGGGCGCCTATGCGAAGTACCTGCCGCACATCACCCATTGGGAAGATTTCGTCACCTTGATGAACGAATTCCAGGGAGAGCTGAACGCCTCCCACATGACGGCGCGCTTCGTGCAGGATAACCCAGGATGGGATAGCACAGCGGAACTTGGCCTCTATTACGAAACGGATCACGTGGGCGCGGGTGTGAAAATTGCGGCGACGCTGCCCGGCGGACCGGCAGCACTGGCAGGCGGACCGCTTGGGACTGGCGCGGTGATCCTCGCGGTGGATGGGGCCTGGATCGGCCCCGAGGATGACATCTATCCGCTCCTGAACCGCATGGCGGGGCGCAAGCTGCGTCTCACCGTTGCCCCGGCGGATGGGGGTGCAACTGTCGACGTCACCCTACGAGCAGCCCCTCCGGGCAGCGACGGAGAGCTGGCCTACCATGCCTGGGTCGAGAAGCGGCGGGCCATGGTGCTGGAACTCTCGGGCGGGCGCCTCGGCTATACCCATGTGCGGCGCATGATGGATGACTCCTACCGGCAGGTCTATTCCGACCTGATGGGGCGCGACCGTGACAAGGAAGGTGCCATCGTCGACACCCGTTTCAATTTCGGCGGCAACCTGCATGACCAGTTGAGCGCGTTCCTCACGGGTGAACGCCATTCGGGAATGGTGACCCGCAACGGCGTCGATCTGGGGACGACGCCCTATCTTCGTTGGGCAAAGCCGAGCGCGCTTCTGATGAACACCTGGAATTACTCGGATGCGTCGGTTTTTCCCTACTATTATATCCGCGAGGGAATGGGGCCTGCGGTCGGCGACCGCGTGCCGGGCACCGGGACAGCGGTGCTGCGCCCCGATCAGCTTGATACGCGGGTCGTTCTTGGAGTGCCCCAGCTGGGCTTCCGGACGATTGAGGGAGATTTCTTCGAGAACCGGGAAATTGTCCCGGACGAGGTCGTCCATACCCCGCCGGAGGCGATGCTGAGCGGTCGCGATCCTCAGCTTGAGGCAGCTGTGGCTGCACTGTTGCGGGAGCTGGGCGAATGACGCCCCACCGACGGAGGATAGGACGATGATGGCACGAACCCTGTGCAATCTTGCTCTTGGCTTGATGGCGGCGCTTGCGGGACCAGTCGCCGCTCAGGACACCCGCAGCGTCGAGGTGCGCTTCGCGCCAGGGACGACGGGTGCGACCTATAGCGGCGAGATCAGCGGCTACGCAGCGGTCGACTATTACCTGCAAGCTGGGGCGGGTCAGGCCATGCAGGTCGAGCTGCAGACGTCCAACCTGTCGAACTACTTCAACGTCTGGGCTCCGGGGGCGGATGCTGCGATGTTCACTGGCGCAAGTTCCGGCGACCGTTTTTCCGGGCAACTGCCTGTGAACGGGCGCTATCGCATTCAGGTCTTCCTGATGCGCAATGCCGCCCGCCGGGAGGAAACCGCGCGCTACAGCCTCGACATCTCGATCACCGATGGCGCGGGCGCGACTCCTACCGACTTTGCCGACGGCCTTGCAGGAGGTCCGGACTGGTACGTCGTCAGTGATCTTCCACCGCAGGACAGCCTGAACGTGCGGGCTGGGCCGGGGACCGGACATGTCGTCGTGGGAACCGTGTCCAACGGCGCCGAGCTACGCAACCTCGGGTGCCAACGCACTGACAGCTCGCGCTGGTGCCAGATCGAGAATGCTGCGGGCAGTCTGCGCGGATGGGTGAACGGGCGATACCTGCGTGAGAGCGCAGCTCCCGCAACCCCCGGCGGCGCGACTGGGGCTCCGCCGGAACTGCTGCACCGGGACAGTGGAGAGTTTGAGGTTCGTTTCGACACCGGCTGCACCCTGCTGTTCGCCCCCGCCGGCAGCCTGATCACCGCCGGCTCCAGCTGCTCGGCAGAGCAATCCATTCACGCAAGCAAGGCGGTCGACGCCTATCGCCGCGAGCAGGGCTTGTGACTGTTCCCCGGCTGGGAGGTCGCCGTAGCTGCTGGTGGCGCGCATGCCCCTGACCGAGGCCCCCTCAGGGTCGAAGACCTCCGCGTCAGGGCTGACTATCCTGCTGGTGGGATGGGTAACGGTCACGATCTTCGGGGCGAAGGTGTTCCACCCGAGCCCGCAGCCGCTGCAGGATCTGCTGACCAGCACCCTCGCTTGGCAGGTGCTTCTTGCCGGGGTCCTGCTGACCGCCGTCATCACATGGGGGCCCGGATGGCAGGAGGTGGGCTTCAGACGCCCGCGCAGGCGCGATCTCCCGCTGCTTTGGTTCCCAGTCCTCGTGCTTGCCGTGATCCTCGGCCTCGCGGCGCTTATGGGGCTGCCTCCTGCAGGAGTTACGCTGCTCGTTCTCGCGAACACGCTTCTGGTGGGGTTCTCGGAGGAAGCGATGTTTCGGGGGCTGCTGTTCCATGGCCTGCGCGCGAGAGTTTCCATCTGGCCAGCCATCCTTTGGACATCGGGGCTTTTCGGCGCCGTTCACCTATTGAATGGCTTTGTCACGGGAGACTTCGGTCCCGCTTTGGTTCAAGCAGCGATGGCCGCTTGCACGGGCCTTTTTTCTAATGGCGATTTTCCTGCGCACCGGATCGCTCTGGGTTTCCGTCATCTACCACGCGCTTTGGGACTTCGCGATTTTCATGATCGGCCTCGCGTCGCAGCAGGCCATGGAGCAGCAACAGGCTCTCGAGGAGGCAGGCAAAGGCCAGCAGATGCTGGTGCCCCTCCTGCTGATATTGCCGAACGTTCTCTATGGAGCGTGGCTCCTTAGAAAAGTCAGAGCCACAACCGCACATAGGTGAGTGGCATCTTCGAGCGCGGTTTCCATCCCCCGGGCGAGGGGAATGCCGGCGAGTTCGAAGCGTTTGCATTTCAGCCGATTGCATCTCGCGAACCAGACCACCGATTTCGGCCTCAAAGTCAGCAATAAGCGTCGTGCTGCGACAAGATCGAATGTCGTGTTCGCGCTTAACCGGTCATGCGGCGCTGCGGCGAGCCCTACACCTGGCGGGGAGCGCGGCCCGTCATTCCCGGCCCTAACCCGACCTTGGGGCTGGCCGACCTCGCTGCGGCGCAGCTCCACCGAGCCGGTCGTTTATGCAGACCGCAGCATTTCCGACGATCCGAGGCCGGCATTGCGGACGTTTAAGACATTGATTTCTGAGCTGAGTGCTTGGTTGGAAGCCTGCGATCCAACTTCGAAGCTTCCAACGCGCGAGAAATTTGACATGGATCACGACCGCCACAAACCAAACAATATTACCATCATCGTCAGGGAGTTTGTAATCGGAGGGATTTCAGAATGAGAATTACTTCGAAAGCCTTGATGGATTTTGTGCCCATTGGTTCGGTTAGCATCGCCGCAGGTATGATGTTCGCTATCGCGGCTTCTGCGCAGCAATACGACCTTGTCGTCAATGGTGGTCGAGTCATGGACCCTGAGACTATGTATGATGCTGTCGCCAATGTTGGGATCAAGGATGGTCGCATCGCGGCGATAACCAAGGTTGCGATTACCGGAGCGGAAACCATTGACGCGACCGGCCTTGTAGTCGCGCCCGGTTTCATCGACACGCATTTTCATGCGGTCGATCTGTTCGCCACCAAAATGGCACTGCGCGACGGTGTGACGACCGGGATGGACCTGGAACTTGGCGCACTGAACGTCGGCGACTGGTACGACACGAAGGCAAAGGAAGGTTGGCAGGTCAATTACGGCACGACGGCAAGCACCTTGCTCGCGCGCATGGTCGTCCATGACCCTGAAGGCAATTTTGACGAAACGGTCGATATGTCCAACATCTCTAACTACGTCAACGAGACGGCGAGAGACGGGACGCAGGGTTGGTCCGTGACTCGCAGCAATATCGACCAGATGAATGCGGTCATGAAGATCGTGGACGATGATCTACGCGCGGGCGCGGTCGGCGTCGGAATTAATCTCGCCTACATGGCGACCGGGGCAACAAGCTACGAAGTGTTCGAGATGCAGCGCACTGCCGCCCGATATGGCCGGCTCGCCTCAGTCCATACGCGATACCACCTGAGCGCGGAGACGCCGACCGAAGCGCCAATCGCTTTCGACGAGGTCTTCACAAATGCGTATCTCCTGGATGCACCGTTGCTGGTGGCTCATGACAATGACTACGGCTGGTGGGAGATCGAAGAAAAACTCCAGATGGCCCGCGCCAAGGGCCTCAACATGTGGGGCGAGTACTATCCCTATGACGCTGGGTCGACCGGGGTCGGCGCTGACTTCTTCAAGCCTGAACTGTGGATCGACAAATACGGCTACCAGTACGAGGACACGCTGTTTGATCCCCTGCAGAACAAATTCCTCACGAGGGAGGAATACGAGGCCCTCGTGCAAAATGATCCCGGCCAGTCCGTCGTCGTCTTCCTGCCTCCGCGCCAGAAATGGATGGCCTATTGGCTGACGGTTCCTCATATGACGGTTGCGAGCGACGCCATGCCCGGTGTCGGACGGGAAGGCGCGTTGCTGGCCTGGGAGGCTGATTATCCGGAATATGCCGGTCACCCGCGTACGCCCGGCGCCTACGCCAAAACTCTCCGCATGGGCCGCGAGCAGGGTGTGCCGCTGATGTTCACCCTGTCGCAGGTCAGCTATTGGACAGCGCTGCACCTCGGCGATGCCGGGCTTCAGGACATGCAGGATCGCGGGCGGGTCCAGGTCGGCAAGGTTGCTGACTTGACTCTATTTAACCCCGAAACTGTTACCGACAACGCCACCTATAAGTCCGGTGAAAACGGACTGCCCTCGACCGGTATTCCCTACGTAATCGTCAATGGATCGCTGGTCGTACGCGATTCCGAGGTTCTCGATATTAGGTCGGGTCAGCCTATCCGCTATCCGGTAGAAGAAACAGGTCGTTTCGAGTCGGTCAGTATTGGAAATTGGATTGACGATCGGACAATACTTTCGTCACCTTATCCAAAATTGCCCGACGACACGGGCGCAGGCTCGGAACTGGCACACGAATGACATAATCGCGCGAATTGGCCTACATGCCGGCGGTTCCAATCCGGGGCTGATTGCTTGGGAAATCGGCGATGCAAATCATCGGCTGCAGGCAATGCCGGTGGGGCGCATCCATGCAATATTGGCCCGTCGTTCGAATTTTGGTTTCGCAACTTCCATTTGATGCCCTGAACGGACATTCGCTGTCCTGATGGTTGCCGCGGTGCAGCTTCACCAGACCGGACATTCGTCCATTGCGCCGCATTTTCGGAGGATGAAGGTCGGCAGCGCGGACCTTTCTGCCATTCGCCGCGCTGCGGCGAACCTTTGTGACGGAGCCCTCCCTTCTGGCTAAGCGTCCCGCGCCGGCCAGAGCCGGCGCGGGGTCTGTTATCATTGCTGTTCCATCTCGGTGACGGTCAGCTTGCCGTTGACGCGGTCGGCGCTGAATCGGATTTCAGTGCCTTCCGCCAGCCCTTCCAACATGGCGGCATCCGCAACGACGAATACCATCTTCATCGCGGGCATATCGAGGTTTTCCAGCGGGCCGTGATCGATGGTCACCTTGTTCCACTTGGTGTCCACCTTGGTCACCGTGCCGGTGCTCATGCCATCGTCGCTCTGGGCGAAAACCGCCGTCGCAGAGACGACGAGTGCAGTTGCAATCGAAAGAAGTTTCATGGGAAGTCTCCGCTTGGATCAGTTGACAGTGATTGGGCCGTGCATGCCGGCCTCGTAATGGCCGGGAAGAAGGCATGCGAATTCGAAGGTGCCGGGTTCGCCGAAGGTCCAGAGTATCTCTGCCTCCTGACCCGGCTCGAGGCGGACGGAGTTGGGATCGTCGTGTTCCATTTCCGGGAACTTCGCCATCAGTTCCTTGTGCTCGGCATTGGCTGCGGCGGTGTCCATGACGAACTCGTGGACTTCTTCGCCGGCGTTGATGATGTGCAGACGCACGGTCTCGCCAGCAGCAAAGTCGAGTTCCTTCTTGTCGAAGACGTAGACGGAGTCCGCGTCGTAGTCCTCGTTCATCACGATCTCGACCGTGCGCGTGGGCTCGCCTTGGGCGGTCGAGCCAAGCGCCATGGCATGGCCCTTCATCGGGCCATGATCGTCGGCGTGACCACCGGCGTGCTGCCCGGCAGCCGATGCGAAAGTGGGCGCGATCAGGGTCGCGAGAGTGAGTAGTGCTTTCTTCATGAGCTTTGGTCCTCCTTTGCTCGAATAGGTCAGCCCTGCCTCACACCGCCGCGCGGCGTGAGAAGGGTTTTGGGGCTGGTGTTGGATGCGTGGTCCGGAAGTTCGCCGGTCCATTCGTAGGCCTGCGTGCCGGGGGGGATTCTCGTACCAGCCGGGATCGCTGTAATCGCCTGCCTCGATCCCCTCGCGCACCTTCATCACGGTAAACATGCCGCCCATCTCAAGCGGCCCGTGAGGTCCCCAACCAGTCATCATCGGGATGGTGTTTTCGGGAATTTCCATGGACATTTCGCCCATGTCCGCCATGCCCGCAGTACCCATCGGCATGTAACCGGGCTGCTGGCGACGCACCATTTCCGTCAGTCGTCGCTTGTCGGCGCCGATGACGTTCGGAAGCTCATGGCCCATCGCGTTCATCGTGTGGTGCGACTTGTGGCAATGCAGTGCCCAATCCCCCTCATGCACGGCGTCGAACTCATAGGCGCGCATGGCGCCGACGGGGATGTCGATGGTCACCTCGGGCCAGCGGGCTTCGGGGCGTACCCAACCGCCATCCGTACAGGTGACTTCGAAATCGTAGCCGTGCATGTGGACCGGGTGATTGGTCATCGTGAGGTTCCCCACGCGCACGCGCACCCTGTCGCCTTTCGCCGCCACCAGCGGGTCGATGTCGGGGAAAATCCGGCTGTTGAAAGTCCAGAGATTGAAATCCGTCATCTCGGCTACACGCGGGATATAGGTCCCGGGGTCGATGTCGTAGGCCGCCAGAAGGAAGGCAAAATCCCTGTCGACAGGCATGAACTCGGGATCGCGCGGGTGGACGATGAAGAGCCCCATCATCCCCATCGCCATCTGCACCATCTCGTCGGCGTGAGGGTGGTACATGAAGGTGCCGGATTTCGTGAGATCGAACTCGTAGACGAAGGTCTTGCCCGGCGGAATCCCAGGGTGGCTGAGACCGCCCACACCATCCATGCCGGATGGCAGGATCAGCCCGTGCCAATGGACCGAGGTGTGCTCGGGCAACCGGTTGGTCACGTAGATGCGGACCCGCTCGCCCTCCACCGCCTCGATCGTGGGGCCAGTGGACTGACCGTTGTAACCCCAGAGACGCGCGATCATCCCGTCGGCCATGATGCGTTCGACCGGTTCGGCAACCAGATGGAATTCCTTGACGTTGCCGTTCATGCGGAAAGGCAAGGACCAGCCATTTAGGGTGACAACCGGATTGTAGTCCGGTCCGACACCCGGACGCTCTGGCACCTGAGTATAGGGGCTCTCGGTGCTCGCCGCCTCGGGCAGATCGCGAAAGCGGGTTTGGGCCATAGCTGCCGAGGCGAGGGTCGCCCCCGCGCCGATGCCGGCCCCCAGAAGTTGTCTGCGGTTCATCATTCTTCGTCCTCCTCTTCGGAGGATGCGCCGACGTCGCCCCCCCCAGATCGCGGCGGTGACATCAGTTTCGGCGAGCCAGTAGTCGCGCTTGGCCTCTGCGGTGGAAAGACGCGCATCAAGCCCCTCACGCGCGTCTTCGAGCAGCTCGAAGGTCGAGGTCAGCATGCCGTTGTAGGACAGCAGGGCCTCTTCATCGATCTGCCTGCGGAGCGGCATGACCTCGTCCCGCCAATGGCGCGCGACGGCGTGGCGTCCGGTGACCGCGCGGTAGGCCATGCGCGCCTCGGCACGCGCATCGACAGCGGTCTGCGCAAGCATGCTGGCAGCCTGCAGGTAAGCCATCTGGCCGCGCTTCGAGACAAGACCTGCGGTATCATAGAGTGGGATCTCGAAGTCCACTTCCAGCACTGGGCTTCTTTCGGTCTCGTCGTCCGCGCGTTCGAGCTCGAGCCCGGCCGCAAGCGCGACATCGGAAATCATCCGCGTCTCGCCGCTCAGCTTGTAGTCGAGCGCAACGGCCTGCAGTTCGAGCTTGCCCGCCGCCAGATCAACGCGGTTCGCCAAGGCCATGCGTTCGATATCCGCCGAAGCACGGGGCCGGCCCGGCAGGGACGGCAGGGCGTCGGGCACATAGAAAGTCGTGCCGCTGCCCCAGAGCCCCATAAGCCGCATGAGACGGTCCTTGGCGAGTTGTGCCTCGAGCCTGGCGGCGCTGCGCTCGCCCGCGAGTTCGGCGGTAAAGGCATGTTCGCGTGCCTGATCCGCCTTGCTCATCGCGCCAGTCCGGCCGAGTTGCGCGGCCAGCTCCGACCCGGCATCTGCGGTACCTTGCGCCTGTCCGATCAGAGCGGCGGCTTCGAAAGCCCCCACCGCTTCTATCCAGGCACGCCGGGTCTCAATGGCGAGCGCGATGGTTTCGGAAAGCGCCGCGAGCTCTGCCTGTCGGAAACGGATCGCAGCGATCTCGGTCCGGGAGCGTGTAGTCGCGAGGTCGAGCAACGAGTTGATCAGCGTCGCTTCGAGAGACCGGGTCACATCGCCGGCCAACCCCGACACCGACACGCCCACCGAGGGGACCGGGCCCATCGCCGCTTCCCAGAGCTCGGCGGAAGAAAGACCAAGATCAGCGAAGTTGGCCTGCAGTGCCCGATTGTTGATGAGTGCCACCTGTACTGCGGTGTCCGCGCTGATCGTCTTGCCGTTGATCAGTGCATGGACGCGCGACGCGTTTGCCTCGATCTCGGCGGCAGAGAGGTGCCATGCGGGAGCCGAGCCCAGAGCCTTGCGGCTCCCAGCCTCTACAGAGGCAAAACCTGCACGGGGCGCGCTGGAACTTTGTCTCAGGGCTGCGTCACCGCATGCCGCGAGAAGGAGGACAGCTCCAAGAGCCGGAAGTGTCGCGCGCCTCATCGGCTTTCCTCCGACTGGGCGTCATTCAGGGCGCGCCAGTCGCCGGGCTCTTCGATGGCATGACGTGTGTAGGTGACAGTCGGACCCGCCTCGGCGAGTGCGGTCATGCCGGAATTGGTCGCCGCGACGAGCGTCGGCGAGGCATCAAGCTCGGCCACGGACGCGCAGCCCGCAGCGAGCAGCGGCAAGAAAGCCGCATGCAGAATTTTCATGGGATAGGTCCCGCGTTCAGAACATCTTCATTGCGCGGCCCAAGAGAGCCGCGGTGTCAGAAAGGATGTTCAGGCGCGAGGAGGTCGCCGCAGCCCATCGGGGCTGGCGAGGGGCACAAGCGAGGATGCAAAGGGCTCTCTGGCCAAGCGCGTCTCGACCAAGCTGTCCGAAGGGGCGTAAGAGCTCACCGAGATGCCAAAAATGCACGCATGGCTCGAACAGTGCTCGGCCTGATGAGGCGTCGAAGACGCCACATCGTCATGCACCTCGTGGGGAATCTGTGCATGATGTTCTGCGTGAGGCTGAGCGTTATCAGGCGCCGACGGCGTCTCAGACTCGCAGGAGATCATGGTCGCCGCATTTGCCGGACCGAGAGTCATGCCGACCGTGATGAGCATCACGGAGCAAAAGATCACAATGGCTCGAATCTTTTCCAGCATGGGCAAGAGTTACGCATCCAGACGCTCTCGGAGCAAGTGCTTCGCGCGGACGGGGTGAAACACGTTTCTGTCAGGCAATTTTCTGCCGCCCGGATGGCGGATCGGGCCGTCTTTCATCGCGTATGAGCCGAAGTTGTGGGCAGCCCCTGCGTAAGAGAAGATGTGCTTCTCGTCTTGCGGGCGCGCCGAGCATTCTCGCCAGGCAAGGGAACCGCGAAGACAACTGAGTCCAGAAATTTTACCCGCTGCAGGACCAAAAACCGCGGTAGATTGCTTCCGGGCCGGGATCGAGCCTGAAAGTCAACTTGCTGTCCGAACGCAGTGCATCCACCTGCTCGACCGCCATCTCGAGCCCCTCGGTGCTGTAGGACCGCTCGGCGTCGCCTGCATTCAACGAAAGGATGATGCCGTTGAGTTTGGTGACGGCTGCGCTGCCATCGGCGGCCGCGATCAGCACTGGGTCTTCGGTGCGGGTGCGGCGGAAGGCGCAGGTCTCGCCCTCGGGCATCGCCTTACCGGCCTCTTCGGGGGTCAGCGGTGCCGGATCGAGAGTCGATAGAAGCGTGTTGCTGAGCGCATCCTGCAGAGTGCCCTGCCGCGCGGGCGGGTCCTCGTAGATCTCGCGCACCACGTTTCCGGCGGAGACATCGGCAATCAGCGCGCGCATTTCAGCGATCTCCTTCTTCTGGGCCGTGGCAATGCCGTCGGCGAGTTTGCGCACCCTTGCGTCCTCGATGCCGGCCCGCTCGGAGGTCATGATGGCGATCGAATGGTGGGGGATCATGGCCCGCATGTAGCTTGCGCCGTTCACGGTCACCTGGCTGCGCACAAGCCAGAGCGCGCCGGCGAAGACGACGATGCTGCCCGCGAAGATGGCGATATTCACCGCCCGACTGGGATACATCGCGGCCATGAAGGCGAGCATGACGAAGGCCATGGTCGCGCCCATGACGATCGCCATGTAGACACGGGTCTCGCTGAAGAAGACATGCTCGAACGCGTAGGTGTTGAGATACATCAGCCCGAACATGATCACCGTCGAGGCGAGGATCATGAGGGCGAAGCGGGAATAGGTCATCGGCTCCTCCATGCTTGTCGCTCTCAGGCTCAACGGCCTTCCAGCGCTGGAGGGTTCCCGAAAAAGTGAACTCGCATGCATGGGGGGGTGAAGGAGTGGGCAGCCAGTTTGCGGCACACGCAGGCAACGCCGGCACGAAAGGCATTCTGAAATTGATGCCATCGGTGTTCGTCGAGAGGGCCGGGAGCAGTCTGCTCGAATGTTCCGCCGTTCGCCGTGGCGGGCAGACGCGCGTTTCACCGGCGCCCGCCCGTCTTCGCACAACACCGGCAACGGACCCATAAACTCCCCGAAATGGGAGGACCTGTCGCCTCCCGCGTAAAAGTCAGCCAGCCCAGCCACCTATCTGGGCCAGCAGCTTTTCAGGGGCAAAACAGCCTGAAGTCAGTTGTCTTGGCTCCCACCCCAGAACCGGCGCATGCGCTCCATCATATGGCCGGGCGCGGCCATCTCGTCCGTGCTCAACGAACCACTCCCGTCTTCGTCGAGAGCCTGAAATCTGTCACTAAGAACGGGCCGAACCATGATGATGTGGAGCTGTTCGAACTCTTCTGCTGAAAGCACGCCATCGCCGTCGGAGTCTGCGTCCGCAAAATTGCTCTCCATGCTTTGGAACATCTGTCCCAAGTCCATGTAGCCCTGCCCATCCCGAAATTGGCCGGGGTGCATCATCTCGTTCATCATGCCGCGGTCCATGTAGCTTGAACCGGGAAACATCGGGGGCTGGCCATTCATCATCCCGGGTCCGAAATTTCCATAATTCTGCTGAGGTGAGCGCTGCGGATACATGGGACGTTGTCCGCCCATCATCTCAGCCGGGCTGCCTTGACCCTGCATCATGCCCTGTCCATAGCCGCCCTGTGGCATCTGCCTCTGCAACATGCCCTGGCCGTGACCATAGCCACCTCCGCCATACCCTCCGGAAGGGTTGCCCATCATGCCCTGGCCACCCCATCCCTGACCCTCTTCGTGAGCCCAAACAGCTCCCGCAAGGGCGACGGTGGATGCGAATAGGAGCGCCGGAAATGTGCTGAGTTTCATTTTCATTCTCCTCGGCGGCGCAGTGAAGGCCGCTCTGATGTCATGTCTCCCCAGGCATTGATCCGCCGGGAGGCCAAGCATGCGGGATTCCAGCGCTGGAAGGTCCATGATCTGGATCAATCGGGCGCCGCCTTGTTTGACACTGAAGCGGAGTATCGTGAGCGCGACGCTCCGTAAGTCAGGGCAACCGGGGACCGGCGAGGGTCGGTGCTGGAAGAAGTTTCGGCGCCGTGTCACTTGCCGAGCCGAGCGGGAATATGCGGAGCAAGCTCGCCATCCGGAGAAACGACATTGGCATGTGAGCGGTTTGACTGGCGGCTTCGGGCACTAAAGCCCTTTGACCTTGGGCACTCGCAACGCCCGAGCGGGTTGCCTTCGGACGGGAGACCTCTGCTCAGGCGGCCGCGTAGCTGGAGAAGACCTCTGTGCTCCCATCCTTTCTGATCAGGATTACATCATAGGCTTCGCGCTCGCTCTCGGGACCCATACCGGGCGATCCGTAAGGCATGCCGGGCACGGTGAGGCCGATGGCCTCCGGGCGCTGCGCGAGGAGCTTGCGGATGTCGGCCGCGGGCACGTGCCCTTCGATCATGTAGCCTTCGATCTCGCCGGTGTGGCAGGAGGTCATGTCCTGCGGGATGCCCTTGTCGAGCTTGTGGCGCATCAAAAGCGTGCCAAGGCTGTCCTCCGCGGTGACGGTGAAACCCTCACGGCGCAGGATTTCGATCCAGCCCGTGCAACACCCGCAATTCGGATCCTTGAGGACATGGATCGCCGGTGCAGCCTGCGCCCGAACTCCAATTGGGACTGAAACCGTAAAACTCGCGAGGGCGCTTATCATGTTGCGTCGTGTCATGGTCATCGGTGGCTCCTTTCTGGTCATCGCCGAGGCGTGCTTGCCGCCCTTGGCACGGAGGCTTGGTCTTTCTCGCTCAAGATGCCAGAGGCGGTTGAGCGACGGAAGGCCAACAGGAGCAACGCGTTCAGCGAGCCGGCTGGACGAATGCTGCCATCACAGCTCAGCGTCCCTGGAACTCTCTGATTGGCAGGATGCAGCAGGCGCAGCGCTGGCCGGTCGGAACGCGCAGCTTCAGGATACTCGCTGCGGAGCAGATTTTTTTGGCGTTTAGCGCAATATATCCAGCCCGGCCTCAAACGCGCGTTCCCCGACGGACTGCGGAAAGGTAGGCCCGAATTAGCCACCTTTGCCCCCGTCAGCCATCGCCAATGGAAGCTGGCCACAGGGAGTGCCCCCCCGGCGCGCCTACCGATGCCCCACCCATCCGCGATCATCGGTGAAGGCGCGGGCATCCGAGAGCTGGGTGTACTGGTAGTCTTCCGGCAGACTGTCGAGCGCGGTCAGCGGTGTGCGCGACGCTGCGAGGAGCATGTTGCCGCGCCCTCGGTCGCTGATTGGACCGCGGATCGTCTCCACATGCGGGTAGAGCTCGCGCAGGATCGCGTGAACACCTCGGGCAAGGGGGCCGTCAGGCTTGTCGATCAGGTTCACATAGACCGGCCCATCCACGATGCCGCGCAGACGTTCGAAGGTCTCGATCGTCACGAGGTGGGCCGGGACCGAGCCCGAGGAAAAGGCATCCATCACCGCAGCATCGAACCGGCGCTCTGTCTCGTTCAGGTAGACCCGCCCATCTGCATGCACGAGTCCAAGCCGCCCGGTCGCGGCCTCGGTGCCTGCGTCGTACCCCGTGCGTGCGATCATCTGTCCCGCGCGCGGCAGGTTGTCCTGCACGACATGGGTCACGAGCGGATCGATCTCGACGGCGGTCGCTCGGGCCTTCGGGCGCGAGACGAGAAGTTCGGTCGGGAGGGTGTAGCCGCCACCACCGACAAAGAGCACCGAAGGGGCCGGACCCAAGTCATGATCGAGGCGGTTCCAGAGCCACTGCGTATAGGGCAGGACCAGCTCACCCGCAGCCGCTTTCGGCTCAGCGGCAGACGCCCACTCGGCGGCCTGTATGGTTCCATCCGAGACGAGAAGCACCTCGGGGCCGTTCTTCGCGACATGCAGGCACGAAAGGCCAGACTCGTACTCGCAGGCCGGCGCGCCGGCCAGACCCGCGAAGGCCACGAAGCCGACCGCTGAGAAGGAGACAACCCTGTTCTGCTCCCCCCCGGTCAGCGGACCCGCTCCGCAGGAACGGCAGGCAAAAAAGCGCGGCCGCGCCGCAGGCGGCAAAGGTCGCGGTCGATCCGATCAGCGGCAGCGTCACGAACCCGGCGAGGATGGCACCAAAGATCGCCCCCGCGGAGCCGGCGGCCAGCACGATCCCCAGTGACGAGCCCTCGCGGCCCGGTCGCGCTTCGATGGCCAGCTTGGCCAGCAGAGGCGACGGCAGTGTCACGAAGACCGAAGCCGGAAAGAAGACGAGGATCACGGTCAACAGCATGCCGCCGGTGCCACGCGCGCCCCAGGCATGGAACAGCCCGAGCAGTGTCGGCGAAACTGCCATGAGCACCGCCGTCGCCACCAGCGCGTTTCGGACGTTGCCGAGCGCCACCGCGCGCGGCCGTTCAGCGATGAAGCCCCCCCAGCGCGCTGCCAAGCGAGAACCCTCCAAGGACGGTCGCGATAACGCTGGTCCAGGTCAGCAGCGAGGTGCCGAAGAAGGGCGCGAGCACGCGGCCTGCCGCGATCTCGTAGGTCAGCCCCACCGCCGAGAGCAGCAGGATGAGGGCTATGGTGATGGAGAACCGAATGGTGCGTTCCTTTGCGTTCAGCGGGTCATTCCCCGCTCACAGCCCTATCACCGGATTGCTTGTCCCACACGTAGGGAAAGCTGCCTGTGAAGTTGGCGCCGAGCACGCTGCCTTCCGATCCAGCCGACCAGCGGGTAGAGCGCGAGCCCGTAGACCATGGTAGCGAGCGCCAGGGCCGTTCGCAGGTCCCGCCCAGCGTAAATGCGGACGTCCGTCATGACTGCGAAGGCGATCAGCAAGGCTCCCTCGAGGACGAAAGCCAGGGCCAAGCCCCGTGCCGCCGCATTGATCTGCGCGAAATAGGCCCAGTGATACCCCGCCCCGCAGACAATCCACATCAGCCCGAGCAGCGCCAGCACGACCCGGGACGCGCGCGCCGTGCCGCGCCGGCAGAGGACAATCATCATGAGCCCTACGGGATAGGCGAGCATCCAGTAGGGCCATGCCGCCGTGTTCCAGGCGGCGAAGATCGCGAAGAAACTCTTCCCTCGAAAACGGCATCGCCCTTCTCCCCGGCGAGGCTGCTGCGCCCTCCGAAGAGGCTCCCATGCGGGAGGATCTCGGTTAATGCTGCATGCGCAAAAGGAATTTCGACTTTCTTCGACCTGAATGGCGTGAAAGGGCTCGGAGCAGACCTGCGGCGGCGCGGCGTGCTGGGTGCCCAAGTGAGGCGACCCTCCCGGCAGAGACGGCCCTAAGCCGATCTTCGTCAAGACGGACCTCGCTGCGGCGCAGCTTCCCCGAAGCGGCCATCAGTAGGATCGTGTAGCAGGCCAGGTCGGATCAGTGCGATATAACCCAAGGCCCTTCATGCAAAGTCTACCACCTTCGGCAAATTAGCTTGCGAAAGAAATCCTTCCGTGAAGGCTCAAAGCTATGGACCTAATTTACAATTTAGGCACCCTGCTCAGAGCACTCGACTACTTTGACCTGATCAAGGCCCGCAACGGGCATTGACACGCCCCACGGATAGGCAATGGGTTCCCCGCGTTGATATTGATATACTACGATTTCCGGCAAGTTCCGCTTATCGTAGCGCCGACCAAATGTGAAAACCACGCTGTTCGGTGCGGCCAACACCAGATGCAACCGCTTTACGCCTTTCCCGGCAAGATTCTTCGCGACCTCCAGAAATTCCTGTGCCAAGCGGTTCTGCTTTTGTTGCGACCAGTGTCCGTCGGATGACATGCCATCGAGGGTCAGTCTGACCTTCGGGAGATCAAACGTGGTCGCCATGTCGTCATCTTGGATCGGGTATGAGAATGCCGTTGCCAAAACGACTTCTGGCGCACCCCCGATCGCTTCGACCCCATCCACATGAAATTGTGCGCCATCGTCAGGGCCTTCGATCTTACGCCACGTTTCCTGAGCGCGGTCCCAGTCATAAGTGATGATGCTTCCTTCATCGTCGAGCAGCACGCCCGTCAGAAATGTGTAGGGGACCGATGTCAGCCCGCCATAGATCGTCGTAAGATCAGCCCTGTCGCCATCTTTCTGGTGCTGCAGAACAGACCGGTGCATTGATACTATTTCGCTCAGAGCTCTTTCAGGTGCGATCACCTGTCCGTCCAGCCTGTTTCGCAAGTCCAGCAGGATGGGCACCACCGAGCCCTTCTGGTGTTTTGCCACCGTGTCGGCCAACGAATTTCCATCATCGTCCCGAAGTCCGCGCGCCTCGATAACGATGTTCCGAAATTTTGATTGCGCTCGCGCCTCTCCAATGAATCTTGCAACCGCGAATGCGATTCCGGAGACTATTAAGACAAGGCCGACTGCAAGAATATAAAAGTCGATGTCCTCAAGTTTGTTCTCGAGACGGGCTGCGCCTTCAGGAAGGCTCCCCCAAAAAAAAACGCAAAAGCTGAAGGAGCAAGGGTGCCCCGGCAAAGATCGCAATGAGCAAACCTACGCCTGTCTGAATCAGAAAGCGTTCGATTGTTGTGGTCCGGAACCACCAGTCTATGAGCTTCGTGAGAAAATTGTCGAAGTGTCGTTTGAACATTTTCAAGCGGGTCTTTCATTTAGAAGGCACGTTACACACGCGAGACGCTAACCGTAGAGGGAGGATGGCCGCGTACGAAAAGATGTGCGCTGCATTCGAAGCGCCAATACCATCTCAGCCGGCTGATAAAGAGTACCGCAAAATCTACCCCTCCAGAGCCGTCCACGAGATCCTGCATGGCGCGCACGTCTTGAAGACTGGGGTCCACGTTGAAGCTCGGGTGGCTGTGCCATTCGCCCAGATAGTTGAAGCGTCCGTATTCGGAACCCGTTCTTTCGAAGAAAGCCGACAGAGCTTCATCGTGATGATCGGCGTCGCGCACAAACTGCGCGCGGGTTCCGCGGGATGTGTCTACGCTGAAGTCGACGATCTGAAACACCTGGTCGCCGATCTCTTCGCCCATCAAGATTCCGCCGATCTCACGTGACCCTGACATGAACAGATGGTGTCGCATGCGTTGCAGAACATCAGTCGGCAACTGCAACTGCATCCGCGTCCTCCTCTGGAGGCAAGTGGGCTTTGAGGATCTCGAAAAAGGATTTCTCGTCAAGCGGTTCTATGGTTTCCCCCCATTCCCCAACAGGGATCAAATCGATTGGCCGCGTGTCGAAGGGTTGGTCAAAGAGCCACTCTGATGAAAGGCCGATCACGTAGGCAGAGACAGGGAAGATGCTGCCGTCCGGGCGGGCCAGTAGATCGATTACTAAACGGCTGGCGTGCGCAGCAATTACGCCGACATCTGCATCAACCGCAAGCATCGGTGTCCCATCAGCACCCTGGCCCGCATAACGCTCTGGATCGTCAGGCTTGATCCATGCGACGCCTTGATCCTCACACCACCTGTCGATTTGCGCCCGTGCCATGTGCGGGGTTGGATCCATATCGGGCCGCGCCCTCGCTATAAGGCCCCCGATTCCGCCGGCGAACACTTGGGCCCAGACCATTGGTTTTCTTTTGCGCGTAGCCATTGAGGCAATCATGTTGAATGCGGTCGGCTCGCCAGTGGCGTCGATCAGAACATCGCATTCACTTAGCGCCTCAAGCGCACCGGCCATAGAGTCCGCGCTTTCTTGGCCGCCGAGTGTCATGCGCAATGCGGCGACATCTACTTCAGGAGCCAGATTCTTCAGTCTTTCTCGCAGCCCGAACGCCTTATGCGCGCCCGTGACGCTCAGGTCCAACTCGTTGCGCACTGCATTGCCGGGGAAAAAAAATGTCTTCATCGATTAAGAGGAATTTTCCCACGCCCGTCCTGCAAAGACTGGCAGCAACCTTTGACCCAACGGAGCCACATCCAACGATCCCTACAGACTTGTCAGCCAGCACCTTGAACTCGTCCGGCACGCGTTTTTTGCTCGGCCGGAACGATAACCGTTCTGTAAGGGAAAGCCTTCCGATCGTCTGGCTTACCAAAGATCGAGAAAAGCTCCCATTCCTCCGCGTAGCCCAATAGCAAATAGGTGAACGCATCCGTGTCGAACATTCGACAGCGCAGTTCACGAAGGCCTACGCGGTCAAGAAAAGCTCCCAGGGCTTCGATGGTTACAGGGCCTAAGCTTCCTGCTCCCGGCACGCGAACGACCGTTCCCGCTTCTTTGGCAAATCCATCGGGCAAGACCAGGTCGCTCACCCAAGACGGAGCGTCCATTGGCCCTATGTGTGTTAGTGAAGCAAGAAAGCTGTTTGCTGCCTTCCTCTCTGAAAGCGTGAACTCTCTTTCCCCAAAGTCCGGTAGCCTGTTGATTGCCGCAAGATCGTTCTCGCTCACTAAGAAACGACAAGACTTGGATCGAAGGTCACGTCCGAGAGATGCAGTGTGTGCCGATCGCGCATTTACGGTCTCTCCACCCTCGGGATGTTCTTCGGCAATCAGACGCTGGCAACTCGCCACCATATCCGCGCCTGTGATCGCAGGGTGCCAGTTGTCTGGGCGGTGTTCGAGGCAGAGTTCCCCGTCAGCCCCATATTGATGGTTTGAAATCCGCGATCCGTCGTCGGTGAAGATCATTGGCGGCGCATCTGGAAATACACTTGGATAACGCATCCGAAACCCAAAACGCTTCTCGCCATGCGTGATTATGAAGCCGACGCACATTTCAAGGTCTTTGTTGGCCTGCCATTTTTCGACAGAAAGCCAATCCACGCTGCCCTCCAGTTCCGCGAGGGTGGCCTTTTCCGCCCTAAGTCTTGAATTTTGCAGCAGCCACCAAGTCATGCGAAACCGTCAGGCTTTTTGGGCGTCCGAGGTGTGTCTCCGAAGGAAACACTGGGGGCTGAGGTCGCCGAAGCTACCCCTGCAGCCTTCACAAGGCTGGGCGAGCCTGGCCGTGATGGCTGCAATACACGGTTGCTTGCCCGATCGGTGAGACCTTGCCCCATACGGCTCGCCAGCACATTTGCCATGCGCCTGTGTTCGACCAGACGACCGGCGGTGGAAAAATCCTCTCGCGCTTGCTTCAGCCATTCAAAGAACGCATCCGCGCGCTCCGGATGGTCCTCCCACTTATCAGCGAAGTTTTCGAGCGCGTCAGTCGGGTTCTTGATGATGTACTTTGTCCCGTCATGCTCAATTGCGTCCTCCATCCGGCTCAGAATCGACAGCAGCGCATAGCCAATCGTTTCCTCGCTCTGGTAAGCGTGCGCGGCAAGAGAGGAAATTATGATCGAAATTGGCTTGTCTGTCGGATCATCCGCGAACATTGAGTCGCGGTGCCGTTTCAAAATCATGATGGTAGATTGCAGCGGTGTGCGCACCCGATATGTCGGGATGTCTTCGACACTGGCGGCTACACCTTCCGCGCGCATTTCGTTCAAGATCTTCTGACGCCTGCGGAGGAAGACGTCGCCCATGCGCGATTTGAACCACTCCGCGTATCCCCGCGGATTGGAACGTGGCCATTCGTCTGTGATGGCGTAGTACGCCGGTTCCTCATTATCCGTGATTGCGATGGCCGTGTCGGAAAATTGTGCATCGAGATTGCGCGTCTCAAGCAGCAGTCGCTGATCTTCGGCGTTTGGAATACAGGGAACGATGTCCATATGGAACTGGGCGCCATCGGCATATTCGAGTCGCCAGCACCGTCGGCCTTCGTGCACCGGTTTCTTGATGCCCTTGCTTTCACGGTAGAGCTTTATTTCTTTGCCCAGCATGTCCTTCAGATCGTACTGAGACAGATCCGACTTGCTCAGACTTGTAAGCGAGCAGGCGCAGTCCACGTCATACTCTTCATCGTCAGACATCGGCCTGATAACCGTGCCGAGCCGAAAAGAGCCCTGTATAAAGATATCCGGGTCATGATCCCGGACGCTGGACGCCTCCCGATGCAGCCAGTCACCGAGTGATTTATAGCTCGTTTCCGCCTGTTCGTAGCGTGCCAGTGGGATCTCGAGCGCCTCTGCCAAAGCCTCAAGATATGCTTCGGCCTGTTTGGTAATCGCTACAGACATACTTTACTTTCCATTTTCGTTCCCACGCAATGTGAGTTCCTTACGGATAGATTGCAACGCTTTGGGCGTGCATAATTTCAATTTGAGGTGCGCCAACTCTCCCCGCGAAGAACACTGCTTTACGTTTAGTGAACCGGTTTCTCGCGCCGGTGGCGAATTTTTGGAAGCCGTGGTCAGTTTCGGCCTCCTTGGATCTGGGGAGTTGGGCCTGACTGAATGTCAGGTCCTGAACCTTGACCAAGTTAGGTTCGCACTTGCAGAGAAAGTCCGGAGACCGCCCTTCCTGTCGACGCCTTACGTCATGCTGCGTTTTTCACGGATGTCGCAGAAGCGCTGGCATCCGACTTGTGCTACGGCGTCCAAGAAGCGCAGATAGCAGACGTCGAGTGCATTGTATCGGCTCAGGTAGGCGAGCACGGCCTCGGGGCCGCCGAAAGGCGGCTTGGCATAGACCACCCATTCGGATTTTCGGAATGGCGCGAGCCAGGCGATGAAGGCATCCGCCTGCGCCAGTCGTTCGAGATCGCCGTAGAAGGCCAGTTCCCCGGCGCGATGCAGAACCAGCCGCCCATCGAGGAACAGGCGCCGAAACAGACGTGACAACAGTCGGACGTGCAGAAAGAACCCCGGCTTGCAGGCCACCCACCGAGTGCCGTCCGGCGACAGACCTCCAACCTACGGCTTCGCCACGGTTCTCCAGACCGTGTCCGCGATATAGCGCCAGAACGTCGGCCAGGAAGGCCTGAATCTCTTCATTATGAGTCATCACCTTTCCAGTTCTTCGGCTTCAACACCGCTTGGTAATGCGCCGGTGTCCGACCCCTCGCCTCCCGATACCACTTCGAGAATTCGAGCAGCGGCGGCTCACCGACCTCACCGGCACGGTAGGCATCCTGACGAGCGTCCATCTCCGCCTCGAGTTCCGGTGTAGGCTCTTCCGGCGGAGTCCGCGGGGCATTCCGGATGCCCCTGCCGCCCAAGGTCATGTCTTCGGGCGGCTCGCTCATGGGCACATCTTTCAGGATACCCTTCAAGGCGTTGATAGCATGACGTCTCTTGCGCTCATGTTCGTCTGTCACGATGCACTCCTGTGCGCCAAAATCTACGATAGCATAGACCGGAAAATGGGACTGCGGGACTTGGAAAGTACGCGGCGCCCGGCCCTCCGATGCCAGAAAAACCCAGAAATGGTGCACCGCGCCGGACAAGAGCGGTGCCCGGAGGTGCGTGGCACGCAATTCTGCACCCAATGGCGGCCAGGCGTCACGCCTGGCCGCCATTGCCTTCAAAGGTCCGCAAGAAGGCGCATTGCCCGAACCTTGCCGCGCAAACGGTTGCGGGCATCGCGGAATTCCTGCCATCGAATCAGCATGTCATGACGCCGCTGGATCTCGGCATTGACGTACACGTCTTCGCGAGTGTCACCGCGCAGGATCAGCGCCGAATACCCTGGCAGCATCCCCTCGACGTCGGCAATCAGGGCCTTGCCGACGGCTTCGAGCGCGGCATCATCCCGGTCGTCGAGCACGTCGCCACGCGCAAAGCGCTCCAGCATCATCTGATGACGACGACCTTCCACGTTGAGACTGGCAGGGCGCCAGCAGTCTGAAAGACCGGCAGCATGGGTGATGACCAGTTCCGCGAGGTACTCGATGGTCACTTCGCGGCGCGTGTAGTTATAGCTCATGCTGTCCTCCTTCATGCAGCAGCTGCTTCATCGGAGCCCTGCGCGCCCCCAGGGTTTCCCAGGGCAGAGATCACCTCGGCAAGGGCCTCGGTGAGCAGGCAGATGGTCAGGATCGATGGGTCCGCCGGGTCGATATCGTGGAAGAAATCCACCTCGTCGAAACCAACCTCCTTCCCGTGCTCGGCCAACAACAACCGCTGCAGCCAGCCGAGCTCCCGGCGGTGGCCCGTGGTGAGCCGCGTTGCGACGGCCACCGCGCGGCGGAACCGCTGCAACCTGCCGAGGGCCGGCGCACCGCCGAGCTGCAGGCAGGAATGCTGAAGATCGAGATCGTGACGTGCGAGGAAGGCCTGTACCACCGCACGTTTCTGAATGGCGTTCATTCGAACGTCCTTTCTTGTAAACGCCGCCCCCGAAACGGACGACAAGCACGCAGGCGGGGGCTCCTCCTTTCTTCCTGCGCGTATTGCGTGACGCGGTCTTTCGTCTTTCGAGCCCGCTCACCTCGGGGCGGGTCGCAAAGACGAAAACCGACGAACGCGAACGATATTTTACCAAATGAAATGAGGTCCTTTTCAGAATCTTCATTTTTACGAAGACACTTCTTGCAGCTCATTGTTAACTCGCGAATGCGCGCAGAAATGGTTCGGCGATTGGAAGAATGGAGGACGACAGCGGCAGGTCAGCGTCTGGCCCAAGAATTCTTCGCCACATACTATCCAAGCAAGAGATCGCCCAGTCCGGGCCGTGCTTTTGAGGGTCGCAGCTAACCTATTTTCAGGCAGGAATAGGTCTTCGAAGTATGGAAGGTTTGGACCCCCGCAAAGCGATAACAAGACGTGGCAAAGGCGTGCTTCTCAGGCTCCACCTCAAGGAAAAGCATCGCTACCAAGACGGGCAATTGCAGCAATTCATCTGACTCAATACTGCCTGATAAGCGGCGTTGACCGAGACCAAGTGGTGAAAAGCGAGGAAGAGCGCCGCGATGCCTGCAAGTGCGCCAAGAGAATGCGCACGCGAGTTCTTGGTTCACTGGACCTCTGGAACCATGATAAAATATGGCATCACGACCGAAGTCTTAGGAAAAATGGTGCCCCCACACGGACTCGAACCGCGGACCTACTGATTACAAATCAGTTGCTCTACCAGCTGAGCTATAGGGGCACCGTGGGCAGAGGCATATGCCAGCTTCGCCCCCTTGTGCAAGAGCGATTCAGCGATTTGCGCGAGCCAGGAGTCCCACCGCCGCCAACCCCACGCCGATCACCAGCACCGCCGCCGGGGCGGCGCCTCCGAGGTTCTCCAGCGAGGCCTGGTCATGCACACGCGTGGCAAGGGTCTCGTAGTTGAACGGGCGCAGCAGCAGCGTGGCAGGAAGCTCCTTGACACAATCGACGAAGACCAGCAGCAGCGCCGAGGCGACCGAGCCGCGCATCAGCGGGTAGTACACCTCGCGCAACGTCTGTCCCTGGGTACGGCCGAGCGAGCGGGCGGCGCGGGCGAGATTGGGCGAGATCCGCCCCATCGCCGCATCCGCCGCGCCCTGCGCGATGGCGAAGAAGCGGACGAAATAGGAAAGAACAAGCGCAAAGGCCGACCCGGTCAGCACCAGGCCCATGTCGATGCCGGTCGCGGCCTCCACCGTGTCGGCGAGCACATGGTCCACAGCGGCCAGCGGAATCAGGATTCCCACCCCCAGCACAGCTCCCGGCGCGGCGTAGCCGATGGTCGAAATCGGCAGCAGAAGGCGCGGCAATTGCCGGCCCGACAAGCGTACGCCGTAGACCAGGAAGATCCCGCCGAGCACCGTGAGAACTGCCGCGATGCCGCCAACGGTGAGCGTGTGCACCCCGGCCTGCCAGAGCCTCGGGTCGGCCCAGGCCCGCGCGTTGTCGATCGCATGGCCAAGGATCACCCAGGCGGGCAGCACGAACCCCATGCCGAAGGGGATCAGGCAGGCCAGCGTCGCGCCGATCCCGGTGGCACCGCGCAGCGCGGTGCGCGCCACCGGGCGGTGCCGCGAAGAGAGGTTGAAGAAGCGCATGCGGCGGCGCGAGCCCTTCTCGAGCAGCACCAGCACGATGACCAGCGCCAGCACCGTGCCAGCGATCTGCGCCGCTCCTCCGGCGTTGTTGCTCTGCAGCCAGACGCTGAAGATGCCGGTGGTCAGCGTCTGCACCGAGAAGTAATCCACCGTGCCGAAATCGTTCACCGCCTCCATCATGGCGATCGCCATGCCCGCGGCGATGGCCGGGCGCGCGAGCGGCAGGCCGACGCGCCAGAAGCGCGCAAAGGCACCTTGCCCCAGCGAACGCGCCACCTCGTCGGCGCTGCCCGGTTGCTCGCGGAAGGCGTTGCGGGCCAGCAGGTAGACGTAAGGATAAAGCGCCGCCGAGAGCACAATGATCGCCGCCCCCATCGAGCGGATCTCGGGGAACCAGTAGTCGCGCGAGGTCTTCCAGCCGAAGAGTTCGCGCAGCCCGGTCTGCACCGGCCCGGCGTATTCGAGGAAATCGACCAGCGCGTAGGCGCCCACGTAGGCCGGGATCGCCAGCGGCAGCAGCAGCAGCCATTCGAGCCAGCGCCGCCCCGGGAACTCGTAGCGCGCCACCAGCCAGGCCGCGCCCGAGCCTGCCGCCCCGGCCAGCAGCCCGACCCCCGCCATCAGCTTGAGCGTATTGCCGAAATAGCGCGGCAGAGTTGTCGAAATGAGATGCGGCCAGATGTTTTCCGACGGGAACAGCGCGATCCACAGCACCGCCAGGATCGGCGCGATCACCACAGCGGCAATCAGCGCGGCGCCGAGCGACCAGGGGTTCGGCAAGGCCCGCGCCAGCGAAAGTCGGGCGCGGCGCGGGGCGCTGTTGTCGGCAAGGCTCATGAGGGCTCCTTCGTGATCCGCCCCGGGCGGCGCGCGGTTTTCCTTGGCTCTCATCCGGGTATAGTGCCTGCCGTTGGTAACCGAAAGTGCAGGTCATGCAGGTCATTCTCCATATCGGCGCGCAATGCACGGACGAGGATCGCCTGCTCAAGGGCCTGCTGCGCAATGCAGGCGAGTTTCACCGCGAGGGCATCGCCGTCCCCGGCCCCTCGCGCTACCGCATGCTGCTTTCGGAGGCCATCGGCGCGCTCGGTGCAGAGGACCCGGCGCCCGAAGCGCGCGAGGTGCTGCTCGACGCCATCCTCAGCGAGGATCCCGGGCAGGTCACGCGGCTCATCCTGAGCCACGAGACGCTGTTATCCGTGCCGAAGCTCGCGCTGGAGGGCGGCACGCTCTATCGCAAGGCCGAACGGCGGCTGAAGGCGATCGCCCGGCTCTTCGAGGGGGACGATCTGCAGATTTTCCTCGGGCTGCGCGATTTCGCCACATGGCTGCCCGCGATGCTGCGCGCCACGCCGCACCAGACGCTCGAGAGCTTCCTGTCGGGCGCCGACCCGATGCAGCTGCGCTGGTCCGATCTCGTCATGCGGCTGCGGCGCGACCTGCCCGATGTGCCGATCACGCTCTGGTGCAACGAGGACACGCCGCTGCTCTGGGGGAAGATCCTGCGCGAGGCCGCGGGGATCGAGCCCGAGCGGAAGATCACCGGCAGCTTCGATATCTTCTCCGAACTCGTCAGCCCCGAGGCGATGCAGCGCTTCCGCGGCTTCCTGCGCGAGAACCCCACGGTCAGCGAGGCGCAGAAGCGCCGGGTGATGACGGCCTTCCTGGAGAAATACGCCCTGCCCGGGGCGATGGAGGAAGAACTCGACATGCCGGGCTGGGACGAGGCCTATGTCGACATGCTCACCGGGCTCTACGACGAGGATCTGTGGCAGTTGGCGCAGATGGACGGGGTGCGGGTGCTGACGCCCTGAATCGGCGCGTGCACGTCGGAGAACAGGGGGCTCCGCCCCCGCCGCTGCGCGGCTCCCCCGGGATATTTTTGCCTAGAAGAAGGGCGGGAGGTCCCGCCTCCGGTCCGGTCTGGTATTATCTGGCCTGGAACCGGGGCGCGTGCCCCGGTCCGGGATTTTCGAGGGGCTGGCGCGGCGGCTCAGTCCATGCCGAGCGCGGCCTTGTACATTTCCAGCACCGCCTCTTCCTCGGCGATGTCGTCCTTGTCGCGCTTGCGCAGCGCGATGACCTTGCGCATCACCTTGGTGTCGTAGCCGCGGCCCTTTGCCTCGGCCATGACCTCTTTCTGCTGGTCGGCGATTTCCTTCTTTTCCATCTCGAGCCGCTCGAAGCGCTCGATGAACTGCTTCAGCTCGCCTGCGGCGACGCCATAGGCGTCGGAACCATTGTCCTGCATCTCATCAACTCCTGCCAGGTTTTCTGCCGGTATCGCCGGTTTGACTACCCCCCCGGCGCCGCCCTCATCAAGCCCGATCCGGCGCGCCGGGCAGATGCCGCCGAGGGTTGCGAGGCGGGCGGCGATGCAGTACCCGCCCCGAAAGCGCCGAAGGGCGGCGCGAACGGAGGATAGTGCGGCATGGAATGGCTGATCTGGCTGGGTGCGGCGGTCTCGCTCGCGGGGCTCCTGGGGCTTTTCGGATGCATCATCAAGGTCTGGAGCGCCAAGCGCGCCGGGCTCGACGACGACGGGCTGCGCGAGGTTATGCGCAAGATCGTGCCGCTGAACATGGCGACGCTGCTGCTGTCGGTCTTCGGCCTGGCCATGGTGATGGTCGGCATCCTGCTCGGCTGAGCCCGCAGACCTACCGCTGCGGCCAGTCCGCCGCGCGCGTGGTGACCAGATCGTCCCAGAGCGGCTGCGGTGCCCAGAAGGCGCGGTCGGGATGCGCCACCCCGGCCAGCGCCTCGCGCAGTTTCCGAGGCCCGAGGCGCATCGCCACCTGCATCGGCCCGCCGCGCCAGCGCGGCATCTCCAGCACTTGCAGTGCCACCAGATCGAGATCGGAGGCGCGCTGCAGCATGCCCGTGGCCAGCATCCGCGCGCCCTCGTTGGCCATGGCGCCGATCAGAAGCAGCCGCAGCTCCTCGGCCGGCAGCGCGGGCGCGTCGGGGGCGCCGGGCGGAGATGAAGGCCTCGACCTCGG
>NZ_NTHN02000035.1 GCF_002300555.2 Alloyangia mangrovi | reverse complement strand
CCGGCGGCCAGCGCGAAGCGGGTGCGGCGGCGGCGGGCGGCGGTGCCATAGCCGAGCAGAGCTGCCTCGGGAGCGCCGCTCTCGCCGGGAATCATCAGCGCATTGCCGATCTCGCCCGCGAAGCCGCTGGCCTCCACCCAGGTGCGCACGCGTGCGGGCTGGTCTGCCAGCCAGCTCTCCAGCGCCTCGGCCTCGATCACATGCAGCGGCAGGGCGCCGGCGTCGGCGGGTGCGAAAGTCAGGTTCATGAAGGTCCCCTTGGTCGGTTTGCGCCGAGCCTATCGGAGCCAGCGGCACCCGCAAGGGGGCGGGCCGCCGGAACCTCCGGCGGTGACGCCCGCGTGAGAAGACGCAGGCGCCCCCGAACCCGCCGGGCGCGCGCCGGGCCTCAGACCCCCTGATCCTCCATGTCCCATATGGCGTAGAGCGATCGCTCCCCGACCCGGCCGAGCCGCGCCACGGTGGCCGCCAGCGCCACGAGGTCGCCATCGTCGAGGCAGGTCAGCACATCCTCGGAAATCCGCGCGACCGAGCACATGCCAAGACATTTCGCGATCCCGCCGAGCTCGCGCGCATGCCGGGAGGCATCCTGCCAGCGGCCCTGCGCGTGGACCCGATCAAGCTCGCCGAGCCGATAGGCCAGCTCCTCCATCGCGCGGCATAAAGCATTTTCCGCGTCGGACGGGCCGAGCCGGGCGAAGATCTCCTCGAGCGGCTGCGGGTCGAGCCCGGCCTTCTCGAAGGGTGCGAGCACAGCGATCTGGGTCACCGCCCTGGCGCCTGCGGGGCCGGACGTCAGCGATTTGGTCACCGCCCTCTCCTCATCTCTGCGCCCCCACGGCAGCGCCGTCATAGCGGGCCCAAGTTCCCAAAAGGTTAGATGTCGGTGTTTCTTCTCTCGAATTCCGCGACAATCCCGCGTATTCCGTCCAAGGCTTCAAGTTGCTTGGAGGATCGAGATGCACAACGCCAAACCGCTACCCACCTACCTTGTTCAGAGGTTCCAGGGCTGGAAGGCGACCAGCTATGCCGAGAACTCCGCGTGGTACCGACGCCTCGCCTCGGAGGGTCAGCACCCGCGCGCCATGATCATCTCGTGCTGCGACAGCCGGGTGCACGTCACCTCGATCTTCGGGGCGGACACCGGCGAGTTCTTCATTCACCGCAACATCGCCAACCTCGTGCCGCCCTACAAGCCCGACGGCCAGCAGCACGGCACCTCGGCGGCGGTCGAATATGCGGTCACCGCGCTCAAGGTCGCCCATGTCATTGTCATGGGCCACTCCAGCTGCGGCGGCGTGAAGGGCTGCCTCGACATGTGCTCGGGCAATGCACCCCAACTCGAGGAGAAGTCGAGCTTCGTCGGGCGCTGGATGGACATCCTGCGCCCCGGCTACGACCGCGTGGTCGAACGCAAGCCCGAGGACATGGCTCGCGCGCTGGAAAAGGAATCGGTGCTGGTCTCGCTCGAGAACCTGATGACCTTCCCCTTCGTGCGCGAGGCCGTCGAATCGCAGGACCTGTCGATCCACGGCCTGTGGCACGACATCGGCAGCGGGTCGCTGGAATGCTACGACCCCAAAGCCGACGGCTACGTCGTCGTCTGAGCAGCCCTGCGGCTCAGCGACTCTGGCTCACCCCTGAAGCCTGGCGCTCAGCCCGTCGCGGCTGAGCCGAAGTGCCGGGCGCCCGAGCCGCGCCGCAAGACCCCGCAGGGGCGCACCGAGGCTGCGCCCCGTGCAAATCTCCGCCCCACTGTCGAGCCGGTTGAGAATCATCCGTCCCGCACGAAAGCCGAGCCCGAATCCCTTTTCCCTCAGCCGCATGACCAGATCGCCCCAACTGGAGGCAGCTTCGATCTGCGGCAGAACAACCATGCGAAGAAGCGCCGCGGTTTCGGAATCGAGATCGCCCGGCATCGTGTCGGGCGCGCAGTGTTCTTGAGAGGTGGAGGAGGGGAGGAGTGGCGAAGATTCGCCGAAAAAAAGGCGCTGGCATGGCGCCGGAACGATCAAGACTATCCATTGCTCAAATCTCGTCCATACTGAAAACACGGCGAGTGTACCACGGATCGACCCCGGACCGGATCACGTTTGACGACGGCATGTGACGGGAGGGACGTGACGGGTGCTATTCGGCGGAAGGATCGGCGGCCGTCGACCGATCGACAAGAAAACCAGCGGGGCCCGCGACCACCTGACCACGCGCCCCGCCATTACTGGTACTACACACACTCACGCTCTCCGAAACACTCGGAGACCCCCGCGTCCATGCCGGCACTCAAAACAACACCGCCGGCAAAACTCAACGCGACACGAGGGTCGGTGGGGGCTCGAAACTCCCCGCCCCCGGGGGATAACTCGCCTTGTTACGTGGCGACCTCAGGTCGCCGAGGCGGCACTCGTGAAAATCCTTTGGTCCCTTCAGGCCGGCAGGCGAAAGCCGCGCAGCAGGCGCGCCATCAGGGTGGGCATCGGACGGCTCCGCCGGCTCAGCAGCGACATGTCGCGGGCAGCAACGGCAACGATGCGGCGGCCACGGGCGACGTCTGCGAGGTCAATGGTCATGTCGGCACTCCTCTAACTGGCTGCGCCTTCTGGCGGGTGCGGCGGAAACCGTCGCTGTCGATGCACCTTTTCTACCAGCAGGTGCATTGTCCGCCCATCCTGACGGCGGAGTAGGTGCCGTTCCCAGTGGGCGAGGCCCACCTATCCCAACGGATGGGGTGTGATCCGAATTTCTGGGAAATGCTTATAAACATAGTAAAAACCCGCCCCCTTTCGGAGGCGGGCGTTAAGGATTTGTTAGTAATTTGGGAGAGCCTCAGCCCTTCTTGAGCACTTTCTGCCCAAGCACCTCTGCAATCTGCACGGCATTGAGAGCCGCGCCCTTGCGCAGGTTGTCCGAGACGCACCAGAGGTTCAGGCCGTTCTCGATCGTGCTGTCCTGGCGGATCCGGCTGATGAAGGTGGCGAAGTCGCCCACGCATTCCTTCGGGGTGACGTAGCCGCCATCCTCGCGCTTATCGATCACCATGATGCCCGGTGCTTCGCGCAGGATGTCGCGTGCCTCGTCCTCGTCGAGGAAGTCCTCGAACTCGATGTTGATTGCCTCCGAGTGGCCGACGAAGACCGGCACCCGCACGCAGGTTGCGGTGACCTTGATCGACGGATCGACGATCTTCTTGGTCTCGGCGACCATCTTCCACTCTTCCTTGGTCGAGCCGTCTTCCATGAAGACGTCGATGTGCGGAATGACGTTGAAGGCGATTTCCTTGGGGTACTTCTTCGGCGGCACCTCGGAGACCGGGTTATAGACGGCCTTGGTCTGCTCCCAGAGCTCGTCCATGCCTTCCTTGCCCGAGCCCGATACCGACTGGTAGGTCGACACGACGACGCGCTTGATCTTTGCACGGTCGTGCAGCGGCTTCAGCGCCACGACCATCTGGGCGGTCGAGCAGTTGGGGTTCGCGATGATGTTCTTCTTGGAATAGCCGAACACCGCGTCTGCGTTCACTTCCGGCACGATCAGCGGAACGTCCGGATCGTAGCGGTAAAGCGAGCTGTTGTCGATCACGACGCAGCCCGCCGCGGCGGCCTTGGGCGCGAATTCCTTGGTCGGCCCCGACCCCACGGCAAAGAGCGCCATGTCCCAGCCGGTGAAGTCGAAGGTGGCGAGATCCTGGGTCTTGAGTGTCTTGTCGCCGAAGCTCACCTCGGTTCCCAGAGATTTTCGCGATGCAAGCACGGCGATCTCGTCGACCGGGAACTCGCGCTCGGCGAGGATGTTCAGCATTTCACGGCCCACGTTCCCCGTGGCACCGGCAACAACGACCTTGTAGCCCATGGTTCTGGCTCTCCTTCCTGGATGCTGCGCGCGAGTGGATCCCGCGATGCAGGCTGGCGCGCGTCTTATCGCATGCCACCTATATCGGGAAGGGCTGTTTTCCACTGTTTCCCGGCCACCGGCGGGCCCATGCTGCGAAATAACCACGCTTCCGGCGAACTTTGCCCCAAAACCCCGGAATGCCGGGAGTTTTCCTTCTCCGCCGCCGATTTTCGTGGCATTGAAATCGCATTCTAGGGAAGAAATCCGCTCTTCCCCGCGGAAGCAGCATCTCCGCTCTTGTCCAATGTTTAGGCAGGTGCGTAGATCATGAACGTATTTGAAGACTATTTGGGCAGAAGCAACAATGCGGCGAACGACTAAGAGGCAGCAGAATTTCCAAAGCCGCACCGGTGCCGCCAAGACGCGATCACGCCCCAGCAAGACAAGGCTGCGCTTCTACAGATCTGCCATCTCCCTGTCCCGCCCGCAGAAACAGGTCATCTTCCTCAGCCTCGACATCGTCATGATCGCCGTCGCGCTCGGCCTTGCGCTGATGCTGCACGCGATGGTGCGTGCCGGCCTGCCAAGTGCCGCGCAGCTGACTCCGCTGGTGATCCTGATCATGCTCGCGGGCGGCGCGATCTCCTGGCACCTGCAATTGCCGCGGATCAAGCTCAACGCCTTCGAAACCCGGGCGATCACCCGCACCGCGCTCTTCTCGGTGCTGACCGCGGTGGCGGCGCTGGTCATCGATGCGCTGCTCTCCCCGGGGCTCGCCATTCCGGTCTACTTCAACTTCGGCATCCTTCTCATGGTGCTCAGCGCCTTCTGGCGGATCGCGCTGCGCCACGTCACCATCGTCGCCTACCGCCGCACCAAGCCGCGGATGCGGGTGCTGATCTACGGCGCCGGCAAGACCGGCCAGCAGCTGGTCGCGGCGCTGCGTCAGGACGATGCGATCGAGCCGGTGTGTTTCGTCGACGACAACCCGACGCTGCAATCGCTGGTGGTCTCGGGGCTGCGCGTGCATGCGCCCTCGACGGTCAAACACCTGATCGAGACCCGCAACATCGACCGCGTCGTGCTCGCCATGCCCTCGATCCGCCCGCCCGAGCTTGCGCGCATCGCCCACCGGCTGCGCGCCATCGGCTGCGAGGTCCACGCCCTGCCCTCCTTCGCCGAACTGGTCGGCGAGGGCGAGCTGCGCAAGCGCGTTTCGCCGGTGTCGCTCGATGACCTGCTCGGCCGCGGCCGGCTCGAGAGCGAGCTGCCCGGCGTCAGCCACGCCTACTCCGGGCGCCGCATCCTGATCACCGGCGCCGGTGGCTCGATCGGCTCCGAGCTCTGCCGCCAACTCCTTGGCTGCAAGCCCGAGTGCATCGTCGCACTCGATCACTCGGAACTGGCGCTCTACAACATCGATAAGGAACTGCGCGACCTCTCCGGGGACGGGCTCAAGATCACCCCCGTGCTCGGCTCGGTGCTCGACGAGACCCTCATCGCCCGCGTGCTCGAGCAGTACCGCATCGACGTGGTGCTGCATGCCGCCGCCTACAAGCACCTACCGCTGGTGGAAAACAACGTCATCGCCGGCATGCGCAACAACGTGCTGGGCACCAAGGTGATCGCCGAGGCCGCGCGCGAGGCCGGGGTCGAGCGCTTCATCCTCGTCTCCTCCGACAAGGCCGTGCGCCCGACCAATGTCATGGGCGCCTCGAAACGCCTCGCCGAGCTGCTGGTGCAGGATCTCGCCACCCGCAGCAGCGACACCCGCTTCTCGATGGTGCGCTTCGGCAACGTGCTGGGCTCCTCGGGCTCGGTCATCCCGCTCTTCGAAGAGCAGATCGCCCGCGGCGGCCCGGTCACCCTCACCGACACGCGGGTCACCCGCTATTTCATGACCATCTCCGAGGCGGCCCGGCTGGTGCTGCTCGCCGGGTCCTTCTCGCGCGGCGGAGACGTCTTCGTGCTCGACATGGGCGAGCCGGTTCCGATCCACAAGCTGGCCCGCCAGATGATCGAGGGCGCCGGCTACACCGTGCGCGACGACACCACCCCCGACGGCGATATCGAGATCAAGGTGACCGGCCTGCGCAAGGGCGAAAAGCTGCACGAAGAGCTGCTGATCTCCACCGACATGCTGACCACGCCGCACCACAAGATCCTCCGCGCGCAGGAGAGCTACCTGTCGGAGTTCGAGATCGCCACCGCGATGAAGGACCTGCGCCAGGCCATCGGCGAGCGTGACGAGGAGTTCGCGCGCGAGATCATCGCGCGCTGGGTCGAGCGCTGCGAGGATGTGCCGGCCAAGACGGAAGAGAAACAGTCGCTCTGACCTCAGGCCCGGCAGGGTCCGTCGCAGCGGAAACGAGCACGAAAACGAACACGAAAAAGGGGCGCGGATCACGCGCCCCTTCGTCTTTCATGGAACCGCGCGTCAGCGGCCCGGGATATCGCTCCGCGCCGGCGCCGGATCCCATTCCTCGATGATATGCGCTGCCTCTTCCGCGCTCTCGACGAAGCGGAAGAGATCGAGATCCTCGGGGCTGATCGTTCCCGCCTCCTGCAGCGCCTCCCAGTTGATGATCGTCTCCCAGAAGCTGCGCCCGAACAGCAGGAAGGGCACCCGTTCCATGCGCCCGGTCTGGATCAGTGTCAGCGCCTCGAACATCTCGTCGAGCGTACCGAAACCGCCGGGGAAGACGCAGATCGCCCGCGCCCGCATCAGGAAGTGCATCTTGCGGATCGCGAAGTAGTGGAAGTTGAAGCACAGGTTCGGCGTCACGTATTCGTTCGGCGCCTGCTCGTGTGGAAGCACGATGTTGAGCCCGATCGATACGCCGCCCGCCTCCTCGGCGCCGCGGTTGCCCGCCTCCATCACGCCCGGTCCGCCGCCGGTGGTGATGACGAACTCCCGGTTGCCGGTGGCGATCGACTTGCGGGTCATCGCCTGCGCAAACAGCCGCGCCTCCTCGTAGAAACGCGACAGATCCGCCAATGTCTGCGTCCGCGCGCCGTCCTTGTGCTCCGGCGCGGGAATCCGCGCGCCACCGAACAGCACGATGGTGCTCTCGATCTGCCGCTCGTCGAGCTCGAGCTGCGGCTTCAGCAGCTCCAGCTGCAGCCTCACCGGGCGCAGCTCCTCGCGGCATAGGAAAGCCTCATCGGCAAAGGCGAGGCGGTAGGACGGGGCGCGCGTCTGCGGCGTGTCCGGGATCTGCTCGGCAGTCTTGCGGTCACGTCCGGCGTCGCGGAAGATGGAGTGGCGTTCGTCATTCATGTCGGCCGTCCTTGTTCTGCTCAGACTCTGAATATAGCGTGCCCTGCGGCAAGAGCATCAGAGGAAAACGGAAAATGGACTGGAAAGCCGAGATCGCCGCCGCCGCGGAGCGCAGCACCGCCTACGTGCAGCGCACCCCGGTGATGCGCAGCGCGGTGCTGTGGGAACACCCCGTCGACCTCAAGCTCGAACATCTCCAGCACACCGGCAGTTTTAAGGCCCGCGGCGCCTTCAATACGCTGCTCAGCCTGCCGGTGCCCGGCGCCGGGGTTGTCGCGGCCTCCGGTGGCAACCACGGCGCGGCGGTCGCCTACGCGGCCACGCGGCTCGGTTATCGCGCCCAGATCTTCGTGCCCGAGATCGCCGGTACCGCCAAGATCGCGCTGATCGAGCGCACCGGCGCCGCGCTCACCGTGGTGCCGGGTGAATACGCCAACGCGCTGGAGCAGGCCCGCGCCTATGAGGCCGAGACCGGCGCGATGCAGGTCCACGCCTATGACGCCGTCCCCACACTCGCCGGGCAAGGCACCTTGATGCGCGAATGGGAACAGCAGGGCCTCGCCGCCGATACCGTGCTGATCGCCGTCGGCGGCGGCGGACTGATCGGCGGCGCGCTCGGTTGGCTGCAGGGCGCGCGCCGGGTCGTCGCCGTCGAGCCGCAACAAGCCCGCACGCTGGATGCGGCACTGCAGGCCGGCGCCCCGGTCGATGTCGAGGTCTCCGGCGTCGCCGCCAATGCCCTCGGCGCCCGGCGTATCGGCAGCCTCTGCTTTGGGCTGGCGCAAAGGCACCTCGCCCGTCGCGTCACCGTCACGGACGCCGCGATTGTCGAGGCGCAGCGCGCGCTCTGGCAGGCCCACCGCCTGCTGGTCGAGCCCGCCGGGGCCACCGCGCTCGCTGCGCTCCGCTCCGGCGCTATCGCCCCGAGCCGGGCGAGCGCGTGGCCGTGCTGCTCTGCGGCGGCAATATCACCCCCGACCCGCTCGCCTGAGCCCGCCGCGTTCTTCTAGGCTCAAATATCCCGGGGGGTGGCCGCAGGCCGGGGGGGCAGCGCCCCCCCTCTCCCCTCGCCGTCCCGCGCCGGTCAGCGGATCACGAGAATCGCCCGCTGCGCTCCAGCACCTCGATCTGATAGCCGTCGGGGTCGGCAATGAAGAAGAACCGCGCCACCACCTCGCCCGCGGGCGCAAATTCCACCAGCTTGCGCGGCGCAAGGCCCGCCGCGGTGAGCCGCGCGTGCTCTGCCTCAAGGTCGGCGACCGAGACCGCGAAATGGCCGTAACCGTCGCCGAGCTCGTAGGGCTCGGTCCGCTCCTTGTTCACCGTTAGCTCCAGCTCGAAGCCGCTCTCGGGAGCGCTGAGGTAGATCAGGGTGAACTCCGGAAAATCCAGCCGGTCCGCAACCTTCAGCCCGAAGGCCGTGTCGTAGAAGGCAACCGAGCGCGCTTCGTCGAGCACGCGGATCATGCTGTGGATGGGTTTTGCCACGGGTCTCTCCTGTCTTGGCCTGCCTTGCAGGGGCGGCCCGGCGACGTCTCGCATTGTCGCGGCGGCACCCTGCCGCTATAGGGCAGTAAACCCGGACGACAGGAGACGCAAATGTCCAACGCCCAGCTCGAGACCGCCATCGAAGCCGCCTGGGAGGCGCGCGACACGATCACCCCCGCAACCACCGGTGAAACCCGCGAGGCCATCGAGGACACGCTGAACGCCCTCGACAGCGGCACGCTGCGCGTGGCGGAGAAACAGGCGGACGGCAGCTGGCACGTCAACCAGTGGGCCAAGAAGGCGGTGCTGCTCGGCTTCCGCATCAAGGACATGGAGCAGCATGACGGCGGCCCGCAGGGCTCCGGCTGGTGGGACAAGGTTGACAGCAAGTTCAAGGGCTGGGGCGAAAACCAGTGGAAGGCCGCGGGCTTCCGCGCGGTGCCGAACGCCGTCGTCCGCAAGTCGGCCTATATCGCGCCGGGCGTGGTGCTGATGCCGTCCTTCGTCAACCTCGGCGCCTATGTCGACAGCGGCACCATGGTGGACACCTGGGCGACCGTCGGCTCCTGCGCGCAAATCGGCAAGGGCGTGCATCTCTCGGGCGGCGTCGGCATCGGCGGCGTGCTCGAGCCCATGCAGGCCGGGCCGACCATCATCGAGGACAATTGCTTCATCGGCGCCCGCTCCGAGGTGGTCGAGGGCGTGATCGTCCGCGAGGGCTCGGTGCTCGGCATGGGCGTCTTCCTCGGCCAGTCGACCAAGATCGTCGACCGCGAGACCGGCGAAGTCATGTACGGCGAAGTGCCGCCCTACTCGGTGGTCGTCGCAGGCTCGATGCCCTCGAAGAACGGCGTCAGCCTCTACTGCGCTGTCATCGTCAAGCGCGTCGACGAGAAGACCCGCTCGAAGACCGGCATCAACGAACTGCTGCGCGACTGAGCGCGCGGGTCCCGACCCGGCAGAGCATTTGAGAAGGGGCGCCGTGCGGCGCCCCTTTCTTTTGCCCGCGCGCCATGGCGCACCCGACGCCCTGTGCGCCCGCTCTGAGGAACCATTTTCCGCCCAAGGCGTTCCCCTAGCGTCACTTTTCCAAATAGGGGATACGTACCATGGGTCTCGGAATTATCGCGTCCATCATCGTCGGCGGGCTTGCCGGCTGGATCGCGTCGATGATCATGAAGGCCGACACCGGCATTCTCACCAATATCATCCTCGGCATCATCGGCGCCGTGGTGCTGAACCTGATCCTCTCGGTGGTCGGCATCTACGCCGCCAACACCTGGATCCCGCAGCTCATCGTCGGCATCATCGGCGCCGTCCTGCTGATCTGGGGCTACCGAAAGCTTCGCTGAGCCTGCCCCCCGCCGCGTGCCCTTTGCTTGACAGCGGCGCGCGGCTTGCCCATTGCGGAGGGCAACCACCGCGGAGCGAAGAATATGGGCAAGAAACCGTCAAAACAGCAGGTCTACACGCTCCTGGTCGAAGTCGGCCGCAAGGATGGCGACGGCCTTCCCAAGGGCGCGACCGGCGCCGGGCTGCTCTGCTACGCCTCGGGCGTGGACGAGGCCGAGGCGGTGCGCGAGACCGTGGCGATCCTCAAGCAGGCCGACATGAACCCGCTCGACGTGACCGGCTACGGCACCGAGGAAGAGCGTGTCGCGCAGGGCATGGAGATCGACGAGGCCGAGCGCGAGCTGATGGCCCGCGCACTTGAGGAAAACTCGGTGATCGTCGCCCAGGTTACGCCGTTCTACGACGATGACGAGGACGACGACGAGGAGTGATCCCGCTCAGCCGGGGATGATCTCGAACTTGGTGACATCCACCATGCCGCGGTCGGTGATTTTCAGCGCGGGGATTACCGGCAGCGCAAGGAAGGCAAGCTGAAGGAAGGGCTCCTCCAGCGTCACGCCAAGACTGCGCGCCGCGGCGCGCAGCTCGACCAGCCGGTCGCGTACCTCTTCGAAGGGCAAGAGGCTCATCAGCCCCGCCACCGGCAGCGCCAGCTCGGCGAGGATCCTCCCCTCGGCCGCTACGACGAAGCCACCCTCTATCTCCGCCAGACGGTTCGACGCCAGCGCCATGTCGGCGTAATCCGCGCCGACGCAGGCGATGTTGTGATGGTCGTGGCAGACGGTCGAGGCGATCGCTCCCTTCTGCAGCCCGAAGCCGCGCACGAAACCCGTGGCGATATTGCCGTTCTTGCCATGCCGCTCGACCACCGCGATGCGGATCAGATCGCGCGCCACGTCGGGCGCCTTGTCACCGTTCTCGATAACCACTGTCTCGTGCAGGTGGTCGGTGAGGATCTGCCCCTCGCGGATGCCGATCACATCAGTCTCCTCGCGGTTGGCGGTGGCGCGGAAACTCTGCGCGTCGAGCCTCGGTGCATGCACCGAAGAGCGCCCCACCTCGGGGATCGTCTCGCGCGCGGCAAAGGCGGCATCCTCCACCACCACGCCGCCTGCCAGCACCAGCTGCGCGTGGCACCCTTCAAGGCTGTCGATGGCGACGATATCCGCCCGCTTGCCCGGCGCGATCATGCCGCGGTCCTTGAGACCGAAGGCCTCGGCCGCCGACAACGACGCCGCACGGTAGGCAGCCAAGGGCGGCGTACCCAGTTCGATCAGCGTGCGGATCATGTAATCGAGATGCCCGTGCTCGCCGATGTCCAGCGGGTTCCGGTCGTCGGTGCAAAGGCACATGTAGGGCGAGGTCCGCTCGCTTAGCAGCGGCTGCAGCGCGTGCAGGTCTTTGGACACCGACCCCTCGCGGATCAACACCCGCATCCCCTTGCGCAGCTTCTCCAGCGCCTCCTCGGCGCTGGTCGCCTCGTGCTCGGTGCGGATGCCCGCCGCCACATAGGCATTGAGGTCCCGCCCCGACAGCAGCGGGCAATGGCCGTCCACATGCCCGCCTTCGAAGAGCTTCAATTTCTTCATCGCCTCGGGATCGCGATGGATCACCCCGGGGTAATTCATGAATTCCGCCAGCCCGATGCCCGAGGGATGGCCCATCAGCGCGGCGATATCCTCGGCCAGCAGCTCGGCCCCGGCGGTCTCCATGTGGGTGGAAGGCACGCAGGACGACAGCTGCACCCGGATGTCCATCAGCGTGTGCGCCGAGGCCTGCTGGAAGTAGCGGATGCCCGCCGCGCCGATCACGTTGGCGATCTCATGCGGGTCGCAGATCGCCGTGGTCACCCCGCGCGGCGTCACGCAGCGGTCGAACTCGAAGGGGGTGACCAGCGAGCTCTCGATGTGCAGATGCGTATCGATGAACCCGGGCACCAGGATCGCGCCCGCCACGTCGATCTCCTCGCGCCCCTCGTAGCTCTCATAGACCCCGACGATCGTATCCTCGCAGATCGCCACGTCGCCCGCGATCAGCTCGCCGGTGACCAGGTCGAGGATGCGCCCCCCCCTTGAGCACCAGGTCCGCCGCCTCGTCGCCGCGCCCCTGCGCGATCTTCGTCTCGAGTTCCGCCATTGCCTGCCTCCGTCCGCCGGTCTTGCTGTTGTGCCTTGTTGTCGTGTTTTGCGCAGCCTGCCACAGCCCGCGCCCGAAAGGCGAGAGGCCTTGCGCGCCGCCCGGTTGCAAAGCATTGGCGAAGGGCGCTTACTTGCGCGCACAAAGAACCAACAGGGGACAAGATCATGACTATTTGCCGCCTCGCGCTCTTCGCCGCGTTGGCCAGTGCCGGCGCCGCACAGGCAGATTGCGACAGCATCACTTTCTCGGACGTCGGCTGGACCGACATCACCGCCACCACCGCCGCCACCACCGTTGTGCTGCAGGCCCTCGGCTATGACACCGACATCAAGGTGCTCTCGGTGCCGGTCACCTACACCTCGATGGACCGCGGCGACGTCGATGTCTTCCTCGGCAATTGGATGCCCACGATGGAGGGCGACATCGCCCCCTACCGCGAGAAAGGCTCGGTCGACACCGTCCGTGCCAACCTCGAAGGGGCAAAGTACACGCTGGCCACAAATGCCGCCGGCGCCGCACTCGGCCTCACCGATTTCGCCGACATCGCCGCCCATGCCGATGAGCTCGACGAGACCATCTACGGCATCGAGCCGGGCAACGACGGCAACCGGCTGATCCTCGACATGATCGAGGCCGATGCTTTCGGTCTCAGCGCGTTCGACGTCAAGGAAAGCTCCGAGCAGGGCATGCTGGCGCAGGTCGACCGCGCCACCAAGCGTGACGAGCCGATCGTCTTCCTCGGCTGGGAGCCGCATCCGATGAACGCCAACTTCGACCTCACCTACCTGTCGGGCGGCGACGACTGGTTCGGCCCGGATTTCGGCGGCGCCACGGTCTACACCAACACCCGCGCCGGCTATGTCGAGGAATGCCCCAACGTCGGCAAGCTACTGGAGAACCTCGAATTCTCGCTGCAGATGGAGAACGAGATCATGGGCGCGATCCTCAACGAAGGCACCGACCCCGACAAGGCCGCCACCGCCTGGCTGAAGGCCAACGCCGGCGTGCTCGACAGCTGGCTCGACGGCGTCACAACGCTGGACGGCGGCGACGCCAAGGCAGCCATGACCGCCGCGCTGAACTGACACGAAGCTCCGGCGTCCCGCTCGGATCGGGCGGGGCGCCATAAGACCGTTCAATTTCGCGACATATTCCTGCCCGCCCGCTGGCGCCGTTCAGCAAGTCTTCACCTGTCCGGGTCCACAAGGTCCATGCTTGCCCTTCTGGACGGAATTCTGCCAATGAGCCTGCGACTGATGCTTCTCGGCGCGCTCGGACCCCTTCTGGCGCTGGTGTTCTTTTTCTCCGGGCAGGAGGTGCTGCGCCTGAACCGCAACGCCGAAACGCTCGAGCGGGTCGCGCGCATCGCAACCGAGGCCGAGGTTTTCGCCGACCTTGTGCACGAGCTGCAGAAGGAACGCGGCTATTCAGCCGGCTTGACCTCGTCCCGTGGCAAGAATTTCGCCGCCGAGCTGGTGGCGCAGCGCAGCGCCACCGACGCCGTACTTGCCGGGTTCTTCGACGCCGTGCCCGAGGCCGAAGCTGCCGCCACCACAACCATGGCCAACCTCCGCAAGCAGATCGCCGCCCTCCCCGACCTTCGCGAAAAGATCGATCGCTTCACCCTGACCGTGCCCGAGCTGGCCGGGACCTACACCGCGTTGGTGAACCTGCTGCTCGCCGCCGGAAGCCACATGCGTGACATCGCGCGCTCCCCGGCGACAGGCGCCCTCATGGAGGCGCATGAAGAAATCGGGCTCGCCAAGGAAAGCGCCGGGCTCGCCCGGGCCATGGGCGCCACCGGGCTCGGCACCGATGTCTTCCCACCGCAGGTGCACCGCCGCTTCATGGAGCTCACCGCCCGTGAAAACGCCTCCCTCGCGCGCGCGGCGCTGGTTCTCCAGGACCCTGCCCTGCTCGACGATCTGCGCGCCACACCCGCCGCTCAGGCCGTGGCACCGATGGTCGAAATGATCTCGGCTTTGCCCTACGGGGGCGAGCGCGGCGCGCTCACCGCCCCTGCCTGGTTCACTGCCTCGACGGCCTGGATCGATGCGCTCCGCGAGGCCGAGACCCGGCTCAGCAAGAAAACCTCGGCGCTGGCGCTATCCACCGCGCAGGAGGCGCGCAGCACCCTCATGATCACAGGTGCGCTGACGCTTCTGGCCGCCCTCGCCATGGCCGGGATCGGGGTGCTGATCGCCGAGTTCGTCACCCGGCGGCTCGGGCGGCTCACCACGGTGATGATGGAGTTCGTCGACGGCCGGTTCGAGGCTTGGGTGCCCCACATCAACAGCCGTGGCGAGATCGGACGCATGGCGCAGTCGATCTATCGCTTCAAGCAGCTCTCGCGGGCCGCCATCGAAAAGCGCGCCGAGGACGAGGCCCGGCTCAACGCCCGCCACCAGCAGGTGGTCGATCTCGTCACCGAGGGGCTGAACGCGTTGGCCCGGGCCGACCTGACATTGCGTTTCGACGAGCCCTTGGCCGAGGAATACGACGCGATCCGCAATGACTTCAACACCGCCACCGCCCGCCTGCGCGAAGTGATGCGCGCCGTCTCCGGCACCGTCGGAGAGATCGAGCAACGCTCGCGCGGGCTGCGCGGCTCGGCCGCCGATCTCGCCGAACGCACGGCCGCGCAGGTCGAAACCATCAGCAGCACCGCCGAGACAGTCTCGGGGCTGACAAGCACGCTGGCAGAGACCAATGGCGCGCTGAAGGACGTGAAGGACCTCGCCGACGAGGCCAAGGGACGCGCCGACCGCTCCGGCGAGGTGGTACGCAATGCCGTGGCCGCCATGGATCGCATCGCCGAAAGCTCGGGGCGCATCGCGCAGATCACCGCAGTGATCGAGGATATCTCCTTCCAGACCAATCTCCTGGCACTCAACGCCGGGGTCGAAGCCGCGCGCGCCGGCGAGTCGGGCAAGGGTTTCGCCGTGGTCGCCATGGAAGTGCAGGGGCTCGCCAGCCGCTCCGCCGACGCCGCGCTCGAGATCAAGGGGCTGATCGAGGAAAGCGCCCGCGAAGTCAGCGGCGGCGTCAACCTCGTAGGCGAAACCGGCGAGGCGCTGCAGGCGATCCTCGAACAGATCCTCCGGGTCGACGAGGTGCTCTCGAACATCAGCGCCGCCGCCGAGGCGCAGAACCGCGAGCTTCAGGGCGTGAACAACGCCATGACCCGGTTGCGCGACCTCACCTCGCAGAACATCGAGGTCGCCGATGCCAGCCGCGACGCCTCGACCGAACTCGCCGAGGGCGCACAGCGGCTGTCGGCGCTGGTCAGCGAATTCGACCTGCGCGCCCCGCAGGACGCCCATCCACCGCATAGCCGTGCGGCCTGAGCCATCACCTCCGGGCCGCGTGCACAAGCCTTCCGCGCCCTGGACATGTCTACCGGGTGACCGACCCACGCGCACCGACGGTGGGCGCGCCCTGCCTCAGGAGATGAGCGCCTTGATCCCAGCCGCATGCGCCGGGTCGGCGGCCAGCGTGTCCTCGGCCAGAGAGCGCGCCGTGGCCAGCAACTCCTCCGGCGCCACAATGCGATCGATCAGCCCCCAGTCTTGCGCTTCTTCCACCGGCACCTTCTGCCCCGCCATCAGAATCATCTTCGCCCGCGCCGGGCCTACCAAAGCTGCAAGCCTCACCGGATCCGAGGGCTGCGGCAGGAAGCCCAGCTTCATCACCGGATAGAAGACCTTGGCCCCCGGCACGGCGATGCGCAGGTCACAGGCCAGCGCCATGCCCATGGCCCCGCCCGCCAACGTGCCGTTGAGCGCGCAGATGGTCAGCCCCGGCAGCCCTGCGATGGCACCCGACAGCCGTTCCCAGAGCCCCGAGGTCGCGAGCCCCGCCCGCGCCGCCTCGAGGTCCGCCCCGGCCGAGAACACGCGTCCGGTGCCGGTGATCACCAGCACCTGCGCCGAGCGGGCCGCCTCGGCGATCTGGCAGAGGCGCTCCAGCATCTCCGGAGTCAGCGAATTGGCCTTCTCGGGACGGTCGATCACCACCAGCCAGTAGCCGCCCTCCTGCGCGAGCGAGATCATGCGACGCCGATCGCGCGGCGCACCGCCTCGTCGCGCAGCGAAACCTCGCCGCCGAGGTAGTCGTCGGTCTCGGACCCGCACATCCAAAGCAACGCTTTTGCCACCCACTCTGGCGGAATGTGGTCTTCCCAGTTCAGCTCGCTGACCGGGTTCACCCCAGAGGCCTTGATCGTGCGCTGCATCTGCGTCGCCACCGTGCCGGGCGAGAGCGAGATCGCGCGGATGCCCCGGTCGCGGTACTCGGCATCGGCCATGCGGGTCAGCATCAGCGCCCCCGCCTTCGAGGCACAATAGGCCGACCAGCCCTCGAGCGGGTGATGCGCCGCACCCGAGCCGATGGTCAGCACCGTGCCGCCACCCGCCGCCAGCATCAGCGGCAATGCCGCGTGCATGCCGTGGTAGACGCCCTTGAGGTTGACGTCGATCACCTGCCCCCAGGCGCCCGGATCGGCCCCGGCAAGCGGCGCGATCGGCTCGATCACCCCGGCATTGTTCACCAGCACGTCAATCCGGCCGAAGGCCGAGACGCAGGCCTGCACCGCCTGGTCCATCTCCCAGTAGCGCGAGATGTCGCAGGGGATCGCCATCGCCTTCGGCCCGATCTCGCCGGCCAGCTCGGCCACCGCCTCGCGGCCCCGGGCGACCAGCGCCACATTCGCCCCGGCTTCGGCAAAAAGACGCGCCGCCGCTGCGCCAATCCCCCGGCTCGCGCCGGTGATCAGCGCGGTTTTCCCTGTCAGGTCCATGGTTTGCCCCATCGCTTGCAGAATCCCTCTCTTGGTAAACACTGGCTTACCCACGGTCCAGCCTCTTGACCCTAACGCTGGGGGAGGCGAACTCTAGGCCATTGTTTACGGCCTACGTCTGAAAGGATTGGATATGCGGTTTCTCACTGGGGGTCCGGGGGCGGGTCATGGCGCTCGCCTGGGCGCAGGTCTGACGGTCGGAGCGGCAGCTCTGACCCTGGCGCTGCCCGCCAATGCCGATGTCACCCCCGCCGAGGTCTGGGATGACCTGTCAGAGCTGCTCAAGGGCGTCGGCTACGAGGTCTCGGTCACCGAAAGCGAGAGTGGCGGCAACCTGATGCTGGGCGATCTGACCCTGCGCATGGCGATCCCAGAGAGCGAAGACCAATCGGCGGGCGATGTCACCCTGGGCCTCGCCGATCTCACGCTGGAGGACCTCGGCGACGGCACGGTCGGGCTGCGCTTCCCGAGCCCCATGCCGATCGAGGTGCGCGTCACCGAAGAGGGCACGGAGCCGGTGGAGATGACCCTCGAGCTGGCCCAGGACGGACTCAGCCTCGTCGCCTCGGGTGATCCCGACGCGCTGAATTACGCCTACAGCGCCGAGGCCACCAGGCTCGAGCTGGTGCGCCTGCTGGCGGAGGGCAAGGAGCTGTCCCGCGACGTGTTCAGCGCCAGCCTCGCCACCGGCCCGCTCTCCGGCAACTCCGAGGTCGCCACGACGGACGGCAAGCGCCGCTACAGCCACAGCTACCAAGCGGACGAGCTGCGTTACGACCTCTCGGGCAGCGATCCCGAGCAGTCGGACAGCACCGGCCAGGTCTCGGGCCGGGTGACCGGCCTGACCAGCCGAGGCGAATCGGTGATCCCCGAAGTGGACCCCAACAGCGATGCCGCCGCGATCATGGGCGCCGGTTTCGAGGGCAGCGGAACGCTCACCTTCGACAGCGGCCAGACCACCTTTGCCCTGACCGACGGCGGCGAGACGATGACCGGCAGCAGCAGCTCGCAGGGTGGCTCACTCGAAGGCGCGATCGACGGGACCCGGATGAGCTATGCCTTCGGGCTCAAGGCGCTCAGCTACGAGGCCGAGGGCGGCGATCTGCCCTTCCCGGTCAGCGCCGCGGTCGATGAGCTTGCTCTGAATCTGTCAATGCCGCTGGCCAAATCCGACACGCCACAGGACATGGCCCTCGGAGTGACCCTCGGCGGGCTGACCCTGTCGGACGCGATCTGGGGTATCTTCGATCCCGGCGCCACGCTGCCGCGCGATCCGGCCACGCTGGCCTTCGACCTTACCGGCAAGGTGACGCCGCTGGTCTCGGTCTTCGACCCCGCCGGGCTGACCCGGCTCGAGCAGGAAGACGCCGCCCCGGCGGAGCTGAACGCGCTCACCCTCAACAGCCTGACGCTCTCCGCCGCCGGCGCAAAAATCACCGGCCAGGGCGAGGTCGCCTTCAACCAGGAGGACACCGAGAGCTTCGGCGGCATGCCCGCGCCCGAAGGCAAGGTGACGTTCAATCTCAGCGGCGCCAACGGGCTCATCGACAAGCTGATCGCCATGGGGCTGCTGAGCCAGCAGGACGCCATGGGCGCGCGGATGATGCTGGGGATGTTCACCGTTCCGGGCTCCGAGCCCGATACGCAGACCTCGACCATCGAGATGAACGACCAGGGCCAGATCCTCGCCAACGGCCAGCGGATCAAGTGACTCCCGAAAAGAACAGCGGGCGGTTGACTGCATCCGCCCGCTGTTTGCTTTGCATCCACCCAACTCTTTTCGAAGAGAGTTGCAAACTCCTTCAAAGGAGCTTGGCCGACCCCAGACTTATTTTGCCATAAGGTCCGGCAGCTCGCCGGTCAGCCCCGCCGCCTCGCGCACGAAGTTTCGGCGCAGGCCGGGCAAGCCCTGAACCAGCGCCATGCCGAAGTCGCGCCCTGCCCGAAGGATCGGGTTGTCGTTCGAGAAGAGCCGGTTGAAGAGGTCCGTCGCCGCCGCCAGCGCCGCGGTGTCGAAGCGCCGCCAGCTCTGGTAGCGCGCCAGCACCAGCGGCGAGGCCATGTCCTCGCCACGCCGCTGCGCATGTGTCAGCACATGCGCCAGAGCCGCCACGTCGCGCAGCCCGGCGTTGAGCCCCTGCCCGGCGATCGGATGCATGCCATGCGCGGCATCCCCTACCAGCGCCAGCCGGTCGGCGACGAAGGCATTCGCCAGCGTCAGCCCCAGCGGGTAGGTGTAGCGCGGCCCTGCGAGGGAGATCTCGCCAAGGAAGTCGCCGAAGCGCGGGTGCAGCACCTGAAGGTACTCGTCGTCGGGGAGGGCGTGGATGGCGCGGGCGAGTGCGTCCTTCTCGCTCCAGACGATCGAGCTGCGGTTGCCGGTGAGCGGCAGGATCGCCAGCGGCCCGCTCGGCATGAAGAACTGATGCGCGACGCCCTCGTGCGGCAGTTCGTGGGCGATGGCGCAGACCAGTGCGGTCTGCCCGTAGCTCCAGCCCATGCGCCGGATCCCGGCGCGCGCGGCGGTGCCGCTGCTGCGCCCGTCGGCGCCGATCAGCAGCCGCCCGCGCAGGGTGCCGCCATCGGCCAGCGTCACCGTCACGCCCGAGACGTCCACCGCCTGCCCGACCACCGTCGCCGAGGCGCGGTGGCTGATCAGCGGCTCGGCGGCCATGGCCTCGAGCAGCGCACGGCGCAGGAAGCGGTCCTCGACCATATGGCCCATCGGGCCTTCCTCGATCTCCGCGGAGGCGAAATCGAGCCCGAGGAAGACCTCGGCCTCGCCGACGCGCCCGTCGGTGACACGGATCGCAGTCATCGGCTGGGCGTCGGGCGCCAGCTGCTCCCAGAGCCCGAGGTTGGCCAGCAGCCGCACCGAGGCCAGCGCCAGCGCATAGGCGCGGCCGTCGAACTCCGGCTCGGCCCGCAGCTCGGCGGGCAGGGCGTCGATGACGGTGGCGCTGAGACCGGCCTTGGCCGCCGCCAGCGCGAGGGCGGGCCCGTTGAGGCCGCCGCCGATGATGAGCAGATCGCTGTCCTGTGTCATGGGGCGTACTATGGTCCTGCGGGTGGGATTGTCCATGCGCCGCCGTGCCGCTACCGTCGCGCCGATCGAAAAAAAGCAAAGCCGCCCAGGATGGAAGGCGGCTTCAACAAGGATAACGGCATGACGGACTGGACAGGGAAAAGCGCGGCAGAACTGGGGCGGGCGATCGGGGCGGGCGAGGTCGACCCGGTCGAGCTGGCGCAGGCCTATCTCGACAAGATCGCGGCGCACCCGCTGAAGGATCGCATCTATGCGCGGGTGACGCCCGACCGCGCGCTGGCCGAGGCGAAAGCCGCAAGCGATCGCGCCAAGGCGGGCATGCGCCTCTCGCCGCTCGATGGTGTGCCGGTGAGCTGGAAGGACCTCTTCGACACCGCCGGCGTGGCGACCGAGGCCGGCTCGAAGCTGCTCGAGGGCCGCGTGCCCGAGAGCGATGCCAAGGTGCTGCAGACCGCCACCGCCATGGGGCTCGTCTGCCTTGGCAAGACCCACCTGTCGGAGCTGGCCTTCTCCGGCCTCGGGCTGAACCCGGTCACCGCCACCCCGCCCTCGGTCAATGATGCCGAGGCGGTGGCGGGCGGTTCCTCGTCGGGCGCCGCGGCCTCGGTCGCGTTCGGCCTCGCCGCCGCGGCGGTGGGTTCGGACACTGGCGGCTCGGTGCGCATCCCCTCGGCCTGGAACGACCTTGTGGGCCTCAAGACCACCTGGGGCCGGTTGTCGCTGGTCGGCGCGGTGCCGCTGGCCTCGCGTTTCGACACGGTCGGCCCGCTGTGCCGGACCGTCGAGGATGCGGCGCTGATGCTCGCCGCACTCGAAGGCCGCCGCGCCCCCGACCTGACCGGCGCCTCGCTGAAGGGCGTGCGCCTTGCCGCGCTGACCACCATCGTCATGGACGACCTGCGCCCCGAACCCGCCGCCGCCTACCAATCGGCGCTGGAGCGCCTGGAAGCCGCGGGTGCCGAGATCGTGCCGCTGGATGTGCCCGAGGTCGCCATCCCCATGGGCGATGCCGCAGTTCTCTACACCGCCGAGGCCTGGGCCACCTGGCGCAATGACATCAGCGCGCGCGGCGACCTGATGTTCGCGCCGATCCGAGAGCGCTTCGAGGGTGGAAAAGCCTTTGGCGCCGCCGAGTACCTTCGGGCCTGGGACCGGATGATGGAGGCCCGCGCCGCCTGGGCCAAGTCCACGGCGGGCTTCGACGCGGTGCTCTGCCCCAGCGCGCCCAACCTGCCGCCCAAGGTCGACCGGCTGCTCAGCGACGACGACTACTACGTCACCGAGAACCTGCTAACCCTGCGCAACACCCGGGTCGGCAACGTCATGGGCCTCTGCGTCACCACGCTGCCCACCGGGACGCCGAGCTGCGGGATTTCGCTGATGGCCGCCCCGATGGAGGAGGACCGGCTGCTGCGCCTCTCCGCCGCCGCCGAGGCCGCCCTCGCCTGAGCCAGGAACAAAGCAGGCCGGGCGTCTTGCGCCCGGCCCTTCCTGCACCCCCAGAGCTTCGCTCAGAAGCCCTGCAGCAGCTCCGCCGTCGGCCAGCCATCGACCGGCAGGCCCATTTCGGCCTGCACCTTGCGCACCGCGCTCCGCGTGCCCGCGCCGAGGATGCCATCCGCCTCGCCTACGTCGAAGCCACGCGCCTGAAGCTTGCGCTGCAACTGCTGCATCTGCGGCCCCGAAAGACCCGGTGCCGGACTGCCCGCGTCATAGACCGGCGCGCCCTCGAGCCTTGTCGCGAAATAGCCCGCGGTCAGCACGTAGGTGAAGCTCTGGTTCCACTCGAAGAAAACCCGGAAGTTCGGATAGGCGATGAAGGCCGGACCGCCCCGCCCCTGCGGCAGGATGATCGAGGCCTGCAGCCGCCCGTCATCCAGAGCGCCATTGCGCCCGGCAACCCCGAGCCGCTCCCATTCCGCGACGGTCAAACTCGTCTCGAGCCCGGTCATAGACCAGTCGAACTCCGCCGGCAGGGTGATTTCCTGCAGCCAGGGCTCGTTGGGGCGCCATCCGAGACCCGAGAGCATCCGCGCACCCGACATCAGCGCATCAGGCACCGAGGTCTTGAGCCGCACGTGCCCGTCGCCATCACCATCGACGCCGTTTTCGATGATGTCGCGGGGCAGCATCTGCACCATGCCGATCTCGCCTGCCCAGGCGCCAGTGGTGGTGGCCGGGTCGAAATCACCATGCTCGTAGAGTTCGAGCGCCGCGATCAACTGCGGGCGGAACAGCTCGGGCCGGCGGCAGTCATGCGCCAGCGTGGCTAGCGCATTGGCAGTGTTGAAGTTGCCCTGGTAGCCGCCGTAGTCGGTCTCGAAGGCCCAGAAGGCCAGCAGCACACCGCGCGAGATACCGTATTCGCGCTCGATCCGGTCAAAGACCGCATCCCACTCCTCGGCCTTGCGGCGGCCCTTGTCGAGCCGGTCTTGCGAGATCAGCTTGCGCGAAAACTCGATGAAGGGGGCCTGGAAAATGCCCTGCGCCCGGTCGGCCTTGAGCACCTTTGGATCCTGCCGCAGCCCCGAGAAGAAGCGCGCCGCCCTCTCCGGCTCCGCGCCCTGCGCCACGGCCTCATCCGACACCCCGCGCAGGAAGCTGCGGAAGTCGCCGCCGCAGGGCGCCGATTGCGCCTGCGCCACCACGGGAAGCAGCAGGGCGGTCAAGAAGGGCAGGACACGCATGGACACCTCGCACAAAGACTGCCCCCACCCTATCAGCCCGCGACAGGCTGGCAAGCAGGCCGGGCTCCGCGCCGATCACGCAAGGTTGCAGGCTTTGTGAGCGAAATGTTTCAACTGCTAACCGAAATTAATCTTTTGTTTAGGAAGCCATCCGAAAACGAAGAAGAAGGGTCAAAACCAGCTAAAAACGGGAACGGATAACGGTCAGCTGCGGGCAAGGGGGTGTCTGCCGGGAGATGATGAATGAAAGTCCTCATCGTACAAGGTAATCAGACCCTCGCCGGGAGTTGGTGTCGCCATCTCGAAGGCAATGGCGCCGACGTCCTCGTGGCGCAGGATCAGGACGGCGCAACCCGGCTGATCCGCGACGAGGATGTCGACGTGATCGTGCTCGACCTGATGCTGGCCGCGGGCAGCGCGCTCGCGGTCGCGGATTTCGCCTCTTTTCGACAACCCGACTGCCGCGTCGTCTTCGTGACGGACTCGCCGGTTTTCTCGGACGGCTCGATCTTCCGGCACTGCGCCAATGCCTGCGCCTACCTGCCAACGGCCACGGCCCCCTCCGATCTGGCGGCCATGGTCGAGCATTACGGCGCGCGCTGCGCGGTCTGAGCTCTGAACGGTCTCGGGCCAGCGACTAGAGCGCGTCGCGCCCGTGCGGGGCATCCAGGTCGAGCACCGGCCCGACCGGCACGATGCGGTGCGGATTGATGGTGTCGTGGCTGTAATGGTAGTGCTGCGTGATGTGGTCGAGCCGCACCGTCCCCGCCACGCCCGACCACTGGTAGAGCTCGCGCACATAGGCCCAGAGCGCCGGGTAATCGACGATGCGCCGCCGGTTGCACTTGAAGTGGCCGTGATAGACCGTGTCGAAGCGGATCAAGGTGGTGAAAAGCCGCCAGTCGGCCTCGGTGATCAGATCGCCCATCAGGTAGCGCTGGCCGGACAGCCGCTCTTCGAGCCAGTCGAGCGTGTCGAAAAGCGGCAGCACCGCCTCTTCGTAAGCCTCCTGCGAGGTTGCGAAGCCCGCCTTGTAGACCCCGTTGTTGACCGTGTCGTAGATGCGCGCGTTCACCGGCTCGATGGCCATGCGCAGCGCTTCGGGCCAGTAGTCGTCGGTATTGCCGGTCAGCCCGTCGAAGGCCGCGTTGAACATGCGGATGATCTCGGCGCTCTCGTTCGAGACGATGGTCTCGCGCTTGCGGTCCCAGAGCACAGGCACGGTGACCCGGCCCGAGATCGCCGGATCGGTCTTGAGGTAGATGTCGCGCAGGAAGGGCAGCCCGTGCAGCCGGTCGCCGGTGGCGCCGTCGAAATCGGTGCGGAACTCCCAGCCCTCGGACAGCATCTCGGGATGCACGACGCTCACCGGGATGAGATCCTCGAGACCTTTCAGGGCCCGGAAGATCAGCGCCCGATGCGCCCAGGGGCAAGCGTAGCTGACGTAGAGATGGTAGCGGTCGGGCTCGGCGATGAAGCCGCCCTCGCCCGAGGGACCGGCGCTGCCGTCCGCGGTGATCCAGTTGCGAAACTTGGCGGTGGACCGCACGAATTTGCCCCCGGTCTTGCCGGTGTCATACCACGTGTCCTGCCATTCGCCGTCGACCAGTTGGCCCATGATGTTCGCGCTCCCTGCGTTTTCTTTCGTGAAAGACGTAGGGGAGCTACCTGCCCGAGCAAACCGGCACCCGCGCGCAGCCCCTCCGGCATGAGCGCACAGGCCGGGCCGGCCGGCTCAGCGCGGGCCGAACCTCTGCAGGATCCAGATCAGCAGCATCGCGCCCAGCACCGCGCCGACGAGCCCGGCGAGCGCGCCGGTCATCGCGATCAGCCCGCGCAGCACCAGCCCGCCGATGAGCGCCCCGCCCATGCCGAGCGCCACCGTCTGCAGAACGCCGGTCCGCACCTGCATGACCCGCGTGGCGAAGAAACCCGCCGCGGCGCCGATGATCAGAAGCCAGAGAATGCCCATGACCTGTCCTCGCGCTATGCCCCGCCCAGCATCGTGCCGGCGGGAATGTTCATGCCGCGCAGGAAGGTCTCGACATCCTGCGCCCCCTTGCCGGCGCGCTGCGCCCGGGTGATCTGCACCGCGCCCGCGCCGCAGGCGATGACAAAGCCCGAGTCCAGCGCCTCGCCCGGCGCACCCTCGCCCGGCACGACCCGCGCGCCCAGGAGCTTGATGCGCTCGCCGCCCACCATGGTCCAAGCCCCGGGAAAGGGCGCCAGCCCGCGGATCCGGCGCGACACCTCCTCGGCGGGCAGCCCCCAGTCCAGCACCGCCTCGGCCTTGTCGATCTTCTGCGCGTAGGTCACCCCCGCCTCGGGCTGCGACACGGGCTCCAGCAGGTCGAGCCGCTCGAGCGCGGTGACGATGAGCCGGGCACCCATGTCCGAGAGCCGGTCATGCAGCGCACCGGTGGTCTCCTCGGCGCCGATCTTCAGCGCCTCGCGCAGCAGCACCGGCCCGGTGTCGAGCCCGGCCTCCATCTGCATGATGCAGACGCCGGTCTCCGGGTCCCCGGACAGGATCGCCCGGTGGATCGGCGCCGCCCCGCGCCAGCGCGGCAGCAGGGACGCGTGGATATTCAGGCACCCGCGCGCGGGTGCATCGAGAATCGCCTGCGGCAGGATCAGCCCGTAGGCGACCACCACCGCCACATCGGCCTCCAGCGCCGCGAAAGCCGCCTGCTCTTCAGCCCCCTTGAGGCTCACCGGGTGGCGCACCTCCAGCCCCAGCGCCTCGGCGCGGGCCTGCACCGGCGAGGGGCGGTCCTTCTTGCCGCGCCCGGCGGGTCGCGGCGGCTGGCTGTAGACCGCGGCGATCTCGTGCCCCGCCCCGACCAGCGCCTCGAGCACCGGCACCGAAAACTCCGGGGTTCCCATGAAGACCACGCGCATCGGGCCGCTCCCTTCCGTCATTCCACAGATGCGGGGCCGCGCGGCAACCTGCCGGCGCCCGCCCCTTCTTCTCTTTGACAAATACGCAAATCCCGCCCGCGCCGCCAGCACCGCCTCGGGCAGGGGCGCGCCTCAGCCGCGCTTCTTCGAGCGGCGGATCAGCATGTCGCGCTTCACCTTGCCGAGATGGTCGAAGTACATCCGGCCGTTGAGGTGATCGACCTGGTGCTGCACCGAGGTCGCCCAGAGCCCGACGAAGTCCTGCTCCTGCATCTCGCCCGCCGCGTTCAGGAAGCGCACGGTCACGCCGCGCGGGCGCTCGATCTTGGCCCAGACGCCGGGCAGGTTGGGGCTGGCCTCGTCATGGGAGTTCATCTTCACCGAGGCATGCAGAATCTCGGGATTGGCCATGCGGATCGCCTTGCCGCGCTCTTCCGAGGCATCGACCACCGCGAGCCGCAGCATCACCCCGATCTGCGGCGCGGCGAGTCCGACGCCGGGCATCGCCTCCATCGTGTCGATCATGTCGTTCCAGATGGCGCGGATCTCGTCGGTGATCGCCTCGACCGGCGCAGCGGGCGTGCGCAGGCGCTTGTCGGGCCAGGGAATGCATGTGCGTGCGGTCATCGGCAGGCTCCTTACGCCAGCGCCTCGTAGTCGGCGATCAGCGCGTCTCGCGCCTCTGCCGAAAGCCGGTCGAAATGCACCAGCCCGTCGAGATGGTCATACTCGTGCTGCGCAACGATCGCCTCTGCACCCGACAGCTCGACTTCCTGCACCTCTCCGGTGAGATCGGCATAGGCCAGTCGGATGCGCGCGTGGCGCTCGACCTGCGCGGTGACCCCGGGGATCGAGAGGCAGCCTTCAGTGCCGTTGACACGCTCGTCCGAAACCCAGGTGATCTCGGGGTTGATGCAGGCGCGCGGCGTCATCTCGCCGTCCTTCCAGCCCGCGTCCATGACGAAGACCCGCACCATCGCGCCTACCTGCGGCGCGGCGAGGCCGCGGCCGGGAGCGTCGTACATGGTCTCGAAAAGATCGCTGACCAGCTCTGCCACCTCGGCCACCGAGCCGACCTCGGCGCAGCGCTGTGACAGACGCGGGTCGGGCCAGCGAAGGATCGGACGCAGGCTCAAATCCGTGCCCTCTCGCGTTTCAGCTTCTGCATTTTGCGGGTGATCATCTGGCGCTTGAGCGGCTTGAGGTAGTCAATGAAGAGCTTGCCATCGAGGTGGTCGATCTCGTGCTGCACGCAGGTCGCCCAGAGCCCGTCGAACTCTTCCTTCTGCAGCGTGCCGTCACGGTCCAGCCATTCGACCTCTACCATCTTCGGGCGCTCGACCTCGGCATATTGCTCGGGGATCGACAGGCAGCCCTCCTCGTAGAAGTTGCGCTCGTCCGAGCTGGCGATCACCCGCGGGTTGAACATCACCAGCGGGCGCGGCGTCTCGCCGTCGTCGGGACGTGTGCAGTCGAGCACGATCAGCCGCTCCAGCACACCGATCTGCGGCGCGGCCAGCCCGATGCCCGGCGCGTCATACATGGTTTCGAGCATGTCGTCGGCCAGCACGCGCAGCTCGTCCGACAGGTCGGGCACCGGCGCACAAAGCTTCTTCAGCCGCGGATCGGGGTGGATGAGGATGGGGCGTTTCATGCGCTTCATCTAGGCAAATCGACGTGAGCGCGCAAGATGCCCGCGCCTGTGACCCTTGCACTCGGGCGCGCGTTCGCTAGCGTCGGCCCGAGACCTGTTGTCCCAGCCGCCGTAAGAAAGTGACATCGCCGATGAAAGACCTGTTCAATCAACCGATCGACCGCCGGGGCACCGGCTCCTCCAAGTGGGACCTGATGGAGAAGCTCTTCGGCGTGCCGCAGGAGGACGGTCTGGCGATGTGGACCGCCGATTCCGACTATCCCACCGCACCCTGCGTGCGCGACGCGCTGCAGGCGCAGGTCGATCTTGGCATCTTCGGGTATTTCTCGGCGATGGGGCTCTACACCAGCGCGGTGCAATGGTGGATGAAGGCCCGCCACGACTGGCACATCGAACAGGAGTGGATCGTGCCGGTGCACGGCCTGGGCAACGGCGTGGCCATGTGCCTCGACGTCTACACCGCACCGGGCGATCACGTGGCGATCTTCTCGCCGGTCTACCACGAGTTCGCCGCCAAGGTGCGCCGCGCCGGCCGTGTGGTCACCGAATGCCCGCTGAAGCGCGAGGGAGAGCGCTACGAGCTCGACCTCGAAGACGCGCAGGCGCGGCTCACCGGCAAGGAGTCCATGCTGATCTGGTGCTCGCCGCAGAACCCCTCCGGCCGCATCTGGACCGCGGACGAGCTGCGCGCCGTCGCCGACTTCGCCAGGCGCAACGACCTGATGCTGCTGTCGGACGAGGTGCATCACGATCTCGTCTACCCGGGCGAGACCTTCGTGCCGATGGCCGTCGCCGCGCCCGAGAGCGAAGACCGGCTGGTCACCCTCACCGCCGCGTCGAAGACCTTCAACATCGCCGGCCAGCGCGTCGGCGCACTGACCATCAGCGATGCCGGCCTGCGCCAGCGGATGGAGGACCGGCTGACCGCGCTCGACAGCAAGCCCAACGCGCTCGGTCTGATCATGAGCGCCGCCGCCTATTCGCCCGAGGGCGCGGAATGGGTCGACGCGCAGATCGCCCATCTCGAGGGCAACCGCGCGCTCTTCGACGAGATGGTCAACGCCATCCCCGGCATGCGCTCGATGCCGCTGCAGGCGACCTACCTCGCCTGGGTGGATTTCTCGGGCACCGGCATGGACTTCGACGAGGTCAACGCGCGGGTGCGCGACATCGCCCGGATTGCCGTCAGCCCCGGCCCCTCCTTCGGCACCGGCGGCGAGACCTTCATGCGGATCAACCTCGCCGCGCCGCGCGCCATCATCGCCGAGGCCGGAACCCGCCTGCAGAGGGCTTTCGCCGACCTGCAGTGAGCCGCCGCCGGTTCTTCTAGGTCAAAATATCCCGGGGTGAATTGCCGCGCAGCGGCAAGAGGGGCAGCGCCCCTTCCATGCGACAAGAGCGAGGGGCGCTGCCCTCGCGCTCCCCGGCGTATTTCGAAAGAGAAGAAGGGGACGGGCGTCAGGCCCGCGGCGGGCGCGACTTGTAGACCGGGATGCCCCAGCCAAAGGCCAATGCCGAGGCGCGCAGGGCAAAGGTTACCCCGGCGCAAACCAGCGCGGCGGAGAAAGGCGGCAGGCCCAGCCAGCCGGCCACCAGCAGAGCCAGCGCGCCGCAGAGCGCGCAGGTGGCATAGGGCTCGCCCTGTTTCAGCAGGAGCGGCACCTCGTTGGCCACCACGTCGCGCATCAGCCCGCCGAGGCAGCCGGTCATCACCCCCATCACCAGCACCACGCCCCAGGCCGCGCCCTCGTCCTTGGCGATGCTGCTGCCGGCGGCCACCGCCACCGAGAGCGCCGCGGCGTCGAGCCAGAGGATTGCCTTGGCCCGGCTCTCGAGCCGGTGCGCGGTGAAGAAGACCAGCAGCGCGGCGGCGCAGGCAATGGCGAGATAGGTGGGCTGGGCGATCCAGAACACCGGGTGACGGTCGAGCAGCAGATCGCGCGTGGTGCCGCCGCCGACCGCGGTCAGGCACGCAAGGAAGGCAAAGCCCACCACGTCGAGCTGCGCCCGGCTGGCGACCAGCGCCCCCGTGAGGGCGAAGATCAGCACCGAGGCGTAGTCGAGAAGGACGAGCGGGCTCACCTGCCTCAGCCCTTGAACGGGGCCATGCCGGCCCGCGCCAGCTCGTCGGCGCGCTCGTTCTCGGGGTGGCCGGCGTGGCCCTTGACCCATTCCCAGGTGACGTCGTGGCGTTTCTGCGCCTCGTCGAGGCGCATCCAGAGCTCGGCGTTCTTCACCGGCTTCTTGGCGGCAGTCTTCCAGCCGTTGCGCTTCCAGCCGTGGATCCAGCCGGTGACGCCATTCTTCACGTAGGCACTGTCGGTGACGACGGTGATCTTCGACGGGCGCGACAGCGCCTCGAGCGCGCTGATCGCCGCCATCAACTCCATGCGGTTGTTGGTGGTCTCCGCCTCGCCGCCGTTGAGCTCGCGCTCCTTGGCGACGGTTTCGCCCTCCATCGCGCGCATGAGAACGCCCCAGCCCCCGGGGCCGGGATTGCCGGAGCAAGCTCCGTCGGTATATGCATATAGGTCAGCCATGGGCGAGCACGCTAAGCCATGGCGCCGAGGTGCCGTCAAGCCCGCACCCCTCGCCGCGGGGGACCATCGCGACGGCATGTCCCGTCCGGGCCGCCGCATGCCCCTTTCCGCTCACAGGAAGGCCTCGACCGACAGGCAGGCGACGACCACCGCGGTCAGCGGCACGCGCAGCGCCAGCCACCAGCGCGGGGTCAGGTTCCAGAGCTGGAAGAAGGCGTCGAGCAGCAGCAGGCCGAGGAACCCGAAGACGAGGTTGGTCGCGGCCGCCACCGGCCCGCCACCGACCATGAAGAAGGCCCAGAGCGCGGGCAGAACCGACAGCGCATAGGCCGCGGTCGCCTTGCTCCCGCCGGCCTTGGTGGCAAATCCCCAGAGCACGCCTGACATGAAGCCGAGGATCACCGTGCCGTAGGAGAGCTGCAGGTAAGGCGCGACGAAGCGGCTTCCGAGATGGGCCAGGGACCAGTCGTAGAGCGCGCCGTTAAAATGGGTGGCCACCGACCAGAGGAAGGGCAGCAGCCCGGCGAGCGCGAGGAACATCGGAGCGCGGGGCACGGAGCTCATGCGCGGCTCCGCGAAAGGGTTGGGCGGGGCATGGTCTCTCCTCCTGCGCGTGTTTTCGCCGCAAGGTTTCCGATCGCCCGGCCGCTGTCAACGAAGACAGGTCCGGACGGGCTTTCAGACGGGGGTGACCTGGTGCCCTTCGGCTTCGAGCAACTCCCGCGCCGCATCGAGCTGTGGGCCGTTCACCAGAAGGTAGTCGCGCAGGAAGGTCGAGATCACGAAAACACCCAGCCCCGCCTCGGAGAGCGGCTTCACCGCCGCCAGCACAACCCCTGGCTCGTCGAGCCCCGCCAGCGTGTCGACCCGGAAGGCCCGCCAGCCGAAGCTCCCCTCGGTCCCCTCGGGCACGGCGGCGGCGGGGCAAACCACCGACAGCTCGTCCGGCGCGCGGGTAAGGCTGACGCAGCCCTCGTCGCCGGTCCAGTCCGGAAAGGCGGCGCCCGCGGGCAAGCGCACTATGGCGTGGTCCTGCGGCAGCAGGGCAAGCGAGAGCCTGGGAAGAATCACGCCGACACACGCAGAACGCGCGGCACCTTGAACTCGACGTTCTCCTGCGCGGTCTCGACCTTCTCGACGGTCATGTCGAAGCGGGCTCCGAAGGCCGCGACCACCTCGTCGATCAGCACCTCGGGAGCCGAGGCGCCGGCGGTGACGCCGACCGCGCGGATGCCCTCGAGCGCGCGCCAGTCGATGTCCTCGGCGCGCTGGACAAGCTGGGCGTAGGAGCAGCCCGCCTTACGTGCCACCTCGACCAGCCGCTTGGAGTTCGAGGAGTTGGGCGCACCGACCACCAGCAGCGCATCGCAATCCGGCGCGATGGCCTTCACCGCCTCCTGGCGGTTGGTGGTGGCGTAGCAGATGTCTTCCTTGTGCGGGCCGACGATGGCCGGGAAGCGGTCGCGCAGCGCCGCGACGATGTCCACCGTGTCGTCGACCGAGAGCGTGGTCTGGGTCACGAAGGCGAGCTTGTCGGCATCGCGCACCTCGACCGTTGCCACGTCGGCGACGGTCTCGACCAGCAGCACCTCGCCCTCGGGGAGCTGGCCCATGGTGCCGACGGTCTCGGGGTGGCCCTCGTGGCCGATCATGATCATCTGCAGCCCGTTCTCGTGATGACGGGCGGCCTCGATGTGCACCTTCGAGACCAGCGGGCAGGTCGCATCGACGTAGACCATCTCGCGCCGCGCCGCCTCGGCTGGCACCGCCTTGGGCACGCCATGGGCAGAGAAGATCACCGGCCGGTCCGGCGGGCAGTCTTCGAGCTCCTCGACAAAGACCGCACCCTTGTCGCGCAGCCCGTCGACAACGAACTTGTTGTGCACGATCTCGTGCCGCACGTAGACCGGCGCCCCCCCATTTCTCGAGTGCCATCTCGACGATCTTGATCGCCCGGTCGACACCGGCGCAGAACCCGCGCGGTGCGGCGAGATAGAGGGTGAGAGGGGCTTTGGTCATGGCTTGGGTCACCGGTGCGTCTGCTGTTTCCTCAGACCTAGTGGCTCTGCACGCGCGGGTCCAGAGGCTCAGCCCAGGGTCGCGGCGGTCAGCCAGGCGAGAATGATGTACCGTCCGGTCTTTGCCACCGCGACGAGCAGCACGAAGAGCCAGAGCGGAGTGCGCATGATCCCCGCGACCACGGTGAAGCCGTCGCCCAGGGGTGCCCAGCTCAGCAGCAGCGACCAGATGCCCCATTTGGCGTACCAGCGCTGCGCGCGCTCCAGCTGCGCCTCGGTGACGGGAAACCAGCGGCGATGGCGGAAATGCTCGAGCCCGACGCCGAGGGTGTAATTTACCACCGAACCGAGCGTGTTGCCGATGCTCGCCACGAGCACCAAAGCCCAGATCGGCAGGTTCGAGCCGAGCTGTAAGCCGACGAAGATAAGTTCTGACTGGAACGGCAGGATGGTCGCGGCTCCGAAAGCCGCGACGAAGAGGCCGCCGTAGCTGGCAGCCTCACCTAGCATGGGCGGCGGACCTCATCCCCATAAGATCCGCCTGCCTTGGAAGGCACCAAGGGATCAGTTCCCGTTGGCAACCTCGAAGTTGCGCTCCGCCTGCTGCTCACGCGGAGGGCGGCCGATCACTTCGCGCAGTTCGTCGAGCTCGATGAAGTTGTCGGCCTGACGGCGCAGCTCGTCGGCGATCATCGGCGGCTGGCTGCGGATCGTCGAGACGACCGAGACGCGAACGCCTTGACGCTGCAGGCTTTCGATCAGCGGCCGGAAGTCTCCATCCCCAGAGAACAACACGATGTGATCGACGCGCGGCGCCAGTTCCATGGCATCGACGGTCAGCTCGATGTCCATGTTTCCCTTCACCTTACGGCGGCCCTGCGCGTCGGTGTATTCCTTCGCGGGCTTGGTCACCATGGTGAAGCCGTTGTAGTGCAGCCAGTCCACCAGCGGACGGATCGGCGAGTATTCGTCGTTTTCGAGGAGCGCAGTGTAATAGAATGCGCGCACCATCTTGCCGCGACGCACGAATTCTTGTCTGAGCAGCTTGTAGTCGATGTCGAAGCCGAGGGCTTTGGCGGCTGCATACAGGTTCGACCCGTCAATGAACAGCGCCAACCGTTCGTCCTTGTAAAACATCAAATGTCCTTTCGAGCAATCGGGGCGCCGGATCCGTGAGTGGAAAAATGGAATAATGAGGCACCCTGCTATGAGAGTAAGCCTTTCAGGCAGCTTTTCAAGCAGCGCAATATATGCAGAAGGATAGTGTAAGGTTGGGTTTACGTAAGAATTTCCTGATTGCCCTGGGTGCAAACTTGCCGTCGGAGGCCGGGACACCGCTGCAAACGCTGCAGGCCGCGCTCGCCGCTCTAGCGCGCGAGGGATATAGGATCGAGAAGGTCAGTCGCTTCTACGCAACACCTTGTTTCCCTGCAGGATTCGGGCCGAACTATTGCAACGCCTGCGCCATGGTGAGCGGGCCCGCGGATCCCGCCTCCATGCTTGCTGCACTGCACCGCGTCGAGGCGCAGTTCGGCCGCGAAAGAGAGCGACGCTGGGGCAGCCGGACGCTCGATCTCGATCTGCTTGCTGCTGGCGAACTCGTGATGCCGGATGAGGCAACTCAGACGCAATGGCGGGAAATTGCTCAAGAGAAACAAACGGCGATGACTCCCCCAGAGCTCATTCTGCCGCATCCGAGATTGCAGGACCGTGCCTTTGTCCTTGTTCCCCTTTGCGAAATTGCCGCTAATTGGCGTCACCCAATTCTCAGGCTGACCGCGCAGGAACTTTGCGACGCCCTCCCCGAGGAGGCCCACGCCGAGGTCGTTCCAATGTGACCGAGCCGCTCCGATGGAACGCCGCGTTTGCGCTTGTCAATCCTCAAGCGTCGCGGTAGGAGTCTCATTTCTTACGGTCAACCGAAGGTGAAACGCTCATGGCCCGCGTCACGGTAGAAGACTGCGTCGACAAGGTTCCCAACCGCTTCGAGCTGGTTATGCTCGCGTCCCATCGGGCGCGCGAAGTCGCTTCGGGTGCGCCGATCACCGTCGATCGCGACAACGACAAGAACCCGGTGGTCGCCCTGCGCGAAATCGCCGAGGAAACCCAGTCGGCTGACGAGCTGCGCGAACGCCTGATCGAGTCGCACCAGACCCAGATCGAGGTCGACGAGCCCGAAGAGGACAGCATGGCGCTTCTCATGGGTGCCGAGCAGGACAAGCCCGCCGATGACGACATGTCGGAAGAAAAGCTCCTGCGCGCCCTGATGGAAGCGCAAGGAGAGAGCTGAGAGGCTCGCTTGTAGCGGGCCAGCGTAAGGATAGGCGCCCATGATCGCGGCGGAAGACCTCGTTGCACTGGTCCGCAACTACAACCCGAAGACCAACGAGAAGCTGATCCGCGAGGCCTATGATTACGGCCTGCGGATGCATGAGGGGCAGTATCGCCATTCGGGCGAGCTGTACTTCACACATCCCGTTGCGGTTGCCGCCATCCTGACCGAGCAGCAACTCGACGACGCGACGATCATCACCGCCCTTCTGCACGACACGATCGAGGACACCCGCGCCTCGTATCAGGATGTTGCGGATCGCTTCGGCACCGAGGTGGCGGATCTGGTCGATGGGGTCACCAAGCTGACCAACCTGCAGCTCTCCTCGTCCGAGACCAAGCAGGCCGAGAACTTCCGCAAGCTCTTCATGGCGATGTCCCGCGACCTGCGGGTGATCCTTGTCAAGCTCGCCGACCGCCTGCACAACATGCGCACCATCAAGGCCATGCGCCCCGAGAAACAGGTGCAGAAGGCGCGTGAGACCATGGACATCTACGCGCCGCTTGCCGGCCGGATGGGCATGCAGTGGATGCGCGAAGAGCTCGAGGACCTGGCCTTCCGGGTGCTCAACCCCGAGGGGCGTGCCTCGATCATCCGCCGCTTCATCAACCTGCAGAAGGAAGCCGGCGACGTGATCCACCGGATCACCGGCGACATGCGGCACGAACTGGAAGAGGCGCAGATCGAGGCCGAGGTCTTCGGTCGAGCCAAGAAGCCCTACTCGATCTGGCGCAAGATGCAGGAAAAGGGCATGGGCTTCTCGCGCCTGTCCGACATCTACGGCTTCCGGGTCATCACCCGGAGCGAGATGGACACCTACCGCGCGCTCGGCGTGATCCACCAGCGCTGGCGCGCCGTGCCGGGCCGCTTCAAGGACTACGTCAGCCAGCCGAAATCCAACGGCTACCGCTCGATCCACACCACCGTCTCGGGCCGCGACGGCAAGCGCGTCGAGGTGCAGATCCGCACCCGCCAGATGCACGACGTCGCCGAGACCGGCGTCGCCGCGCATTGGTCCTACCGGGACGGCGTGCGCTCCGAGAACCCCTTTGCCGTCGATCCCGCCAAGTGGATTTCCTCGCTGACCGAGCAGTTCGACGCCGAGGAGGATCACGACGAATTCCTCGAGGCGGTGAAGCTCGAGATGTATTCGGACAAGGTCTTCTGCTTCACGCCCAAGGGCGACGTGGTGAAGCTGCCGCGCGGCGCGACGCCGCTCGACTACGCCTATGCCATCCACACCCGCATCGGCTCGGCCTGCGTCGGTGCCAAGGTCGACGGAATCCGCGTGCCGCTCTGGACCCGGCTGAAGAACGGCCAATCGGTCGAGATCATCACCGCCGAGGGGCAGACCCCGCAGGCCACATGGCTCGACATCGCCACCACCGGCAAGGCGCGCAGCGCCATCCGCCGCGCCCTGCGCGAGGCCGGTCGTGGCCGCTTCATCAAGCTGGGGCAGGAGCTTGCTCGCTCGGCCTTCGAGCACGTTGGCAAGAAATCCACCGACAAGGTTCTGGAGAAGGCAGCCAAGACGCTACGGCTCGAGGATGCGGACGAGCTGCTCGCCCGGCTCGGCAGCGCAGAATTGACCACCCGCGAGGTGGTGCATGCGGTCTACCCCGACCTCACGCCCTCGGACGCGCATGAGGTCGAGATGCAACGCGCGGTGATCGGCCTCGAGCCCGGCACCGGCTTCACCCGCGCGCGCTGCTGCCAGCCGCTGCCGGGCGAGCGGATCGTCGGCATCACCAAGCGCGGCAAGGGCGTCTTCGTGCACGCCATCGACTGCGAAGCGTTGGCCAAATACGAAGACCAGCCCGAGCGCTGGGTCGATCTGCACTGGGCCGACGGCACGCATCCCGCGGCCTATGACATGAGCCTTGACCTTACGGTCGGCAACGATGCTGGGGTCTTGGGGCGCATTTGCACCTTGATCGGAGAGCGCGGGGCCAATATCTCGGACCTGCACTTCATCGACCGGAAACCGGATTTCTTCAGACTTCAGATAGATGTGGAACTGAGGGACGCCGAGCATCTCCATTCGTTGATGTCAGCACTCGAAGCCGAAAGCGACGTGGCCTCGGTCAGCCGCCACCGCGATACCTCCCTGGCGGCCGTGCCTGCCGCCGCGGAATAGAGACAAAGGGGAAAGGCGCCATTGGTTTTCAAGCGGCGCGACAAACGGCCAGTCTGGAGGGCCGTGCTCGAATTCTTCTGGCCGCGTGGCGGCTGGGGGCGCGCCGCCCGTTATGTCCAGTACCGCCTGCACCGGCTTCCCGATTCGCCTGAAAAGATCGCCCGCGGCATCTTTGCCGGGGTCTTCACCACCTTCACCCCGCTCTACGGTCTGCATTTCGTCGTGGCCGCCGCGATCGCCTGGCTGGTGCGGGGCAATATCCTTGCCGCGCTGCTCGGCACCTTCTTCGGCAACCCGCTGACCTACGTGCCGATCGGCATCGTCTCGCTGGAGCTGGGGTATTTCCTGCTCGGCATCGACCGTCGTTCGCCGCATCACGCCTCGCTGCTCGACAAGTTCACCTACGCGGGCCACGACCTCTGGCACAATGTCTGCGCGGTCTTCACCGGGGACCCTGCCGACTGGACCAACCTGCGGATCTTCTTCCACGAGGTCTTCTACCCCTACCTGATCGGCGGCATCCTTCCCGGCATCATTGCCGGGCTGGTGGCCTATTACCTCTCGGTGCCGGTCATCCGCGCCTATCAGAACCGCCGCCGCGGGGCGCTGAAGAAAAAGCTCGCCGCCCTGAAAAAGAAGCAGAAAGCGGCTGACGAGGGCGGCGCGGCGGACTAGGGTCCGGCGCGAAGAGACCCCCTATCGTCCCCCGGAGGACACGCGATGACTTCCTATGCCGGCCGCCTGAGACTGGGCGTCAACATCGACCACGTCGCCACCGTGCGCAACGCCCGCGGCAGCGCCTATCCCGACCCGCTGCGCGCCGCGAAGATCGCCGAAGAGGCCGGGGCCGATGGCATCACCGCGCACCTGCGCGAAGACCGCCGCCACATCTCGGACGCCGACATCGACGGGCTGATGGAGACGCTCTCGGTGCCGCTGAACTTCGAGATGGCCGCCACCGAGGAAATGCAGGCCATCGCCCTGCGCCACAAGCCGCACGCGGTCTGCATCGTCCCCGAGAAGCGCGAAGAGCGCACCACCGAGGGCGGGCTCGAAGTCGCGCGCGAGGAGAACCGTCTGGCCCACTTCATCGCGCCGCTGCGCGAGGCGGGCTGCCGGGTGTCGATCTTCATCGCCCCCGACAAGCCGCAGATCGAGGCCGCGCACCGCATCGGCGCGCAGGTGATCGAGCTGCACACCGGCGCCTATTGCGACCTCCACGCCGAGGGCAAGTTCGAGGAGCGCGATGCCGAACTCGAGCGTCTGCGCGAGATGGCCGCCTTCGCCCACTCGCTGGGGCTCGAAGTCCACGCCGGCCACGGGCTGACCTACGACACGGTGAAACCCATCGCGGCCTTCCCCGAGGTGGTCGAGCTCAATATCGGCCACTTCCTCATCGGCGAGGCGATCTTCCTCGGCCTCGGCCCGGCCATCGCCGAGATGCGGCGCCTGATGGACGAGGCGCGGGCGTAAGCGCCCGCTGCCCCGGAGGCGACAGATGATCCTCGGCATCGGCACCGACCTTGCGAATATCGAGCGCATCGAGGCGACGCTGGCGCGCTTCGGCGACCGGTTCCGCAACCGCGTCTTCACCGAGACCGAGCAGCGCAAGGCCGAGCGCCGAAAGGACGTGGCAGGCACCTATGCCAAGCGGTGGGCCGCCAAGGAGGCCTGCTCCAAGGCGCTCGGCACCGGGTTGCGTATGGGCATCTCGTGGAAGGACATGGCGGTGACCAACCTGCCCACCGGCCAGCCGGTCATGCAGGTGACCGGCTGGGCGAAAGAGCGGCTCGACCTGATGACCCCACCCGGCCACGAGGCGATCATCCACGTGACGCTGACCGACGACCACCCGTGGGCTCAGGCCTTCGTGGTGATCGAGGCCCGCCCGCTCGTCGGCGATCTCACGAACGGGTAACGCCGGCACAAAACCCTTCGAAGGTTTTGCAAATCTCTTCGAAGAGATTTGCCCCGCTCCAGCGCTGGCTTGACACTCTCCCCTCTGCCGCTCATGAAGCCTTGAAACCAAGGCACACCGAGGCACAAGGGCGGGATTCCATGGCGAAAGAAGAGAAATCCGGCGGAATCTGGGAAACCGTCAAGACGGTGTTCTGGGCGCTGATCATCGCGGGCGTCTTCCGCACGCTGTTCTTCCAGCCCTTCTGGATCCCCTCGGGCTCGATGAAGGACACGCTGCTGATCGGCGACTTCCTCTTCGTCAACAAGATGACCTACGGCTATTCCTACGCCTCCTGCCCGTCAATCCGCCTGAACTCCTTCGGCATCGACATCGACGCCAAGGACATCTGCGGCTTCCTCGACGGCGACAACACCCGCCTCTTCGGCTCCGAGCCCGAGCGCGGCGATGTGGTGGTGTTCCGTCACCCGGTCAACGGCACCGACTTCATCAAGCGCGTGATCGGTCTGCCGGGCGACCAGATCCAGGTCAAGCAGGGGCTGCTCTACATCAACGGCACCCCGGTCGAAGTCGAAGCCAACGGCACCTTCACCGAGACCGCCGAGCCGCAGGGCCCGCAGGGCCTGCGCCCGCGCTGCGAGAACGGCCCGGTGGGCACCGGCGGTGTCTGCGAGAAGTCGCGCTGGACCGAAACGCTGCCGAACGGCGTGAAGCATGATATCCTCAACATCGCCATGCAGGGGTCGGACAACACGCCGATCTACACTGTGCCCGAGGGTCATTTCTTCATGATGGGCGACAACCGCGACAACTCCGCCGACAGCCGCGTGCCCAACGCCGCGGGCGGCGTCGGCTTCGTGCCCTTCGAGAACATCATCGGCAAGGCGACGCGGGTCATGTTCTCCTCCTCGGGCCGCTCGATGCTGTTCTTCTGGACCTGGCGCTCCGACCGGTTCTTCCACAAGATCACATGAAGCGCTCGGCCGAGATAATCGCGCTCGAGGAGCGACTCGGCCACCGGTTCGACCGGCCCGAGCTCCTGCGCCGCGCGCTGACCCATTCGTCGATGTCCGGCCCCGGCCGCGAGGACAACCAGCGGCTCGAGTTCCTCGGCGACCGCGTGCTCGGTCTCGTCATGGCCGAGGCGCTGCTGTCCGAGGACCGCAAGGCCTCCGAGGGTCAGCTCGCGCCGCGTTTCAATGCACTTGTGCGCAAGGAAGCCTGCGCCGAGGTCGCGCGCGAGGTCGACATCGGCGCCGCGCTGAAACTCGGCCGCTCAGAGATGATGTCGGGCGGGCGGCGCAAGCAGGCGCTGCTCGGCGACGCGATGGAGGCGGTGATCGCCGCGGTCTACCTCGATGGCGGCTTCGAAGTTGCGCAGAAGATGATTTTGCGGCTCTGGGGCAATCGCGTCTCGACCGTGGAGCAGGACGCGCGCGACCCCAAGACCTCGCTGCAGGAATGGGCGCAGGCGCGCGGCATGACCCCGCCCGCCTATGTCGAGACGGCGCGCTCCGGTCCGGACCATGCGCCGGTCTTCACCATCGAGGTGCGGCTCGCCTCGGGCCAGAAGGCCGATGCCACCGCCGGCTCGAAGCGCAAGGCCGAGCAGGAAGCCGCGGCTGCGCTGCTGGCGCAAGTCTCGGAAAATGGCTGACACCGCCGCGCCGCGGATGAGCGCGAATGCCACCGGCGCCGGTTTCATGGTGCTGGCGATGACGCTCTTCGCCATCGAGGACGCGCTGTTCAAATCCGTCGCCCCCGGCCTGCCGCCGGGCGAGGCGACGCTGATCTTCGGCCTCACCGGCGTCACGCTCTACACCGCCATGACCCTGCGCGCGGGCGAGGCGGTGCTGCATCCGGCGATGCTGCGCCCCAGCCTGCTGCTGCGCACGGTCTTCGAGATCATGGGGCGGCTCTTCTTCGCTCTGTCGCTGGCCTATACGCCGCTGTCGGTCACCTCCTCGATCCTGCAGGCCGCGCCGCTGGTGGTCACCGCCGGGGCGGCGCTGCTGCTTGGCGAGAAGGTCGGCCCGCGCCGCTGGGCCGCCATGGCGGTGGGCTTCATCGGCGTGCTGCTGATCGTGCGCCCCACGCCCGAGGCCTTCCGGCTCGACGCGCTGCTGTCGATCGCGGCGATGTTCGGCTTCGCCATGCGCGATCTCTACACCCGCGCCGCGCCACCCGCGGTCTCGGCAAGGCAACTCGGCATCCTCGGCTTTGCCGTCGTCACCTTTGCGGGGCTGCTGCTTTTGCCCTTTGACCCCGCGCCGCCGCGCCTGCCACAGACCTCCGAGCTGCTGCGCCTGCTGGCCACCGGTTTCGTCGGCGTCTGCGCCTACACCGCCCTCACCCGCGCCATGCGCAGCGGCGAGGTCTCGGTGGTTGCCCCCTTCCGCTACTCGCGGCTGCTGGTGGCGCTGGTCTTCGCCTATCTTCTCTTCGGCGAGCGCCCGGATTTGTGGACGCTTGCAGGAGCGCTGCTGATTGTCGTCTCGGGATGCTATACCCTGATCCGCAGCGGCCGCTCTGGCCCCGCGCCGCAAAAGCCTGTAAGGGCCACGGATCGTCAGTAACGGGAACGCCCCAATGACCACACGTGCCGGATTCATCGCCCTCATCGGCGAGCCCAACGCGGGCAAGTCGACGCTCACCAACCGCATGGTGGGCGCCAAGGTGTCGATCGTCACCCACAAGGTGCAGACCACACGCACCCGCATCCGCGGCGTGGCCATGGAGGGCGAAAGCCAGCTCGTCTTCGTCGATACGCCGGGTCTCTTCAAGCCGCGCCGTCGGCTTGACCGCGCCATGGTGGCGGCGGCCTGGGGCGGCGCTTCGGATGCCGACATCATCGTGCTGCTGATCGAGGCGCACCGGGGCATGACCGACGGCGTGAAGCGCATCCTCGACGGGCTGCAGGATCTGCCGCGCGGCCGCAAGGTGGCGCTGGCGATCAACAAGATCGACCGGGTCAAGGCTGAGGACCTGCTGGCGCTGACCCAGAAGATGAACGAGGCCTATCCCTTCGCCGAGACCTTCATGATCTCGGCCGAGCGCGGCCATGGCGTCGACGCGCTGCGCAAGTGGCTGGCTGAGCAGGTGCCCGAGAGCCCCTGGCTCTACCCCGAGGACCAGATCGCCGACCTGCCGATGCGCATGATCGCCGCCGAGATGACCCGCGAGAAGCTGACCCTGCGCCTGCACCAGGAACTGCCCTACCAGTTGACGGTCGAGACGGAGCACTGGGAAGAGCGCGAGGACGGCTCGGCCCGGATCGACCAGATCATCTATGTCACCCGCGACGGCCACAAGGGCATCGTGCTGGGCAAGAAGGGCGAGACGATCAAGTCGGTCAGCCAGGCCTCGCGCGCCGAGCTCGAGGAGTTCCTCGGCCGCAAGGTGCACCTCTTCCTGCAGGTGAAGGTCCGCGAGAACTGGCTGGAAGAGGCCGAGCGCTATTCCGAGATGGGGCTCGAGTTCAAGGACGGCAATGCCTGAGCCCCGGCTCGCCACCCATGTCTGGGTCGGCGCCTACCTGCGCCGCCTGTCGCTGCAGGACATCCCTGCCTATGTGACCGCCCACGGCGACGACACCGCCGGGGCGGTGATCGTCAAGCTCGCCACGCTCGACGGCAAGGCCGTGGCCTTCAGCCGCGAATGGGATCTCATGACCGGCGCCCGCCGCTGGGCCACGCTGGCCGAGGGGCCGGAATACGAAGTCGACGCGCGCGTCGCCAAGCAGCGCGACTTCGACCCCGACCTCTGGGTCATCGAACTTGAGGACCGTCAGGGGCGCCATCTGCTGACGGAGATGGACGGCTGAGCAGCCGCCCGAGCGCCACCACCCCGAGACCGCCGAGCCAGAAGCTCACCCCCAACGCCACGCACCACAGGCCGACCCCGCTCCAGCCGACCTCATGCGGGTCGATGAAGAAATACGGGTGCCGCCCGTCGAATTCGCCGCGGATCAGTGCGTAGCTGACGTAAATCAGCGGCCAGAGCAGCCACCAGACCGCGTGTCGCGGCATCAACCCGTCCTTCGGTGCCAGCGCCAGCCACCAGAGCCCGACCGTGATCGGAACGAAGGTGTGCACCGCCATGTCCGACCACCAGCGGATGCCGTCCAGCGGTCGTGCCAGCAGCCCGTGGTAGACGATGGCGACGATGAGGATCCACAAGGCGACCGCGGCCAGCCACCACGGCGGGCTCCGATGCCCGGCCGCGATGCCCGCGAAGGTCACCGCGACCATCAGATTGGTCAGGATGGTAAAGTAACGCCCCAGCCGCCAGAGCTCTTGCCAGACCTCGTGGTCCGGTCTTCGCGCCAGCCCCACGTAGACCTGCAACCACAAAGCCCCCAGAGCGAGCAGGGCAATCAGCAGGGCGGTCAGGCGGTGAGTCTGGGTCATGGCTTCTCCCGGGCCGACCATCCTACTGCAGGAAGAAGATTCTTGCGAGGCCAAGCGACGGCCGGTTCACGGGGCGGTGTGCCCGCGCGAGCGGGTCGCCTCCGGTCCAAGTCCCGCGCGATCGGCAGGCTCTGCACCACCCCCCCTGTGCGCACCCCTTGCCCCTGCCGAAGCAAACTCCGAGAGTGCGCGCATGGAATGGCGCGACACCGGCATCCTTCTGACCTCGCGCAGGCACGGCGAAAGCTCGGCCATCCTCGAGGTCTTCACCCCCGGACACGGGCGGCACATGGGCGTGCTGCGCGGCGGTGCCTCGCGCCGTGTCGCCCCCTTCCTGCAGCCCGGTTCGCAGCTCGACCTGACGTGGAAGGCGCGGCTCGAGGACCACATGGGCAACTTCACCGCCGAGCCTCAACGCTCGCGGGCCGCCAATGCACTGGCAGACCGGCTGTCGCTGGCGGGGCTCAACGCGGTCTGCGCCCTGCTCGCCTTCTCGCTGCCCGAGCGCGAGGCGCATCCCGCGCTCTACGCCCGCACCGAGCAGCTGCTCGACCTTCTGCCGCAGCAGGACATCTGGCCGCTGGCCTACTTGCGCTGGGAAATGGCGCTGCTCGACGAGATGGGCTTCGGGCTCGACCTTTCGGCCTGCGCGGTACGCGGCACCAACGAGGAACTCTGCTTCGTCTCGCCCCGCACCGGCCGCGCCGTCTCGCGCCAGGCGGCGGGAAAATGGGCCGACCGGCTGCTGCCGCTGCCCGACATTCTCAAAGGAGAGGGCCCAGGCGGCGATGGCGAGATCCTCGAGGCGCTGCGCACGACGGGACACTTCCTCGAGCGCCACATGGCCCCCGCCCTGCGCGACAGGCCCCTGCCGCAGGCCCGCGCCGCCTATGTCGAGAGATTTCGTCGCAGCACCGTGTGAGGTCTGCGGCGCAAGGCGTCTTTCCCCTCCCCAAAAAGCGCGCTACGTAAGTCGCATGCGCTGGAACCTGCCAAATATCCTCACCGCCCTCCGCCTGATCGCCGCTCCCGGCGTGGCGGTGATGTTCCTGTATTTCTCGCGGCCGCTCGCCGACTGGTTCGCGCTGCTGCTGTTCATCGGCGCCGCCGTCACCGACTGGTTCGACGGCTACCTCGCCCGGCTCTGGGGGCAGGAAAGCAAGATCGGCGCCATGCTCGATCCCATCGCCGACAAGGCGATGGTGGTGATCGCACTGATGGTGATCGTCGGCTACTCCTCGATGTCGCCCTGGCTGGTGCTGCCTGCGACCATGATCCTCTTCCGCGAGGTCTTCGTGTCGGGCCTGCGCGAGTATCTCGGCGACGTCGCCGGCACTCTGAAGGTGACCAAGCTGGCAAAGTGGAAAACGACCTTCCAGATGATCGCCATCGCCACGCTCTTTTCACAGGGGGTGTTCGAGCATTACCTTGCTCTCAGCGTCGAGGCGCTGGATCAGCAGACGGTCACCCGCGCGCTCGACGCCGGCGGCGCCGATCCGCACGGGCTGCGCTGGCAGGAAGCCGGGATGATCTGGACCGGTCACCTCGGCCTGACGCTGCTGTGGATCGCCGCCGCGCTGACCCTGATCACCGGCTGGGACTACTTCGTGAAGGCCCTGCCGTTCCTGAAGGACGATACGTGATGGACCTGCTCTATTTCGCCTGGGTGCGTGAGCGCATCGGCCTGCCGAAAGAGCGCTACGAGACCGAGGCCGCCACGGTCAACGATCTCATCGAAGAACTGCGTGGCCGCGAGGAACGTTACGCCATGGCTTTCTCCGACCTCTCGGCGCTGCGCGTGGCGCTGGACCAGGAGCTGTCGGAGTTCGACGCCCCGCTCGCCGGTGTGCGCGAGGTCGCCTTCTTCCCGCCGATGACCGGGGGCTGAACCCATGGCGATCCGGGTTGTCGTGCAGGAAGAGCCTTTTGATTTCGGCGCCGAAGCCGAGTGTTTCGCCGCGGGCCGCAGCGACATGGGCGCCGTGGTGACCTTCACCGGCGTGGTGCGCGATGTCTCGGGCACGCTGGAGACGATGGAGATCGAGCACTACCCCGGCATGACGCAAAAGGCGCTGGAAAAGATCGCCGCCGAGGCCGAGGCCCGCTGGCAGCTCGGCGAGGTGCTGGTGATCCACCGCCACGGCCGCATGGGCCCGGGCGAGCGCATCATGATGGTCGCCACCGCCTCCCCGCACCGCGGCCATGCCTTCGAGGCGGCCGAGTACCTGATGGACTACCTCAAGTCCCGAGCGCCCTTCTGGAAGAAGGAAAGCGGCACCGGCGGCACCTCCTGGGTCGCCGCCAAGGACGAGGACGAAGACGCGCTCTCGCGCTGGTAAGCGCCCCGCGGGTGAGCTCCCCTCAGGAAGAGCCACTGTCCTTTCGTCGCGCTTGAGCCGCGGCACGCGTGGTCATATGATCTGACCAATTCCCGCCTGTCAGGACCCTTCCATGCCCTTCCGCCCCGTGCAGTCCGAGAAACTCTCCAGCGCCGTGGTGCGGCAGATCGAGGAGCTGATCCTGCGCGGCATCCTGCGCCCCGGCGAGCGCCTGCCCGCCGAGCGCGAGCTGTCGGAGCGGCTTGGCGTGTCGCGCCCCTCGCTGCGCGAGGCGGTGGCCGACCTGCAGGACCGCGGTCTTCTCGAAACCCGCGCCGGCGCCGGAATCTTCGTCACCGAGGTCCTCGGCTCGGCCTTCTCCGACGCGCTGATCCAGCTCTTTTCCAAGCATGACGAGGCGGTCTTCGACTATCTCAGCTTCCGCCGCGACATGGAGGGGCTGGCCGCCGAGCGCGCGGCGCTGCACGGCACGCCCTCGGACCTCAAGGTGATCGACGCGCTCTTCGCGAAGATGGAAGCGGCGCATATGAAGCGCAACCCGGCCGAGGAGGCGCGGCTCGACGCCGACTTCCACCTCGCGATCATCGAGGCCAGCCACAACGTGATCATGCTGCACATGATGCGCTCGATGTACCAGTTGCTGCGCGAGGGGGTCTTCTACAACCGCTCGGTCATGTTCAAGCAGCGCACCACCCGCGAGGCGCTGCTCGAGCAGCACCGGGCGATCAATACCGCCCTGCAGGCGCGTGACGCGGCGGCGGCAAAGGCGGCGGTGCAGGCCCACCTCGGCTACGTCGAGGCGGCGCTGATCGCCGACCGCAAGGCGGAGCGCGACGAGGATGTGGCCCGGCAGCGCTTCGACCGGGTGACCGGGCGCGGCTGATCCGCGGAAGAAGGGGGGGCGCTGCCCCCCTCGCCCGTGACGGGCTCACCCCCCGGGATATTTGCACCTAGAAGAAAGCCCTCCGGACAGTTTTAGGTGATTGGAGTCGGGGCGCCGGTGGCCATGTTGGTGCCGATGTAGGGCTTGTGGTTGCCCTTCCAGGCGCCGAAACCGCCTTCCATGTGGGCCACGCGCGCGAGGCCGGCGGCGATGGCCGCGCGGGCGACCTTTTCGGAGCGCACTCCGGAGCCGCAGTGGAAGACGATGCGCTTCTCGCCCTGCCCCGGCAGCTTCTCGGGCTTGAAGAAGGCCATGGGCATCAGCAGTGCGCCCTCGATGTGCTCGAACATGTATTCCTGCGGCGTACGCACGTCGATCAGCACGATCTCGTTGCGGTCAAAGGCCGCGGCGACCTCGTCGACGGACCATGTCTCCAGCAGGGCGGCACCTACTTCCTCGGTCTTCATCGCTCGGCTCCTTTCATATCTCGAAAATTCGATCTTTCATCACATGTGGGCCCGCCAGCCCTCTTGGCAAGAGGGCCGCGCCGGTACGTCGGCAGGAATGTGAATAGCCGCCTGATTTCCGGCGGCACGCCGCACGCGGATCGGCTAGACTCGTGCCATGCTGTTTACCCTTCCAGATCCCGACACGCTCTACCAGGCGCTGCTCGACCGCGACCCCTCCTACGATGGCCGGGCCTATGTCTGCGTCGCCTCGACCGGCATCTTCTGCCGGCTGACCTGCCCCGCGCGCAAACCGCTGCGCGCCAATTGCACCTTTCATGAGACAGCGGGCGACTGCATCGCCGCCGGCTTCCGCCCCTGCAAGCGCTGTCACCCGCTGAAGCCCATGGCCGAGAGCGACCCGGTGATCGCGCGGCTGCTGGAGGCGCTCGACGCGCGCCCCGCCTTCCGCTGGTCGGAACCGGATCTCGTGGCCATGGGGCTCGATCCCTCGACCGTGCGCCGCGCCTTCAAGCGGCAGTTCGGTATGACATTCCTCGAGATGGCCCGCCAGCGCCGGCTGCGCGAGGGCTTCACGGCGCTGGCCTCGGGCGCGCCGGTGATCGAGGCGCAGCTCGACGCCGGGTTCGAGAGCGCCAGCGCCTTTCGCGCGGGCTTTGCCAAGGCGCTCGGCGTGGCACCGGGCGCGCTGAAGCCGGATGCGCTGCTGCGGGCGGACTGGATCGCCACGCCGCTCGGCGACATGGTGTCCGTGTGCTCGACGTCGCACCTGCACCTGCTGGAGTTCATGGACCGCAAGGCGCTGCCGCGCGAGTTGGAAAAGCTGCGCAAGGGCGCTGGCGGCGAGATCGGCGTGGGGACGTTCGGCCCCTCGGAACAGATCCGCGAGGAGCTGGCGCGCTTCTTCGCAGGGGAGAGCGCCGCCTTCGACACGCCGCTGGCGCTGCACGGTTCGGAGTTCACCAAGTCGGTCTGGCGCGCCCTGCGCGAGATTCCGGCGGGCGAGACGCGCAGTTATGGCGCGCTGGCGCAGGCGCTGGGGCGGCCCACGGCCACGCGGGCGGTGGCGCAGGCCAATGGCGCCAACCAGATCGCGCTGGTGATCCCCTGCCACCGGGTGATCGGCGCGGATGGCTCGCTCACCGGCTACGGCGGCGGGCTCTGGCGCAAGCAGCGGCTCTTGGAGATCGAGCGGGGCTATCTCGGGAGCTGAAGGCTTGCGCAGGGACGCGGCGCGGCTTACCCCTCTGGCATGCGCATCCTCGAGAACATCATCAGCGACCGCGGCTCGAAATACGCCGTCTCGGGCGGGCCCTGCGCCTCCGAGGACGAGGCCAAGGCCTTTCTCAAGGAGCTCAAGCGCAACAAGAAGTTCGCCAAGGCGACGCACAACACCTGGGGCCTTCTGACCGAAGAGGCGCCGATCAAGAACGACGACGGCGAGAGCGGCGCGGGCATGGTGATCCTGCGAATGCTCGAGCGCGAGGGACTGAAGGGCCACATCATCGTGGTCACCCGCTGGTACGGCGGCAAGCACCTCGGCGGCGACCGCTTCCGCCACGTGCAGGACGCGGTGCGCACCTATCTCGAGAGTATGGAGTGAACGCCCCGGAGCAGCTGTTCGAGCGGCTGGCCCGTTCGACCTTCCGCAGCCGCTTCCGGCTCGGCCCGAAGGAGCGCACTTATGCCGACGCGAAGGGCCGCGCGGTGATCCTCTCCCATGCGCGGGATTTCATCGCCGAGCGGCTCGCCCCGGCGCAGCCGAAGAACGACGGCAAGCAGACACCGATGCGCGGCCACCCGGTCTTCGTCGCGCAGCACGCCACGGCGACCTGCTGCCGGGGGTGCCTTGCGAAATGGCACGGGCTGGCGGCCGGGCGCGCCCTGAGCGAAAACGAGCAGGCGCAAGTGGTGGGGGTCATCATCGCGTGGATCGACCGTCAGATGGGGTATCGGGCATGAGCAAGGGCACACCGGCGACTCAGGCGCTGGCGCGCGCCAAGGTGGCCTTCGAGCTGCTGGAGTATGACTACGTCTCCGGACAGGCGCAGATCGGGTTGCATGCGGCCGAGGAGATCGGCTGGCCTCCCGAGAAGGTGCTGAAGACGCTGATGGTCGAGGTCGATGGCAAGCCGTGCTGCGCCGCGATACCTTCGGGCGCCTCGCTGTCGATGAAGCGCGTCGCCAGCGCCTTCGGCGGAAAGTCGGCGCAGATGATGGATCCGGCCAAGGCCGAGCGGCTGACCGGGATGCACACCGGCGGCATCAGCCCCTTCGGGCAGAAGAAGCGCGTGCCCACGGCCTTCGAGGCGGCGGCGATGGGGGCCGAGCGGATCGTGCTGAACGGCGGCAGGCGCGGATTGATGGTGGTGGTCACCCCGGCGGATGCGCTAGAGGTCTCCGGCGGCAAGGCGGCCCCGCTGGCAGCGGACTGACCGCGCCACCCCCGCATAGCGCCTCGCGGCGCAAACCGTTCCAGAATCGCGAAATCCCTGCTAGGTATGGTGGCATGAACACCCACAGCCCCAATATGCGTCCCGTCATCCGACAGCTCGACGAGGCCGCGATCAATCGCATCGCCGCCGGCGAGGTGGTCGAGCGCCCGGCCTCGGCGGTCAAGGAGCTGGTGGAGAATGCCATCGACGCAGGGGCGACCCGCGTCACGGTGGAAATCGCCGACGGCGGCAAGACGCTGATCCGGGTGAGCGACGACGGCTGCGGCATGGGGCCGGAAGAGCTGCCGCTGGCGCTGTCGCGCCATGCCACCTCGAAAATCGACGGCTCGGATCTGCTGAACATCCACAGTTTCGGTTTCCGCGGCGAGGCGCTGCCTTCACTGGGCGCCGTGGGCCGGCTGACCATCCAGAGCCGCGTCGCCGGGCAGGACGGGGCCGAGATCGCGGTCTCGGGCGGGCAGATGGGCGCGGTGAAACCGGCGGCGCTGAACCCCGGCACGGTGGTCGCCCTGCGCGATCTCTTCTTCGCCACGCCCGCGCGACTGAAGTTCCTGCGCACCGACCGCGCCGAGATGATGTCGATCTCGGACGTGATGAAGCGGCTTGCCATGGCCGAGCCCTCGGTGGGATTTACCCTGCGCGATGTCTCGCAGGGCAAGGACCGGGTGAGCTTCCGCGCCGATGCGGTCTCCGGCGATCTCTTCGACGCACTCCGGGGCCGGCTGGCGCAGGTGCTGGGCGCCGAGTTCACCGACAACGCGCTTGCCATCGACGCCGAGCGTGACGGCTTCCGGCTGACCGGTTACGCCGCGCTGCCGACCTATTCGCGCGGCTCTTCGGTGGCGCAGCATCTCTTCGTCAATGGCCGCCCGGTGCAGGACAAGCTGCTCTACGGCGCGCTGCGGGGGGCCTATGCGGACTACCTCAGCCGCGACCGGCACCCGGCGGTGGCGCTCTTCGTCGACTGCGATCCGCACCTTGTGGACGTCAACGTCCACCCGGCGAAATCCGAGGTTCGCTTCCGCGAGCCGGGTCTGGTGCGCGGGCTGATCGTCTCGGCGCTGCGGCAGGCGCTGGCGGGGGCCGGGCACCGCGCGTCGAGCACCGTCGCCGCCGACACGCTTGCGGCGCTACGGCCAGAGATGCGGCCTCAGACTGGCATGGAGGGGCAGATACCTCTGCACCGGCAGCCCTCGCACACGGACAGTTTCGGCGCCTATGGCGGCGGCGCACCTCTGGGCGCGGCCCCGGCCACCCCGGGCCACGCCCGCGTCTACCAGATGGACCGACCCTCGGCCGGTGCACGCAGCGCCGCCTATGCCGCGCAGGCGCCCGATCCGAACTTCGTCCCGGCCCCGCCGCGCGTGCCCCCGGTGCAGACGCAGGGCTTTGCCGAGATGCAGGGCAGCTGGTCAGGCCGCGTGGTCGAGGAGGCCGGCGCAGAATCCGAGGCCGCCCAGCTGCCGCTTGGCGCCGCCCGCGGGCAGGTGCACGAGAACTATATCATCGCCCAGACCGAGAGCGGCATCGTCATCGTCGACCAGCACGCGGCGCACGAGCGGCTGGTCTATGAAAAGCTGAAGCGCCAGATGGCCGAACGCGGTGTCGCCGCGCAGGCGCTGCTGATCCCCGAGATCGTCGAGCTGTCGCAGGACGACCTGTCGCGCCTCCTCGAGATTGCCGAGGACCTGGGGCGCATGGGCCTCTCGGTGGAGCCCTTCGGCGGTTCGGCCTTGGCAGTGCGCGAGACCCCGGCGATCCTCGGCGAGGTCAACGCCGAGGCGCTGATCAAGGACATCCTCGACGAGCTGTCGGACTACGGCAGCTCGCAGCTTGTGCAGGAGAAGCTCGAGGCGATCCTGTCGCGCGTGGCCTGCCATGGGTCGATCCGCTCGGGCCGCCGCATGCGCGCCGAGGAGATGAACGCCCTGCTACGCGAGATGGAGGCGACGCCGCATTCCGGCCAGTGCAACCACGGCCGCCCCACCTATGTGGAGCTGAAGCTTTCGGATATCGAGAGGCTCTTCGGCCGCACATGATCGAGATCGCCGGGCAGACCATCGGCTTCGACGACCCGCGCCTCTGGGCCGCCGCGGGCGCGGCCCTGCTTGCCCTGCTGCTGATCCTGTCGATCCGCGCCTCGAACCGCGCCGCCCGGCTCGGCTATCCGCTCAGCCAGCTCTCGCAGCGGGTGCAGGCGCTCTCCGAAGGGCAGGAAAGGCTCGCCGGGGGGCTGCACCATGTCTCCGAGGCGCAGGTGAAGAGCCAGAACGCCATGCTGCAGCTCATGGAAAAGCGGCTGGCGCAGGTGCAGCAGAACATGACCGAGAACCTGCATGGCACCGCCCGCCGCACCGCCCATTCGCTGGGTCAGCTTCAGGAGCGGCTGAAGACCATCGACAAGGCGCAGGAGAATATCACGAGGCTGTCGGGCGACGTGCTGTCGCTGCAGGACATCCTGTCGAACAAGCAGACCCGCGGCGCCTTCGGAGAGATCCAGCTCAACGACATCGTCTCGAAAGCACTGCCCCCCGACGCCTACGCGATGCAGGCGACGCTCTCGAACGGGCGCCGCGCCGATTGCCTGATCAAGCTGCCCGAGCCGCCGGGCCATATCGTCGTCGATGCCAAGTTCCCGCTCGAGGCCTACGAGATGCTGCGCCGCGCCGAGACCCCCGAGGCCAAGCAGCGCGCCTCGCAGGCCTTCCGCATCTCGGTCCGCAAGCACCTGCGGGATATCTCGGACCGCTACATCCTCGATGGCGAGACGGCCGATAGTGCGCTGATGTTCCTGCCCTCCGAAGCGGTCTACGCCGAGCTGCACGCCAGCTTCCCCGAGGTGGTGCGCGAGGGCTTCTCGCTGCGGGTCTGGATCGTCTCGCCGACCACCTGCATGGCGACCCTGAACACCCTGCGTGCGGTGCTCAAGGATGCCCGCATGCGCGAGCAGGCCGGGGCGATCCGCCGCGAGCTTGGGCTGCTGCACCAGGACATCGAGCGCCTCGAGGGGCGCGTGGAAAACCTCGACCGCCACTTCGGCATGGCCGCCCGCGACCTCTCGGAAATCCGCATCAGCGCCGAGAAAGCGGGACGACGTGCCCAAAAACTCGACAATTTTGATTTCGAAGATCTGGCGCCCGAGGGGCGTATCGTGCCATTGCCACGGCAGACCTGACTTTTCGACCGACTCGCCAAGGAAAATCGGATGCTTGCCCGCCTGACCGGCCTCGCGCTTGCGGCGCTTCTTGCAGCTCCCGGCTACGCCGCGGGCGACAAGACCGGTGTCGGGGTCAGCAGCATGATCCGCCCCGACGCGAATTTCGGCCGCGGCGTGTCGATGACCATCTGGTACCCCGCGCAGAGCGGCGGCGGCGTCTCGGAGCTCGTCGGCCGCAACGCGGTCTTCGAGGGCACCCCCGCACAGCGCGAAGCCTCCCCCCCTGCCCGGCAAGCTGCCGCTGGTGCTGCTCTCGCACGGCGGACGGCGCTCGGCCGAGCAGACCGGCGCCTGGCTGGCGGCGCGGCTGGCCGAAGGCGGCTATATCGTCGCCGAGGTGAGCGGCCAGCGTCCGCGCGATCCGGCCACGGCGCTCGGCGAGATATGGCGGCGCCCGGCAGAGCTGGGGCAGGCGCTCGACCTGCTGCTCAATGACCCCGACTGGCAGATGCGCATCGACGAGAGCCGCGTGGCGGTGGCTGGCGTGGCGCTCGGCGGTACCGCGGCGATGATGCTCGCCGGCGGGATGATCGACGAGGGCGCCTACGCGCGCAATTGCTGGACGGCGCATCCCTCCGCGGACTGCGACTGGTTCGCCACCGGCGGCATCGATCCCGCGAGCGTCGACCCGCAGGCCCTGACCCTGCCGCGCCGCGACGAACGCGTGCGCGCGGTGCTGGCCATCGCGCCTGAGTATCTCGCCGAGTTCCGCGCCTCTAGCCTTGCCGAGCGCAGCGCCCCTGTGACGATCTTCGGCCTCGACCAGCCCGCGCCGGGCGAGGCACGGCTCGCCGCCCAGACCGGCATCGAGGTGCTTCCGCTGCAAGGCGCCGATCTCTACGATCTCTTCGCCCTCTGCACCCCCGGCGGCGCCAAGCTTCTTGAGGAGGAAGGCGGCGATCCGGCGCTCTGCGGCAGCACTGCCGAGGAGCGCGGCGCCGTGCACGACCAGCTCGCCGAGAGCGCGCTCGACGTCCTCGGCCGCGCGCTGCCGCTGCCCTACTGAGCTTCCGCCGCGGGCCACGCGCCGCTTGTCGCAGATCAAGGTCGGGGTGTACGCTTTTCTCCATGGTGTGCGGGACGAAAGGAGACGCGCCATGGAAGAAATCAGCGTCCGCACGGTTGCCGCCGTGATCCTGATGGCCCGCGAGATCGAACGGGCCGAGGGTGAGCTGCGCGGCTTCATCGACCGCATGAGCGAAGAGGAACAGGCCGCGCTTGTGGCGGTGATGTGGATCGGCCGCGAGGCGTTTGACGCCGACGAATGGGACGAGGCCTATGGCACGGCCCTGTCCGAGGCCTCCACCCCGACCGCCGACTACCTGATCGGCACACCGCATCTGGCCGACAACCTCGAAGCGGGGCTCGAGGCGCTCGGGTTCGATCCCGAGGACGAAGAGGACGAGCTGCTGAACCGCGGCAGCTGAGCTCAGCGCAACGCCCGGCCCTTCACGATCGCCGCATCGCCAAATCGGGCGCGGATCGCATCCGTTGCCCGTTCCGCCGCAGCGCGCTTGCCTGCGTCCGGATCCAGAAGATCGCCGCCCCGGTCCGCCTGCTCGGCGCTCACCAGCTCGGAGATCCCCGCCCCCAAGAGCCGCCACGGCCCCTGCCGCTCCAGCCCGTCGAGCATGCCGCGGGCCACGCGGTAGATGCGGTCGGCCATCTGCGTGGCATCGCCCAGCGACTGCCGCCGGGTGATCAGCTTGAAATCGGCGCGCTTGACCTTCAGCGTCACCACCCGCCCGGCCAGCCCCTTGGCCTTGGCCCGGTCGGCGACCTTCTCGCACATGCGCCAGAGGTGCCCGTCGAGCAGGGCGTGATCACCGGTGTCCTCGTTGAAGGTGGTCTCGTTGGAGATCGACTTGATCGGCGCATTGCGCATCACCCGCCGCGTGTCCTCGCCCCGGGCGAGGTGGTAAAGCCGCTGCCCCAACGACCCGAAGCGGGCGATGAGATCGCGCTGCTCCCAGCGCAGCAGGTCCTCGAAGGTGCGGATCCCGGCACGCTCCAGCGCCTCCTGAGAGGCCATGCCCACGCCCCAGATCATCCGCACCGACTTAGGGCGCAGGAACTCGGCGGTCTCGGCCTTGCCGATCACCGAGAACCCATGCGGCTTGTCGAGGTCCGAAGCGATCTTGGCCAGAAACTTGTTGTGCGACAGGCCGACCGAGCCGGTCACCCCCAGCTCCTCGCGCATGCGCTTGACCAGCCGCGCCATCATCACCGCCGGCGGATGGCCGTGCAGTCGCGCCGTGCCGGTGAGATCGAGAAAGGCCTCGTCCAGGGACAGTGGCTCGATCGCGGGGGTCAGCTCCTCCATCAGCGCGCGGATCTGCCGCGAGACCTCGACGTAGAGCTCCATCCGCGGCTTGACCACCACCGCGTCGGGACAGAGCTTCAGTGCCTGGAACATCGGCATGGCCGAGCGCACGCCACGGATGCGGGCGACGTAGCAGGCGGTCGACACCACCCCCCCGCTTGCCGCCACCGACGATCACCGGCTTGTCGGCCAACTCGGGATTTTCCCGTTTCTCCACCGTGGCGTAGAAGGCGTCGCAATCCATATGCGCGATCGAGAGGTCCCAAAGCTCGTCGTGGCGCACGATCCGCGGGCGTCCGCAGCTCGGGCAGCGCGATCCGTGGTCGAATTCGGCAAGGCAGTCGCGGCAAAGCGCGGGCATGGGTGGCAATTCCGGCAACAGGTGTTACCTCGGCACTATAGGCTTTCCCCCGTACCAGTGCCATTGCCCGGAGACACGATGGAATTCAGAGGCGCCAAGCTCATCCTCTTTCTCGGCAGCGATCTGCTGATCCTGCGTCGCGACCATACCGAGGGCATCCCCTGGCCCGGCTATCTCGACTTTCCCGGCGGCACCCGCGAGGAAGGCGAGAGCGGCATCGACTGCGCCCTGCGTGAGACGGTCGAGGAAGTCGGGCTCGATCTTCCGCGCGAGGCGGTGAGCTGGGAGCAGCTGCAAGACGGCTTGTGGTACTACGCGGCGCACCTGCCCGCCGAGCGCGTCGGTGACGTGATCTGGGGCGGCGAAGGCGAGGGCTGGATGATGATGCCCCCCGAGGAGTTCATCTCCCGCGAGGACGCCATCCCGCATTTCCGCACCGTGCTGCGCGGCTACATGGACAGTCGTTCCGCCGACTGAAGGCGCGGCAGTCCGTCCGGCGCTCAGGCCGCGCGGAACAGCGACAGCCAACTCAGCCCGGCCCGGCCCCGGCCCGGCCGCCCGCCACTCG
>NZ_NTHN02000034.1 GCF_002300555.2 Alloyangia mangrovi | reverse complement strand
CGCTGGCCACCGAGCCGCGCATGCTGCTGCTCGACGAGCCCTTCGGTGCGCTCGATGCGCGGGTTCGGCGCGAGCTGCGCACGGGTCTGCGCGAGATCCACGATGCCACCGGGCTTACCACGGTCTTCGTCACCCACGATCAGGACGAGGCGCTGACCCTTGCCGACCGGGTCGCGGTCATGTCGATGGGCCGGATCGAGCAGATCGGCGCCCCCGCCGAGATCCGCAACCAGCCCGCCACCGATTTCGTCCGGAGGTTCGTCGACCCCTTGGCGGATATTGCACCTTCGCCAGGCCGCACGATCCTCGACAGCGCGACGGCGCCACGATAGCACAAGCGAACGGCGCGGCCCGGGGGCACCCCTGCCTTCGGGACCGCGCATCGAAGACGATCCCCATGAGGCCCCATGCCTGCCCCTCGCCCCGTCTCGCGCGCCCGATGAGAAGCCCGCTCCTCCGAGGTATCCTGTCGGTCGGAAGTTGGACCCTCGCCAGCCGCCTCGTCGGCTTCCTGCGCGATCTGATGATCGCCGCCTATCTCGGAACCGGGCCGGTGGCGCAGGCCTATCTCGTCGCCTTCAGCCTGCCCAACATGTTCCGCCGGTTCTTTGCCGAGGGCGCATTCAACACCGCCTTCGTGCCGATGTTCGCGCGGCGTCTCGAGGGCGGCGACAACCCGCGCGGCTTTGCCGAAGAGGCGTTTTCCGGTCTCTTTGCCGTGGTGCTGACGGTCTCGCTGCTGGCGCATCTGGCGATGCCCTGGCTGGTGGCGCTGCAGGCCAGCGGCTTTCTCGGTGATGAAAGGTTCGGCCTTGCAGTGGTCTACGGGCGCATCTGCTTTCCCTACATCCTGTTCATGTCGCTCACAGCCCTGCTCTCGGGGCTGCTGAACGCGGGCGGCCGCTTCGTTGCCGCCGCCGCCGCGCCGGTGCTGATGAACCTCGTGCTGATCGCCGCGATGCTGGCGGCGGACCGGCTCGGCTGGGACATGGGGCTGGCGATGGCCTGGTCGACACCGGTGTCGGGGCTGGTGCAGCTTTGCATGGTCTGGTGGGCGGCCCGGCGCATGGGCTTTGCGCTGCGCCTGCGCCGCCCCCGGCTGAGCCCCGACATGCGCAGGTTGCTCGCCGTCGCCGCCCCGGCGGTGCTGGCCGGGGGCGTGGTGCAGGTGAATCTTCTGGTCGGGCGGCAGGTCGGTTCGTTCTTCGAGCATGGCATCGCCTGGCTGACCAACGCCGACCGGCTCTATCAACTGCCCTTGGGAGTCGTTGGCATCGCCATCGGCATCGTGCTGCTGCCCGAGATCTCTCGGCGCCAAAAGTCAGGGGACACCCCCGGCAGCCGGCATGCCTTCAACCGCGCGACCGAACTTGCGCTGGTGCTGACGTTGCCGGCCGCGGCCGCGCTGATCCTCATGGCAGAGCCGCTGATCTCGGTGCTGTTCCGACGCGGCGCCTTTCTGCAGTCCGACGTCGGCCCGACCGCGCTCGCGCTGGCGATCTACGGCGCGGGACTGCCCGCCTTCGTGCTGCAGAAGGTTCTCCAGCCGCTCTATTTCGCCCGCGAGGACACCCGCAGCCCCTTCCGCTTCGCACTGTGGTCGATGCTGGTGAACGCCGCGGTGGCGCTTGGCCTCGCGCCGGTCATGGGGTTCTCCGCCGCAGCGGTCGGCACTACGGTCGCGGGCTGGATCATGACGCTGCAACTCTGGCGCGGCACGCGCACCTTTGGTGCCGCCGCACAGCTGGACACCCGGCTGCGCCGCCGCCTGCCGCGGATGCTGCTGTCCTCGGCGATCATGAGCGGTGTGGTGGCGGGCGCGCTCCATTTTCTTGACGGCGCGTTGCAGGCGGAAGGTCTCCGGTACGCCGCGCTTTGCGCTGTCATCCTGTCAGGCGGCTGCAGCTACCTCGGCAGCTACTGGTTACTTGGCGGCCTGGGCCGACGTGACGGCTAAGCCGCGACAGGCATCGCATGATCCCGCGTTTGTTCCAGTCCAGAAGGCGAGCGCTCGGGCAAGTCGGCATCGCAGCACCGGTGCCGACAGCCAAAGCGGGTCAGCGCCCTAGGTCCGGTGGTGGCCAGTCGACGGCGGATGCGCCGAGAGCGATGCCAGCCCCTGCTTACGGATGCGGTTGCCCACGTCGCGCGCGCTGCCGCTGTCGGTGATGAAATCCTGTTCGAAAATCTCGATCCCGTCGAAGCCGGCGGCGGAAATCGCCTCGAGCTTCTCGGAGAGGGTTCCCGAGATCGAAACCGTCGCGATGCAGGTCTTCATTCGGCATCTCCCATATCGACAAGCGACTTGCGCAGGGCCACGTCATCGAGGCCGAGACCCGAGAACAGCGACCAGGCGTGGACGCCCTGGTAGAAATAGAGCTCCCAGCCGGAAATCACCTTCAGCCCGGCGGCCCCGGCAGCCTGCAGGAACTGCGTCTCCACCGGCGTGTAGACCGCGTCAAAGGCCCAGACCGCGCCCTGCAGGACCTCGGCTGCCAGCGGCGTCCCCTCGTAGCCGACCATGCCGACGGGCGTGCAGTTGATCACCCCGCTGCAGCCCTCGGCGGCCTTCTCGGCGCTGAGCCAGATGCTGATCTCCATGTCCGGCGCGACCGACTTCAGCGCCTCGGCCAGCGCTTCGGCCTTGGCAGGATCGCGGTCGACGAGGCGCAGTTTGCGAGTCCCGAGGCCCGCGAGCCCGAAGGCCACCGCGCGGCCGACACCGCCGGCGCCGATCATCAGCACGGTTCCGGTGGGCGTCTCGCCCATCACCCGGCGATAGGCCGACATGAAACCGGAATAGTCGGTGTTGAACCCCTTCGGGCGGGCACCGCCGAAGATCACCGTGTTCACCGCGCCCACGGCGCGGACCAGCGGGTCATCGACCTCGACCTTGCCGGCGGCGATCTCCTTGTAGGGGTAGGTCACGTTGATCCCGCGGAACCCAAGCCCTTCGCAACCTTCGAAGATCTCGTCGAAGCTTTGCCCCCTGTCCCTGGGCACCAGCCGGTCGTAGGTCACCTCGACGCCGCTCTGCTCACCGGCGAGCCGGTGCAGCAGGGGCGAGCGCGAGCGCGCGATATTGTCGCCGATGAGCCCGAGCTTGAGGGTTTTGAGCGTGGTCATTGCTTCACCTTTTCTGCCGGATCGCCGAGCAGCTTGCCTTTTGCACGGGTCCAGAGCGGCGTCTGCGAGACGAAGATCAGGATGACCGCGATGAAGAGCACCAGCGACAGCGGGCTGGTGACGATGCCATGGAAGAACCGTCCGAGATCCTCGCGCTCCGAGATGATCGCGCGCCGCCAGTTGTCATCGAGCAGCCGCGACAGGATCACCCCGAGGATCACCGGCCCCAGCGGATAGCCGTAGTGGCGCATGAAGTAGCCGAAGAAGCCGAAGCCGAGCATCCAGTAGACGTCGGTGATCGAGTTGTTCACCGCGTAAGCGCCGACGATCGACAGCAGCATGATCAGCGGGATCAGCACGGCCCGCGGCATCTCGACGATCTTGGTGAAGAGCTTGATGCCCGTCAGGCCGAAGAGCAGCATGAAGAAGTTGGCGGTGACCAGCGCGCCGACGATGAACCAGAACATGTCGGGCTGGTCGATCATCAGCATCGGCCCGGGGTTGAGCCCGTGGATGAACAGCGCGCCGATCATGATCGCGGTGACCGCGTCGCCGGGAATGCCCAGCGTCATCATCGGGATGAACGCCCCGCCAACGGCGGCGTTGTTGGCGGTCTCGGGGGCGACGAGCCCCTCGATCGCCCCCTTGCCGAAGGGATATTGGGGCTTCTTGGTCACGCGCTTGGCGTGGTCATAGGCCATCAGTGCCGCGATGTCGCCGCCGGTGCCCGGAAGCGCGCCGATGATCACCCCGATGGTCGAGGTCTGCAGCGACAGCGGCAGGTGCTTGCGGATCGTGCTGAACGAGGGAACGATGCGGCTGATCTTCTGGCGCACCGCGGTCTTGTCGACGTGGTGCAACTGCATCAGCGCCTCGGAGACACCGAACATGCCGATCATCACCGCGATGAAGCTGATACCGCCCTGCATGATCGAAAGATCGAAGGTGAAACGCTCGGTGAAGGTAAGAGGGTCACGCCCCACCGCGCCGATGGCGATGCCGAGCGCACCGGCGAAGATGCCCTTCACCAGGCTGCCCGACGACAGCGAGCCGACCAGCAGGATGCCGAGCACCGCCAGCAGCATGTAGTCGCGCGGCTGGAACTTCAGCGCGAAGTCCGACACCAGCGGCGCGGCGAGCGCCAGCACGGCGATGCCGATGAAACCGCCGAAGAAAGACATGACCGTGGTGATGCCGATCGCCGTGCCCGCCTCGCCGCGCTGCGCCATGGGATAGCCGTCGAGCGCCGTCGCGATGGCCGAGGGCGCACCGGGGATGTTGAGCAGGATCGCCGTGCGCGAGCCGCCGTAGACCCCGCCCATGAAGATGCCGATCATCAGCGAGATGGCCGGGTAGACATCCCACGAGAAGGTGAAGGAGATGAGGATCGAGACCGCCATGGTCACCGAAAGCCCCGGGATCGCGCCGACATAGACCCCGGCGAAGGTGCCCACACCCACGAGCAGCAGCAGTTCGGGCTGGGTGAAGACTGTCAGGAATGCGAGAAAGGCGTCCATCACTTGCCTCCGGCAAAGAGGTTGCGGAAGGCCTGGATCGCTTCGGCTTCGGGGACGATGCCGGCGGGCATCAACACGGTGAAGACGATGCGGAAGATGATCCAGATGAGCAGCAGGCTGCCCAGCGACACGCCGATGGTCCAGAGCCAGCCGCGACGCGCCAGCATCTTCAACGCCGCGATCAGGAACAGCGCCGAGGTCGGAAGGAAGCCGAGCGGCTTGAGCAGGACGCCGTAGGCCACCAGCATCAGCGCGATGACCAGCACGGGACCCGGCAGGATGTCCTTTGCCACCGTCTCGCCGGCGACACGCGGCAGGCGCAGGTCACGCAGGAAGATGACCAGCGCGGTGACGGCCATGACGGCGGTCGTCGCCATGGGCACCGACCCCGGCGCCGACAGCGCCTCGAAGCCGGAGATGCCATAGGCGTTCCACAGCAACACGAGGCTTGCGATAACCATGACCGCTCCGAAAACCAGCTCTCCGGGACGTCTCTGCCCCTCGTAGCCGCCCGGCGTCGCGTCAGACGTGCCGTCGTGGTGTTCCGTTTCAATTCGGGACATGGACCTCCCCTCCCTCAGTGCGTCGCGGGACGCGGTAGAAAAAGGCGCCGCCCTTCTCATGCGGAAGCGCGGCGCCAGCTCGATCCTTGGGCGCGGGCGCCGGATCTTCGGATCAGTTGCCCGGACGGGCGATGCCGAAATCTTCCGGCGAGCTCTTGGTCAGGCCTGCGTCCTGCAGCAGCCAGGTGGTGCCCTGCTGCCACTTGGCCAGGAAGTCCTCGGCCTCGGCACCGGAGATCGACATCATGGTGAAACCGCGGTTGTCCATCAGCTCCTGGAAGTCCGCGGTTTCGGCGCCTGCGGCATAGGCCTCGGTGAGCTTGGCCACCACGTCATCGGGCGTGCCCTTCTTGACGAAGACACCGAAGAACGGACCCCAGGGCAGGTAGGTGTTGTAGCCCTCGTTGAACGAGGTGACCGCCGGAACCTCGGGCAGCTTGTCGTTGGCGGCGACATCGAAGACCGCGAGCGGCTTGATGTTGCCCGCGCGGATCCCCTCGATCGCGGCGCCCAGAACCGCGGGCATCACGTCGATCGCGCCACCCTGCAGCGCGGTCAGCGCCGGCCCGTCGCCATCGTAGGGAACCGAGATCACGTCCATCTCGCCCTCGACGGTGTTGATCATCGCCGTCACGACCGACGGCAGGCCGCCCGGCCCGGTCGCGCCCAGCCGAAGCTCACCCGGGTTCTCCTTGATATAGGCCATCATGCCTTCGTAATCGTCGAAGGGCGCATCGGGGTTGGCCACGAGGATCGGCGTGCCGCGCGCCAGGATGTTGATCGGGGTGAAATCCGAGTAATCCTTGTCGCCGAGGCCCATCACCTTGTAGAGCAGCGGGTTTTCCGCGCCCATCAGCAGCGTGTAGCCGTCAGCTGCCTGCCCGGCCACCTGGTTCAGCGCGATCGCGCCGACGCCGCCGGTCACGTTCTGCATGACGACCGTGCCGCCCAGGGCCTCCTCGGCATGCGGGGTGACAGAGCGCATCACGGTATCGGTGGAGCCGCCGGCTCCCCATTGGATGATCCCTTGGATTTCTTTGGTGGGGTAGTCCTGAGCCGAAGCAGCGGCCGCGGCAAGAACCAATGCCGAGGCGGCACCAAGTACAATACGCTTCATGATTTTTCCTCCCGTGGAAAGCGCTCGGACACGGTCCTCCCCGCGTCCGTCGCCCAAATTCATGCGCCAGGGGGATGCATAACGTCAAATACCAATTTCACGTTCTGAATAACATTAAGTTACTTCAGCCGTCTTGACCTGCCCACTTCTTGCCAGCCTCGTTCAACTCCCGGCGGAACTGCTGGATGCTGAATTCGGCGAAGTTCGACAGCACGCGATCCTTCTTGGTCACGGCATAGATGTCGATCGAGGTCTCTTCCAGGATGGGCTTGCGCACCACGCCCGGCAGATAGACTTCCGCAACGGAAAACTCGTCGATCACCGCCACGCCGAGCCCGTGACGCACCAGGCTCACGATGGTCTGTGCAAAGCGCCCCCGCATGGAGTGGCGCAGCTCGATCCCGGCCTCGCGGAACGGCCGCGAGACGATCCGGCCATAGGGGTCCGCCGGGTCGATGCCGACCAGTGGCTCCCTGGCCAGGTCCTGTACCGACACCACGGTCTTCTCGGCCAGCGGATGGCCCTCGGGCAGGATCGCGACAACGCGCCCATGCGCGATATTTTCGCTGTGGATCCCCGGGTTGTAGACGGGCGAGCTCATGATCACGAACTCGCCCCGCTCCAGCAGAAGGTAATCCGTGGTCTCCTCGATCTTCAGGATATTGAGATCGATGTAGAGATCGGGATAGCGCGCCCGGATCGAGGATATTGCCCGCGCCGCGATGAACTGCGCCACCGAGGGAGCAGAAGCAAAAGCCAGTTGCACCTCTTCGCCCTTCTGCAGCGAGTCGATCGCGCTCTGCAGGTTTTCGACCCCCTTGTAGACCTCGCGCACCTGGTCGAAGATCCGCCCAGCCTCGACCGAGGGCACGAAGAGGCCGGCCCGGCGCTCGAACAGTCGCAGCCCCAGCGCCTCCTCGGTGTGTTTGACAAGCCGCGAGATTCCCGGCGCCGACACCCCCAGAAGCTCGGCCGCCCCCGCGATCGTGCCCCGCAGCATGACCGCCCGGATAACCTCGATCTGACGCAGCGTGATTTCACGCATGGGCACCTCCCTCAGTAACATGGTGTTATCATCATCGCAGAAAATGTCATTGACGTTAATACCACATCCCACAGTAAGCAGGCAGCAGGTACGGGAGGCATCCAAGGGGGAAGCAATGACGCGAAGCGTGGACCTTGTCGTCGTCGGCTCGGGCGCAGGCGGTCTTTCCGCCGCCGTGACCGCCGCCGCGAAGGGGCTTTCCGTCACCGTCCTGGAAAAGGCCGAGGTTCTGGGTGGCACCACCGCCTGGTCCGGAGGCTGGATCTGGGCGCCGCGCAATCCCGTCGTCCGCCGTACCGGCATCACCGAGCCCGCGGAGGCGCCCCGGCGCTATCTCCAGGCGCTGCTCGGCAACCGTTTCGAACCCGAGCGGGTCGATGCCTTCCTTGCCGCTGCGCCCGAGATGGTCGGGTTCTTCGAGTCCCTGACCGCGCTCGAATTCGAAGCCGGCACTGCCATTCCCGACACCTATGGCCAGCTACCCGGCGCAGGCACCGGCGGGCGCTCGGTCATCGCCAAACCGTTTGACGGCCGCAAGCTGGGCGAGGCCATCGAGCTGCTGCGGCTGCCCACGCGCGAGACAACCTTCCTGGGAATGACGATCCAGGCCGGGCCGACCTGCGCGCCTTCATGACCATGACCCGTTCGCCGCGCGCCTTTCTTCATGCGACGCGCCGCGTCATGCGCCATCTCCGCGATCTGGCCCTGCATCGGCGCGGCATGGACCTGCGCAACGGCAATGCACTTGTCGCCAGGCTGCTGCGCTCGGCACTCGACCTCGGGGTCGAGCTGCGCCCCGGATGCGCGGTGCGCGCATTGCAGAAGGACAACGGGCGGATCACCGGGGTCACACTTGCTGACGGCACGCTGCTGCGCTGCCGGGTCGGCGTGGTGCTTGCCACCGGTGGCTATCCGCATGACGCCGTGCTGCGGGCCGAGACCTTTCCGAGAAATGCCGAGCATCAGACGCTCGCCATTCCCGAGGCACGCGGCGACGGCATCGCCATGGCGCGGGCCATCGGCGCGCAGATGCGCCGCGACCTGGCCCGGGCGGCGGCGCTTTGCCCGGTTTCGGTTGTGCCCTGGCCCGATGGCACGCGCGGGACGTTCCCGCATATCATCGAGCGCGGGAAGCCCGGCGTGATCGGCGTTCTGGCGAACGGAAAGCGCTTCTGCAACGAGGGGCTGGGGTATCACGACTACGTCGACGCGCTGCTCGGCGCCGCGCCCGAAGACCAGCCCGCGCGTTCCTGGCTGGTCTGCGACTTTCGCTTCCTGCGCCGCTTCGGCTTGGGCATCGTGCGCCCGCAACCACTGCCTTGGCGGCACTGGGTGCGCCGCGGCTATCTCAAGACCGGACGCGATCTGGCAGAGCTGGCGCGGGCCTGCGGCATCGACCCGGCGGGGCTCGAGGCCACGGTCGCCGAGTGGAACCGCGGCGCGGCGCGGGGCGAGGATCCGCTCTTTCACCGCGGCACCACGCCCTACATGCGGCTGCAGGGTGACCCCGAGCAGCAGCCGAACCCCTGCGTCGCTGCCATCAGCCGCGCGCCCTTTTTCGCAGTCGAGGTGGTGCCGGGCAGCTTCGGCACCTTCTCCGGCCTCGCCGCGAACGGGCGGGCGCAGGTGCTGGACACCGAGGGTGCGCCGATCCCCGGCCTCTGGGCCGTCGGCACCGATATGGCCAGCGTCTTCGGCGGGCACTACCCGGCGGGCGGCATCAACCTCGGCCCGGCGATGACCTTCGGTTTCATCGCCGGGCGCGACGCGGCGGAGCTCAGCGCATGAGCCGCAAGCTGAGCGTCGCGCATCTGACGGCCATCGATCTCGCACCGGCAGCACTGATCCGGGCGGCGGCGGAAGCCGGGTTTGACGGGGTCGGCCTGCGGCTCATGCAAGTCACCCCCGACAGCCCCGGCTATCCGCTCTCGGACCGCACCGAGCTGCGCGAGACCCGGAGCGCGCTGCGCGACACCGGCATCGAGGTCGCCGACATCGAGTTCCTGCGCCTGACGCCGGAGTTCCGGCTGGCCGAGGTGCTCCCGACGCTCGACACCGGCGCCGAGCTTGCTGCCCGCCACGTCATCGCCGCCCCCTACGACAGCGACCTGTCGCGGCTGGCAGGCAGGCTGGCGGCGCTTGCCGAGGCCGCGGATGACCGCGGCCTGCGCGCGGTGCTGGAGTTTTTTCCCTGGACCCCGGTGCCCGACCTCGCGACCTGCCGGCAAGTGGTCGAGGCCGCCGGCCCGCTGCCCGGCATCCTCGTCGACAGCCTGCACTTCGACCGATCCGGCTCCAAGATCGCACAGCTGGCGGCACTCCCTGCGGACCGCCTGCCCTTTGCACATCTGTGCGACGCCCCGGTGCGTCCGGCCTATTCCACCAAAGACTTGCTCGAGACTGCCCGGCGCGAACGCCTGCCGCCGGGCGAGGGCGAGATCGATCTGACCAATCTGCTGCGTAGCCTGCCCCGGGATATCCCGCTGGGCCTCGAAATTCCCGGCCCGCTGCGCGGCGACGAGACCCACAGGGACCGGCTGCGGCGCATCCATGGCGCCGCACAAGCCACGCTGGACCGGGTCTAGACCGGAAAGCGCTGCCCGCACTCGACATCCGCGCAGAATCGCGCCGCCCGCGCACCGCGCTGCCCCGTTTCCGCTGCTGTCGCAGCAAGAGCGCAAGTTCACCCCTCGGTCGATCCACGAACCACAAGCCTTGGGAGCGGACTTGCGAAATGGGCGCGGCATTCCATGCCTTCGACAAGATCGAGCAACGCGTTCGTCGCAGTGGCGGCGACGGTGTCTAGCTGCAGGTCCACGGCGGTCAGGGCGGGTGTTTCGGCGCGCGCGCGTAGACCGTCATAGCGTGTCGCCACGCGGACCTCGCCCGGGACGCTCAGACCGGCCTGGCGCAGCGCCTCCATCGCGCCGGTGGCCTGGGCGTCCAGCGGCACCAGCAGGCCATCGGTCTCAGGATGCGCTGCCAAGTGGCGCGCTACGCTGCGGGCTGCGCCGGCCTCGCCCTCCGCCTCGTCGATCCGCAGCACCGCGGGCGTCATGCCCACCTGCGCCGCGCGCTGCCGGTAGCGGGCCTCGAACACCTCGTAGTAGCGCCGGGCGCCGGTCCCGATCAGCAAGGGGAAGTTGCGCGACCCAACGTTCAACAGGTGATCGATCAGCAGGTCCGCCGTCTGCGCGTAATTCAGATCGACATGCGCCGAGACGGCCCCATGCGCCTCTCCGATCGCCACTGTCGGGACGTCGCGCGCGGCAAGCAGGGCAAGGAACGGATCGTCGCGCGTCGGCTCGACGAGCAAAGCCCCGTCGAAGGGCACGTTGCGTAGCGCCGCCTCGGGGTCGCGGATCGGCGGCACCAGCACCAGTGCCACGTTGCGCGAGAGCGCGGTCAGCGCCGCAGAGCCGGCGATCTCCATCAGGAAGCCGAGCTTCGAGGGGCCAGCCGCCACCGCCGTTGCCATCGAGGAAAAGAGCGCGATCGTGTTCGCCCGGCCGGTCCGCATGCCCCGCGCTGCCATGTTCGGCACGTAGCCCAGCTCGCGCACCGCACTGTCGATCCGCGCCCGGGTCTCTTCATCCACCCGCCGCTTGCCGCTGAGGGCGTTCGACACGGTCCCCGGAGAGACCCCGGCGAGTCGCGCCACATCCACCACCGTGGCGCGCTTCTGCCCTGTTTTGACCTGTCCGCTCATCTCTGCCCACCTCGTTCCGGCCTCGGCTGCACAAAATTTCGGCGCGCTGCCCTGCCGCATCGGCTTTTTTCGCCCCTGTGACCATTAAAACGTTTTAACTGCACCCCAGCAAGTGAGAAGAAGTGTTAAAACGTTTTAACGGAACGGAGGACCAGATGACTGCCCACGTGATGACCCGCCCCGAATCCAAGCCGGTCGAGCAGGTGACCCTGCGCCGCCGCCGCACCGGGCTGACCGCCCACGACCCCGCCAAGAGCGCCGGGGGCTACACGCTCTTTGCCGGGCAGACAGCAGAGGGTCGCGTCGACTTGGTGGATATCGACGGCACCCTCGCCCACCGCTGGCAGATGCCGGTGCGCGCCGGGCGAGACGCGGTGATCCTGCCGAACGGCAACCTCGGCTACAACGGCAGCCATGCCACCTCGGCGGCGCTCTACCCCGCCTGGGACCTCTGGCACGGCGGTGATTTCTACGAGGCCACCCCCGAGGGCGAGGTCGTCTGGCACCACGAGGACATCTTCCACCATCACGACGCCCAATGGCTGGCGAACGGCAACCTGCTCTACACCGTCGCCGCGCCCCTGCCCGCCGACAAGGCAGCTAGGGTGCAGGGAGGCGATCCCCGCAAGGACGGTGCCGACGGGGTGATCCAGTCCGACATCGTGCGCGAGGTGAACCGCAACGGCGAGACGGTCTGGGAATGGCGCATCTGGGATCACCTCGATCCGGCAGATTTCCCGATCCATGCCATCTTCGACCGCCGCCACTGGCCGATGATCAACGGGCTCTCGGTGACCAAGGACGGTCTCGTGCTGATGAGCCTGCGCACAACCTCGGGCGTCATCGCCGTCGACCGCGCCAGCGGCAATGTGGTCTGGCACGTGGGGCCGGACGTGGTGGCGCAGCAGCACACGCCGGTCGAGATGGAGGGCGGCAGCATCCTCTGCTTCGACAACGGCAACCTGCGGCAGGGCTCGACCTCGCCCTTCTCGCGCGCGCTGGAGTTCGACCCGAAGACCGGCGCGACCGTCTGGTCCTACACCGACCCGATGCCGCCCTCGTTCTTCTCGCCCTACATGGGGGGCTGCCAGCGGCTGTGGAACGGCAACACCCTCATCTGCGAGAGCGCCTTCGGCCGGCTCTTCGAGGTGACCCCCGAGGGCCAGACGGTCTGGGAATACGTGATCCCCGATTTCGCCGAATACCCCGCCCCGCTGTCCAAGTTCATCCTCGGCGCGCACAATTCCTGCTTCCGGGCGCACCGTTACGAGCCGGAGCAGGTGTCGTGGCTGTGACAGACCTGAGGGACACCCGCCGCGCCCGGACGCGTCGCGGCCCCGCGCGGATCGCCGCCCGCACGCTGGCCACGAGCGCCGATATGGGCAAGCCGATGCTGTCCTTCCTCTTCGTGCTGGCGATCTGGGCCGCCGTGGGCGCGTTGAAGCTGGTGCCCGAGGCGATCTTTCCCGCCCCCTGGTCGGTCTGGTCGGCAACGGTAGAGATGTGGCAGAACGGCTCGCTGCCCAAGGACCTCGCGGTGTCGTGCAGCCGCGCCGCGATCGGCTTTACCATGGGCGCCTCGCTTGGCGTGGCGCTGGGGCTGCTGACCGGACGCGTGCCGCTGGTGCGCACGCTGCTCGGGCCGTTCCTGTCGCTGCTGCGGCCGATCCCGGCGATCGCGCTGGTGCCCGTGGCCATCGTCTGGTTCGGCATCGGCGAGGGCTCGAAGTATTTCGTCATCTCCTACACCGTCTTCCTCGCGGTCTGGTTCAACACCCATCACGGCATGGAATACGTGCCCGACATCTACCTGCGGGCCTCGCGCAGCCTCGGCGCCTCGCGCCGGCGCGAGTTCCTCACCGTGGTGATCCCCGCCGCCGCGCCCTACATCTTCGCCGGGCTGCGGCTGGGGGTGGCGCTGGCCTTCCTGAGCCTCGTCGCCGCCGAGCTTTCGGGGGCCTCCTCGGGCCTCGGCTACCGGCTGCAGGAGGCGCGGCAGTACATCCGCACGGACCGGATGTTCTCGCTTCTCATCATCCTCGGCGCGCTGGGGGCCTCGGTCGATCTGATCGTGCACCTCATCGGCCGCCGGATCGTCCACTGGCAGCAGGGGTAGGATCATGGACAGCAAGCAACTCCACGGCGACGTGCGGATCAACGACGTCGCCATCACCTTCAAGGGCAAGCAGGGACCGGTCACCGCGCTGGACACCACCACGCTGCGGCTGCTCCCGGGCACCTTCACCGCGCTGATCGGGCCCTCGGGCTGCGGCAAGTCCACGCTGATGAACGCCATCGGTGGCTTCGTCGAGCCGTCCTCGGGCGCGATCACCATCGACGGCAGCGCCGTGCGCGGCCCCTCCGAAAAGGTCGGCGTGATCTTCCAGCAATACGCGCTCTTCCCGTGGTTCACCGCGCTTGGAAACGTGCGCTTCGCGTTGCGCCGCTTCGGCCTGCCCAAGGCCGAGGAGATGGACCGCGCCCGCGCGGCGCTGTCCGAGGTCGGGCTTGACCAGCACGCCGGGAAGTTCCCGCAGGAACTCTCGGGCGGGATGAAGCAGCGGGTGGCCATCGCACGGACCCTCGCCTGCGAGCCCAAGGTTCTGCTGATGGACGAGCCCTTCGGAGCGCTGGACGCGCAGACCCGGATCGGCATGCACGAGCTCTTGCTCAAGGTCTGGGAACGCCACCGCGCCACGGTGCTCTTTGTCACCCATGACGTCGACGAGGCGCTGCTGCTGGCCGACGACGTGCGGGTGATGAGCCACGCGCCGGGCCGGCTGATCCGCCACTATCCGCTGAGCCAGCCCCGCCCCCGCGCCTTCAGCCGCTCGGGCTCGGAGCTGCTCGACATCCGCGAAGAAATCCTCGGTCTGCTGCGCCCGCAGAAGGCGCTGGCCGAAGTGCACTGACCTCAACGACCCCAACAGGAGAGAGACACAATGAACGCATTGACCAGACTGGCGCTCGGCACCGCGCTGGCGCTGACGCCGAGCCTTGCCATGGCCGAGAAGCTCGTCTTCGGCTGGAGCCCCAACCCGCAGACCCCGCAGGTCGACGTGGCGCTCGAGAAAGGCTATTTCACCGACGCCGGGCTCGAGGTCGAACTGGTGCCCTTCAACTCCGGCCGGGCGGGTTTCGAGGCGCTGCTTGGCGGACAGGTGGACGTGGTCTTCATGGCCGAGTTCCCGGCCGCCACCGGCGCGCTCATGGGACAGGAATTCGCCATCGTCGGCGATCTTGCCCGCTTCACCGGCTCGCGGGTGATCGGCAATGCCGGGGCGGGCCAGCTGAACAGCCCTGCCGATCTTGCCGGACGCCGCATCGGCACCACCATCGGCACCAACGTGCACTACTTCCTCGACAAGGCGCTCGAAGGCGCGGGCGTCGAGGCCGAGATCGTCTCGGCCGCGCCGCCGGATCTGGTGCCCGCCGTGGTGCGCGGCGACGTCGATGCCATTGTGCCCTTCCCGACCTTCTACGGCGCGGCGAAGGACACGCTGGGCGAGAACTACCTCGAGCTGCGCGCGCCGGGTTACGCGGTGCATTACATCCTCGCCGCCACGCCCGAGATGACCGGAGAGAAGTCGGACTCGCTTGCGGCCTTCATGGGCGCGCTGGCCAAGGCCGATGCCGATGTGGCCGCCGATCCCGCGGCGGCGATGGCGGCGGTTTCGGCCTCGATGCAGGGCGCGATCTCGACCGAGGCGCTGGCCGCCATGTGGCAGGACGTCGACATCGGCCTGACGCTGGACGAAGGCCTTGCCGAGCTGATCCGCTCCGAGGCCGACTGGATCCTCGGGCAGGGCGTGATCAAGGCCGAGCCGCTCTCCGACGAGGCGCTCGCCACCTATTTCGCCCCTGCCGCGCTGGACGCCGCGCGGAAGTGACGTCCAGGTTCCGGGATCGACCGATGGACGGTCCCGGACATCGCCCACGGAGCGATTGCGAGTCCCTGCGCGCAGCCCGCGTGTGGCACCCCGGCGCAGCGTATCGGCAGGCTCTCTTCGGCTCGTCACCCCTCCACGTGCGATGCGTATCTTGTCTTCCGCTGCATGCTCTTCGCAGGAGCGCCATCGCATGACCCCGGAAGCCATCTTGGCGGAAGGCCTCTACGAACCGGGTGAGCGTTCCATCTCACGGAACGGAGGCCCCTTGCGCCCACACCGAGAGTGCGTCGGTGGATCGAGGAGACAACAGGAGGCCATCGCTTGGGGCACCGCGCGTGGCAAGCACGCAAGCCGCCCAAACAAGGTCCTGAATTCTCCGCGTCCCGGCACAGAAGCCTCGCGGGGCCTCAGCGCAGCGCGAAGACGGCGTGCAGGGCGCGGTTCACTGCCACGGGGAGCACCGACATGTGGGTTTCACCCGCGTATTCCTCGAAATGCACCGTGATCTCGGGAAACCGCGCCAGTGCCTCACGCATCTCTCTGGTCGCCTCGAGCGTGCGCTGCCGGAGCGCCCTTTCGCGACGTTCCTCGGCGCCGTCCGCGCCGAGCTGGAAAGGCGCGAGCCGGGAGCCTTCCCATTCGCCTGCCGAGAGGTGGACGCTCAGCCGTCGTCCCTCGGGCGCAAAGGTCTCGAGGTGGCGTAAAAGGAAACGGTCTTCCCAGGTGATCGAAGGGCTCGCCGCGATCCAGTGGCTAAAGGCGTCGGGGCGCGCGAACATCAGCCAAAGGGCAAAGAGCCCGCCGAAGGAGTGGCCGAACAGGCCGTGGCGTGCCGGGTCGAGTCGCACCTTCGTGGCGACGAAGTCGCGCAGGTCCTCAAGGAGAAACCGTGCCATTTCCGCGCCGCCGCCGGTTCTGACCTCGGGCGTGCCCGGCCAGAACGGCGGATAGCTTGCGCCCGGCGGGGGACCGAGATCCCAGCTCCGCCGAAGCGGGTCGAAAGCCTCGTCGGTGGGATAGCCCACCGCGATGAGCACCCCCGCCCCGAGGTTCGTTCCCGACGGATAGGCCGATTGGGCGCGCATCGCATCGACCGCCGTCGCGATGACCGCGTTGCCATCGGTCATCGTGAGTGCAGGCCAGCCCGTTTTCGGAGCCTCGCCCGGCGGAATCCAGAGGAAGACCCGTCGCAATGCCCCGGTTACGCTGTCCTGCAGATCGTACCAGCGCGTCCCGCCGATCAGGGCGGGTCCTTCGGCAATCGCCGTGCTGGTCATCGTGATGCGCCACCGGCGACACGCCCGCACCGCTTCACGAGCAAGCTGCCTTGAATGCGTTTCGGAGGCATCCGGACAAATTTCCCTTCCTTTTCCGCCGGAAAGCCCTTCCCCTCCGGTATTTAACTTAGTAATATACTAAGAAATAGCCACGCCAAGGCCCTCCCTGCGCAAAAACTTGCCGGAGACCGTTCCTCAGCCAGCCCGACCGTATACTCAAGACCTACAGGAACCGCTGGATGACTCCCCCCTTCCCCGACCACGCCCGCGCGGGCGCGCTCCGTGCTTTTGCCTCCAAGACTCCCCGGCTGCTCCTGCTGGCCAGCACCGCGCTGATGCTGCCGATGGCCGCCGTCGCACAGGACAGCGACGCCCCCGTGGAGCTGCGCCCGATCCAGCTTGGCGTAGGCGATGACGACGCGACGACCACGGTTGCGCAGCAGACCACGGCAAGCACCAAGACGACCACCGACATCCTCGACACGCCGGCCTCGGTCTCGGTGGTCACCGCGGCAGAGATCGCCAAGCGCGGCGCGCAGAACCTCGAGCAGGTGATCGGCTACACGGCGGGTGTGTCGGTGAACGAGTGGGGCGGGGACGACCGCTACGACGGCTTCCGCATCCGTGGTTTCGACCTGACGGCGCTCGGCCTGCTCTACCGAGACGGGTTGCCCCAGCGCGGTGCCGGCTGGACCTACGCGCGGCGCGAGCCCTACGGGATGGAGCGGGTCGAGGTTCTGAAGGGCGCCAACTCCTCGCTCTTCGGGCTCAGCGCGCCGGGCGGTCTGGTCAACGCTGTTTCCAAGACGCCCAAGAGCTACCGCTTCGGCGAGGTCTACAGCACCCTTGGCGCGGATCACTCTGAGCTTGGCTTCGACTTTGGCGACCGGCTCACCAAGGACAGCACCCTGGCCTACCGGCTCACCGGCAAGTGGCAGGACAGCGAGTATTCCTACGACGAGTCCAACGACGACCGCACCTACCTGCAAGGCGGTCTGACCTGGCGTCCCACAGAAGCCACCACGCTCACCTTCCTTGCCGAGTACAACAAGCGCGATGGCGTGCCGGGCAACGGCATCCCCTCGGGCTACGGTATCGACCGAGACACCTTCCTCGGCGATCCTGAGTTCAACGAGATGAACTCGGTCGAGCGCAGCGTGGCGCTGCAGTTCAGCCATGACTTCGGGGGCGGGCTCAGCCTGCGGTCCAACGCGCGCTACAGCCTCTTCGATCTTGACTACGAGCAGGTCTACGGCGCCAGCCCCACCGATCCAGACGCCGCGCGATCGGCCTTCGCCGTCTACAGCGACAGTGAGCAATTCGCGATGGACACCTCGCTCCAGTACGAGACCCTGCTGGGCGGCGCGCAGAGCCGGACGCTGCTCGGGGTCGAGTACAGCCACATCACCGTCGACGAGGACGACTTCTACGGCACGGTCGACGGCATCGACGTAAACGATCCCGACTATTGCGACAGCGCCTGCACGATCTCGCTCGTCCCCTATTACGACTGGACGCCGGAGCAGACCAACAAGGCGCTCTACCTGCAGGAAGAGCTGACCTGGGGCCAGTGGATCGCCACTGCCGGGCTGCGCAAGGACTGGATCGATTTCGACGTCGAGAACCATCTCGCCGGGACGACCACCAAGGAAAGCTACGACCACGTCTCCGGTCGCTTCGGCCTGACCTACAAGGTCACGCCTGAACTGGCGGTCTACGGCAACTACTCCGAGAGCTTCTCGCAGGATATCTGGGGCCTTGGCAGTGAGCCGACCGAGGGGACCCAGTACGAGGTTGGCGTGAAGTATCGGCCCGAGGGCACCAATGCGCTCTTTACCGCTGCGCTCTTCGACCTGACCCAGACCAACGTGTCGACCGCCGTGAGCCCGACCGAGTACCGGCAAATCGGCGAGATCGGCGTGCGCGGGCTCGAGCTCGAGGCCAAGCTGGACGTCACCGAACGCTTCGGCCTGCTCGCCTCGTATTCCTACTGGGATGCAGAGATCCGCGAGGACGGGATCGTTGGCAACGAGGGCAACCGCCCTGCCCGTACGCCCGAGCATCTCGCCTCGATCTGGGCGGATTACACCATCCCGGGTGCCGGCGCACGCGGCGACATCGACCTCGGGGCCGGCATCCGCTACGTCGGCAGCACCTGGGGCGACGATGCCAACACCGTCGAGAACGACGCCTACACCCTTGTCGATGCCTCTGTCGGTTACGCGCTGACCGAGGATGTCGCGCTGAACCTGAATGTCAGCAACCTCTTCGACGAGGACTATGTAACCACCACCTATTACGGCACCGATTACTACGGCGACGGCCGCACGGTGACCGCGACGCTGAAATACAGCTGGTGAGCGATGACGCCGGGCGGCCCTGAACGTTGGGCGGCCCGGCTCACCCCAAGGATCGATAGGAGTCCCCATGACCAGCACCCGCGCGGTCCTGTCCCGACGCCGCTTTCTCTCCACGAGCAGCTGCCTGCTCGCCGCGCCTTCGCTCTCTGCCGCGGGCTCCGAGCTGCGGCTCGAGAATTCCTATGGCGAGACCGTGCTGCCTGCCCCGGCAAAACGCGTTGTTTCCCTCGGCTACAACACCCAGGACGCGCTGCTTGCGCTTGGCGTCGTACCCGTCGGCATCCGTTACTGGTACGGCGATTATCCCTATGGCGTCTGGCCCTGGGCGCAGGAGTTGCTGGGTACGGCGCAACCGACGGTAATGACCGGCGAGGTTTCGATCGAGACGGTCGCCAGCCTCGCACCGGATCTGATCGTCGCCAGCGGGTCGGGCATCTCCGGGGCGGAATACGCGCTGCTGTCACGGATCGCGCCCGTTCTCATGCAGGACCCGGCCTATTCCACCTACGGCAGCCCCTGGGACGTGGAGCTGCGCCGTATCGCCCGCGCCACCGGCACGGAGGACAGGGCGGAAAGGCTGATCACCGAGGTCCGCGGCCGGTTCACCGCCTTCCGCGAGGCGCATCCCGACTGGCAGGGTCGCAGCGCGGTCTGCGCATGGCATGACGGCGGCCAGACCGGTGCCTTCATGGGCGGCGACACGCGCGCGCAATTCCTCGCGGAGCTCGGATTCCGTGCGCCGGAACGTCTGAGCGCGATGCAGGCGATCGATGGGTTCTACACCACGCTCTCGCCAGAGGACCTGTCCCCCATCGACGCCGATCTGCTGGTCTGGATTTCCTCGGACGAACGCGCCGGCGACATCGCGCAACTCGCCATGCGCCGGACCCTCCAAGCCTATGTCGAAGGGCGCGAAGTCTTCTGCAACCAGCTCTTGGCCGGGGCCCTTTCGTTCGGCAGCGTTCTGTCGATGCCCTACGCGCTCGATCACCTCGAACCCGAGATCGCCGCCGCCTTGGACGGGAACCCCAAGACCGTCGTGCCAACCGCAAGAGCGGCCGGACTGTACCAATAGGCGTACGCCAGATACCCTCACAGCCTTGCGTGCAGGAGGGGTGCTTATTCGGAGACTCCTACCTGCGTCCGCACGGAGAGGGTGAGGTAGGCAAGACCTGCCCCATCCCCGGATGACCACGGATATCCGCACGTGCTGACGCCCGACCGTGAACAGCTTCCCGATGTCACCGATCGAGACGCGGCTGGCATGGCCATTGCGATCTGCGGGCGACAGTCGGAAGCTCAATGGGTCGATTACCGGGCGTGGCGGCCCGACCAGCCTTGAACCTCTCCGGAGGTCGGCGATCTTGCACCATCTTTCGGCCATCATCCTCAACATGATCCTAGACGGGTCACTTCTCCATGCAAGTCCCGGTCGGTTCCGGGTGGAGATCAACAGGCCGCCCCGAAAGCGCTCAGCGCATGAGCTGGTTGCCCTGCCGGCACCTGCACGGATGTACCGCCGTCAAATCCATCAAATCTGTCACCACGGGCAGCAGTTTTGCCCTCGGCGTTTGCAACGCTATCAAAAACAGGTAGACCAGTTCGTAACTACATGAGCATTGGACAAAGCATGAGCGTCGAGGCCCCATCTCCGCGTGCCGAACGCCCCCGGCGGACCCAGGCGGAGCGATCGCAGGAGACCCGCAACAAGGTTTGCGAAGCGACGCTGCAGGCGCTCATGGATGTTGGCTACGAGCAAATCTCGACAACGCTGATCGCCCAGAAGGCGCAGGTGTCGCGCGGGGCGCTGACGCATCAGTTTCCAACGCGCAACGACATGCTGGTCGCCGCCTTCGAGAAGCTGGTCGCCGAGTGGCGCGACGGCTACCCCTTCGGCCTTGACCCCGAGACGGTCCAGTTGTCCGTGGACGAGCTGATCGATGCGCTTTGGAGCAACATCTTCGCCGACGGTCGCTACATCGCGGCCATGGAACTGATGCTGGCGGCGCGACAGGACAACGAGCTAGGTCACGCGCTGCGCGACATCCTCGTCACCTGGATCCGCGCACGCGACCGGATCACCGTGAGGCTGGTCGGCGGCGACGTGGATGACGCCGAGGCGGATCTGAAGGTGCAGCTACACCTTTCCGTGCTGCGCGGAATCGCCATGCACCAGAGCTTCGATTCCGATCCGCAGACCGCACGGAACCTGATCGACCTGTGGAAGCGCATCGCCCGCAAGGCCTGATCGGCAGCTCCGGACAAACATCCGGACAAAAACTGCTCGTAAATTCACCACTATTCGAACCAAGTTATTTCAATGACTTGCGATGGTCGCCGCGTTTTCTGGCAAAATTTTTTTGCTCAAGACGCAATTTTTGGCATGCCAGAGGTTGATTTACGAACAGGTCTGACTGAATGATGCGAACAGTTCTGTCCGTAAATGGCAACACTCCGAGCCGCGAACAGTCTGGAACGTCCGCCCGCTCGCACGGGCCGCAACAGGGAAGACCACATGACCATCAAGACGCTTCTTGTCACCGTCGCGGGCATCGGCCTTGCAGCCGCGCCTGCCCTGGCCGCCACCTGGGATCTGTCGAGCGAATACCCCGCCGGCTCGCTGCAAGGGCAGACCGCCGACTTCTTCGCCAAGGCCGTGGCCGAAAAGACCGGCGGCGACATCGAGGTGACCGTCCACCACGGCGCGGCGCTCGGCTACAAGAGCGTCGACCATTTCGACGCGGTGGGTGATGGCGCGCTGCAGGCGGCCTCTTCGGCCTTCGTGTTCTGGACCGGCATCGACCCGATCTTCCAGCTCTCGTCGCTGCCCTTCCTCGCGCCGACCTCGGCCGACGTGCACGACCTCTACGAGCTGGCAAAGCCCGAATACGAGAAGGTGCTCGAGGACAACAACCAGATGCTGCTTCTGGCGACCCCCTGGCCGTCGTCCGGCCTTTGGGGCAACAAGGCCTTCACCTCGCTTGCCGACCTCGAGGGCGTGAAGGTGCGGACCTATGACGTCGCCTCGACCGAGACCATCAAGAACGCCGGTGCCTTCCCGATCCAGATCTCCTGGGCCGATGTTCCGGCGCAGCTCTCGACCAACGCCATCGACGCCGTGCTGACCTCGCCCAATGGCGGCGTCGGCGTGCAGATGTGGGAGCTGCAGTCGAACTTCACCAACGTCAACTACGCCTCGTCGCTGCAGGCGATCCACCTCAACCTCGACGCCTGGGACGACCTGAGCGAAGAGCAGCGGGCCGCCGTGAAGGAAGCCGCCGAAGACGCCGAGGACTTCGGCTGGGGCCTGCTGATGGAAGCCACAGCCAAGGATTTCGACACGATGCGCGAGAACGGCATGACGGTGACCGAGGAAATCCCCGCCGAGTTCTCGCAGGCGCTGACCGAGGCGGCGCAGCCCTTCATCGACGAGTGGATCGCGGACACCGGCGAGCGCGCACAGTCCATCATGAACGCGTATCAAAGCCGCTGATTTCTCCCCGACTGGCGCGGGTGGCCCCGGTTGCCGCCCGCGCATTTCTTTCGCTTTCCCCGGAGCTTCGCATGACCCGCTTCTATTCAGGCGTTTTCGCCCTGTCGCGACTGGCCGCCGTGATCGCCGCATGTGCGCTGGTCTACATGGTGGGCCACATCGCCTATGAGATCATCCTGCGCAGCTTCTTCGCCACTTCGACCTTCGTACTCGACGAATTCGTCGGCTACGCGATCAGCATCTGCGTGATCTGGTCGCTCGGCTACGTGCTCGAACATGGTGACCTGATCCGCGTCGGCCTCGTGCTCGACCGCCTGCCACCGCGCGCGCAGCAGCTGATGACCGCCGGGGCCGCGCTGGTGGCCTGCGCGCTCTCGGCCGGGCTGGCCTGGATGTTCTGGATCCGCGTTGCGCGCGCCTGGTCGCGGGGCACCGTGTCCTCGTCCGTCGCCGCGGTGCCGACCTGGATCCCCGAGGGCGCGCTCATGCTCGGGCTCGGGCTCTTTGCACTTGCCGCGCTGTCGCATGGGTTGCGTCACATCACCGGCCACCCGTCGCCCGCCCCCAGCACGCCGCTCGCAACCCCGGTCGAATAAGCCGCCCCACCCGGAGAGAACACATGGACACGCTCCTGACCGCGGCCGCGACGCTGGCCTTCCTTTTGTTGTTCCTCGGCCTCGGGGCCTGGGTCTTCATCTCGCTGGCGCTGGTTGCCACCTCGGCGCTGTTCTTCCTGCACGGGATGGATCTCTCGCGGATCGGCTCGATCGCCGCGGGCATCATCTACCGCTATTCCACGAGCTGGGAGCTCTCGGCCATCCCGATGTTCATCTGGATGGGAGAGATCATCTTCCGCACCGACATCTCGACCCGGCTGTTCCGCGGCCTGTCGCCCTTCGTCGACTATATCCCCGGCCGGCTGCTGCACACCAACGTGCTGGGCTGCACGCTCTTCGCCGCGGTCTCGGGCTCGTCGCCCGCCACCACCGCCACCGTCGGCCGGATCACCACGCGCGAGCTGGGCCAGCGCGGCTATGACGACCGGCTGTCGCTGGGTTCGCTGGCGGGCGCGGGTAGCCTTGGACTACTCATCCCGCCGTCCATCGTGATGATCGTCTACGGCATCCTTGCCGAGCAGTCGATCTCGCGCCTCTTTGCTGCCGGCGTCCTGCCGGGGCTGATGATCACCGCGCTCTACTCGGGCTACATCATGCTGCGGGCGAAGCTGGACCCCGGCCTGGTGCCGGCCACGCGCGAGCGCCGCAGCGCAATGGACTTCCTGCGCGCGCTCTGGGATCTCGCGCCGCTGGTGGTGCTGATGACCATCGTGCTCGGCTCGATCTACACCGGCATCGCCACCCCCTCCGAGGCCGCAGCCGTGGGCGTCATCGCCGCCATCGCCATCGCCGCCGTGACCCGCCAGCTGTCGCTGACCCTTCTGCGCGACACGCTGATGGGGGCGCTGCGGACCTCGACCATGGTGTGCTCGATCCTGATCACCGCCGCCTTCATGTCGACCGCCATCGGCTACCTGCACATCCCGGCGGACGTGGCCGACGGCATCGCCTCGCTCAACCTGCCGCCCTGGGGGCTGCTGGTGGTGCTCTCGCTCTTCTACCTCGGGCTCGGCTTCTTCCTCGATGGCACCTCGATCGTGGTGATGAGCCTGCCGATCTCGCTGCCGCTGGCGCTGCAGGCGGGCTTCGATCCGATCTGGTTCGGCGTCTACCTCGTGCTGATGGTCGAGATGGCGCAGGTCACACCGCCCGTCGGCTTCAACCTCTTCGTGCTGCAGGGCATCTCGGGCCGCTCGATCAGCTACGTCGCCCGCGCCGCGCTGCCCTTCTTCGTGCTGATGCTGGTGGGGGTCGCGCTGCTGGCCGTCTTCCCCGGCATCGCGCTCTGGCTCCCGAACTTCTTCTACGGATAAGACAATGACCTCCCCCGCTACCCGCGCGCTCGATCTCGCGCCGCTGCTGCGCGCGCAGGCGCAGCTCAACCAGCCCCACACGCTCTTCCGCGCCGTCGAGGAGACGTGCCGCCAACGCTTCGGCTTCCGCTTCCTGACCGTGCTGCGGAACCTGCCGGGCACCGGCAACGTCATGCGGATGCACAGCTCGGAGAAGGACTACCCGACCGGGGCGCTGAAGCCGATGGGGCTGACCGACTGGGGCAAGGTGGTGCTCGACGCTGGCGAAGCCTGGCTGGGCAATTCCGCCGAAGACGTCCGCTGGGCCTTTCCCGACGCCGAGCTGATCCTGTCGAAGGGCTGCGAGGCCTGCGCCTGCGCCCCGGTGCTCTGGGCCGGGCGCTGCGTCGGCGTGCTGTCGCTGAACGATGCGCGCGACGCCTACAGCCCCGACGACATGGCGGACATGACCCTCATCGCGCAGACCCTCGCGCCGGCGCTGATCTGACACCCGAAAGGACGACCAAGATGACCTCCCTGCTGATCAAGAACGCCCGCATCGTCGACGGCACCTCGCCCGAGCCCACTGAGCCGATGCAGATCGCCATCGAGGACGGCCGCATCCGCGAGGTCGGCGCCTCCGTCGCCTTCACCGCCGAGGAAGAGCTCGACCTCAACGGGCTGACCGTGATGCCCGGCCTGATCGACTGCCACGTGCACACCATCGCCTCGACCGCGAACCTCGGCCTCAATGCCTCGCTGCCCTCCTCGCTGGTGGCGGCGCGGGCCGCGACGCTGATGAAGAACATGATCCTGCGCGGCTTCACCACCGTGCGCGACCTCGGCGGGGCCGATCGCGGGCTGCAACTGGCGGTGGAAGAGGGCCACTTCACAGCGCCCCGGCTGGTGATCTGCGGCAAGGCGCTGAGCCAGACCGGCGGCCACACCGACTACCGCGGCCCCTATGACAACCGCGACGTCGGCTGGTATGCGCAGGCGCTCGGCACCTTGGGGCGGATCTGCGACGGCAAGCCCGAGCTTCTGCGCGCCGCACGCGAAGAGCTGAAGGGCGGTGCCCAGTTCCTCAAGGTGATGGCGGACGGCGGCGTCTCCTCGCCTTCGGACCCGATCGGCTACCTCGTCTACTCGGTCGACGAGCTCACCGCCCTCGTCGAGGTCGCGAATGGCTTTGGCACCTATGTCGCCGCGCACCTCTATGCCGACGAAGCCATCGTGCGGGCGCTGGACTGCGGCATCACCTGCATCGAGCACGGCAACCTGATCGGTGACGAAACCATCAAGCGCGTCGCCCGCGAGGGGGCCTTCGTGGTGCCGACCAACATCACCTACGACCTGCTGGCCCGCAAGGGCGCCGAGTTCGGCCTGCCGCCGGAGTCGGTGGCCAAGGTCGCCGACGTGCGCGAGGCGGGGCTCGAGCGCGTGGTGAAGCTGCACGAGGCGGGTGTGACCATGGGCTACGGCTCGGACCTGCTGGGCGGCATGCAGACCGAGCAGTCGGGCGAATTCCCGCTGCGCGGGCGCTACATCCCCGCCGACGCGGTGATCCGCTCCGCCACCGTGGACGCGGCCAAGGTTCTGCGCATGGAAGGCGAGGTCGGCGTGATCGCCCCGGGCGCCCATGCCGACATCATCGCGGTCGAGGGCAACCCGCTTGAAAACCTCGACCTGCTGACCGGTCAAGGCGCGCATATGCCGCTGATCATGCAGGGCGGCCGCGCAATCAAGAAGGCGGCAAGCCTCTAACCCCCTGCAAAGACTTCCCCAAGTGCGGGCGGCCCGAACCGCCCGCCGACCAACCCGGAGAGAGACATGAAGACCTTCCTGACCACCACGCTGCTCGCCGGCGTGCTTGCAAGTCCTGCGCTGGCGACCGATTTCATCGCCAACACCTTCTATGACGCGCAGCATCCGCTGGCCAAATACGGCTACACCGAATGGGCCGAGATGGTGAAGGACCTCTCCGGCGGCGATCTTGCCCCGCAGGTGTTCACCGGCACCGTGCTGCTGGCCCCGCGTGCCTCGATGCAGGGCATCCGCGACAACGTGGTGCAGGTCGGCCACCACGCCGCCATCTACACACCCTCGGATCTGCCGGTGGCCAACGCGGTGCAGGAGCTTGGCTTCAACTACTCCGACCCGCTCGTGGCGATCTTCGCGGTGACCGATTTCTCGATGCACAACGCCGCGCAGCTGGCCGAATGGGAGGAGCAAGGCATCGTCTACCTCGGCGCCTACGCGACGCCGCCCTACATCCTGATGTGCGCCGAGCCTGTGCGTACCCTCGCCGAGCTGAAGGGCAAGCGCATCCGCACCGCGGGCTCCGCCGTCTCGGCCTGGGTCGAGGCCGCCGGGGGCATCCCGGTCAACGTGCCCTCGTCCGAGATGTACACCGGGATCGAGCGCGGCACGCTGGACTGCGCCACCAACGCGGCCAACGATCTGGTGGACCGTTCGCTTCTGGAAGTGGCCGAGCACACCACCCTGCTGCCCACCGGAATGTACTGGTCCGGCCCGAACTGGGGCTTCAACCCCGGATTCTGGTCCGGCCTGACCGCCGAGCAGCGCAGCGTGTTCATGCAGGCCTCGGCCCGCTCCATGGCGCGGATGATCCTCAACTACACCGCGCAGGCCGAAGCCGCCCTCGAGACCGCCAAGGACAAGGGCGGCAACGTCTACGAGCCCGGGGCCGACATCGCCGCCTCGGTCGAGGCGTTCCGCGCCAAGACGCTCGAAGGCGTCTACGACAAGGCGGCCGAGACCTACGGGCTGACCGACGCCAAGGCAGTGATCGACGACTTCCGCGCCAAGATGGACAAGTGGGCCGCGCTGCTGGCCGAGGTCGACACCTCCGACGAGGACGCGCTGACCGCGCTGGCGATGTCCGAGATCTACGGCGACATCGACCCGGCGAGCTACGGCGTCAAGTAACGCCCCCGCATCCAAACCCTCAGGGGCCCCTTGCCGGGCCCCTGTTTCCGCACGCCCCAAGGAGGTGCCCAGATGCACGCCCTGATCCGCTGGACCAACCGCGCCGTCATGGCGCTCGCCTGCGCCTTCATGCTGCTGATGATGGCGCATATCACCACCGACGTGGCGCTGCGGTTCTTCTTCGATGGCCGGCTCATCGGCACGCTCGAGATTGTCTCCTACTACTACATGGTGGTGATCGTGTTCCTGTCGCTCGGCTACGTCGAGCTGCGCGGCGAGCACATCCGGGTCGATCTCTTCGCCAAGATGATGCCGCAGGGCGTGCAGCTTGCGCTTTACGTGCTGGCCTGCGGGCTCGGGCTGGTCTTCTTCGGGATGCTGTTCTGGCAATCGGCCCAGGACGCGATCGGCGCCACGACCCGCGCCGAAGAGGCGATGAGCAACGTCACCTTCTACATCTGGCCGGCCCGCTGGGCGCTGCCATTGGGCTTCGCCGGCATCTGGCTGGCGGTGCTGTCGAACCTGCTGAAATCCGTGACGCTGCGGCGCGCGCTGTAACCGCCGAGAGGACCTGACCCCATGAGCAATCTCGATATCGGTATCCTCGGCACCGTCCTCGCCCTCGTGCTGATCGCGCTGCGCGTGCCGATCGGCCTGGCGCTCGGCCTGGTGTCGATCGCCGGCATCTCGCTGATGTTCAACATGAACGTCGCCTGGGGGATGATCTCCGCCACGCCCTTCGACTACGTCGGACAATGGGAGCTCTCGGCGGCGCCCATGTTCCTGCTGATGGGCTTCCTGTGCTCCTCGACCGACATGACCCGCGGGCTCTTCCTGTCACTGCGGCTCTATCTCGCGCGGCTGCCCGGAGGGCTGGCAATCACCTCGGTCGGCGCCTGCGCGTTCTTCGCCGCGGCCTCGGGCTCGTCGGTCGCCACCGCCTCGGCCATGTCGCGCATGGCGGTGCCCGAGATGCTGAAGCAGGGCTACGACAAGGGGCTCGCCACCGGCACCATCGCCGCCTCGGGCACGCTCGGCTCGCTGATCCCGCCCTCGGTGCTGCTGATCCTCTACGGCGTCTACGCGCAGGTCTCGGTCGGGCAGCTCTTCATGGCGGGCTTCATTCCCGGCATCCTGTCGGCACTGATCTACATGGCGATGATCGTCACCCGGGTGAAACTGAACCCCGCGCTCGCCGGAGAAACCCCGCCGCCGCCGACCGAAGAAGAACGCCGCGAGGCGCTGCGCGACGTCTGGCCGCTGCCGACGCTGATCCTGCTGGTGCTGGGCGGCATCTTCTCGGGTGTCTTCTCGCCCACCGAGGCGGGCGCGCTCGGCGCCTTCTTTGCGGCGGTGATCAGCGCGGTCCGCGGCAAGCTCACCCGCGCGGCGGTGATCGAGGCGGTCACGCAGGCGGTGGTCTCCACCGGGTCGATCTTCATCATCCTGATCGGATCGCTCTTCTTCACCCGCTTCCTCGCGCTCTCGGGCCTGCCGACGGCCTTTTCCAACGCGATCCTCTCGGTCAGCAGCGAGGTCTGGTGGATCCTCTTTGCGGTGACGGTGATCTACCTGGTTCTAGGGATGCTGATCGACTCCATCGGCCTGCTGCTGCTGACGCTGCCGATCCTCGTGCCACTGGTGCAGACCACCGGGATCGACGCGATCTGGTTCGGCATCATCATCGTCAAGCTGCTCGAGATCGGCCTTGTCACGCCGCCGATCGGGCTCAATGTCTACATGATCAACGGCGCGCTCAACAACGCGGTCACCCTGCCCGAGATCTTCCGGGGCATCTGGTGGTTCCTGCTGATGGACCTCGCGACGCTGCTGATCCTGATCCTCTTCCCGGCGCTGACGCTCTGGCTGCCGTCGCTGGCCTACTGACCAGGAGGACGACCCATAACGGACAGACATGCAGTTTTCACTACGTGATCTCGCAAAATCGCAATACACTGCCATCAATGCATTTCCACTGACCTTTTATTACCAGTGACACTTTGTCGGAGGATTTATTGGTGAAGTTCTTTTCCAAGACGCCCGAGGCCTTTTCGTCCCGGCAGCCGGCAGAGCCTGCGCAAGACGAAATGGCCCGCCCGGTCCCAGCCGTCGATCCCGAGGCGCCCATCCCGTCGGAGCCAGACCGCCGTCTCTTCCTGCCGGGCGCGGCGCCCAAGACCGTCGAAGAGACCGGGCTGAGCGAAAGTTATCTGATAAACCACCTGTGCAAGGTCATGCACGCGGGCGGCACGTTGACCCCGGCGCAGATCGCCGATGTGGTCAAGCTGCCGAAGCTGGTCTGCCGGCAGCTCATCAAGCAGATGACCGCGCTGATGCTGGTCGAGGCGCAGGGACTCGACTCCGCGGACATCAAATCCGATATCCGCTACTCCCTGACCAATCTCGGCAAGACATGGGCGATGGATGCGCTCGTGCTGTCGCAATACATCGGCCCTGCCCCGGTGACGCTCGAGGCTTTCGAGGCGCAGATCCAGAGCCAGTCGATCGCCCATGAGGAAATCCACCGCTCAGAACTCGACCGCGCGCTCGCGCATCTCGTGATCCCGGATATCCTCAAGGCGCAGCTCGGACCGGCGGCCAATTCCGGGCGCTCTATGCTGCTCTACGGCGAGCCCGGCAACGGCAAGACCTCGCTGGCCGAGGCGCTGGGGCAGTCGTTTCGCGACGTGGTGAGCTTTCCCTACGCGATCCTCGCCGGGAACCAGGTCATCCGTTTCCATGACGAGACGCTGCACCAGACCGCCGAACTGCCCGAGGGCCAGCCACGGGGCGACCTGCGCTGGGTGCCCTGCCACCGCCCGGTGGTCATCGCGGGCGGCGAGCTGATGCTCCACATGCTCGATCTCGCCTTCGAGCATACCGCGCGCTTCTACGAGGCCCCGATGCACCTCAAGGCGCTAGGCGGGGTCTTCGTGCTGGACGACTTCGGGCGTCAGAGCGAGCCGCCGCAGGCCTATCTGAACCGCTGGATCGTGCCGCTGGAAAAGGGGTTCGACATCCTCTCGCTGCACACCGGCAAGAAGTTCTCCGTGCCCTTCGATCAGCTCGTGGTGTTCTCGTCGAACCTCATGCCCGAAGAGATGGGCGATGCGGCGGCACTGCGCCGGATATATTTCAAGATCCACGTCCCCTCGCCGACCAAGGAGGATTACTTCAGCATCTTCCAAGCTGCCTGCGAGGAGGTCGGGATCATCTGGCAACCCGACGTGATGGAACGGTTCTTCGCGGACAAGTACGAGACCGCAGGCTACGTGACCTCCGGGGCGCATCCGGGGTTCCTGCTGCGCCATATCCTCGCCGCCTGCCGGTACCTCGACCGCGAGCCCGAGCTGTCGCTCGAGCTGCTCGAGCTTGCCTGGCGCAACGTCGCCGCAAGCAAGCGGCGCGACCGGACCTGACGGCCCGCACCCCGAACAGAAGAAGGCGCCGGCGTTGAGCCGGCGCCTTCTTTCTTTCGGCAGCCCGGACTTTCCGGGCCCGCGCTCAGCCCGGCGCCATCGTCCGGAACAGCTCGAGGATGGTCATCATGATCGGCACGAGCACGATCAGGATGCTGACCGGAAACATGCACAGCGCCATCGGGAACAGCATCTTTACCGGCAGCGCGTTCGCCTTTTCCTCGGCCTTCACCAGCCGATGGTCGCGCATCTCGCGGGCGAAAGTGCGCAGTGTGCGGCTGACGCTCGAGCCAAGCTCCTCGGACTGCCGGAACAGGATCGCCAGCGTCCGCGCCTCCTCGATCCGCACCCGGGTCGCGAAATTGTTCAGTGCCTCGTGAAGCGGTCGGCCGGCGCGCACCTCGAGGTTGATGATCGAGAGCTGCACGCCGAAATCCGGGATGGTCTGCAGGAACTCGCGGGTGACCCGGTCCATCGCCGCCTCGATGCTGAGACCGGCATCCACGCACACCAGCAGCAGGTCCATGAAATCGGGAAAGATCTTGCGGAACTCGCGCATGCGCCTAAGGCCGATGCGCTCGAGGATCATCGCGCAGAGCATGAAGGCCAGCCCCCCCGGCCATGGCGGCCAGCGCCATCAGCATCGCGCCACTCGCCTCCGGCACGAGCTTCTGCAGGGCCAGATGCACCACGAGGAAGACCGAGAGCGAGACCGCGATGCGCAGCAGGTGGAACTTGGCGATCGCCGAACGCGAAAGGTAGCCGGCCTGCACCAGCCGCATCTTCAGGCTGTCCTTGTGGCCGTTCTGGACCACGTCGAGGTAATAGCGCAGCCGATCATTGCCGGTGCCGAGCAGCGCGTCGATCTCGTTTTCGCTGCGCCGCCGACGCCGGGTGTCCTCGATATTGCGCTGCACGTCCCTGCGCTGGGTGAGGAAACTGAGCAGCGCGAAACTCGCGATGAGCACCGCGACGAAGATCGCGATCAGGATCAGGGTCTCATTCATCACACACCTCCCCGGTGGCCCGGCTGGTCAGTAGTCGAAATTCACGAGCTTGCGGACGATCACCATGCCGATCGCCATCACCACCAGGCCGCCGGTCACCAGCGCGGGGCCGTATCCGCTTTCCCAGACCGGATCGAAATACTTCGGCTGCAGGCTGCGGATCAGGAAGAACAGGAAAAACGGAAAGCCCATCATGATCCAGGCGGTGATCCGACCCTCTGCCGAGATCGCCCGGATCTTCGCCTTGATCATCAGCCGCGCGCGGATCATCTGCGCCAGGTTCTCGAGGATCTCCGACAGGTTGCCGCCGGTGCCGCGCTGCACGCTCACGGTCACCGCCAGGAGGTTCAGCTCGGGGGCCCCGACGCGCTCGATCATGTGCAGCATCGCCTGGTCGAGCTCGAGCCCAAAGGTCATCTGGTCGCTGAGGATGCCGAATTCCGAGCCCAGCGGATCGGGCATCTCCCGGGCCACCAGCGCGATCGCCGAGGCGAGGGGGTGCCCGGCGTTGAGGCTGCGCACGATGATGTCGATCGCCGGGGCAAGCTGGGCGGTCAGCGTCTTGATCCGCGACTGGCGGCGGCGGTAGAGCAGCAGGCCGGTCAGCACCACGGTGAAGCCGGCCGCAAAGGCCAGGTTGCCCAGCCCCGCGACGCCGACGAACAGCCGGCCCAGCAGGAAACCGGCAAGGAAGAACCCGGCAAGAACCAGCAGCCGCTTGCCCAGCGGCATGTCGAGCCCGGTCTGCGCATAGAAGCGCCGCAGCGCCTCGAAGAGCGGCTCGCGTGTCCCGCTGCCGACCCCGCGCCGCAGCAGCAGCTCCGAATAGGCCACCTCGGCACCCCTCTTGAGCTTCAGCGCCTCGAGCCGGTTGCGGACCTCGAGCGAATTGCGCCGTGCCGAGAAGACCGCGCGCAGCACGGTGTCGGTGACCAGCAGCACGGCGATGAAGATCAGCCCGTAAATGGCAATGGGGGCATTCAGCATCTCACAGCTCCTTCGAGGGATCGAAGTGATCGGACTTCAGCAGCAGACCCTGCGCCTGCAGATCGTCGAGGAACCGTGGCCGGATGCCGGTGGCGCGGAAGCTGCCCAGCACCCGGCCCTCCTCGTCGATGCCGCTGCGCTTGAACCTCATGATCTCCTGAAGCTGCACAACGTCGCCCTCCATGCCGGTGATCTCCGAGATCGAGGTCACACGGCGGGTGCCGTCGCGCAGCCGCTCGAGCTGCACGATGAGATCGACCGCCGAGGTGATCTGCGCGCGGATGCTGGTCTGGTTCATCGGCATGCCCGCCATGCCGACCATCTGCTCCATGCGGGCGATGGCATCGCGCGGGTTGTTGGCGTGGATTGTCGACATCGAGCCTTCGTGGCCGGTGTTCATCGCCTGCAGCATGTCGAAGGCCTCGCCGCCCCGCACCTCGCCGATGATGATCCGGTCGGGCCGCATCCGCAGCGCGTTCTTCACCAGGTCGCGCTGCAGGATTTCGTTGCGCCCGTCCACCGTCGGCGGGCGGGTCTCGAGCCGCACCACATGCGGCTGCTGCAGTTGCAGTTCCGCCGCGTCCTCGATGGTCACCAGCCGCTCGCCATGCGGGATATAGGCCGAGAGCGCGTTGAGCATGGTGGTCTTGCCCGAGCCCGTGCCGCCCGAGACGACGATCGACACCTTGCCCTCGACCGCCGCGGCAAGCAGCGCCGCCATGCCCGGCGCCAAGGCGGAGTTGTCGACCAGCCGGTCCAGCGAATAGGGCCGCTTTGCGAACTTGCGGATCGACACCTGCGGGCCGTCCACCGCCACCGGGCGGATCGCGACGTTCACCCGCGAGCCGTCGGCAAGCCGGGCGTCGACCAGCGGCGAGGATTCATCCACCCTGCGGCCGACCGAGGCGACGATCTTGTTGATGATCCGCAGCAGGTGATCCTCGTCCTTGAAGCGGACCTTGGCCCGCTCGAGCCGGCCGAAGCGCTCGACAAAGACCGTGCCCGCGCCGACGATGAGGATGTCGCTGATCGTGTCGTCGTCGAGCAGCGGCTCGATCGGGCCAAGGCCGAGCATCTCGTCGCCGATACTGACGATCAGATCATCGAGCTCCGAGGCGCTGAGCGGGAAATTGTGCTCCTTGGCGTAGCTGCGCACCAGCGGGCGCAACTCCTCGTGGATCTCGTCCTCTTCCATGGTGTCGAGGATCGACAGGTTAATCTTGTCGATCAGGAAACGGTGCAGGGTGACCCGCTCGTTGACGAAATCCGGCTGCTCATAGGCGGCCTGCGCGCCCGGCGCCGGAGGCACCGGCTCGGGCACCTGCAACGCGACGACCCGCTCCGACGCCTCCGACTTCCTGAAAAATCGCCCTGCCATGGGGGTACCCTCCCTGCGCTACCGCACGATCACCTTGGTTCCGATTGCAACCTTCCCGAACAGCTCGAGCACGTCCGCGTTCGACAGGCGGAAACAGCCCGAGGTCTCGTATCCGCCGAGCGTGCCGGAGGAATTCGTGCCATGGATGCGGTAAAGCGTGTCGCTGCCACCGCTGTAGAGATAGAGCGCCCGCGCCCCGAGCGGGTTGTAGGGCCCCGGTGGCACGTAGTCCGGCAGCGAGCCGTCGCGCTGGCGCATCTCGGCCGGTGGCCGCCAGCCCGGCCATTCCTCCTTGCGCCCGACATAGGTTGTCCCGACCCAGGTGAACCCCTCGCGGCCAACAGAGATGCGATAGCGCTCCGCCCGGCCCTCGCCGAGCACGCGCAGCAGCACCCGCTCGGCGTTCGAGATGAGGATGGTGCCCGGCGGCTCTGCGCCATCGTAGCGCACCAGCTCGACGCTGCGCGGTCCGTGGTCGCGCGGCACCGCCTTGTTCTGCGCCATCGCGCTCCGAGGCATAAGAGCGGCCCCGAACACCATGGCGATCACCCTTCGCCGGCTGGGCCGATCTCCAGTCATTTTGCGATCTCCGCGGTCATCTCTACCGCCTTCATGTATTTCGCCAACGCCTTCAGGAAACGCGACCGCTTGCTCACCTCGCTGGGCAGCACGCCGCGGTCCAGTGCCTGTCCGAGCTGGGCCGCGGCAGAGGGCAGAAAGTGGAAAGGCGTTTCCTCGAAGAGCTCGCGCAGGCGGCGCTTGCCGATGCGCGTCCCGAAAAGGCTGCTCTCATGCTTGTTGATCAGCACATGCACCGGCACGTCCCGGCCTCGCAGCGCGCGGATGCGGGCGATCTGGTCAAGCGTGTGCTTGATCGCCGGCAGGTTGAGTTCGCACACCAGCGAGAAACTGTTCACCGCCGAGAAGACATCCTCTCTCCACTCGGTCTCGTAGTAGGGGATGTCGAGGAAGGTGAGGTCATGCTCCGCGCTCACCGCATCGAGCATCCGCAGCACCAGCTCGTATCCGTTCAGCTCGGTGTTCAGCTCGGGACGCTTGAAGGAATAGAGGAAAAAGCCCGCCGGAGGCTTCTTCTGGATCACCTTCATGAACTCGGCATCGACCCGCCGCGGCGTTGCGGCGACGCTGCCGAGGTTGAACTCATTGACCGCATTTATCGCGTAACCGCAGTTCCCCAAAGAGAAATCCAGATCGAAAAGCGCAACCGATCCCTGTCGGCGCATGATCTGGCCCGCCGCGAGATCGGCCATGCTCAGCGCCAGCGTCGTCGCCCCTGCGCCGCCGACCGCCGAGACCACCGCGTGGACCCGGTTGCCGCCCACCTGCCGGCTGCGCAGGACCTTCTGGATGCTGTCGATCAGGTCCCCGGCCTGCAGCGGCCTCGGCAGCCAGTCCTGGATGTCGAGCTTGAAGAGGCGGCGGGTTTCCTCGGACGAAAGCTGCGGCGAAACGACGATCAGCGGCAGTTGCGGCGCCAGCGACCGGATGTCTCCCAGAAGATGAATCTGCGCATCTCCCAGCCCGCCAAGGTTGGCAACGACCAGATCGGCGGCACTGCCCGCCAGCTGCTCGGGCAGCCGCGCCGCCTCCAGCGGCGAGACGCTGATGCGCGGCGAGAAGCCGACCAGGGTCTCGATCTCGCCGCTATCCGCCCCCTCCCCGGTCAGCACCAGCATGCGCGTCATGGGGATGTTCGCGATGGCCTTGGGTCCTTCGACGGTCATGTTCATCAGCAGGGTTCCTCGCAATCGGACAGGTCTTCGCTGGTGATGGCCACCGGGTGGGCGGGGATGGTGATCGGCACCAGCATGTCGAGCAGAAGCAGATCGAAGGCCAGGTCACGCACCTCGAGCGTGACCGTCAGCACCGGCCCAAATGGCCGACCGACGTAGCCGAGGCCGGAGTGCTGATAGGTGATCCGGATATTCTCGGGAGCGATGAAAGGCGCGATGTCGCGAATGCCGGTAATCCCGGAGCCGTCGTCGTCGCTGCCGTTCATCAGCCGGGTGAGAGCCGCCTCATCGCAGGGGCTGGCCCCGGCTCCGCAGCTGACCGCGTAGGTGTTCCCAGGCTCCGGGGGATCCGGCGGCGGCATCGGGACCGGGTCGCCTTGGCTCAGACTCGCGCCGTAATCCGACAGCGCGCTGATGTCGGTGAGCGGCGTCGAGACCGCCGCGCGGCGCGCACCGACCTGCATCGCCTTCAGCGTCTGGTTCCACTCGTAGACCATCAGGCCAAACTCGACCATCGCGCCGCAGACCAGCATCAGCACCGGCACGACGATCAGGGCCTCGGTCATCGCAAGACCCGAGGTTTCGCGGAGAAACGGTTGCCGATGCAGCGCACGGACTACCATCCGATGTGCCTCAGCTCGACCGCGTGGGCGATCGTCAGCGCATCGCCGAAGAGCAGATCGAAGGCGCCCGAGCCGGAATAGACCACCTGCCCCGAGACGACGACCAGATCGCCCGGTGCTGGGTTCGTCGGCAGATCCGCCTTGGCCGGGCTGAAGGTGATCTCGGAAGCCTCGTCCCAGCCCGGCACCCGGAGCACCGTTCCGGCGACAGGCGCACCGTAAAAGGCGATGTTGCGGGCGTAGTCTTCGGAGCAGGTCGCCCCGTAATTGTCGGTCACCGGACGGCAGCGCGACCAGTAGCGCGCCGCATCCCGCAGTCCGGCCTGCATCTGCTCGCGCTCCCACAGGATGTTACCGACCTCGAGCAGTCCGAAGGTGACAAGCGTCAGCACCGGGAACACGATGAGCGCCTCGACGAAGACGCTGCCCCGCTCGTCCTTCCTGAATGAACGTCTCGACTTAAACATCTAGAGACTCGCAAAAAAAATGTCTCGGGTCCGAAAAATTGACCCTGCCGGAACCGGAAAGAATACTGTGCCCGGATCCGGCAATCTTTGGGGTGTCAGCTCACCCGCCGGATCCCACCGTCGTGCGATAGGCCGCGGGCGGCCATGCCTCGAGTTCCTGGATCGCGGTGTTGGCCATCATCGCATCGCCGCTGCGGGCCGAGGAGGTGTCCCAGTTGTTCTGGTAGTCCGCCGATCCGCAGGCCGACAGCAGGAGCGCCACCGCAGCCGCGGCGACAAGAGGCTTACTTCTTTGCAATGACGGCATCGTCAAACTCCAGATCAATCATGTGGCCATAGGGACCGACAACGCCGGAGCCCTCGCGGAAGCGGCGCAGCAGATCACGGTCGACCTCGAGCATGCCGAGCAGGAACAGCTCGATGTCATTGGACGAGCGCGTCGTGTCGAGCGGCGAGCGCAGCGGCGTGTCCGGTCCCACCGGGGCAACCAGCCGCGGGGTCACCAGGATCACCAGGTCGGATTCACGCTTCTCGAAGCTGCGCGAGCTGAACAGCGTGCCGAGCACCGGGATCTGCCCCAGCCACGGCACCTGGTCGACGCTGCGCGCGTTGTTCGCCTGCAGCAGCCCGGCGATCGCGAAGCTCTGGCCATTGCGCAGCGACACCGTCGTCTCGGCCTTGCGCGAGATGAAGGCGGGCTGGCCGTTCACAGAGACCGAGGGGTCGATGTCGCTGACCTCGGGCATGATCTGCAACGAGATCAGCTGGTCGTCGAGAACCACCGGCACGAAGTTCAGACGCACACCGTATTCGCGGTAGTCGGTGCTTTGCACGGCGGTGCCGTTCTCGTTGACCTGCGCCACGCTGATCGGCACCTCGCCGCCGACCACGAAGTTCGCCTCGATCCCGCTGGTGGTCACCAGCTTGGGATTGGCAAGGCGCCGCGCGAGGCCCTTCTGCTCGAGCGCGTTGATCACCATGTCTATCTGGAAGCCCGAAATCTCGAGCAGCTCGCCGATGGCCGAGCCGAAGGGGGTTCCCGATTGCGCCGCGAAGATCGCGCCATTGGTGACAAAGGCTGTCTCGCCGTTCTCGCGGGTGCCGGTCAGGTCGACGCCGAGGCTGCGGCCGGAGTTGCGCTCGACCTCGAGGATCCGCACGTCGAGCTCGACCTGCTGGGCGCTGGCGACCCGCAGCGCATCGACCACCGGATCAGCCGAATACTGCGACGCGATCTGCAGGATGCGCTGGCGGTCGACGTTGTCCTTCACGATCCCGGACAGGCGGATGCGGTTGTTCACGTTGAGCACATCGACGCGGGCGCTTGGCACCGTGCGCCGGATGACGTTCTCGAGGTCGCTGAAGTCCAGCTGCACGCGGACATCGATCACCTCGAGCAGCTGCTTCTCGGTTGAATAGAGGGTGACGTTGGTCAGCCCCGAGGCCTTGGCCTGGATGTAGAGCGAGGTGTCGGTGAGCGGGAAGACGTCAGCGATGCCGGTGTTGCCGATCACGATGTCGGCGAAGGGCTGGTTGGTGTTGACCGTCAGCGTCGTGCTGGGCGCAAGCACCAGCTTCGAGACGGTGCCATCGTCGATGATGATGTCCCGGCTCTGCGCGGCCAGCTCGCCGGGCAAAGCCGCGAAGGACAGCAGCCCCGCAGCAAGAAAAACCGCTGGCTTCCCAATTCGATCCAGCAGCCCCCTGGAAATTGAACTCGACCACATCATGACATTGTCCCACTGCTCTGTGTTGTCGCCCGGCCCCTCCGCCCTGCGGCCCTCCCCGCCTATTTCTCCAGTTGGACCGTCACAAGTTCCGATCCGCGTGTCGTATTGACGTCCTGGGAGCCAGCAAGACCCGGCTGGACTTTATATTCATCACGTCGTCCGTCCCGGATAACGACCACCGTCGCCTTTTCGGCTTTGGGCGGTGGCGCGATCACGACACGCTCGACCAGCTTCTCAATTTCGACCGGCTCAGGCTTCTGAATTTTATCCTCGACGCTGCTCAGACGATCGGAAATTCCGTCGAGTGTGTTTTTCAGCAACACCTGCATCGCGTCGAGCTGTTTCGAATTGGCGTCAGGCTCCGCGGGAAGGACCACGGGCGCAGGTTCCGGAGCGGGAGCAGAGATCAAATCCTCGGCGACATCGATATCCGACAGATCGGCGAGGGTAATTCTTTCGTTGCTCTCGACATCATTCGAAGCGACATTCCTGAGCGCGAGGGAAAGCGTACCGACATTCGCGGCCAAGACCAGTTTTTGCGCCTCGGAGGTATTTACCTCGAAGGTCACCGTCCGGACCACGCTGGGCTTGTCCTTCAATTCGTCGGCAATCTGGTCGATCGCCAAGACGCGCAACCCCTGGAGCAATACGTCGACAAAGGATCCCTCGCGATTGTCGCGGCGGGTCAGCAGGACGTCGACCCTGTCGCCGGGGAGCACGAAACCGGCGACACCGAGCACGTCGTTGACGCGGATCGAGATGGCCTTCATCCCCGGAGTGAGCGCGGTCGAGAGCTTGGCGCGCTGGCCGGGCATGGTGATCTTGCTGGCAAGGATCGGCTCGCCCACCGTCATCGTCGTGAGCGCGAAACGCGCGTTCTCCTCGCTGTCATCGGGGACGAGGGTCGCCGCCTTGGTAAAGGCGCCCTCGGGGAGGACATCGCTGCTCCAGGCGATCTCGCGCAGCTTGGTGGGGTTCAGCCGCTCACCGAAGGAGATCGGCTCGGCGGCGACGACGATGGTGTTCTCGGGCTCGGCGACGACCTGCTGCGGTCCGGTCGACATCAGCATCAGCCGCTGCTCGTCCAGCCAGCCCCGCGCGCCGAAGACGGCCAGTGCGGCGAGCATCATGGCGACGAGGAAACTCAGAACTACCGAGAAACGCATGGGATTTCTCCTGAACGGGGGAGAGTGGGGCACGGGGCGTGGATGAAAACTTATTCGACGCGACCGGGGTTGGGACACGGACGCGAAACGGCTGAACAAGGTGGGTTTCCGATGCGGGGTGAAAGCTTTTCTTCTTTCGTCCCGCATCGGAGATGCCGAGCGAAATATCGGTCAATTTGTTGAAGTGTCGCCGCCGGTATCCGTATCAAAGGGATTTTCAGTCGTCGGGATTTCTGTCCCATCTGTGATCCAAAGGTTGCCCTCCATCCATTCCGCCCATTGCGTCCAAGCAATGTTAAGGTTCATGCCGAACAGCATGACCGCAAAGATCACGCCACCGATCATGAGGCCCAGCACGACGAGATATTCGGTGAGCGCCAGGCCGTCGTCTTCGCGACGGAACCGTTGTGCGAGATACTTTGTGAAATCCGCAGTCATCTTCAAACGTGCAAACATGATTTCCTCCAAATAAAGGCATGCGCGCCGACCGGGCGCAAAGTGATCAATTTCTTCAAAATCAAGGATGGCCAAAAATGAACCAGCCATGTTCACAATATTGCCATATCTACATGTGTCGGTAAAGAATTTATTTCGTTGCGCCGCAGTTTCGAGCAATAGTCTCAAGGACATGCATCAAATATGGACACCCGAAACATCCCTGACCGATCAGAATTGAACCTCCCGCCAAATTCTCAATCTTAACGGTAAAAATACGCCTCAGGGTTGCATATCTAAATCCGGGCAACCAACCCTCCTCCGCGCATAAGAAGCATTCAGCGGACCAGGATCGCTTCCTGGCGAATAAAGGTCTCCAGCGTTCCGTTTCCGCCGAAGCCGGTGATATCGATGATCTCCACGTCGATCGTCATATCGACTCCGGGGGCGTAGCTGATCATCGGCCGCGTCATGAAGATGCTGGCATAACTGTTCACCGGGAACTCGCTGCGCCCGTTTTCATCCGCATGGGTGCCGCAATCGATGATCGCCGCGATCAGGACGCGCGGATCCGGCAGGTCGTCACTCACCACATGGCCCGGATTGCACAGCGCCGCACCGCTTTCGCCGTTCGGCGAGGGGTCGGTCACGAGGGGATCGCCGGGGGCACGGACCTCGAAGAGATCCATCGGCGTGCCCGCGACGGTGACCTGCGTCTCCAGCTCGTACTGGTAGACGTCATAGCGCGAAGCGCCGACCGTGCCGGGCCCCGCGTAGCCTTCGGTCACGCCCGGAAAGGAGCTGGGGATGTCCGCGTAGATCGGGGCGTAGCTACCGTAGTTGCGGTCTAAGTAAGTCTGCCCGTCCCAGACGCCGGTGCCGATATAGGCCCCGGCGACGTCGTCGCTGGTGACCGACCCGCCCGTGTTGGGCGGCAGCATCGTGGCGTTGTCCGGCAGGCCATAGGCGTAGTCCGTTACGCCGTTTGCGTTGAAGCCGACACCCGGGGTCCAGACATGGTCGTCGCCGATCTCGGCCTGGCTGCTGATCGCCCCGCCATTCATCACACAGTCCTGGACGGTGTTGCCCTGGGTGCGCGGCAGGATGCCCTTGCGCACGCTGCGCGCCGTGCGGACGTCGAACCCATCCCGTCCGTTCACGCGACCCGAGCTGTAGCGGCCGCCGAACATGTCGAAGCGGGTATTGATCCCGCTCCGGATCGAGTTGCTGGCGCCGGGCTTGGTGGTGACGCTCTTGGAGGAGTAGCACGTTCTGTTGCGCCGGCCCGCGAAGTAATCGTTGATCGAGCGCGCCCCGCCTCCGGGATTGGCGTCGTTCGAGACATCCGCCTCGCTCACATCGAGGAACCCGAAATTACCCGGCATCGGCGTTTCATTGCCGGAGGGATGCAGGCGGATCATTCGGCCGTGAAAGTCTCCGTTCTGAAAGGCCAGTTGGAGGCCATCGCCAACGTAATTTCCCGAGCTGTCATATTCGAAGGGATTGCAAATGAAGACCGGCGGGATGTCGCAGGCGGCGGATTCGGCCTTGGCCACGGCAACGGCCGCCACTGGGACGCCCCCGGTCACCCAGTTCAGCGCCCGCGCGAAGAGCGTCTCGAGATCCGCGGATCGAGCCTGTGCATAGACGTATTCCGCTTCGGAGGGGTCCTCGGTCTGATGCGCGGCGATCCAGGCGTCATCAATGGGGATTGTGTCCTGCACGGGGATCAGGTCGAGGAAGCGCACGTAGAACGGCGTGTCGGTCTGATCGTAAACGAGGGAGACCGGCGTGGCGGTGGCGAACTGAAGCAGCGAGACCGTGTTGTCGAGCTGCGCCATGGCCGCCCGCGCCCGCACCAGCGCATCGGCGCCGCCATCAAGCTCGCGCGCCCCGGCAAGCGCCACGGCATCCGCCGCAGCCTGAAGATCCGCATGCGCGTTGTTGCCGCGGCTCACGTCGAAGAGAATCACGCCAAAGCCGATGAATACCGGCAATAGAAGCAGGGAAAACACGAAGATGAAGCCATCCTCGGAACTGCGAAACTCTTTAATCATACTTACCTTTCCGAACCGGTCACCGTCTACGGCACGCCAGAACACACGGCTAAGCACACATCTAAAATACCGAATAGCTTACAGCAATCGTGCCAAATTTCAAACATTCCATATTGCTTGTATGAAAATCACCGGCGCCGAGGCCAATGCGAGCGGCACGCCATAGGGGACGCGGCCCTCGGTCTTCATGCGGGCAAGCCATCCCCAAAGGCTGCGTTCGGCACCAAATGCGCGGCAGATCACGATCAGCAGATAGAGAAGCACCGAGAGCAGCATGAGCAGGGCGGCGAACGGCAGCATGCCCTGCATCCCGAGCATCATCCCCAGCGGCAGCATGAGCTTGGCATCCCCTGCCCCGAGCCCGCGCAGCAGCCACATGACGAAGCCGATGCCGAAGAGCAGCGCTCCGGCCACGAGGTCGCCGCGCAAGGTGGGAAACAGGAGCGCGCCCTGCGCCAGCACGTAGAGCGCAAGCAGGGCAAGGACGGTGCCGTTCCTGATCGTGAAATTGCGCGCGTCGTAGACCGCCACCCAGCCCAGCAGGGCGACGGCGGCGAGTTGCGCGATGATCGAGATCACCTCCACGACGAAGGACCGTCAGATCCCGCGCAGGTCCCCGGTCGCACGCTTCGGCGAGTTCACGGAGTTTCTGAGCAGCTCGAGGTTATTGGCCGTCACCGGATTGGACGGGTCCTTCTCATAGGCCGCGAGGAAATACTTCCGCGCCGCCATGAGTTCGCCGCGCAGCAGCATCGAATAGCCGTAGTTGTTGAGAAATTCGACGCGATGTCCGATCACCGGCTGCAGGCGCCGGTAGGCATAATCGGCGCGCTCGAACTGGCGCAGCATGTCCGCGCTCGCGGCAAATCCCAGCCAAGCCGCGGTATCGTCGGGAACCACGTCCAGCGCGTCCTTGAACATCTTGTAGGATTTTCCGTAATTCCCTTCACGGAATTGCATCTTCGCGGAAACCAGAAGCTGGTCATCTGGATAAAAACTCAGGCTCGACGTGTCCTTGGTCGACAAAGTTCGATCGCTGAAGGACGAATTCTCACAAGCGCCGAGCGCCAAAAACATCGAAATTGCCAGTAAACGCTTCATACCACCCTCCCGGCCAAACCTGGCTATGATCTCGATGCTAAATTGCGCGGGCGAAATCGGGAAAATATATTCCAGAGCTGCGATCTTTGTGAAAGCGGATGTTGCAAGTTTTCCACAAGGCGACCCGGGTTGCGGATCGCGCGCCTGCGGGAAATCCGCCGGAAAAGAAAGCCCTTTCAATGATGTAACCGCAGTCAGGCTATGTGCGATCATCGCTTGGCTGCCGGCTCTCACCCAAACAAGGGCTTCAAGGGAATAGGGCGCCGGCCTCCTGAGTCGAAGGCGACCATCCTTACCGATTTCCAACATGAGCGCTTTCGAATTCGAGGGAGCTCGATACAGTGGAGCGCGCCCGTGGGGCCGCGAGATTGCGGGCGACAGGGCGCCCGGACACAATCTTGCACTGGCGGGATCTTGCCCTCGATCCGCCAAAGTCCTTGACAGGGCGACGCCGGCAACCGAAACACGGGATCGACGACATTGCGACGGGCAAAGGAGGGCGCATATGACAATCGTATATCGTGACCTCCGCGGCGGAATCCGATCCGGGACCGCCTTCGCCTGACAGACATCGGCCGTCACGGCCCGTAGTCTTCGCCACTCGTCCACTCTCGGACCTCGTCACTCTCCCTTTCAGGACACGGATTCTTAATTTCCGTGCAAATTTCATGACCCGTAAAAATTCCAGCGGCGCCTTTGTGCGCGTTCTCTCCTTTGCCGCGCGCCTGTGGCTGCGCAGGCGCGGCCATGTCGCGGCCCTCGTGCTGTGCGTTCTGACGTCAACCGGCGCCGATATCGCCATCCCGGTGTTCACAGGCCGGCTTGTCTCCGCCGTCTCGGAGGGCACCGCCCCCTGGGCGATCTTCGCGGTGCTTCTCGGCCTTGGCGCCGTGTCGCTCGGGGCGAAGGTGTTGAGCTATTTCGCGATCATCGACCTGACAATCCCCACGATGCGTGCGGCCGAGGCGGAGGCCTTTGCCCATGTCCAGCGGCTTCCGGCGGATTGGCACGCAAATGCCTTTGCCGGCTCGACGGTCCGCAAGATCACCCGCGGGGCCTGGGCGCTCGACGATATGGCGGATGTGCTCTTCGTGGCGCTTCTGCCGTCGGTTCTCGTGCTGCTTGGCACCATCATCACGCTCACCGCCTTCCGGCTGGAAGTCGGCCTGACGGCCCTTCTCGGAGCCGCCGTCTTCCTGACGCTGTCGCTGACGCTGACGTTGCGCTGGGTCGCTCCGGCGGCGCGGCTCGCGAATGCACAGGACAGCCGCGTCTCGGGCGCGCTGGCGGATGCGATCACCTCGAACGCGGTCGTCCGGGCGCATGCGGCCGAGCACCGTGAGGACCACAGGCTCGAGCGTGTTCTCGACAAATGGGCGCATCGGACCCGGAGGACCTGGCGGCGCGGGACCTGGAACGGCTTCGCGCAGGACATCGCCCTTTGGGGTCTGCGCGCGGCGGTGCTGGGCGGCGCTCTCTTGACCTTCGTCCGCGGTGCGGCGGGCGCCGGGGAGATCGCCTTTGTCGTGGCGGCGCTCGGCATGCTCGACGGCTACCTTCGGCAGGTCGGCAGCCATGTGCGGATGCTGCAGAAGGCGGTGAACGATGCTGAAGAACTGGTCGATCTGATGTCAGCCGCGCAGGAGCAGACCATCGCGCGCCTGCCTGCCAGCGCCCTGCCGCCCCGCGCGGCCGCGCTGGCCTTCGACAGGGTCGACTACGGCTACACCGGCGCCTCTTCGCCGCTGTTCACCGATCTTCGGGTCGACATCCCGGCGGGCCAGAAGGTCGGCCTCGTCGGCCGGTCGGGGTCGGGCAAGACAACCTTCGTCAAGCTCATCCAGCGGATCCACGAGATCAACGACGGCGCGATCACCCTCGGCGGGGTCGACATCGCAACGGTCCCGCTCGAGCAGCTGCGCAGCCAGATCGCGCTGGTGCCGCAGGAGCCGATCCTGTTCCACCGGTCCCTGGCCGAGAACATTGCCTATGCGCGCCCGGGAGCCACGCTGGCGGACGTGCGCCGTTCGGCGCAACGGGCCGGCGCGGCCGAGTTCATCGAGCGGTTGCCCAAGGGCTACGGCACCGAGGTCGGCGAGCGCGGCGTGAAACTCTCGGGTGGCGAGCGCCAGCGCGTGGCCATCGCGCGGGCTTTCCTGTCCGACGCGCCGGTGCTGGTGATGGACGAAGCCACCTCGTCGCTCGACTCCGAGACCGAGGCGCAGGTTGCCGAGGCGGCCGAGCGGCTGATGCAGGGGCGCACGACGCTGGTCATCGCGCACCGGCTGGCGACCGTCGAGAAGATGGACCGCATCCTGGTCTTCGACCGCGGCCGGATCGTGGAAGATGGCACGCCGTCCGAGCTCATGGTGCGCGACGGCGGCCTCTACCGCGCCCTGCGCGAGCGGCAGGCCCTCGTGGCGTAAGATTCGGCGCCCGGCGGCCGCCCCCGCCAATCGTGATCTGGGCCTGCCTGGATCACGACCTCAAGGCGACCCGGTCCAATGCGGTGATGCCGCCTGAGGGCAACGTCACGCGCCCGACGCTGATCCTGTCGGCTGACCAACCCACTCAGACCCAGACCGTCCTCGCCACGCGAGGGCGGTCGACGGCGCAGCAGCGCGTCGCGGTTTGACTTCGGTCAGCCGCGTTGCTACCAGAGTCGCAACCGTTGGGGTGCCTCGTCGAGGCTGAGAGGCGTGATCGCGCTAACCCATCGAACCTGATCCGGGCAATACCGGCGTAGGGAACGGTCTACAGCTATCGGACGTTTTCCATGCGCGGTGCCCTTGTCTTTGGAGGAGCACCCTTTGGCGCATATCGCTTTGACCATAGCCGGATCCGACAGCGGCGGCGGCGCGGGCATCCAGGCGGACCTGAAGACCATGTCCGCACTCGGGGTCTACGGCGCCAGCGTGATTACCGCCGTGACCGCCCAGAACACCCGCGCCGTCACCGCCGTGCACGCCATCCCGCTGGACATCATCGAGGCGCAGATCAGCGCAGTGCTGGGCGATCTCGACGTGCGCGCGATCAAGATCGGGATGCTGGCAACGCCCGGGATCATCGATTGCGTGTGCCGTGCCCTCAAGGGGTTTGACGGCGCCGTTGTCCTCGACCCGGTGATGATCGCGAAATCCGGCGATGCGCTGCTTGCTCCCGACGCCGTCTCGGCGCTGCGGCGAAGGCTGGCACCCCGCGCGACCCTTGTGACACCGAACCTGCCCGAGGCCGCCGCGTTGCTGGAAGGACCGGTGGCGCGCACTCCCGCCGAGATGGTCGAACAGGGCAAGGCTCTCTGCGCCGGCGGCGCGCAGGCGGTGCTGATGAAGGGTGGCCATGCCGAGGGCGCGCTTTGCGAGGATATCCTGATCTCGGGCGGCGAGGTTCTCGCCAGCGTCACCGCGCCGCGCCAGCACACCCGAAACACCCATGGCACCGGCTGCACGCTCTCCTCGGCCATCGCCGCCGGTCTCGCGAAGGGGCTGCCCCTCGTGGAGGCGACCGCCGAGGCGCATCGCTACGTGCAGCAGGCGATTGCGGCAGCCGACGGGCTGAATGTCGGCCACGGCCACGGGCCGTTGCACCACTTCCACCATGTCTGGGGCTGAGGCGATGTATTCTGTCATCGGTGCCGGTGTGGCGGGCCTCGCGGTCGCCTCTGAACTGGTCTCGCGCGGGGCCGCGGTGCAGATCTTCGATCCGGCGGGCCCGCCCGGGCCGCATGGCTGCTCTTGGTGGGCGGGCGGCATGCTGGCGCCATGGTGTGAATATGAAAACGCCGAGGAGCCGGTGCTCCGGCTTGGCCGAGAGGCGATCGGCTGGTGGCAAGACCGCACCACGGTCGCGCGCCGCGGCACGCTGGTCGTCGCCGGGCGGCGCGACCTGCCCGACCTGCGCCGCTTTGCCCGCCGCACCGAGGGGTTTCGCGAGGTCGATGCGGAGCTTGCGAACCTCGAGCCCGACCTCCACGGCTTCTCGAAGGGCCTCTATTTCGAGAACGAGGCGCATCTGAGCCCCCGCAAGGCGCTGGCCGACCTCCACGCCGGGCTGCAGGCGCGCGGCGTGGCCTTTCACGCCGGGGAGGCGCCCGAGGGTCTGCAGAATGCCATCGACTGCCGCGGCCTGAGCGCGCGCGGCGCCCTGCCCGACCTGCGCGGGGTGAAGGGCGAGATGCTGGTGATCCGATGCCCGGATGTCACGCTCTCCCGCCCGGTCCGCCTGCTGCACCCGCGGATTCCGCTCTACATCGTGCCGCGCGGCAACGGCGTCTACATGCTGGGCGCGACGATGATCGAAAGCGAGGACCGCCGCCGGATCACCGCGCGCTCGATGCTGGAGCTGCTCAGTGCCGCCTATGCGCTGAACCCCGCCTTCGGCGAGGCCGAGGTGCTGGAGATCGGCGTCGATCTGCGCCCCGCCTTCCCCGACAACCTGCCGCGGATCCGCCGGATCGGTGGCCGGATCTACGCCAATGGCCTCTATCGCCACGGCTACCTGCTGGCCCCGGCGCTGGCGAAAGGCGTGGCCGATCTTGCCCTCAACAACATCCATTCGGAGATGGTCGATGAAGATCGTGATTAACGGCGCCCCCTATGAGGTGAGCGCCACGACGCTCGCCGGTCTGCTGCAAGAGCGCGGCATTGCCGGGCGCGTCGCCACCGCGGTGAACGAAGAGTTCGTGCCCGCCGGGCTGCGCGCCTCGCACCCGCTGCGCGACGGCGACCGCGTCGAAATTCTCGCCCCCATGCAGGGAGGATGACCATGAAGCGTTTCTACGGAACTGAATTGCCCAACCCGCTGATGCTGGGCACCGCGCAATACCCGAGCCCCGCGATCCTCGAACAGGCCTTCCGGACAAGCGGCGCCGGGGTCGCGACGGTCTCGCTGCGCCGCGAGGGGGCCGAGGGCGCGGGCGCCGCCTTCTGGAAGATGATCCAGGAGCTTGGCGTGCTCATCCTGCCCAACACCGCGGGTTGCCACACCGTCAAGGAAGCGGTCACCACCGCCCACATGGCGCGCGAGGTCTTCGACACGCGCTGGATCAAGCTCGAGCTGATCGGACACACCGACAGCCTGCAGCCTGATGTCTTCCAGCTGGTCGAGGCGGCGAAGGTCCTGACCGAGGACGGCTTCCAGGTCTTCCCCTACACCACCGAGGATTTGATCGTCGGCGAGCGCCTGCTGGCCGCGGGCTGCGAGGTGCTGATGCCCTGGGGCGCGCCGATCGGCTCGGGGCGTGGGCTGAACAACACCTATGCGTTGCGGGCCATGCGCGCGGAATTCCCCGAGGTGCCGCTGGTGATCGATGCCGGTATCGGCCTGCCGAGCCACGCCGCGCAAGCGATGGAACTGGGCTATGACGCGGTGCTCCTGAACACCGCCGTCGCCCGCGCTGGCGATCCCGTCGCCATGGCCTGCGCCATGGTGCGCGCGATCGAGGCGGGGCGGCTGGCGCATGAGGCCGATCCCATCGAGGCCCGCGACATGGCCGAAGCCTCGACCCCGGTGATCGGAAAGGCGTTCCTCGCATGACCCTCGACCGTTTCTACCCGATCTTCGACCATTCGGACTGGCTGCGCCGGATGCTGCCGCTCGGCGTCAAGCTGGTGCAGCTGCGCATCAAGGACCAGCCGCCGGAGGCGGTTCGCGAAGAGATCGCGCTCTCGCGCGATCTGTGCCGCGCGCATGGCGCGGTGCTGGTGGTCAATGACTATTGGCAGGAGGCCATCGAACTGGGCTGCGACTGGCTGCACCTCGGGCAGGAGGATCTGGACAGCGCCGATCTCGCCGCCATCCGCAGGGCGGGTCTGAAGCTCGGTGTCTCGACCCATGACGACGAGGAGCTCGAAAGGGTGCTGGCGCTGGCGCCGGACTACGTGGCGCTCGGCCCGGTCTACCCGACGATCCTGAAGAAGATGAAATGGCACCAGCAGGGGCTGCCGCGCGTCACCGAGTGGAAGGCGCGGGTCGGCGCGGTGCCGCTGGTGGCCATCGGCGGCATGTCGGTGGAACGCGCCGGTGGTGTGTTCGCGGCCGGGGCGGACATCGTCTCGGCGGTCACCGACATCACTCTGAACGCCGACCCCGAGGCGCGCGTCCGCGAATGGCTCGAGGCCACGCGATGAACCGCTATGCCCGCCAGATGATCCTGCCGGAAGTCGGCGATTCCGGCCAGCGACGGCTGGCCGAGGCCCGCGTTCTGGTGGTCGGCGCGGGCGGGCTCGGCGCGCCGGTGCTGCCGCTGCTGGCCGGCGCGGGCGTGGGCCGGATCAGCATCGTCGATGGCGACGTGGTGAGCCTGTCGAACCTGCACCGCCAGACGCTCTTCACCGAGGCCGACTGCGACCGGCCCAAGGCGCAGGTGGCAGCCGAGCGCTGCCGCGCGATCAACCCCGGGATCACCGTCGAGGCCGTGCCGCACCGCCTGACCCCCGCCAACGCGCCGGACATGGTCGCCGATGCCGATCTCGTCCTCGACTGCGCCGACAGCTACGCGGTGAGCTACATGCTGAGCGACCTGTGCCTTGCCGAGCGCCTGCCGCTGATCAGCGCCTCGGCGCTCGGGCTTGGCGGCTATGTCGGCGGGTTCTGCGGTGGCGCGCCCTCGCTGCGCGCGCTGTTCCCCGAGGCGCCTGACAGTGGCGCCAGTTGCGAAACCGCCGGGGTGCTCGGCCCCGTGGTCGGCGCGCTCGGCGCGATGCAGGCGCAGATGGCGCTGAATGTGCTGCTGGGGCTCTCGCCCTCGCCGCTCGGGCTGATGGTTCAATACGACGGGCTGTGCCTGCGTTCCTCGAGTTTCCGCTTCGACGGCGCGCCGGAGCCCGCGCGCGGCTTCCGCTTCGTCGCGGCATCGCAGCTGCGGGCCGAGGACGACATCATCGATTTGCGTGCCGAGGGCGCCCTCCTGCACCCGCAAGCGGTGCGCACCGGCGCCGCCGACGTCGCCTCGCATCCCCCCCGCCCCCGGCACCCGGCTTGCGCTGTGCTGCGCCACCGGCCTGCGCGCCTGGCGGGCGGCGGAACAGATCGCCGAAACCTGGCCCGGCGAGATCGTTCTCGTCGCGGCCTCCGCCTCATGACCCCCCGGAGGAGACCCCCTGTGAAACCCCCTGTGAAATCCCTGTTGACCGCCCTCGCCCTTCTGACCGCCAGCCCCGCGCTGGCCGCCGACAAGATGACCCTGCTCCTCGACTGGTTCGTCAATCCCGACCACGGCCCGATCGTGATCGCGCAGGAGAAGGGCTTTTTCGCCGAGCAGGATCTCGAGGTCGAGATCGTCGCCCCTGCCGATCCCTCGGCGCCGCCGCGCCTCGTCGCCGCCGGACAGGCCGACCTTGCCGTCTCCTACCAGCCGCAGCTGCACCTGCAGATCCACGAGGGCCTGCCGCTGAAGCGTGTCGGCACGCTGGTCGCGACGCCGCTGAACTGCCTGCTGGTGCTGAAGGACGGCCCGGTGCAGGAACTGGCCGACCTCAAGGGCAGGAAAATCGGCTTTTCCGTCGCCGGGGTCGAAGAGGCGGTGCTTCAGGCGATGCTCGGCGGGCATGGCGTCACGCCCGAGGATATCGAGATGATCAACGTGAACTTCTCGCTCTCGCCGTCGCTGATGTCGGGCCAGGTCGACGCGGTGATCGGCGCTTTCCGCAATTTCGAGCTGAACCAGATGGAGATCGAAGGCGTCGAGGGGCGCTGCTTCTACATCGAGGAAGAGGGCGTGCCCTCCTACGACGAGCTGATCTACGTCGCCAATCCGGACCGCATGGACGCGGGCAAGATCGCCCGCTTCCTCGCCGCGACCGAGAAAGCGACGCAGTTCATCATCAACAACCCCGAGGAAAGCTGGGAGATCTTCTCTGCCACCTCGCCCGAGCTGCAGGACGAGCTGAACGCCCGCGCCTGGCAGGACACGCTGCCGCGCTTCGCGCTGCGGCCGGCGGCCTTTGACGCGGGGCGCTATGCCCGCTTCGAGGCGTTCCTCAAGGACAGCGGCATGATCGACGCGCTGAACCCCGTCGAGGCCATCGCCCTCGACGTGACCGCGCAATGAGCGGGGACTATGGGCGCGCCTTTGCCGCGCTGCGCGCGCAGGCGGGCGAGGCATGGCGGGACTACACCCGCCATGCCTTCGTCGAGGGGCTTGGCGACGGCAGCCTGCCGCGCGAGGCCTTTCTCCACTACCTCCGGCAGGACTACGTGTTCCTCGTCCACTTCTCGCGGGCCTGGGCTCTTGCGGTTGTGAAATCGGAAACCCACGCAGAGATGCTGGCCGCCGTAGGCACGGTGAACGCGCTCGTCGCCGAGGAGATGCAGCTGCACGTGGAGATCTGCGCGCAGGCCGGTATCCCGGCGGACGCGCTTTTTGCCACCACCGAGCGGCCCGAGAACCTTGCCTACACGCGCTTCGTGCTGGAAGCGGGCTACAGCGGCGACCTGCTCGACCTTCTGGCGGCGCTCGCGCCCTGCGTGATGGGCTATGGCGAGATCGGTGCGCGGCTGCAGGCCGAGGCCAGTTCGGAGTGCTATGCCGATTGGATCGGCACCTACGCGGGCGAGGACTACCAGTCGAGTTGCAGCGCCGTGGGCGAGCTGCTCGATAGCGCGCTGGTGCGCAGGTTGGGGCCGGAGTTCGAGACCTCGCCCCGCTGGGAGCGGCTGTGCCGGACCTTCCGCACCGCCACCGAGCTCGAGGTCCAATTCTGGCAGATGGGGCTGACGCCGTGAGCCCAGCCCCGGGGATCACGCTTGCGGGGCGTGCCAGCATCGACGGCGCGCCGCTCTTCGCGCCGCTCGGCCTGACGCTGCCCGCCGGGCGCTGGACCTGCCTGCTCGGCGGCTCCGGCGTCGGCAAGTCCACAGTGCTGCGGCTGATCTGCGGGCTGCCGACGGGCGCGCGCTTCGACGGCACGATCACCGCCACCGACGCCGCGCCGATCCCGGACCGGGTGGCCTATATGGCGCAGGACGACCTGCTGCTGCCCTGGGCGAGCGTCTGTGACAACATCCGGCTCGGCGCGCGCCTTCGCGGACAGCCGGCGGACGCAGACCGCCTCGCGCATATCCTTGGGCGGGTCGGGCTCTCGGATCATGCCCACAAGAAACCCGGCGCGCTCTCCGGCGGGCAGCGCCAACGCGTTGCCCTGGCAAGGACACTGATGGAGGACAAGCCGATCATCCTGCTCGACGAGCCCTTCTCGGCGCTCGATGCGCAGACACGGGCGGCGATGCAGGAGCTGGCGGTCGAATTGCTGCGGGGCCGGACGGTGCTGGTGGTCACCCATGATCCCGGCGAGGCGGCGCGGCTGGGTCACGCGATCCTCGTGCTGACTGCCGGTGGCGTGACTCCCTGCCCGCCGCCCGCCGCCGCGATCCCGCGCCCGGTGGACGATCTGGAGACGCTGCAATGCCAGGCCGCGCTGCTGCGCCAGCTTCGGGACGCCGCGTGATGAAATATGCCTCGGGCCTTGTGGCGGTCGGCTTTGCGCTGGTGCTCTGGCAAGGGATTGTCACCCTGACCGGACTGCCGAAGTTCATCCTGCCCGGGCCTCTGCTCGTGGCCGAGACGTGGTGGACCAATCGCCTGCTCATCGCCGAGCACACCCTGATTACTGCAATGGAAGTTCTGATCGGCCTCGGCATCGGGACGGCGCTCGGCATCGCAAGCGCGATCTACCTCGCAAGCTCGCGCATCGGGCGGCTGGTAATCCAGCCGGTCCTGGTCTTCACCCAGGCGCTGCCGGTCTTCGCGCTCGCGCCGATCCTGACGCTGTGGCTCGGTTTCGGGCTGGGATCGAAGATCGCCATGGCCGTGCTGATCATCTACTTCCCGGTCACCTCGTCCTTCTGCGACGGCCTCATGCGGACTCCGCAGGGGCTGCTGGACCTTTCGCAGACCATGCAGGCGGGACGCTGGCGCACATTGTGGCTGATCCGCATTCCCGCGGCGCTGCCGTCGCTGGGCTCCGGCATTCGGCTCGCCGCGGTCTACGCGCCCATCGGCGCGGTGATCGGCGAATGGGTCGGTGCCTCGCGCGGGCTCGGCTACCTCATGCTGCTGGCAAACGGCCGTGCCAAGACCGACCTGATGTTCGCCGCGATGCTGACGCTGGGGGTCTTCGCGGTTTTGCTGCATCTCCTGGTGCATCTGGCGACGCGGCATCTCGGCGCCTCACTCGAGGAACGGGGCTGACGCGCATCTGTCGGGCGGGGGCCGACCTCGCCCTGCAGCTCGGCACTGGGGACCCCTTGCCCGCAATCTGCATGCGCGCCCCTCGAAAGCGCTTCAATCCGGCGTCCCGGACAGCGGTCCGGGCGCCCTGTCCGGAAAGCTCTTGCAACCCCGCCCACCCAGCGTCTTTGGTGGCCGTGCACCACCGAAGGCGAACAGACCATGCAAAACCCCAAGACCAAGGCACGCCTGCCCGCGGGCATCTGGGCGCTCGGGTTCGTTTCGCTGCTGATGGACGTCTCGTCAGAGATGATCCATGCTCTGCTGCCGGTCTACCTCACGGTCGGCCTCGGCGCCTCGGCGCTGGCACTCGGCGTCATCGAGGGCATCGCGGAGGCCACCGCCGCCATCACCAAGGTCTTCTCCGGCGCGCTGTCGGACCGCATCGGGCGCCGCAAGGAACTGGCGGCGCTCGGCTACGGGCTGGCGGCGGTGACCAAGCCGGTTTTCCCGCTCGCGGGCTCGCTGGGCTGGGTGGTCGCGGCACGGTTCATCGACCGGATCGGCAAGGGCATCCGGGGCGCGCCACGCGACGCTCTGGTCGCCGACCTCGCGCCGCCGGGGCTGAGGGGGGCCGCCTTCGGGCTGCGCCAGTCGCTCGACACCGTGGGGGCCTTTCTCGGACCGCTCGCGGCGATCGGGCTGATGTGGCTCTTCTCGGACGACTTCCGCAGCGTATTCTGGATCGCCGTCATACCGGCGTTCCTGTCAGTGGGGCTGCTGCTGTGGGTCGTGCAGGAACCCGCGCGTCCTGTCACCCGCCGCAAGGTGCGCAACCCGCTGGCCCGCGCCGAGCTGAAGCTGCTCGGCGGAGTGTACTGGTGGGTCGTCGTGGTCGCCACACTGTTCACCCTCGCGCGGTTCAGCGAGGCCTTCCTGATCCTGCGCGCGCAGACCGCGGGCACGCCACTGATGCTGGTGCCGCTGGTGCTGGTCGGGATGAACCTTGTCTACGCGCTCTCGGCCTGGCCCATCGGGGTGCTCTCGGACCGGATCGGCCGGATGGGCCTGCTGCTCTGCGGCCTCGGGTTGCTGATCGTTGCGGACCTCGTGCTGGCGCTTTCGGACGGGCTGCCGGGCATCGCCGTCGGTGTGCTCATCTGGGGTCTGCACATGGGTTTCACGCAGGGGCTTCTTGCGGCGCTGGTTGCCGAGGCCGTGCCCGAAGAGCTTCGCGGGACTGCCTTCGGAATGTTCAATCTTGTGACCGGGGTCGCCCTGCTGATCGCCAGCCTGCTCGCAGGGGCGCTGTGGGAGGCCTACGGCCCCGGCGCCACCTTCCTGGCCGGTGCCGGCTTTGCCGCGGTCTCGGCTCTCGGGCTGCTGCCGCTGCGCCGCCGGCTCGCCGCCACCTCTCCCGCGGGCGAGGCGGCGACCTCGGCGCACCGGGAAAGCGCGGTCGAAACCGGGGATTGACGCCGATCACCCCCCGGCGCCTGTTTCCCGAGGAGCGGTGCGGGCGCAGGGTCGGTCGGGTGCATGCACGCTCCCCCGGCGGTGGTCAGTCGGTGGCCCCCGCCTCCTTCGGGAAGGTGACCAGAGCCGGACGTTGCGCCCCGCTGCCCGCAGGTGCCTCATCGATCCCCGCGCCCTGCGCTTTCAGAAGCGCCAGCACTTCGGCTCGCGCGATGTGGGTCGGGGCGTCGTGATAGGGCTCGGCGGCAAAGGCCCAGGCCACGACCGCCCCACCCGAGGCGTCCTGCCCCACCGTCCAGAGCCGGACAAGCCCTCCCTCCGAGGGCGCGCGCAGCGTCACCTCCGCCGGGTAGGCCTCGTGGAAGGCGAGCGGCGCCGTGGCTCCGGGCTGCAACGCGCCGGTGAGGTCCTGGCGCAGCGCCGCCACGCCCGACAGC
>NZ_NTHN02000033.1 GCF_002300555.2 Alloyangia mangrovi | reverse complement strand
GGGCCTTGACCACGGTTGCGGGCTTCGAGGCCACGGTGGTCATCGGCTGGCTGGGACTGCGGGTTGGGGCCGGGCTGGGTGCGGCGGCGGCCTGCACCGGCTTGGGCGCGGGCGCAGGCGTGGGCTCGATCACCGGGGCGGACTTGGCGGCGGGTGCCTCGGCCACGGCCGTGCGGCTCTGGCCCGAGAGGCTCGGCGCGTAGCCGCAGACCGGCTCGCCGGCGCGGCTGACCCGCGGCACCCAGATCACCGCGTCATCGAATCCGGCGCGGACGAAGACGCAGCCGCGGCTATCGACATATTGCGCGGCGGTATAGCTGGCCGGGGGCACTTCGGCCGGAGTGCTGATTGTGTCGATCCGCTGAGCCAGCACGGGGGCACCGATGAGAGCGGAGCCGATCGCCGTGCCGAGTGTGAGAATGGCGGAACTTGCCGAAACCTTGATACGCATGTCGCCCCCCCGGGAAGCTGCGCGGCCAGCATTGCATGACGGCTGCGCAGCTGTAAAGCGTTGAGGGGGCTTATTTTGTGCCGAACATGCGGTCGCCCGCATCCCCTAGTCCCGGAACGATATAGCCTTTTTCATTCAGCTTCTCGTCGAGCGAGGCGGTGATGATCGGCACGTCGGGGTGTGCCTCTTCCATGCGCTTGACGCCCTCGGGCGAGGCCAGCAGGCACAGGAAGATGATGTTCTTGGCGCCGGCCTGCTTCAGCAGATCGATCGCCGCGACCGAGGAATTGCCGGTGGCGAGCATCGGATCGACGGCGATCACCGTGCGGTCCTCGAGGTTCTTCGGCACCTTGAAGTAATATTGCACCGGCTCCAGCGTCTCCTCGTCGCGGTAGAGGCCGACGAAGCCCACGCGGGCGGCGGGGATCAGCTCGAGGATGCCGTCGAGAAGACCGTTGCCGGCGCGCAGGATGGACACCAGCGCCAGCTTCTTGCCCTCGATGGTCGGGGCCTCCATGGCGCAGAGCGGGGTCTCGATCTGCTTGGTGGTGACGGGCAGCTCGCGGGTGACCTCATAGGCCAGCAGCAGGGAAATCTCGCGCAGCAGCTTGCGGAAGGACGCGGTGGACGTGTCCTTCTCGCGCATCAGGGTGAGTTTGTGCTGCACCAGCGGGTGTTCGACGACGGTCAGGTGTTTCATGCGCTCTCCAGTCTTTTCAGCAGCGCCTCGCGCGTGTCGGCCGAGCAGAAGGCCGCATCTGCGGAGGTCTTGGAAATCTCGATGAAGTCCTCTTCTTCCCATCCGAAGGTGCGTGCAAGGTTTTCGTACTCCTGCATCATGGTGGAATGGAAGAACGGAGGGTCATCCGTGGACACGGTGACCCGGGCGCCGCGATCGCGCAGCTTCTGGATCGGATGCGCGGCCAGCGAGGGGTAGACGCCGAGCCGCACGTTCGAGCCCGGGCAGACCTCGAGGGTGATGCCGCGCTCGGCGATGAGATCAACCAGCGCCGGATCCTCGATGGCGCGCACGCCGTGGCCGATGCGCTCGACGCCGAGATCCTCGATCGCCCGGCGCACCTCGGCGGCCCCGCGCCATTCGCCGGCGTGGGTGGTCAGCCGCAGCCCGGCCTCGCGCGCCATGTCGAAGCTGTAGGCAAAGTCGCGCTGCTCGCCGCGGTTCTCGTCGCCGCCCATGCCGAAGCCGCAAATCCAGTCTCCCGCGGTCTCGGCCGCGCAAAGCGCCGCGGCCCTGGCCTTCTCGGGGCCGAAGTGGCGCACGCAGGTGACGATACCGCGCAGGGTGATGCCCATGTCGCGCTCGGCCTTGTCCGCGGCGTCCTGCATCGCGTGCAGGTACTCGCGCCACGCCCCGAGATCACCGCCGCCGCAGAAATCGGGCGAGATGAAGGTCTCCGCGTAGATCACGCCGCTGCCGGCGCATTCCTCGAGCACCGCGGTGGTCAGCCGGGCGTAATCCTCGGGCGATTTCAGCACCGAGGTCGCGGCCTCGTAGACCTCGAGGAAATGCACGAAGTCGCGGTAGACGTAGGAACCATCCTCGGCGAAGACGCCGTCGAGCCGCACTTTCTTCTCCTGCGCCAGCCCGCGGATGAAGGCCGGCGGGGCCGCGCCCTCGATGTGCAGATGCAGCTCGACCTTGGGCAAGCCCTTGATCCGGTGCAGGCTTTCCTCGTCGTGGTCTCTGGGGTCTCTCAAAGGAAGCTCCTTCCCGGTCCTTGCGCGGGCACCCCCAGGTGCGCCGCGATACTTGCCGCCACATCGGCGAATGCGATCTGCCCGATCTGCCCCGCCCCGCGCCCGTGCACAAGCACCGGAACCCGTTCGCGGGTGTGGTCGGTGCCGGTCCACGTCGGGTCATTGCCATGATCGGCGGTGATCAGCAGCAGGTCGCCCTCGCGCAGGCGCGGCAGCAGGCGGCCAAGTTCAGCATCGAACCACTCCAGAGCCCGCGCGTAGCCCGAGACGTCGCGCCGGTGTCCGTAGAGGCTGTCGAACTCGACGAAATTGGCAAAGGTGAGCGCGCCGTCCGCGGCGCTGTCCACGAGATCGGACAGGTGGCGCATGAGCGTGGCATCGTCGCCCTTGCGGACCTCGTCGATGCCCTGCATCGAGAAGATGTCGCCGATCTTGCCGATGGCGTAGACGCGGCGCCCGGCGTCCTGCACCCAGTTGGTGAGGATCGGCTCCGGCGGCATGATCGCGTAGTCGTGGCGATTGCTGGTGCGCCTGTAACTGCCGGGCTCCCCGAGGAAGGGCCGCGCGATCACCCTGCCCACCTTCATCGCATGCAGGGTGGGGGCGATCTTCTCGCAGAGGTCCAGCAGTCGCTCCAGTCCGAAGCTCTCCTCATGCGCGGCGATCTGGAAGACGCTGTCGGCGGAGGTGTAGCAGATCGGCTTTCCGCTGCGCTGGTGCTCCGGGCCGAACTGGTCCAGCATCACCGTGCCCGAGCCGTGGCAGTTGCCGAGCGTGCCGTCCACCCCGGCAATCTCGCAGACCTTCGCGAGCAGCTCTGCCGGAAAGACCGGCTGCGCGACCGGAAAATAATGCCAGTCCCAGGGCACCGGCAACCCCGCCAGTTCCCAATGCCCCGAGGGCGTATCCTTGCCCTTGGAGCTTTCCGAGGCCGCGCCCCAGAGGCCTGAGGGTTCCGCCCCGAGCCCCGGCACCGCCTCGCCGCTGGCCAGCCGCGTGGCCGCGCCGAGCCCCAGCGCATCCAGGACCGGCAGGTGCAGCGGCCCGTTGCGCCCTTCCTCGGCCCGCCCCTCGGCACAGGCCTGCGCGATATGCGCCAGAGTGTTCGCCCCGGTGTCCGGCACGCCGGCGTTGAAATAGGAGGCCGCATCCGGCGCGCCGCCGATGCCCACCGAATCCATCACCACCAGAAATGCCCGCATCAGGCGATCCTTTCCCGCACCAGAGGGCCGACATCCGGCGGCTCGCCGATCTGGACCGCCGCCGTGACCGCCCGCGCCGCAGCCTGCGCGTCGTCCGCGCTTGCCGCATGGACCCGCGCCAGCGGCTCTCCCGCCTCGAGCCTTTGCCCGAGCCGCACCACATGGGACAGGCCGACGGCAGGGTCAACCGGATCGCTCTCGACCTCGCGCCCACCGCCGAGCCGCACCACCGCCAGCCCCAGCGCCTCGCCGTCCATGGCGGCCACGTGCCCCGCCCTGGGGGCGGGCACGTCGATCACCACCGGCGCCTGCGGCAGCATCTGCTGCCAGCGTTCGACAAAATCCGCCGGCCCGCCGAGTCCGTGCACCATGCGCCCGAACCGCTCCGCCGCCGCGCCGCTGGTGATGCTGCCCCGCAGCTTCGCCGCGCCGTCGCCGATCCCGGCCCCCGCCAGAAGCTCGGCACCCAGCGCCACGGAGAGCTCCAGCAGCGGCCCGCCAGCCCCCCCCGGTCAGCACCCCCATCGAAGAGCGCACTTCCAGCGCATTGCCAAGCGCATCGGCGAGCGGCTGGTCCATGTCGGTGACCAGCGCCGTTGTCGGGCAGCCCGCGGCCTTGGCGGTGCCGACCAGCGAACGCGCCAGCGAACGCGCCTCCTCCGCGGTCTTCATGAACGCCCCTGATCCCACCTTCACATCCAGCACCAGCCCCCACAGCCCCGCCGCCAGCTTCTTCGACAGGATAGAGGCGGTGATGAGATCGAGCGACTCCACCGTCGCGGTCACGTCGCGGATGGCATAGAGCCGCTTGTCCGCCGGGGCGATCCCCTCCGAGGCCGAGACGATGGCACAGCCCGCCTCCCGCATGACCGTACGCAGCCGGTCCTCCGAAGGATCGGTGACATAGCCCGGGATCGCCTCGAGCTTGTCGAGCGTGCCGCCGGTATGGCCGAGCCCGCGCCCCGAGATCATCGGCACGTAGACCCCACAGGCGGCCAGCATCGGCGCCAGCACGAGGCTCACGCAATCCCCCACGCCGCCGGTCGAATGCTTGTCGAGCACCGGTCCCGGCAGATCCCAATGCAGCACGTGGCCGCTGTCGCGCATGGCCAGCGTCAGCACCGCCCGTGCCTCTTCGGGCAGACCGCGCAGGCAGACCCCCATGGCAAAGGCCCCGGCCTGCGCCGAGGTCACCGTGCCATCGGCAAGCCCTTTGGCGAACCAGCGCAGCCCCTCGTCCGAAGGCGTCTCCCCCCCGCCGCAGCGCGGCGATGACCGTGCGCGCGTCCATCAGACGCGGTCCATGTGCCCCGCACCGAAGGCGCCGGGCAGCAGCTCGCCGACGGTGGTCTCCAGCGTCGCCCCGTCGGTGGTCGCGAGCGTCACCTTGGCATGGGACTTGCCGAACTCCGCGAGCTTCTGCCGGCAGCCGCCGCAGGGCGGCAGCGGGTGCTCGCAATCGGCGACGACATAGGCCTCGAGGAACTCGGTCTCTCCCGCCGCGACCATGGCCGCGATCGCCCCGGCCTCGGCGCAGGTGCCCTCGGGATAGGCCACGTTCTCGACGTTGCAGCCGGCATAGACGGTCCCCGAGGGTGCCAGCAGCGCCGCCCCCACCTTGAACTTCGAATAGGGGACGTAAGCGTTTTCACGCACCGCGCGGGCGGCTTTCTCGAGCGACATGGCGCACCTCATTGACCTTGCTTGGCCCATGTTGCTGAGCGCACAGGCCGAATGCAATCCCCGCGCCCGCGCCGGCCGTTCTTCTAGGCGGAAATATCCCGCGGGGGTCCGGGGGCATGAAACCCCCGGCGGCGCGACACCGGCCTCAGGCCGAGCCCTTCGGCAATGGCGTGCGCGCCTTGTTGTAGTCCGACCAGTCCTCGATTTCCGGGTACCAGGTCCGCCTCCAGGCCTTCACCTTCGGGTTCATCACCCGCCGCCAGACCGGCGGCACCATGGCCGCCATGGTCATCACCGGATAGCCGTAGGGAAGCTGCGGCGCCTCGCTCTCGGCGTAGGTCTGCAAGAGCGGGAAGCGCCGGTCGGGCTTGTAGTGGTGGTCGGAATGCCGCTGCAGGTTGATCAGCAGCCAGTTGGTGGCCGTATGGGCCGAGTTCCACGAATGGTGCGGCTTGACGTGTTCGTAGCGCCCCTCGCCGAGGTACTTCCGGGTCAGAGCGTAGTGCTCAACGTAATTGGTCAGCTCGAGTTGCCAGATCGCCACCCCGGCCTGCACAAGGAACAAGGCAAGCCCGCCCCAGCCGCCCAGCGCGACAGCCAGCGCCAGCATCGCCACCTGCAGCAGCAGGTAGAGCCAGAACGGGTTGCGCCGGTGCCACCAGGGCAGCCCGCGACGGGCCAGCAGCCTCTTCTCAGCGCGAAACGCCGAGACCGGGCATTCGCGCAGCACGCGGGGATAGTAGCGGTGGAACCCCTCGTTGTAGCGCGCGGTGACCGGGTCGCGCGGCGTGCCGACCCAGAGGTGATGCACCAGCAGGTGCTCCGAACGGAAATGCGAATAGAGCACCATCGCCAGCAGCCAGTCCCCGAGCCGCCGCTCGAGGTTGTTGCGCTGGTGCAGGAGCTCGTGGGAATAGACGATCCCAACCGTGCCGGTCATCACCCCGGTGCCGAAGAAGATGCCGAATTTCTCCCACCCCGAGAGCGCCGCGTTGCCCGACACATACCAGATCAGCGCAAACAAGGTGACGAACTGCACCGGCGTCCAGAGCATCACCCCGGCGCGGTACCAGAAGAGCGCGCGCTCCTCGGTCTGCGGATCGGCATTCTCGGTGTGCAGCCCCAACGCCGCGTCCAGCGCCGAGAAGAGATACCAGGTGGCCAGCGGCGGCAGGATCACCCAGAGCCCGCCGTTGAGGGCGCCGATCCAGACCAGCACGGGCAGCAGGTAGACCAGCCAGAAGGGCGCCGCAGCCGTCCAGCGCGCCAGCTTCGTCGAAGAGATCATTGCCCCTGTTTCCATCGTTACGCCTACGCAGGGTCCCGTTGTCACCGCTGGCGCGGGCCGGGGCCTCTGGCGGACAGCTTGTCGCGCGGGGCGGTGCCGGTCAATGCGGCGTGTCGGCCCGGCTCAGGGCGACGTCAGGGCAAAGGCCTTGCGCATGACCGTCGGCAGGTCGCCGGCGTCGAAGACCTCGGCCTCGACGAACGCGCCGCGCGCGGGGGTGCGCTCCATCGGCACCAGCGCGGTCTTCACCGTCAGGCGCAGGTGGAAATGGGTGAAGGTGTGGCGGGCCTCGGCGTTGAGCGTCTTCCACTCCGCCCGGATCGGCGGCGCATCGGCCGGGGCCTCCTCGGACCACTCCGAGCCCGGCCAGCCCAGCATCCCGCCCAGCAGCCCGCTGTCGGGCCGCCGCTCCAGCAGCCAGGCCCCGTCCACCCGCTTCACCAGGTAGGCGATGCCGTGGCGCGTCGGCTTGCGTTTCTTCGGCGCCTTCTTCGGCAGCTCGGCCTGCGTGCCGCGATCCCAGGCGGCGCAGGCGCTGCGCCAGGGACAGAGGCCGCAGGCCGGGTTGCGTGGGGTGCAGATCGTGGCACCAAGATCCATCACCGCCTGCGCATAGTCTCCGGGCCGCTCCTGCGGCGTCAGCGCTGCGGCATAGTCGGTCAGCACGGGTTTCGACTGCGGCAGCGGCAGATGCTCGTCGTGCAGCCGCGCCATGACCCGCTCGACGTTGCCGTCCACCACCGTCTCGGGCAGGTCGAAGGCGATCGCCGCCACCGCCGCCGCCGTATAGGGGCCGATCCCGGGCAAGGCGCGCAGGCCGTCGAGCGTCTGCGGGAACACCCCGCCGTGCTCATCGGCCACCGCCCGCGCGCATTTCAGCAGGTTCCGGGCGCGGGCGTAGTAGCCGAGCCCCGCCCAGGCGGCCATGACGTCGGCATCCTCGGCGGCGGCAAGGTCCGAGACCGTCGGCCAGCGCGTGGTGAAGGCCTCGAAATAGCTCTTCACCGCCGCGACGGTGGTCTGCTGCAGCATGATCTCCGACATCCAGACGCGGTAGGGATCGGGTCTCACCCCCGCCGCCCGCGCCGCCGGGCTGACGCGCCACGGCAGCTCGCGCGCGTGGCGATCGTACCAGGTGAGCAGATCTGCGGCCTGCGCCGTGTCACGCGTGGCTGACATTCCCTTGATCATCGACGACAAAAGCGATTCCCTGCTGGCATGCGGATGCGGGGTCACTAGAATAGGTCCGCAGAGAGGGATTCAAGATGGCACGGCGCAACACCTCAACATACGGGTTCGCAAAAACCTCGGGCCTGCTGAACGCGCAGATCCGCAAGGCCAGCGAGAGCCGCGGCTTCGCGCAGTCGCGCCTGCTCACCCATTGGGACGAGATCGTCGGCGCCGACGTCGCCGCCATGGCCCGCCCGGTCGAGGTCAGCTACGCGCGCCAGCAGGGGCTTGGCGCCACGCTGACGCTGCTCACCACCGGCGCCATGGCGCCGCTCCTCGAGATGCAGAAGGAACAGCTGCGCGAAAAGGTCAACGCGGTCTACGGCTACAACGCCATCGCGCGTATCCGCATCACCCAGACCGCATCGAGCGGCTTCGCCGAGGGACGCGTTGCCTTCGGCCACGCACCGAAGGCCGAGAAGCCCGAGCCCTCGCCCGAGATCAAGGCCGAGGCGCACAAGGTGGCCGGAGACATCCACGATGACGGGCTGCGCGCCGCGCTCGAGCGCCTCGCCGGCAACGTTATCTCGAAATCGCGGCAATAGCGCCGCGCAGAAACACGTGGCAGAAACGCCGCAGGCAGAAACGCGGCCCCGTGCCGCAGGCAAGGCAACCACAAGAGGACCTTACATGACCCGCATTCTTCCCGTCGCCGCGCTCGCGGCCGCAGTCGCCCTCGGCGGCGTCGCCCTGCCCGGCGCGGTCAGCGCGCAGGAGGCGAGCAGCGAGGCCAGCGCCGCCGAAACCACCTCGGAAACCGCACCCGAGATCGTCGAGATGGTGAAGGGCGACGTCAACGCCCCCGTCGAGATCATCGAATACGCCTCCTTCACCTGCCCGCATTGCGCGCGCTTCTCCAACGAGGTGCTGCCGCAGATCGACGAGAACTACATCAAGACCGGCAAGGTGAAGCTGGTCTACCGCGACGTCTACTTCGACAAGTACGGCATGTGGGCCGCCATGGTCGCGCGCTGCTCGCCCGAGAAGTTCTTCGGCATTTCGGACATGATCTACAAGACCCAGGGCGATTGGGTGAAGGCGGGCTCCGATCAGGGCATCGCCGACGGCCTGCGCAAGATCGGCCTGATGGCCGGCATCGGCAAGGACCAGCTCGACGCCTGCATGAACGACAGCGCCAAGCTCAAGGCCCTCGTCGGCTGGTACCAGGAGAACGCGACCCGCGACAAGATCACCGCGACGCCCTCCTTCCTCATCGACGGCAAGTCCTACTCGAACATGTCCTACGACGAATTCGCCAAGGTGCTCGACGAGCACTACGAAGCGGCGCAGTAGGCGCAGCCCGAACCTGCGAAAGGCGCGTCCCTCGGGGCGCGCCTTTTTCGTGGCGCTGCGGGGCCTCGTTCCGGGCCAGAAGCCTCCCGGATCGCGCAGATCGGAAATGCGCCAGATTTCCCCGACGCGGCATTTCTGCCCATGGCGTTTCCCCCCCGCGCCCGGCTAAAGCTGGTGCGCACGCAAACTGCCCAGAAATTCATCGAAAGCGGTGCCGGATTGGCCAAGGAAATCGAACGGAAGTTTCTCGTGGCCGACGACAGTTGGCGGGCTCACGTGGCGCAGAGCGAGCGCCTGCGCGACGGGCTGATCGCCTCCGAGGACGGCCGCAAGGTGCGGGTGCGCTTCTACGACGGGCGCGCGACGCTCTGCATCAAGGGCAAGCGCGAGGGGCTCTCGCGCGACGAATTCGAATACCCGATCCCGGCGCAGGACGCCGAGGAGATGCTCGCCGCCCATTGCGGCGACCTGGTCGAGAAGACCCGCCACCACGTGCCCGCGGGCGCGCTGGTCTGGACCGTGGATGTCTACGAGGGGCTGCTGTCGGGCATCACCATCGCCGAGGTCGAACTGCCGTCGCTCGACACGCCGCTGCCGCTGCCCGCCTGGGTCGGCCGCGAGGTCACCGGGGTGCAGGACTACCGCAAGGTGAACATGGTCGCCGCGCGCAAGGCGTTGATCGGCACGACCGCCGCCTGAGCGGCGCAACCGTGCCCAGCACCGGGCTCCAAACCCATGACCGTACTGGCGAGGCCCTCGCCCCGCCAGCATGTCATCAAGTTCAGCCTGCCTCGTCGACGCGCATCATCCGCTGCGCAAGGCTTTCGACCCCGCCCAGCCAGCGCGTCACCAGCTTGGGATCCGACGGTGCTGCCGAAACCCCCGGCGTGATCTCGCGGTTCAGCACCGCCTCGATCGCCCAGGACACCGGCATCGACACCAGCCGCGCCATCGCAGAGCCGCGGGCATCGCCCCAGGCATCCATCACCCAGGTCTTGTGCCAGACAGTCTCGCCCGCCTTCTCGGCCTTGAGCGTGACGCAGAGCACGACCCGGTCGGGCTCGCCCTCTTCGTACTTGTTCTCGGCCAGCAGCTCGGAGGCCATTTGCGCCAGCCGCGCATCGTCCGCCGTCTCGACCTCGGCGAAGACATCCTTCCACGCCTCGGACCAGCCGTTGAGGCGCAGCGTGCCGCGCACGAAGTCCTTCACCTTCCAGTCCTGCCCGAACTCGTACTGCTCGATGAAGGGCAGCGAGTCGCGGTTGGGGTAGACCTCGAAGCTCTCGGGCGGATCGAGCGGCGCGTCGTAGCGGGTCAGCGCGTCCCAGGGACGCTGCACGTTCAGCTCCTCGAAATGGCGGATCGAGCGCGAGGGCGAGCGCAGCGCCTTCAGCACACCGACCGGTGCCCAGGAGAACTTGTAGCGGAAGGCGTTGGCCTCCTTCGGCACGCCGCCGCAATAGCTCAGGAAGCTGATTTCGTTCTCGGGATCGAAGGCATCGGATGCGCGGTAGGCCGCGACCAGATCATGCGCCATCAGGTGATCGATCCCCGGGTCGAGCCCGACCTCGTTGACCAGCGCCACACCGGCCTCTTTCGCCTTGGCATCCAGCCCGCGCATCTCCGGCGAGATGTAGGAGGACGACACGAAATGCGCCTTCTTCTTGATCGCGATCTCGGCCAGCATCACGTGCCAGTCGCCGGGCAGCATCGAGACGATCACGTCGCCTTCCTGCACCGCGGATTCCACCGCCTCGGGGGCGAAGGCAAGGATGCGATTGGTGATGTCGCCCACCGCCTCGCGGGCCTTGGTTTCGGTCCGGTTCCATACCATCACGTCGTGGCCGGCTTCGATCAGGCGTCGCAGCCCCGGGATGGACGAAAGCCCCGTTCCGCACCAATGAATCATGCAAGGTCCTCCTTGAGGTATCTGTCGTAGGTCGCCGCCGCCCGGCCCCAGACGCCCGCGTCCAGCGCGGGCAGGGTCAGCAGATGCGGCAGCAGTTGCGCGGCGAAATCCTCCGAGCTCTCCCGCGGGAGCAGCGAGGGGAGGTTGTCGATCGCCATGACGTCGAGCGGCGGCTCCTCGTGAACCCGCAACGCGGGGGCCTGCCAGTCGGTCACGTGGTCATAGACCTTCACCGGCGAGAAGTCACTGTCGGGGTCGCAGGCAATGTCACCGATGGCGCGCAGCTTGCGCGGGTCGGTGGTCGCCGAGGCCGGCACGAAGACCGGCGTGCCGGGATGGGCGAGGATGCAGTTGAAGAAGATTTCGTGCTCGAGCACCTCGGGGAAAGGCCCGCCATGGGCGGTCTCGGCCATGTCCCAGCCGGTCACCTCGACGCCGAGCTTGCGGCAGAGGTCCGACGCCCCGGTGCCGACCCGCCCCAGCGCGCCGATGACCAGCGCCTTGGGGCGCGCCCCGCCCGCCGCGTCGAGCGCATCGCCGACGGCATCCTCCATCGCGTCCGCATTCGGCCAGACCGAGACCGGCGCGCAGATGCCGCCCTGCTTCTGTGCCGCATAGGCCAGCAGTGTCACCGCCGCCCCGGCGTAGCCCGCCCAGTAGCCAAAGGCCGCAACGCGCCGCCCGTCCTCGCCGACGAGATATTCCAGATCGTAGAGCGCCCCGCCGCCTTCGACGAACCGCTTCAGCAGCAGCTGCCCGGCGGGCTGGCCCTTGAAGGCATGGCCGAACATGATGTGACGGTGGCGCAGGGGCGTGCCATTCTCGGGCAGCTCCTTGAGACCGAAGATGATCGCATCGGCGGGCGCCTCGGGCCAGCTGTTCTCGGGGGCGATCTCGGCGCCCGCGGCGCGGTAGCCCTCGATGCCGATGACCCGGGCGCGGCTTTCCTCGACGGTGACCCGCAGCCCCGCGGCGACCAGCGCCTTCACCCCTTCGGGGGTCACCCCCACCCGGTCCTCGTTCTGCCGCTGCTCCGCGCGCACCCAGAGATGTGTCATCCGTCTCTCCACAGCCAAAGTCCCCGCCTTGCTACCGGAAGGCAGCCGCAGGGGAAACCCGGCGGTCAGAGATGGGTGCGCGCCAGTGACCGTTCCGCCGCTTCGAGGTGCGGCACCGCGTTGAACAGCGTCAGGCAGAGCCCGGTCGCGAGTGGCTGGAAGCGGTGCAGCGAGGTGTTCTCGATGGCGAGGCAGGCATGTGCCAATGCCTGCATTTCGAGCCCCATGGTCACCCGCATCGCCATGCCGATGAGCCCGCCCGAGGTCACCACCACGGCCCGCCCCTCGCCCGCGGCGATTTCGTCCAGCACCTCGCGCACCCGGCCCTCGAAGTGCTCGAAGCTCTCGGGCGCGCCCTCGAGGCGGCCCTCGCGCCAGTAGGTGAACAGCGTCGGCAGGTGACGGATGAAGCCCTCGCGGTCCGGTGGCAGGGCAATGCCGTGCTGCTGGTCGAGAAGCTGCGCCATGGTGAAATACTCGAGCTCGTTGAGCCGCGCGTCCTGCACCACCTCGAGCCCGATCGCCATCTCTGCAGCGGTTTCGCGGTGGCGCTGCAGCGTGCCGCAATAGGCGCGGGCAAAGACATCGCCGGTGCCGCGCATGTGCTCGCCGAGCCAGCGCGCCTGCTGGCGGCCCAGATCGCTCAACCGGTCATAGCTGATCTCGTCCTTGGCATGGGTGTTGGCCTGCCCGTGCCGCACGAGGGTGACATGTGACATGCCCGCCCCTTTCCTTTTTCCTATGCACCGGGGCTGAGGCCCCGACCTCTGTCAGCAGAAGTACTCGGGCCCGACCCGCTGCGCCGGCGAGTAGCGGTCTCCATGCGCCCAGCCGACCGGGAGCACCTCCTCGATCCGCGCGAGGTCACTCTCGGTCAGAGTGGCGCTGAGCCCGCTCAGCAGCTCCCTGAGATGCGCCACCGAGCGTGTGCCCGGGATCGGGATCACGTGATCGCCGCGGCTCAGCAGCCAGGCGATCGCGAGCCCCGCCGCGGGCAGGCCCATCTCGGCGGCCAGCGCGCGGAAGTTTTCGGTGATCCCGAGGTTCGCCAAGAGGTTCGGCTCGCTGAACCGCGGATTGGTCGCGAGGAAGGGGTTGGCGGCGATCACTTCGGCCCCGATCGGGCTGTCGGTCAGCAGCGAGCGGCCCACCGGCGAGAAGGCGACCAGCGCCGTGCCCAGCTCCTTGCAGGCCTGGACCAGCCCAAGCTCGGCGAAGCGCGTGGCCAGCGAATATTCCGACTGCACCGCGGCCACCGGATGCACCGCCGCCGCTCGCCGCAGCGAGGCCGGTGCGATCTCGGAAAAGCCGAAGCTCTTGATCTTGCCCTTTTTCACCAGCCCGGCGAGCGTCTCGGTCACCTCTTCGATGGGCCGCGCCTGCTCGCGCCGGTGCACGTAGAAGAGATCCACCTGCTCGATCCCCATCCGCGAGAGCGAGCCGTCGAGCTCGCCCTCGAGGTGCTCGGACGAGTTGTCGTAGCAGCGGTTGCCGGCCGCGTCCTTGGTGATCCCGGCCTTGGTGGCGATATGCAGCGTCTCGCGGGCGCCGGGGTTGGCCTTCAGCCAGGCCCCGATCGCCTTTTCCGAGCGCCCCATGCCGTAGACGTTAGAGGTGTCGATATGCACCACCCCGGCCTCGACGGCGGCATCGAGCACCGCGTAGGAGTTCGCCTCGGTGGTCGGTCCGTAGAACTCGGCAAAGGACATGGCGCCGATGCCGAAGGCGGGAACCTCGGGGCCACCGGGGCCCATGCGGACAGTCTTCATGTTCATCCTTTCACATGCTCGAGGCTGCGGGCTTCCACTGCCGAGATGGCGGCGGCCACGGCAGCCTCGACGTCCAGCTCCGAAGTGTCGATCATCTGCGCATCCTGCGCCGGTTTCAGCGGTGCATCGGCGCGGGTGGCGTCGCGGTGGTCGCGCTCGCGGGTCTCGGCCAGCACGGTCTCGAAATCGGTTTCGGCGCCCCCGGCCACCAGCTCCTCGAAGCGGCGCCGTGCCCGCACCTCGGCGCTGGCGGTGACGAAGAGCTTGGCCTCGGCCTCGGGGCAGATCACCGTGCCGATGTCGCGCCCGTCGAGCACCGCGCCGCCGTCGCGGCGGGCAAAGGCGCGCTGGAAGTCCAGCAGCGCTGCGCGCACCTCGGGGATGGCCGCCACGCGCGAGGCGGCCTGCCCGACGGCAGCAGTGCGCAGACCCTGCACCTGCAGGTCCGCCGGCAGCAGTTCCTGCGCCGCGCGGATCGGATCGACCCCATCCAGCATCTTGCGCCCCACCGCTCGGTAGAGCAGCCCGGTGTCGAGATGGGCAAAGCCGAAATGCGCGGCAACGGCGCGGCTGATCGTGCCCTTGCCGGCAGCCGCCGGCCCGTCGATGGCGATGGTAAAGGCCATGGCCGTCCCTTTCTGTCAGATCGCGGCCTTTATGACCGCCGCCGGGAAGGGCCGCAAGTTACCTGCGGCGGCCCTGCCGCCACAGGCCGAAAAGCCCCACCGCGCAGACCGCCAGCAGCACGAACTTCAGCCGGGTGAACAGGCTCGACCAGTCGACCAGCGCATGATCGAGCGCCACCGGCCCGCGCAGCAGCATCTCGTTGACCAGCAGGTTCTCGGCGGCATCCGCGCCGATCCAGGCCAGCGCCAGCAGCAGGAAGATGCCGCGCCGCCACCAGGCCCGGCCCTGCGACAGGACCCAGGTGCCTATCAGCAGCGTCAGGCCAAAGACCACGCGAAAGCCGAGCCCCAGCCAGCGCATCTCGAGCAGGTAGACCGAGCGCGCCTCGCCGCTCAGCGCCATCAGGTAGCGCTGCGCCTCGCCGGCGGTATAGCCCAGCACCCGCACGTCGAAGGGGGCCTGCCCGCCCGCGCCGGGCCAGAGCACGCGCACCGCGTAATAGCCCATGCAGATGAAAAGCGCGGCAGCCAGCGCCGCGACGTAGGGCAGGATGCGGCTCAAGCGCTCAGGCCTCGCGGCCGAGATCGGCGCCCAGCCCGGTCATCAGCGTCTCGAAGATCGGGAACGAGGTGGCGATCGGCCCGCCGTCATCCACGCGCACCGGTGCCTCGGTGGCGAGCCCCATCACCAAGAACGACATGGCGATGCGGTGGTCGAGATGGCTCTGCACCGTCGCCCCGCCCGGCACGTCACCAAAGCCGCGGCCATGCACCGTCCACCAGTCCTCGCCCTCGTCGACCTCGACGCCGCTCGCGCGCAGGCCGGTCGCCATGGCGTCGATCCGGTCGCTTTCCTTGACCCGCAGTTCCTTGACGCCGGGCATATGGGTCTTGCCGCTGGCAAAGGCCGCGACCACCGAGAGCACCGGGTATTCGTCGATCATGCTCGCGGCCCGCTCGGCGGGCACCTCGATGCCCTTGAGGTTCGGCGAGAACTTGGCGCGCAGGTCGGCGACCGGCTCGCCGCCCTCCTCGCGCATGTTCTCGAAGGTGAGATCCGCGCCCATGTCCTGCAGGGTGAAGAACAGCCCCGCGCGGGTCGGGTTGAGGCCGATGTTCGGCACAAGCACGTCCGAGCCTTCGGTGATCAGCGCGGCGCAGACCGGGAAGGCGGCGGAGGAGGGATCACGCGGCACGATGATGGTCTGCGGCTTCAGCTCGGGCTGGCCGGTGAGGGTGATCACCCGGCCCTCCGAGGTCTCCTCGGTGGTGACGGTCGCGCCGAAGCCGGTGAGCATCCTCTCGGAGTGGTCGCGGGTCGCCTCGCGCTCGATCACCACGGTCTCGCCCGGGGCGTTGAGCCCGGCCAGCAGCACCGCCGATTTCACCTGCGCCGAGGGCACCGGGGTGGCGTAGCGCACCGGGATCGCGGCCTCGGCCCCGACGATGGTCATCGGCAGCCGCCCGCCCTTGCGCCCGTAGGCGCGCGCCCCGAATAGCGCCAGCGGATCGGTGACCCGGGCCATGGGCCGCGAGTTCAGCGAGGCGTCGCCGGTGAAGGTCGCGGTGATCGGGGTGGTCGCCATGGCGCCCATGATCAGCCGCACCCCGGTGCCGGAGTTGCCGCAGTCGATGACGTTGCCCGGCTCGGCGAAGCCGCCGACGCCGACGCCATGCACGTGCCACGTGTCGCCGCGCTTCTCGACCTCGGCACCGAAGGCGCGCATCGCCTTGGCGGTGTCGAGCACGTCCTGCCCCTCAAGAAGACCGGTGACCTTGGTCTCGCCCACCGCCATCGCGCCGAGGATCAGCGAGCGGTGCGAAATCGACTTGTCGCCCGGCACATGCGCCTCGCCCTTAAGACCCGCGGACTTGCGGGCAATCATCGGAATGGGGTCCCCGTGGCTCGACATGGCGCCTCTCCTGTTATCGCTCGCGCGCCTGATAGCAGTGCGTTGCGCCTGCGTCCATCGCCCGCGCGCCCCGATGCGACCCAACGGCAGGCGCTGTTGTGCGCAATCCCCCACCCATGCCTTGCTTCGCCTGCCGCAGCGTCCTAGGTGTGATCTCAGGGAGAGAGACACACAGCCGGAATCCCTCCCGATTCCCGACAGACACGATGGATTGGCATGACCCACAGAGCGGCCGAGACCGCACCTGCCTCGATGGCCGGTGCCGAAAGACAGATTTCGTCGCGCATGGTGCTCTTCGCGCTGGCCATGGGCGGCTTTGCCATCGGCACCACCGAATTCGCCGCCATGGCGCTGCTGCCCAGCTTCGCCCGCGACCTCGGGGTCACCGAGGCCCGCGCCGCGGATGCGATCAGCGCCTATGCGCTCGGCGTGGTGGTTGGCGCGCCGATCCTTGCCGTTGCCGGGGCAAAGATGCGCAAGCGCATGCTGCTGATCTGGCTCATGCTCGCCTTCGCCGCCTTCAACACGCTCTCGGCGCTGGCCCCGAGCTTCGGGCTCTTCACCCTCGCGCGCTTCGCCTCGGGCCTGCCGCATGGCGCCTATTTCGGCGTGGCGGCGCTGGTCGCCGCCTCGATCGTGCCGCGCAACAAGCGTGCCACGGCGGTCTCGCGGGTGTTCCTCGGGCTGACAATAGCCACCACCATCGGCGTGCCCGCCGCAAGCTGGCTCAGCCAGTTCTTCGGCTGGCGCTCTGGCTTCGTCATCGTCGGCGCGCTGTCGCTGGCGACGGCGCTGGCGGTCTACCTCAAGGCCCCCCCGAACTCCCGCCGACCCGGACGCCAACCCCCTGCGCGAGCTCGGCGCACTGAAGAACCGGCAGGTCTGGCTGACACTGGCCACCGGCGCCGTCGGCTTCGGCGGCTTCTTCGCGGTCTATACCTACATCGCCTCGACGGTGCAGAGCACGCTTGGCGCCTCCGAGGACATGGTGGCGCTGATGCTGATGATCACGGGCTTTGGCATGACGATCTTCAACCTGCTGATGGGCGCGCTGGCCGACCGCAACCTCAACCTCACCGCCTTCGCGTCCTTCGGCGGCGGTGCCATCGTGCTCGCGCTCTTCCCGGCGGCGGTGTCGGGGGGGGCTCTGGACCATGGGCCTCGCGGTGCTCTGCATGAGCATCCTCGGCGGCGTCTCGACGGTGATGCAGACGCGGCTGATGAACGTCGCCGGAGAGGCCCAGCAGCTGGCCGCCTCGCTGCACCATGCCGCCTTCAACGTCGCCAACGCGGTGGGCCCGTTCCTTGCCGCGCGGGTGATCGCAGCGGGCCATGATTTCCCCGCCTCGGGCTACGTCGGCGCGGCGCTCAGCGCCGCGGGATTCGGGCTCTTCGCGATCACCCTCTGGGACGCGCGCCGCAGCGGGCTCGAGTAAGGCCGGAGGAACAGGGGTCCGCGCGCCCCCCGTTCGCGCGGATCAAATAAGAACGTTGTCACCCGGCAGGCGCTTCGGACGGAAATCCTTCCCACCCGTGGCGCCACGCCAAATCAGCCTTCCACGCCGGGCCTGCAAGCCGGAGCGCTGTTCCCTGCGCGCCGCGCCCGCGCCCGCGCAGAGCCCTTGCCGCCCGGGCCTGCCGGGTCGAAATAAGGCTGGAAAACGAAGACCCTTACCCGGAGGCCCTCTCATGACCTACAAAGCGATCGCCCTCTCCGCCGCGATCAGCGGCCTCGCCGCGACCGGCGCCTTCGCCGCCAACCTCGGCCCGCTGGTCAGCCCCGCAGAACTGGACACCGCCCTCGCCGCCGAAGGCGCACCCGTGGTGCTCGACATCCGCGGCGACGCCTATGCCGACGGCCACATCGCCGGCGCCGTCTCGGCCCCCTACGGGCTCTTCCGCGGCCCCGACAACAACCCCGGCGCGACCGTCCCGGTGGACCAGCTCGAAACCACCTACGAGAAGCTCGGCCTGGCGCCCGATGCTCAGGTGGTCATCGTTTCTCAGGGCGACACCGACACCGACTTCGGCGCCGCCGCCCGCGTCTACTGGACGCTGAAAAGCTCGGGCTTCACCGATCTGTCGATCCTCAACGGCGGTGCCCAGGCCTGGGTCAACACCGGCTTGCCGCTCAGCAAGGACGCGGTGACCCCCGAGCCGACCGAGCTCGACATCACCTGGAACGACGCCTGGACCGCCGAGACCCCCGAGGTTGCCGACGTGGTCGATGGCGGCCACGAGGCGCTGCTGCTCGACGCCCGCCCCGCCGCCTTCTTCGAGGGCAAGAAGGCCCATGGCGCCGCGGCCAAGCCCGGCACCCTGCCCGGCGCCCAGAACTACGCCTACACGCAGTTCTTCCAGAGCGGCGCCACCGCCATCGGCCAGATCTCGGACGTTCAGGCGCTCAAGGCCTCGCTCGGGATCACCGAGGGCGAAGAGATCGTGTCGTTCTGCAACACCGGCCACTGGGCGGCGACCAACTGGTTCGCGCTGAGCGAGATGGCGGGAATCGAGAATGTGAAACTCTACCCCGGCTCGATGGTCGAATACTCGCAGACCGGCGGTGAGATGCAGAACGCCCCGGGCCTCTTCAAGAACCTGCTGAACCAGGTCACCGGGGGCAACTGATGAGCCAGTCCGCCACCCAAGGCGCGGCACCCGCCGCGCCCGCAGGGGCCATGCCGCAGCGCGCCGGGTTGATCCTCGGCGCGCTTGTCGTCGTGGCCCTCGTCGCGCTCTTCGCGGGCGCACGCTACGGCCTGCTGCTGGCCATCGGCCTCGGCTTCGGCATCGCGCTCGAGGGCCTGCGCTTCGGCTTCGCCGGGCCGTGGCGGGCGATGATCCTGCGCCGCGAACCCTCGGGCGTGCTGGCGCAGCTGCTGTCGATCGCGCTGGTGGCCGTGGTTGCCATCCCGCTGCTCTCGAGCCACGCCGGTGAGCTGGTCGGCGCGCAGGCCCCCATCGGCTTTGCCATGGTCGGCGGCGCCTTCGTCTTCGGCGCCTGCATGCAGATCGTGCTCGGCTGCGGCTCGGGCACGCTGGTCAACGCCGGCAGCGGCAACCCCGTCAGCCTGCTGGCCCTGCCCTTCTTCGCGCTCGGCAGCTTCGCCGGGGCGTGGAACCTGATCTGGTGGACCGACCTCGGCGCGCTGCCGATCCTGAGGCTCTCGGGCATCCCGGGTCTTGGTGTCACGCTGGTGCTTCTGGCCCTCGCCGCGGCGATCTTCCTGTGGCGCGCCGCCCCCGGCACGGTGAAGCTGAGCCGCCGCCACGCCATCGCCGCCGTCGTGCTGGCGCTGCTCGCCATCGGCAACCTGCTGGTCGCGGGCCAGCCCTGGGGCGTGGTCTACGGGCTCGGCCTCTGGGCCGCCAAGGGTTTCGCAGCCTTGGGCGGAGACCTCTCCGGCTCCGCCTTCTGGGCCGCGCCGGGCTCGATGGAGCGGGTGCAGTCGAGTGTGCTGACGGACTACACCTCGCTGACCGACATCGGGATCATCCTCGGTGCCTTCGGCGTCGCCGCCTGGCGACGCGGCGCGCTCGCCACCAAGCTGCCGTCCTACCCGGCGCGGGCCTGGATCGCGACCATCATTGCGGGCTTCCTGCTCGGCTACTCGTCGCGTCTTGCCTTCGGCTGCAACGTCGGGGCCTTCTTCTCGGGGATCTCCACCGGCAGCCTGCACGGCTGGGTCTGGTTCGTCGCCGCCTTCGCCGGGGCCTTCCTCGGCATCCGGCTGCGCCCTGCGCTGGGGCTGGAGGCGCGGACATGACCCGCAGCCTCACCGCCGCTCTGGCGCTCGCCTTCGTCGCGGCGCTGCTGGTCTTCGACCTCGCCCGGACCCCGCCGAACCCCTACCAGGCCCCCACCCTGCTGGCCTTCGGCTCCGGCGCGATGGCCTCGGGCGGCTTCTGCGGCGCCTTGCCGGACTGAGCATCGGGACAGATGGACACAAGAGCGGGGCGGCCAGCGATGGCCGCCCCGCTTGCGTTAACCACGCGCACCCCTGACATACCGCCGAAACCTCAAGAAAGACGGCAAACCCTGACCTAACGACAAGGTAAATTTCATGAAAATTTACCAAAAATTAACTCTCTCGCGGTTAGGGTCAGGATCAGGGCAGTTACCAAACTGAGTGGCTATTTTCCTCCCCTTACACACCCTTGGGACCAACCGCGTATCTCCAAGCGGCCCAAGGGGCATTGATCCCTTTTCAGCACCGGATCGCCCTGTCCCCGCAGGGACAGGGCTCCCCAGTCAGAGCCCCTGGCCACCCGACAGCTCGACCCGCTGCCCGCTCATCCAGCCCAGCCCACCGTCCAGAAGTGCCGCGACACCGGCACCGATGTCCTCGGGCGCGCCGACCCGGCCGAGCGCCGTCATCCGCGCCACCCGCGCGTTCAACTCGGCGTTGTCGCGCACCGCGCCACCGCCGAAATCCGTGGCGATGGCACCGGGCGCAAGGCAGTTGACCCGGATGCCGCGCGGCCCGAACTCCTGCGCGGCATAGCGGGTCAGCACCTCGACCGCGCCCTTCATCGCCGCATAGGCGGCGTAGCCCGGCAGGGTGAAGCGCGCCAATCCCGAGGAGACGAAGAGCACCGCCCCGCCCTCGGCAATCCGCGGGGACAGCGTCTGGGTCAGCACGAAGGGCGTGCGCAGGTGTACGCGGTAGAGCAGGTCGAGCTGCTCGGGCTCGGTACCGGCGATGCTGGCATGCACCCCAAGGCCGGCGTTATTGACGAGGTAGTCGAAGCTGTCGCGGCCAAAGGTGCCCTGCAGGGTCTGCTCCAGCGCGGCGGCGAAGGCGGCGACGTCGCCGCCGTCCGCATCGAAGGGCAGCATCGCCGCGCGCACGCCGAGGGCTTCGATCTCGCGCCGGGTCTCGGCGGCGGCCTCGGCGGACCTGTTGTAGGTGCCGATCACCTCGACGCCCGCGCGGGCAAGGTGCAGCGCGGCAGAGCGGCCAAGGCCGCGGCTCGCGCCGGTGATGAGGGCAATCTTGCGGGTCATGGGGTCATCTCCTGTACCAGCGGGGCGGTGCATCCGCCCCGGTTCATGCCGGAGATAGGTTGTCGGGACGGTTCGATAAATCGTACAGATACGTATGGGCCATTCGGATTTCCGAACAATGCAGCAGATCGACCTCAACTCCCTCGCGCAGTTCGTCACCCTCGCGCGGCATCTCAACTTCCGCCGGGCGGCGGCGGAGCTGGCGATCTCGCCCTCGACGCTCAGCGAGCGGATCCGCGAGCTCGAGGCGCGGCTCGGGGTACGGCTGCTCAACCGCAACACCCGGAGCACCTCGCTGACCGAGGAGGGCGAGCGCCTGCTCGCCCGCGCCGGCGATGCGGTGGCGGTGCTGGGCGAGGCCGCCGCCGCGGTCGGCAGCGGGAGGCAGGCCCCGCTCACCGGGCGCATCCGCATCAACGGTCCGGCCCCGGCGATCGAGCTGCGGCTGATGCCGCTGGTCGCCTCCTTTCTCGCCCGCCACCCCGGGGTGCGGATCGAGGCGGTCAGCGAGGGCGACCTCATCGACGTGGTCGCCCGCGGCTTCGATGCCGGGCTGCGCTACGACGAGGCGCTGGCGCAGGACATGGTGGCGGTGCGGGTGGGCGCCGACCAGCGCATGCTGGTGGCCGCCGCGCCGGGGTACCTCGCGCGGCACGGCACGCCGGAGCACCCCGACGAGCTGGCGCAACACGCCTGCATCACCCATGTCTTCGGAACCGGCAACACGCTGCCCTGGTCCTTCGAGAAGGACGGCCGGACGCGCGACATCACCCCTCAGGGGCGGCTTGCGGTGAACAGCTCCGCCGCCGCGCTGGTGGCCGCCCGCGCCGGGCACGGGCTGGTCTACGCCTTCGACGACTATCTCGTCGAGGATCTCCGCAGCGGGCGGCTGGTGGCGGTGCTCGAGGACTGGACCCCGCCCTTCCCGGGCCCGTCGCTCTATTTCACCGAGCGGCGGCTGATGCCCCCCGCCCTGCGCGCCTTCGTCGACCACGTGAAGGCCGAGATGCCGGCGGGGGCGCCCCGGTCCTGAGCCACCTTGTGCCCGCGGCGCGAGGCCCTATGTTGAAGGCAAGGACCACTCAGGGATCGGAGCCCGCCATGAAAAGCTATGCTGTTGTCTTCGTGATCGGCGCGCTGCTGGTCGTCGCCGGGCTGGCCATGGTCAACCGCAGCCGCACGCCGGGCACCGACGACCGCGCCGCGGCACCGTCCGAACAGACCGAGACCGAAAGCGAGCGTTATGCCATGAGCCTCGGTCGCCCCGTCGAACTGACCCAGGGCGAGATGCAGCAGGTAAGGACGCTTGCCCCGAGCATAGATACGAGCCGGATCCGCCCCGAGGAGGTCGGCAAGATCCGCGCCATCCTCCACAGCCAGGGCAATGACGCCAACAAGCGCGGTCGGCTCGAGCGCCTGCTGAACTGAGCACCCAGCCACGGGACGCACCGGCGAGGACTTGTGAATTGACACCCCTCGGCGCTCCGCGCTAGGTCGGGATCACATGCCGCCCCGCGGCCCCTTTCACCGACAGCACCCACCGAACCGGCAGGCAGCTCCTAGAACAGGATTTGTTCCTTGAGCGACCTTGCGATTTCGTACCCCATGAGCGCGCCAGAGGGCGCCTGCCTCGGCCTGCCACTGCGCCTCGGTGCGCGGAGCGGCATCATCGAGGAGTCCATCTCGGGCCCGCTCTCCTCGCTTGCCGCGCGCGGCGCGGGGGCAGCGCAGCGCCTCTTCGGCGCCTTCCCCTTCGAGCGTGACCTGCCCGGCTGGCTCTACGGGCTCCGCCCCGAGACGGAGCCGGCCCCGGTTCAGCAAGCCCGGATCGACGCGGTCGCCCGCCCGCTGGCGCTCAACCGCCTGCCCTCGCAGGACCGCTACGCCGAGGCCGTGGCCGCGGTGGCGGCGCAGGTGGCCAATCCCGACACCCCGCTCCGCAAGGCGGTGCTGGCGCGGGCGCTCGATCTGCGTACCGACCGGGCGCTCGATCCCTTTGCCGTGGCCCAACGGCTCGGCGCCGACCCGCATGTGACCGCCTATTGCCTGCCGCTGCCCGGCGCCCGCCGCGCGGCGCGCTGGCTGGTCGGGGCCACGCCCGAGCTGCTGCTGCGCAAGACCGGCACGGCGATCCGCTCGCACCCGCTCGCCGGCTCGGCGCGGCGGCGCGCAGATGCCGCCGAGGATGCGCAGGCCAAGGCGGCGCTGCTGGGCTCGGAAAAGGACAATGTCGAACACCGGGTGGTGGTCGAATACATCCACGACATTCTCGCCCCCTATTGCGCCGATCTCGCCGTGCCCGAGGCCCCGCAGCTCGACCGCACCGCCAGCATGTGGCACCTCGGCACCTGCATCGACGGGGTGCTGCGCGATCCCGAGACGCCCTGTCTCGAGCTGCTGGCGGCGCTGCATCCGACACCCGCCGTCGCGGGGGCACCGCTGCGCGAGGCGCTGCAGGCGATCGCCGGGTCCGAGCCATTTGACCGCGAGTTCTACGCGGGCACGCTCGGCTGGGTGGACGCCAGCAACGACGGCGAATGGCACGTCACCCTGCGCTGCGCGATGATCGAGGGCAGCACGGCTCGGCTCTTTGCCGGGGCCGGGATCGTCGCCGCCTCGGACCCGCGCGAGGAGGTCGCCGAGACCCGCGCAAAGTTCATCGCCATGCGCCGCGCGCTCGGCATCTCCGAAGGCCTCTGAGGCCTGCACGTCGCACATTTCGCTCACCCCGCAGAAAGCTCCCATGGCCCTTCCGAAGATCCCCGACTACCCGCTGCCCACCGCCGAAGATCTGCCCCGGCCCCGCGCGCCCTTTGCGCTGGAGACCGGACGCGCCGCGCTGCTGGTGCATGACATGCAGCGCTACTTCTGCGCCGCCTACGGCGAGGATGCCTTCAGCCGCGAAGGCAGCACCATCGCCGCCGCCGCCGCCAATATCGCGCGGCTGCTCGAGGTCGCCCGCGCCGCCGGCGTGCCGGTCTTCTACACCGCGCAGAAGGGCAACCAGTTTCGCCCCGACCGCGGGCTGCAGGCCGATCTCTGGGGGCCGGGCATGTCGGCGACGCCCGAGCACGAGGAGATCATCCCCGCGCTCGCCCCGGCGGAGGGGGACATCACGCTGGTCAAGCATCGCTACAGCGCATTCCAGCGCTCGAACCTCGAGACGCTGATGCGGGCGCGCGGGCGGGACCAGCTCATCGTGACGGGTATCTACGCCCATATCGGTTGCCTCGCGACGGCGGCAGAGGCGTTTCAGCGCGACATCGAGCCCTTCTTCGTGGCCGATGCGCTCGCCGATTTCAGCCGCGAGAAGCAGGATACGGCGCTGGCCTGGGTGGCCGGCTGCAGCGGCGTGCCGATGGTCACGGACGCCGTGCTGGGCAAGCTGGAGAGCGCCGCCGGCTAGGGCGGTCAATGGCGCGCGGGGGCATCCCCGCGCGCGCCTCAGAAATCGAGATCGGCGTAATGCGCCGGCTGCGGGAAGCCTGGGATCTGGTCGGCGAGGATCGAGCGGAAGGCCGGGCGCGACTTGATCTTGGCGTACCAGTCCTTGACCACCGCCGAGCGATTCCAGTCCACATCCGAGATGTAATCCAGCGACGACAGATGCGCCGCCGCGGCGAAATCCGCCAGCGTCATCACGTCGCCCGCCAGCCAGCGCCGGTGATCGAGCAGCCAGGCCATGTAGTCGAGGTGGTACTTGATCGCCTTGGCCCCGGCCTTGACGTTGCTCGAGTCGGGGAAGCCGGCCTTCATGATCTTCTTGTTCACCCGCTCGTAGAGCAGCTTCGAGGTCACCTCATGGTGGAACTTGTCGTCGAACCAGGCGACCAGCCGGCGCACCTCGTAGCGGGCGTCGGGCGAACGCGGCAGCAGCGAGGGCTCGGGGTATTTCTCTTCGAGCCATTCGCAGATCGCGGCGCTTTCGGACATGGTCTTGTTGTCGATGCGCAGCACCGGAACCTTGCCCGCCGGGTTGCGGCGCAGGAAGTCTGCCTCCTGCTCCCAGTAGCGTTCCTCGACCAGCTCGCATTCGATCTTCTTCTCTGCGAGGCTCAGGCGAACCTTGCGGCAAAAGGGCGAGAGCGGCACGTGGTAAAGCTTTGCCATTCGAGAAAGCGGCTCCGGGTCTGAGGGAAATCTCCCGCCTGTTTGCCGTGAAAGCGGCGGCGATTCAACTGGGGATGGGAACACGGGCGGGTGATGGCCCGACCTTCGGCCCGGAGGCCGGTGCCGCAGGGGGCTCCGCCCCCGCAGCGCCGCGTCGCGGCGCGCTCCCCCGGCGTATTTTCAAAGAGAAGAAGCCGCGCGCCGCGCGCTGGGTCAAAGGCCGAGGAAATCGAAAGGCTCGGTCGCGACGAAACTGGCGTTGGCGAGACCGGAATAGGTATTGGTCTGCTGCGGGCCCAGATCGAGGCGCAGCACCTTGCCGTTCTCCGGCGTGAAATCGAAGGCCTTCAGATCAACCCAGAAGGTGTTCGGAGTCATCGCGGATTCAAAAAAGTAGAGCAGCCGCTTCTGGTCGGCGACAGTGCGCCAGCGGGTCGAGGAGATATTGGGCTCATCCGGTGTGGTGATGCCATAGGGCACCGAGGCGTTGCGGATCACCCCAAAGACGCTGGCGAGGGTCTCGACCGCGTCTTCGGTCTTCGGAATGGCGTTCACGTAAAAGGAGGCGCGGGCAAACCGGTCCGAGGCGCGGTTGGTGCCGGGCAGCATCACCGTGCCGCCGATCTGCCGCCAATAGGACTCGAGCGCCAGCTGCTCCTCGAAGATCGGCGAGTTGGTCATCACCTGGTACGCGCGGCTGTGGTGGATGACCTGCTTGCCGCCAATGTATTCGATGATGGCGCTGTCACCGGTCTTGTCCGAGATCGACAGGTGCAGCGTCGCGAGCCGGTCCTCGCCGGGCACCGCATCGGTGACAATCGTGAAGGGTTCGAGCTCCAGCGCCGCCACTGCCTCCTCGACGGTGGCAAAATTGTCGAGCACGTATTGGGTCCAGGCCGCGATGCTGAGGCCGGTCTGGCTGCCGTCGAACTCGGGGTATTCGGATTCCACCAGCCACAGCAGGTTGGCCACGAGCCCGGCCTCGTTCATCCCGTCGGTCGTCGCGATGTCATAGGCCGAGGCGATGACGCTGCCATACTTCGACGTCCAAGTGATCGAGTTCGGCCCCGCCTCGCCGTTCCGTTCCATGCCGCGCGGAAAAACCCAGAGATTGGTGCCGATATCGCTGCGCCAGTCCATCGAGCGGGCGGTGATGATCTGGTCACCGGCACCGTGATAGACAAGCCGGGTGCAGGCGTCAGCGATGCCGGCCCAGCCAGCGCCGACGATCAAGGTCACCGCGGCAAGAGGTCTTAGGCCGGCAGTGAGAGGGAGGAAATTACCCGTCATTTCAAACTCTTTTCAATAAAATTTCGCAAAGATAGATATCGCGCAGGAAAAAAAGGCGCGCGAGGCACTGGCAGTTTTTCAACTCAATGGAGAAAGTATGGCTGGAGCATCGCGCGTTGACAACATCGCCCCTGCCCCTGCGCGTCATTCTGCCTTGCAGTAAGCCGGTGCCGAAACGCGCTGCCCGGCCGGGCGCGTTACTCGAAGCAGCGCGCCCGGCCATCGCGGGCAATTGTCGCCGCGCCGTCGCGGATCTGCCCGGTGCGGCGCTGCACGAAGCTTGAGGGGTTCGAGGCCGAGCGGTCCTTGGGGTCCGGCAGGATTGCCGCGAGCCGCGCTGCCTGCGTCGAGGTCAGCTGCGACGGTGCGACCCCGAAGTAGTGCTGCGAGGCCGCCTTGATGCCGAAGACACCCTCATCGAACTCGGCGATGTTCATGTAGACCTCGAGGATGCGCCGCTTCGGCCAGAGCGCCTCCATCAGCGGGGTGAGCGCCGCCTCCAGCGCCTTGCGCGGCCAGCTGCGGCCCTGCCAGAGGAAGGCGTTCTTCACCACCTGCTGGCTGATGGTCGAAGCGCCGCGGTTGCCGCCCTCGGCGATGGCCGCACGGATCGCCCGCATGTCAAAGCCCCAATGGGTGCAGAAATTCGCGTCCTCGGCGGCCACCAGTGCGCGCAGGGCCACGGGGGCCACGTCCTCGGCATCCACCCAGGCATAGCTTACCGGGCTGCCGAGCCGGCGACCCTCGCTCCACATGTAGAAGCTGCCGGGCGGGTTCACGAAGCGGTAGGACAGCACCGCGAGGCCAAGCAGCAGCGCCAGCGCCACCGCGGCCTGCACGGCGCGCTTCACCAGAAAGCGCAGCGGCCTGGGGCGTCGTGCGGTCTTGCCTGATCCCTTTGCGGGTGTCTTCGATTTGCTTTTGGTCGTCTTTGCTGCTCGCGCCATGGCGCAGATCTACACGTCTGCGCGCGCGCGGAAAAGCGTTCTGCGCCGAGGCGGGACGGAAAACGCCCGGACCAGGGGTCCGGGCGCTTCACCTTTTCAGGAGCGGGCGGGCCTATTCCGCCGGTACCGCCAGATCGCTCTCGATGCCCAGCGGATGCGGGATCTTGTTGAGCATCTCGGTCGGGCAGACCTGCACGAAGTTGGCCTTCTCGCTCTCCCAGTTCTGCAGGATGTCGAGCGCCTTGCGGCTGCCGGTCTCGGTCGCGTGACGCTCCACGAGGCCCTTGAGGTCGGCTTCCCAATGCGCTTCGGCCACCGGGCAGGTCACCAGGCTCTCCATGTTCATCAGGTCCGGGGACAGGCCCTCGGGATCATAGAGATAGGCCATGCCGCCGGTCATGCCGGCGCCGAAGTTGGCGCCGATCGGGCCGAGGATCACCGCGGTGCCGCCGGTCATGTACTCGCAGCCGTTGGTGCCGCATCCCTCGACCACCACTTTCGCGCCCGAGTTGCGGACCGCGAAGCGCTCGCCCGCCTTGCCGGCGGCGAAGAGGTAGCCGTCGGTGGCGCCGTAGAGCACGGTGTTGCCGATGATCGTGTTGGTCGCCGCGGTGAGCGGCGACATCATCGGCGGGCGCACCACGATGGTGCCGCCCGAGAGGCCCTTGCCGACGTAGTCGTTGGCATCACCCGACACTTCCAGCTTCAGGCCCGGGGCCGCGAAGGCGCCCAGCGACTGGCCGGCAGAGCCGGTGAGCTTGACGTGCAGGTGGTCGGGCTGCAGCGCGTTGCGCATGCCGAACTTGCTGACGATGTGGCTCGAGGTGCGGGTGCCCACGGTGCGGTGGGTGTTCTGCACCGCGTAGGAGAGCTGCATCTTCTCGCCGTCCTGCAGGAAGCGGCTGCCGTCGCGGACGATCTCGGCGTCGAGCGTGTCGGGCACCACGTTGCGCTCTTTCGCCCGGTCGTAGACGATGTCGTCGGCCCCATCCACGCGGATCAGCAGCGGGTTGAGGTCGAGATCATCGAGATGCTCGGCACCCCGGCTGACCTGGCTCAGCAGGTCGGCGCGGCCGATCACGTCGTTCAGCGAGCGCGCGCCGATGGAGGCGAGGATCTCGCGCACCTCGGTGGCGTAGAAGGTGATCAGGTTCACCACCTTCTCGGCGTTGCCGGTGAACTTGGCGCGCAGATCCTCGTCCTGGGTGCAGACGCCCACCGGGCAGGTGTTCGACTGGCACTGGCGGACCATGATGCAGCCCATGGCGATCAGCGCGGCGGTGCCGATGCCGAACTCCTCGGCGCCGAGCATCGCGGCCATGACGATGTCACGCCCGGTGCGCAGCCCGCCGTCGGTGCGCAGCGTCACGCGGTCGCGCAGCTTGTTCATCGCCAGCACCTGGTGCGCCTCGGTGAGGCCCATTTCCCACGGCAGGCCCGCGTATTTGATCGACGTCGCCGGCGACGCGCCGGTGCCGCCGTTGTGGCCCGAGATCAGGATGATGTCGGCCTTCGCCTTGGCGACGCCCGCGGCGATGGTGCCGACGCCCGAGGAGGCCACCAGCTTCACCGTCACCTTGCAGCGCGGGTTGATCTGCTTGAGATCGTAGATCAGCTGCGCCAGATCCTCGATCGAGTAGATGTCGTGGTGCGGCGGCGGCGAGATCAGCGTCACGCCCTCGGTCGAGTGGCGCAGACGGGCGATCAGCTTGGTCACCTTCATGCCGGGCAGCTGGCCACCCTCGCCGGGCTTGGCGCCCTGCGCGACCTTGATCTCGAGTTCTTCGCAGTGGTTCAGGTACTCGGCGGTGACGCCGAAGCGGCCGGATGCCACCTGCTTGATCTTCGCCGAGGGGTTGTCGCCGTTGGGCTCGGGCACGAAGTGTGCCGGATCCTCGCCGCCCTCACCGCTGTCGGACTTGGCGCCGATGCGGTTCATCGCGACGTTCAGCGTCTTGTGCGCCTCGGGCGAGAGCGCCCCCAGCGACATGCCCGGCGTCACGAAGCGCTTGCGGATCGAGGTGATGGATTCCACCTCTTCCAGCGGGATCGCCTCGCCGATGGGCTTGATGTCCAGCAGGTCGCGCAGGTGGATCGGCGGGTTGGCCCGCATCGCCTTGGAATAGGTCTTCCACAGCTCGTAGCTGGCCTTGTTGCAGGCGGCCTGCAGCAGGTGCATGTTCTGCGCGCCCCAGGCGTGGGTCTCGCCGGACTTGCGGGCCTTGTAGAAGCCGCCGATCGGCAGCACGTCGCGCCCCCCCCTTGAAGCCAAGCGCGTGGATCTCTTCCGCCTTCTGCTGGATGCCGTGCACGCCGATGCCCGAGATCCGCGACAGCATGCCGGGGAAATACTCGGCGCACATGGCGCGCGACAGGCCCACGGCCTCGAAGTTGAGACCGCCGCGATAAGACGAGATCACCGAGATGCCCATCTTGGACATGATCTTCAGCAGGCCCTGGTCGATGGCCTCGCGGTAGCGCGCCACGGCCTCGGTCAGGCTGCCGTCGATCAGGCCGCGCGCGATGCGGTCGGCGATGCTGTCCTCGGCGAGGTAGGGGTTCACGATGGTCGCGCCGCAGCCGACCAGCACCGCGAAGTAATGCGGGTCGATGCATTCCGCCGAGCGCACGCCCAGCGAGCAGAAGGTCCGCAGGCCTTTCTTGGTCAGCCAGCTGTGCACCGCCGAGGTGGCGAGGATCATCGGCATGGCGACCTTGCCTTCGCCCTGGTGATGATCGGTCAGCACGATGTGGCCGCCGCCCGAGCGTACGGCATCCTCGGCCTCGGCCCGGATGCGGGCCAGACCATCACGCAGCGCGCCCTCGCCGGCATCGGCGGGGAAGGTACAGTCGATCTCGACCAGGCCCTGCGCGAAGTGCTGGGTCAGCTCCTCGAACTGCGCATTGGCGACGAAGGGCGTGTCCAGAACGAGGATCTCGGTCTGCGCCGAGCTCTCGTCGAGCACGTTCTTGAGGTTGCCGAAGCGGGTCTTCAGCGACATCACGCGATACTCGCGCAGCGAGTCGATCGGCGGGTTGGTCACCTGGCTGAAGTTCTGGCGGAAGAAGTGGCTCAGCGGCCGGTACTTCTTGGACAGGACCGCCGACGGGGTGTCGTCCCCCATCGAGGCGAGCATTTCCTTGCCGTCCTCGGCCATGGCCGAGAGCGACTGCTCGAGTTCCTCGACGCTGTAGCCCGCGGCGATCTGGCGCTTGCGCAGCTCGGCGCCCGAGAAGAGCGGCTTCTCGGTGACCTTGCCGAGGCTCTCGTCGAGCTCGGTGATCTTGCCGACCCATTCGCCGAAGGGCTGCGAGGCTGCGAGGCGGTCCTTGATCTCGGTGTCGCGGTAGAGCTTGCCCTCTTCCATGTCGACGGCGATCATCTGGCCCGGCCCAAGCGCGCCCTTCTCGCGAACGGTCGACTCGTCGACCGGCACCATGCCTGCCTCGGAGCCGGCGATCAGCAGCCCGTCCCCGGTGACGACGTAGCGCATCGGGCGCAGGCCGTTGCGGTCAAGACCGCCGCAGACCCAGCGGCCGTCGGTCATGGCCAGCGCCGCGGGGCCATCCCAGGGCTCCATCACCGAGTTTACGTAGGAATACATGTCGAGCCAGGCCTGCGGCAGTTCGACCGCCTGCTTCGACCAGGCCTCGGGGATCAGCATGGTCTTGGCCATCGGTGCGTTGCGCCCGGCGCGGACCAGCACCTCGAACACGGCATCGAGCGCGGCGGAGTCCGAGGCCCCGGTAGCGATGATCGGCTTGATGTCCTCGGCCATCTCTCCGAAGGTCGACGAGGCCATGCGGATCTCGTGCGACTTCATCCAGTTGGTGTTGCCCTTGATGGTGTTGATCTCGCCGTTGTGGGCGAGCATGCGGAAGGGCTGCGCCAGCCACCACTGCGGGAAGGTGTTGGTGGAATAGCGCTGGTGGTAGATCGCGAAGGCGGATTCGAAACGCTCGTCCTGCAGGTCCGGGTAGAAGACGGCGACCTGCTCGGCCAGCATCATGCCCTTGTAGATGATCGACCGGCAGGACAGCGAGGCGATGTAGAGCCCGTTGATGCCCGCGGCGGCCGCGGCCTTCTCGATGCGGCGGCGGATGACGTAGAGCTCGCGCTCGAAGGTTTCCTCGTCGATGCCCTTGGCGTTCGAGATGAGGATCTGCTCGATCTCGGGGCGGGTCGCATTGGCCTTTTCACCAAGACAGTCGACGCTCACCGGCACGTGGCGCCAGCCGTAGATGTAGTGGCCCATGCGCAGCACTTCGGTCTCGACGATGGTCCGGCAGGTTTCCTGCGCGGCAAAGTCGGTGCGCGGCAGGAAAACCTGGCCGACGGCCATCAGCTCATCCTTGCGCGGCGCGTGGCCGGTGCGCTCGATCTGGTCGTAGAAGAAGGAGACGGGGATCTGCACGTGGATGCCCGCGCCGTCGCCGGTCTTGCCGTCGGCGTCCACGGCACCGCGGTGCCAGATCGCCTTCAGCGCGGTGATGCCCGCCTCGACAACCTTGCGCGACGGTTTCCCGTCGATGGAGACGACGAGGCCGACGCCGCAGGAAGAGTGTTCATGCTCTTCGCGGAACAGGCCGTTCTCCTCCATCCACTTGCGCTTGGCTTCCTCTGCGGCAACCCAGTTGGCGTCGAAAGTGGTCATGGCTTAGCACCTCCATGGAAGGCCGCCGGAGCGGCCGGGATACGTGGCTGGCGCGCGCGGCGCCGAATGATATGGCGCGGGGTCGCGCCGGAATTTGGTTAACGGCTCAGGCGCCGCTGACGTCCGCACCGAATTTCTTCAGCGTCTCGGCGCGGGTGTATTTCGGATGGCCCCCGGTGAGCGCCCAGCTGTCGGGCTTCTCGTCGGCGAAGATCTCGCTCTTCATCTCGAAGCCGTTGCCGTCGTCGAGCAGCCCCAGGCAGACCTCGTACTCCCCTGCCCCGTCGACGCCCTTGTCGTAGCGGTACCAGAGCACCGAGCCGCAGGTGCCGCAAAAATGCCGCGACGCCCAGCTCGAGCTGCGGAAGCTGCGGATCGCCTCGGTCCCCTCGATCTGCATCGCCGTCTCGGGCACGTTCACCGCAAAAAGCGCCGATCCGGCCCAGCGGCGGCACTGCTCGCAATGGCAGACGCCGAAGCTGCCGAACTCGGTCACGGTGAAGCGCACCGCGCCGCAAAGGCATTGTCCGGTCTTCTGCGTCATGCGCCGCTCCTTGGTCTCGGCAAGGGTCAGCGCCGCTGACCTCACCTCGGGCGTGGGTTTCGGGGATGCACGCCCCATGCGGATGATCTGTGCATGGGATGTGCAGGGCGGGTGTGGCCTTACTCGGCGGCGAGGGCCGCGAGCTTGTCGAAGTCCTTGAGCACGTGCTCGGCGCAGTCGCGGCCGTCGCGGATCGCCCAGACCACGAGGCTCGCGCCGCGCACGATGTCGCCCACGGCGTAGACGCCCGGCAGCCCGGTCCGGCCCGAGGTGAACTCGGCCTTCACGGTGCCCCAGCGGGTGACTTCCAGCTCGGGCGCGCCCCAGAGGGTCTGCAGTTCCTCTGGCTCGAAGCCGAGCGCCTTGATCACCAGGTCGGCGGGCTCTTCGTAATCCGCGCCCTCGATCAGCTCGGGCGACTGGCGCCCGGTGGCGTCGGGCAGGCCGAGGCGCATCTTCTGGACGATGACGGCCTCGACGGCCTCGCCGCCCTTGAAGCCCTTCGGCGCGGTCAGCCACTCGAACTGCACGCCCTCTTCCTCGGCGTTCGCGGTCTCGCGCTGCGAGCCGGGCATGTTGGCGCGGTCGCGGCGGTAGAGGCATTTCACGCTCTCGGCGCCCTGGCGGATCGCGGTGCGCAGGCAGTCCATGGCGGTGTCGCCGCCTCCGATCACCACGACCTTCTTGCCCTTGGCGTTGAGCTCGCCGCTTTCGAACTCGGGCACGGTGTCGCCGAAGTTGGCGGTGCGGTTCGAGGCGGTGAGATAGTCGATCGCCTTGACGATGCCCTTGGCTTCCGAGCCCGGGCCGCGCAGGTCGCGCGACTTGTAGACGCCGGTGGCGATGATCACCGCGTCATGCTGGTCGCGGATCTCGTCGAAGCTCAGGTCCTCGCCGACGTTGCAGTTGAAGACGAAGCGCACGCCGCCGTCCTCGAGCTGCTTGATGCGGCGCATGACCACGTCCTTCTCGAGCTTGAAGCCCGGGATGCCGTAGGTCAGCAGGCCGCCGCCACGGTCGTAGCGGTCATAGACGATGACCTGCACACCGGCGCGGCGCAGCATGTCGGCGGCGGCAAGACCACCCGGGCCTGCGCCGATGATGCCGACGCTCTCGGCGCGCTCGGACACCGGGGCGGCTGGCTTCACCCAGCCCTGCTCCCAGGCGGTGTCGGTGATGTATTTTTCGACAGAGCCGATGGTCACAGTGCCGTGACCGGATTGCTCGATCACGCAGTTGCCTTCGCACAGACGGTCCTGCGGGCAGATGCGGCCGCAGATTTCCGGGAAGGTGTTGGTGGCCTGGCTGATCTCGTAGGCTTCCTCCAGACGGCCGGTCGCGGTGAGGTTCAGCCAGTCGGGGATATTGTTGTGCAGCGGGCAGTGGGACTGGCAGTAGGGCACACCGCACTGGCTGCAGCGGCTCGCCTGCTCTTCGGCCTTGGCCTTTGCGAACTCAGCGTAAATTTCGTCGAAGTCGTGGCTGCGGACGGAGGCCTCCCGCTTTTCGGGCATGTCGCGCTCGATCTTCACGAATTTTAGCATGGGTTGCTTTGCCATGATGCCTTGTCTCCAAGCAAATCAATCGGTCGCGCTTGCTTACTTAAACTCGAAACCGAATAAAAGTCATACATACTGACCTATATTGATAAAAATTTACCCTCATCCACCTGAAGCGCGCCAAGTTGATCAAAAAATAGGTCCGAAAACGGACCAATTTCACTCTTTCCCCCTGAAAACCAAGGGCCTATAGCGAGGAAGGTTCTTTAAGCGGAGACCAGCTTTCATGCCCCTGTCTCAACTGATTATTCTCGCGCTCATCCAAGGCATCACCGAGTTTCTCCCGATTTCCTCCTCCGGTCACCTGATTCTCCTCCCCGGACTCACCGGGATGGAGGACCAGGGGCAGGTGATCGACGTTGCGGTCCATGTCGGCACTCTCTTTGCGGTTGTGCTCTATTTCTGGTCTGACGTGCGCGAGGGGCTCGCAGGCATTCCGCGCATGCTGACCGGAAAGATCGACACCCCCGGCTCCAAGCTCGCCTTCCTGCTTGCCGTTGCCACGGTGCCGGTGATCCTCGTCGGGCTGATCCTCAACGTCACCGGCCTGTCGGACATGCTGCGCTCAATCGCGGTGATCGGCTGGACCATGCTGATCTTCGGCATCGTGCTGTGGTGGGCTGACCAGAAGGGCCCAGAGGTGAAGACCGAGACCGACTGGAACCTCAAGGATGCGATCAAGCTCGGCCTCTGGCAGGCGGTGGCGCTGATTCCGGGTACCTCCCGCTCGGGCATCACCATCACCGGCGCGCGCCAGCTCGGCTACAAACGCCATGATGCGACGAAGATCTCGATGCTCATGTCGATCCCGACAATCTTCGCTTCGGGCGTTCTGCTCGGCGCCGAGGTGATCGGCACCGCAGACGCGCAGGCTGCCAAGGACGGCGCCATCGCGGCAGGCTTCGCCTTTGTCTCGGCCCTGCTGGCCCTGACGCTGATGATGCGGCTGCTGCGCTCGGTGAGCTTCACCCCCTACGTGATCTACCGGGTGATCCTCGGGGCCGTGCTTCTGGTCATCGCCTACAGCTGATCCCGCACCGGATTCCCAAGACGGCCCCCAGAAATGGGAAGGCCCCGGAGTTCGGGGAAACTCCGGGGCCGTTGATCTACCCGGGACCGGCGGGGGAGCCGGCAGGGACAGTAGAAAGGGCAGTCAACCTCGCTCGTCTTCACAGCTGCGCGACGGTGCGATAAGTGCAGCTAAATCAGGGATTTCGGTGTTTGCAACGTAGGGTTTGCATTCGCGCGGATTCCCGCCGTAGGCGAGTCGCTTGACAGGCAAGAACCTGCCTATGCGGAACCCGGCACAAATTTATACGCGGTGGTAGGGGCTGCCCGCCAGGATGGACGCCGCGCGGTAGAGCTGCTCGGAGAGCATCACCCTGACCAGCATGTGCGGCCAGACCATCTGCCCGAAGCTGAGAGCCATGTCGGCCTCGGCGCGGAGCGAGGGGTCGATGCCATCCGCGCCGCCGATGACGAAAGCCAGATCGCCCGTCCCGCCATCTCGGATCTCGCCGAGGCGCTGCGCGAAGTCCGGCGAGCTCATCAGCCTGCCGCGCTCGTCGAGGATGCAGAGCCCGGCTCCCGAGGGAATCGCCTTGCGCAGCAGCGCGGCCTCGGCGGCCATGCCGCCGCCCTTGCGGTCCTCGACCTCGGTGACCGTCACCGGCCCCAGGCCAAGCGCGCGCCCGGTGCGGTCGAAACGCTTGAGGTAATCGTCAATTAGATCGCGCTCGGGGCCAGACCGAAGCCGGCCCACGACGCAGAGATGCACACGCATGAGCGCTCCCGGTCAGGTCGCGCTCTGGGCCACCTTGCCCAGCGGCATCCACATCTTCTCGAGCTGGTAGAACTCGCGAACCTCGGGGCGGAACACGTGGACGATCACGTCGCCCGCGTCGATCAGCACCCAGTCGCCGGTCTCTTCGCCCTCGGTCTTGCACAGGACGCCCAGCTCATGCTTCAGATCCTCGGCGAGCTTCTGCGCGATCGCAGCCACCTGCCGCGAGGAACGCCCCGAGCAGATCACCATATGGTCGCAGACGGAGGTCTTGCCGCGCAGATCGATCTGCACGACCTCTTCCGCCTTGTTGTCGTCGAGAGACTTGAGGACAGCGGCGAGGATAATCTCGCTCGTGACCTCGGGTTGGGTCAGCCCGCTCATGGGCATCCCCGCAACAGCGGCACCGGCCGCATCGGCAGTAAGTGACAGGACATTGTCCTCCTTCATGGCGCGCGCCGAATGTGACCCCGGCGCCGGGCCCTTATAAGATAGCATCGGAGAGGGCTTTTCTCAACGTTGCGGCGAAAGATCGCCCCTTATCCGGGACAGCAGGCTGATTCAACGCCTAAAACGGTGGGGCGCGACAAGGCGCCCCACGCGCGACTCGGGGTCAGGGATGGACCGCCCGCTCAGGCGCCCCAGGGAATCCACACGGTCTGCACCTCGGTCGCCGCCTCGAGGAAGGTCTCGCCCTCCCCTGCCGCCGACAACCAGTCGCGGGCCGTGCCGTCGTTCACCCATGTGCGCTTGAGGTTGCCCGCGGCACCCGTCTCGATGGCCTTCGACAGGTCCGACGACGAGAAGCTCCACACCGCCTCGACATCCATGTGGCGGGCGAGCGTCGGCGCCAGCTCCTCGTGCGAACCGGTGAGGATGTTGACCACCCCGCCCGGCAGGTCCGAGGTATCGAGCACCTGGTAGAAGTCCGTCGCCGCCAGCGGGAAGGGCTCGGAGGCGACCAGCACCACGCGGTTGCCCATGGCGATGGCAGGCGCCATGACCGAGACCAGGCCCAGCAGCGGTGCCTCGTCCGGGCAGAAGGCGCCGATGACGCCGGTGGGCTGGCGCAGCGACAGCGCAGTGCCGCGCAGCGGCACGGGCTTTACCGCGCCTTCGTATTTGTCGGCCCAGGCGGCATAGGTGAAGAGCCGGTCGACCGAGGCCTCGACCTCTGCCGCGCCGGACTTGCCGCCGGTCATGGCATCGATCCGCGCGGCAAATTCAGCCGCCCGCGCCTGCAGGTTCTCGGCGATGAAGTAGATCACCTGCGCGCGGTTGTGTGCCGTTGCTGCGGACCAGCCCGCAGCGCCCCGTGCCGCCTCGACGGCGTTGCGGATGTCCTTGCGGGACGAGATCGGCGCCTGCCCCAGCAGCCTGCCCTTGCGGTCGTAGATGTTCTGCGCGTAGCCACCATCCGGCCGCGCCTGCTTGCCGCCGATGTAGAGCTTGGCGGTGCGGTCCACGTCCTGTGGCTCGGCGGTCTCTCCCGCGAAGGCTTCGACCTTCTTCATCGCCTTCGACTTGCCCGCGGCACGGGTGTAGGCCGCGAGGCCCTCCCAGCCGCCTTCGCGGCCAAAGCCGCTCTCGCGCAGCCCGCCGAAGGGCGCCGCCGCGTCGAACATGTTCGAGCCGTTGACCCAGACCACCCCGGCCTCGAGCTTCGGCGCCACGTCGAGCGCGGTGTTGATGTTCTCGGACCATACCGAAGCGGCGAGCCCATAGTGGGTGTTGTTGGCGATCTGCACCGCCTCGGAGGGCGTGCGGAAGGTGGTTGAGACCAGCACCGGTCCGAAGATCTCTTCCTGCATCAAGAGCGACGCGGGCGAGAGGCCGGTGACCAGCGTCGGCGCGATGAAGCAGCCTTCGGGCGCGGCGCAGCCGGTGTAGACCTCGCCCTCGCCCGCAGCCTTCTGCATCAGCGCCTCGATCCGGGCCTTCTGCTCGGGGTCGACGATGGCGCCGATGTCGATGCACTTGTCGAGCGGGTCGCCCATGCGCAGCTTGTCCATCCGCGCCTTGAGCTTGTCGTGGAAGCGCTCGGCGATGCCCTCCTGCACCAGCAGACGCGAGCCCGCGCAGCAGACCTGCCCTTGGTTGAACCAGATCGCATCCACCAGCCCCTCGACCGCGCTGTCGAGATCGGCATCCTCGAAGACCACATAGGCCGACTTGCCGCCCAGTTCGAGCGTCAGCGACTTGCCGCTTCCCGCCGTCGCGGCGCGGATCTTCCGGCCCACCTCGGTCGAGCCGGTGAAGGCGATCTTGTCGACCTCGGCCCCGGTGATCATCTCGCCCACGGCGCCGTCGCCGGTGACGATGTTGACCACGCCCTTCGGCAGGCCCGCCTGCTGGCACAGATCGGCAAAGCAGAGCGCAGTGAGCGAGGTCCATTCGGCGGGCTTCAGCACCACGGTGTTGCCCATCGCCAGCGCCGGGGCGATCTTCCAGGCCAGCATCAGCAGCGGGAAATTCCACGGCACGATCTGGCCGCAGACGCCCAGCGGCTCCTGCCCCGGCAGTTCCGCCTCCATCAGCTGCGCGCAGCCCGCGTGGTAGTAGAAATGCCGCGCCACGAGCGGCACGTCGATATCCCGGCTCTCGCGGATCGGCTTGCCGTTGTCGAGCGTTTCCAGCACCGCCAGCAGCCGCGAATGCTTCTGCACCAGCCGCGCCAGCGCGTAGAGAAAGCGCGCGCGCCCCTTGCCACCCAGCTTCGCCCAGGCCGGCTGCGCCGCGCGCGCGGCCTTCACCGCGGCATCGACATCGCCCTGCGTCGCCTGCGTCACCTCGGCCAGCACCTCGCCGGTGGCGGGGTTGCGGCTCTCGAAGGTCTTGCCCGGCTTGGTGAATCCGCCGTCGATGAAGCAGCCGAAGCGCGAGCCCTGATCGACGATCCAGGTCAGCGCATCCGCAGCGCTCTCGGGCGAGGGTCCATAGTCCATGCTCTCGAAGATCTCTTTCACGCTCATGTCCGTCGTCTCCAGTTCCGCAGTTGCGCCATCAGCTCGTGGCGTGGCGCCAGGAGGCCGAGTAGGCCCCGGTCACATGGTGTTCGAGCTGCCGCTCGATGTCGCCCAGCAGCGAGGAGGCGCCGAAGCGGTAGAGATCGGGCCGCAGCCAGCGGTCGCCCAGCTCCTCCTTGACCAGCGCGAGGTAGGTCACCGCGTCCTTGGCCTTGGAGATGCCGCCCGCGGGCTTGTAGCCGACGCGGTAGCCGGTCTCCTCGTAGTACTCGCGGATGGCGCGCATCATCACGAGGCTGACGGGAAGCGTGGCGTTGACGCTCTCCTTGCCGGTCGAGGTCTTGATGAAATCGGCGCCCGCCATCATGCAGACCATCGAGGCGCGCGCCACGTTCTGCAGGGTGCCGAGCTCGCCGGTGGCGAGGATCGCCTTGACGTGCGCCTCGCCGCAGGCCTCGCGGAAGGCGCGCATCTCGTCGTAGAGCGCCTGCCAGTCGCCGGTCAGCACGTGGCGGCGCGAGATGACGATGTCGATCTCCCGCGCGCCGGCCTTCACGCTCTCGGTGATCTCCGCGACGCGCAGGTGAAAGGGCGAGAGGCCCGCCGGGAAGCCGGTCGAGACCGCCGCCACCGGAATGCCGGTGCCCTCCAGCGCTTCGACGGCGGGGGCGATCATGTCGTGGTAGACGCAGACCGCGCCGGTGGTCAGCCCTTCGAGCCCCAGTGCCTCGAGGATGTCCGCCCGCACCGGCTGGCGCGCCTTGGCGCAGAGCCGCGCCACGCGTCCCGGCGTGTCGTCGCCCGAGAGCGTGGTCAGGTCGATGCAGCTGATCGCCCGGGCGAGCCAGGCCGCCTGGTAGTCCTTCTTCACCGAGCGCCGCCCCGGCAGGGTCGCGGCGCGGCGCTCGATCGCCGAGCGGTTGGCGGTGGCGCGCATCACCCGGTCCATGTCGAGCGGCATGCCCGGGTTGCGCGGCTCATGGAGCTGCGGCAGCAGGCTGGTTTCGGATCGGCTCATCGTCTCAGACATCACTTGGGTCCTCCGGCGGGAAGGGTCGCATGGCCCCCACGCTTCGGCAAGCGGGCCACAGCTGCGGATACGTGTCAAAACCCCGCGCAGCAAGGGTGTTGTCCCGGCCGGGATCCGCCCGACCGCGAAAGGCCGCGCTTTGCCATGACGCGGCAGGCAAGATCAAGCCCAGGAACGGCAGCCGGCAAGGCGCCGCCCGGCCCCGGCCTCTTGCCCATGGCTCGCCGGTGCAGGCGTATTTGGAAAGAGAAGAAGCAAGGCGCCGCGCCCGGCCCCTTCTTCTCTTTCCAAATACGCAAATCCCGCCCGTGCCAAAGAGAGCGCCGCTCGGCAGGCCCGCGCCGCAACCCGCTTGCAAACCGGGGCGCCCGGCAAGAAAGCTGGCGCGTAAAGAGGAGACAGCCATGATCGCCATCATCTTCGAGGTCATCCCCGCCGAGGGACGCAAGGACCAGTATCTCGACATCGCCGCCGCCATGCGGCCCATGGTCGAGGAGGTCGAGGGTTTCATCTCGGTCGAGCGCTTCCAGAGCCTCACCAATCCCGAGAAACTGCTCTCGCTCAGCTTCTTCGAGGACGAGGCGGCGGTGCAGCGCTGGCGGACCCTTGCCGCGCATCGCGGCGCGCAGAAGGCCGGGCGCGAGGGCATCTTCGAGGGCTACCGGCTGCGGGTGTGCCAGGTGCTGCGCGACTACGGCATGGAGGAGCGCGCCGAGGCGCCGCAGGACAGCCTCGCCGAGCATGGCTGAAATGCGAAACGCGGGCCCGAGGGCCCGCGTTTGATACTCATGCCGCTTTGAACCGGCGGTCGCGGCTCAGCAGCCCGCCTTGATGATCGCCTCGGCGAGGATCGGCACGGTGGTCTTGTTGAGGCCCGCGATGTTCAGCCGCGAGTCGCCGACCATGTAGATGCCGTGATCGTGGCGCATGGCCTCGACCTGCTCGGGCGTGGCGCCGAGGCGCGAGAACATGCCGCGGTGCTGGGCGATGAAGCCGAAGCGGTCCGAACCCGAGAGGCGCTGCAGCTCGGAGGCCAGCTGCTCGCGCAGGCCCAGCATCGACAGGCGCACCTCTTCGAGCTCGGCGGCCCAGTCGGCGCGCAGCTCGGGATCGTTCAGAACCATGGTCACCAGCCGCGCGCCGTGGTCAGGCGGGAAGGAGTAGTTCTGGCGGTTGAGGTAGTTCAGCGTGCCCTGGTTGAGCTTCTTCGCCGAGGCGTCGCTGCTGACGGCCATCAGCAGGCCAGTGCGCTCGCGGTAGATGCCGAAGTTCTTCGAGCAGGAGGCAGCGATCAGGCACTCGGGCACCGAGGAGGCGACGAGGCGCACGCCCGCGGCGTCCTCCTCGAGACCGTCGCCGAAGCCCTGGTAGGCGATGTCGATCATCGGCGTGCCCTGCTTTTCAAGCAGCAGCTCGGTCACGGCCTTCCACTGCGAGATATTCAGGTTGGCGCCGGTAGGGTTGTGGCAGCAGCCGTGCAGCAGCACCACGTCGCCGGGCATCACCTGGTGCAGATCGGCGATCATGCCGACGAAATCGACGCCGCGGGTCTCATTGTCGAAGTAGCGGTAGGGGACGATCTCGAGCCCCATGTGCTTGAGGATCGACAGGTGGTTCGGCCAGGTCGGATCCGAGACGAAGACGCGCGCCTTGGGGTTGGCCATCTTGATCATGTCGAAGGCCTGGCGCACGGCGCCGGTGCCGCCGGGGGTTGCGGCGGCCGCCACGTTCTCGGCCGGGACCGCGTCACCAAGCACCAACTTGCCCAGAGCCTCGGCAAAGGCCGGATCGCCGGCGAGGCCGGTGTAGGCCTTGGTGGTCTCACTCTCCCAGAGCTGCTTTTCCGCCGCCTTGATGGCGCGCATGACCGGCGTATTGCCGCTGGCGTCCTTGTAGACGCCGACCCCGAGGTCGACCTTCTGAGTGCGCGGGTCCTCTTTGTAGGCCTGCATCAGCATCAGGATCTTGTCTGCGGGTTGCTCTTTGAGAGTCTCGAACATCAGTTCTCTCCGGTGGCGACGGGCAGCGTGGGGAATTGCCCCCACTCGGTCCAGGACCCGTCATAAAGGGCGTGGTCGGTCTTGCCCAAACGCGTCAGGGCAAGGCTCAGGATGGCGGCGGTGACCCCCGAGCCGCAGCTGGTGATCGCCGGCTTGCCGAGATCGACGCCGGCGCCTTCGAAAGCGGCGCGCAGCGCGTCGGGCGATTTCATCGTCTGGTCGGGGTTGAGCAGCGTGCCGAAGGGTACGTTCTTGGAGCCGGGGATATGCCCCGAACGCAGGCCCGGGCGCGGCTCGGGCACCTCGCCGCGGAAACGGGCCGGCGCGCGGGCGTCGAGGATCTCGTGGTCGCGCAGCTTGGAGGCGGCGGAGACCTGCGTGACGTCCTTCACCAGGTGGTTCTGGCGGCGCACCATCATGTGGCGATCGCGGATGACGGGGGGGAAGGTCCTCGACCTCGCGGCCCTCTGACTGCCACTTGGGCAGGCCGCCATCGAGCACGGCGATGTCGTCATGGCCCATCAGCTTGAACAGCCACCAGACGCGGGCGGCGGAGAAGAGGCCGGCGCCGTCGTAGACGACGATCTGGTGGCCGTCACCAACCCCCAGGGCGCGCATGCGGGACATGAACTTGTCCACGGGGGGCACCATGTGCGGCAGCTCAGAGCGCAGGTCGGATATCTCGTCGATGTCGAAGAAGCGCGCGCCGGGAATATGCGCGGCCTCGTACTCGGCCTTCGGATCGCGTCCCGAACCGGGCATGTACCAGCTCGCGTCGAGCAGGCGCAGGTCCGGATCCTTCAGGTGGCGCGCCAGCCAGTCGGTCGACACGAGCGTCTTGGGGTCGTCACTTGCCATCACCTCTCCCCGGGGCAGTCAGCATCGCCTCGTCTCTAAGGTGCCGGCTGCGGACTCGCAAGGGTGCGATGGCCTCTCGGCGCGGGCGCGCGGAGAGTCACTCGCCGGATCAGCCGCGTTCCTTGAGGAGCCGCTGCTTCTGGCGGTTCCAGTCGCGCTTGGCCTCGGTCTCGCGCTTGTCGTGGTTCTGCTTGCCCTTGGCGATGCCGATCTTCAGCTTCACCGCACCCTTGTGGTTGAAATACATGACCAGCGGCACGATCGTCATGCCCTTGCGCTGGGTCTCGTTCCACAGGCGCGAGAGCTGCTTCTTGGAGACCAGCAGCTTGCGGCGGCGGCGCTCCTCGTGCGGGAACATGGCGCGGGTGTAGGGGGCGATGTAGGAGTTGACCAGCCACAGCTCGCCGTCCTCCACCGCCGCGTAGCTCTCGGCGATGTTGGAGCTGTTCTCGCGCAGGCTCTTCACCTCGGAGCCGGTCAGCACGATACCGCATTCGATATCGTCCTCGATCGCGTAATCGAAGCGCGCGCGCCGGTTCTCGGCGATGATCTTGTAGTTGGGGTCGGACTTCTGCTGGGCCATGATGGGTGCACATAGGGGCTGAGGGGCGCTCTGTCCATATGTCGGGCGCGCCGCGCTGCTGGAGGGGCGCTCCCCCCGCGCCCGACCGGCGCGTGTTAAGGACAAGAAAGGGGCTCCGCCCCCGCGGCGCTGCGCGCCTCTCCCCCGGGATATTTGAACCCAGAAGAAAGCCGGACGGGCGGCTCTGGAGGGCTTTCTTCTAGGTTCAAGTATCCCCGCCGGAGGCATCCGGCCTCTCCACCCGCGCGGTGCCGGGCGGTCGCGCTGCTGCCGCCACTTGTTCTTGCTCCTTTTTTCAGCGGTGCTAACAGGGAAGGCAAGGCGCGCGTCCCGGTACGGGGCTTTGCGGTTCCGCCCGGCCCGGTGCGCCAGTATCGACAGGAGAACGACCCATGCCAGAGGACCGGCAGATGCAGCGCTACCCCCGCAACATGATCGGCCACGGCCCCGACCGCCCCGACGCGCAATGGCCCGGCGGTGCGAAGATCGCCTTGCAGTTCGTGCTCAACTACGAGGAGGGCGGCGAGAACTGCGTGCTGCACGGGGACGCGGCCTCGGAAGCCTTCCTGTCGGATATCGCGGGCGCGGCGCAATGGCCCGGTCAGCGGCACTGGAACATGGAATCGATCTACGAATACGGCGCCCGCGCCGGCTTCTGGCGGCTGCATCGCCTCTTCACCGGCTACGACATTCCACTCACCATCTACGGCGTCGCCACCGCCCTCGCCCGGTCGCCCGAGCAGGTCGAGGCGATGAAGGACGCCGGCTGGGAGATCGCCTCGCACGGGCTGAAGTGGGTCGAGCACAAGGACATGCCCGAGGAGGAGGAGCGCGCCGCCATCGCCGAGGCGATCCGCCTGCATACCGAGGTCGTGGGCACGCCCCCGCGCGGCTGGTACACAGGGCGTTGCAGCGCCAACACCGTGCGGCTGGTCGCCGAGACCGGGGCGATGGATTACGTCTCCGACACCTACGACGACGACCTGCCCTACTGGCTGCCGGTCGGGGATCGCGACCAGCTGATTATCCCCTACACGCTCGAAGCCAACGACATGCGCTTCGCCACCTCGCCCGGCTGGATCGAGGGCGAGATGTTCTACACCTACCTCAAGGACGCCTTCGACACGCTGATCGTCGAGGGCGAGGCGGGCAAGCCGGCGATGATGTCGGTCGGGCTGCACTGCCGGCTGATCGGCCGTCCGGGCAAGATGGCGGGGCTGAAGCGCTTCCTCGATTACATCGGCGGCTTCGAGGGAGTCTGGACCCCGACCCGGCTGGAGATCGCAGAGCATTGGGCGAAGGTGCATCCGCCGAAGACCGGCCCGCGCCCCTCGACCATGGACCGCGAGACCTTCGTCGGCACCTTCGGCGGCATCGTCGAGCACTCGCCATGGGTGGCCGAGCGGGCTTTCGAGCTGGAGCTGGGCGCGGCGCATGACCGTCCCGCGGGTCTGGCCAATGCCCTCGCCCGGGTGCTGCGCACCGCCTCGCGCGAGGAGCGGCTCGGCGTGCTGCAGGCGCACCCCGACCTTGCGGGCAAGCTGGCGGAGGCGAAGCGCCTGACCGAGGACAGCACCGCCGAGCAGGCCAGCGCCGGGCTCGACGCGCTGACCGACGCCGAGCGCGCGCGCTTCACCGAGCTCAACGCTGCCTATGTCGAGAAGCACGGCTTCCCGTTCATCATCGCGGTGCGCGACCATGACAAGGCGGGCATCCTCGCCGCCTTCGAGCGCCGCATCGCCCATGACACCGAGACCGAGTTCGCCGAGGCCTGCCGACAGGTCGAACGCATCGCCCGCCTGCGCCTGGAGGCCCTCCTGTGAGCGTGATGGACAGCCCCAAGAGCTACGCCTTTCCCCCTGCCGGAATGCCCCCGCGCGAGGACAACCCGCAGGGCGCCGCGGTCTTCACCACGGCCTATGCCTTCATTCCCGCCGGCACGATGCGCGACATCGTCAGCTCGCTGCTGCCGGGTTGGGAGCAGGCCCGCGCCTGGATCATCGCCAAGCCACTCTCGGGCTTCGCCGAGAGTTTTGCACAATACGCGGTGGAGCTGGCGCAAGGCGGCGGCAGCGACGCGCCCGAGCCGGATCCGCAAGCGCAGGCGGCGCTGCTGATCACCGAGGGCAGCGCACGGCTGACGGTCGGCGGCACGGTGCACGATCTGCGCGCCGGTCACGTGGTCTACCTGCCGCCAAGCTCGGGCTGGACGGTCTGGAACAGCGGCGAGACGCCCTGCCGGTTCCACTGGATCCGCAAGCGCTGGGAAGCCGCGCCGGGGGTCTCGGTGCCGCCGGTGATCGTCACCCATGACGACGAGGTGCCGGTGAACTGGATGCCGGGCTGCGAGGAGCTCTGGGGCACCCAGCGCTTCTTCGATCCCGCCGACATCCGCCACGACTTCCACGCCAATATCGTCACCTTCGGCAAGGGCGGGCGCATCCCCTTTGCCGAGACCCACGTGATGGAACACGGGCTCTACGTGCTGGAGGGGCGCGCGAAGTACCTGCTCAATCAGGACTGGGTCGACGTGGGGCCGGGCGATTTCATGTGGCTGCGCGCCTTCTGCCCGCAGGCCTGCATCGTCGAGGAGAGCGAACGCTTCCGCTACCTGCTCTACAAGGACGTCAACCGGCACGTCTCGCTGGCCCCGGTGGGGGCGGCGCGATGAGGCAGATCGCGGCACGCCCCCTTACCGCCGAGAGTTTCGCGCCCTTCGGCGAGGTGCTCGAGGTGAAGGGCGCCCCGGACAAGGTCATCAACCAGGGGCTCTGCGGGCGGCACCACGACCGCGCCGCGATGGACTTCGGCCCCGGCGGACGCGCGGGCATCAGCCTCTTTGACGCCGAGCCGCGCGCCCTGCCCTACAAGCTGGAATTGGTCGAGCGGCACCCCGAGGGCAGCCAGGCCTTCCTGCCGATGCACCAGAACGCGTGGCTGGTGATCGTCGCCGAACCCGGCCCCGGGACAAACGAGGTGCCGGGCGAAGTGCATGCCTTTCTCGCCGCGCCGGGACAGGGGATCAACTTTCACCGCGGCACCTGGCACGGGGTGCTGACGCCGCTGCAGGCGCCGGGGCTCTTTGCCGTGGTCGATCGCATCGGCGCGACGCCCAACCTCGAAGAACACTGGCTGGAGGAGCCGCTGCTGATCACCCGGGGCTGACGGACCCCGGCCCGGCCCCGCCGGGGCCACCCCGCGCAGACGCCCGGCAGAGGCGGCGGGTCATCTCATAACCACCGCGCAACAACGACGAGGGAGACTATGGAATGACTGACGCAACCGCCCCCAAGGGCCACCCGATCGGTACACCCGAAGAACTGATGAACCCCGACTACATGCCGCCGCTGGCCAAGGCGGTGCCGCTGGGTCTGCAGCACGTGATGGCGATGTTCGCCTCGAACGTCACCCCGGCGATCATCATCGCCGGGGCCGCGGGCTTCGGCTACGGATCGAACAGCCCCGACTTTCCAAACATGATCTACATGATCCAGATGGTGATGCTTTTCGCCGGCATCGCCACGCTGTTCCAGTCGATCGGCTTCGGCAGGGTCGGAGCACGGCTGCCGATCGTGCAGGGCACCTCCTTTGCCTTCCTGCCGGTGATGATCCCGGCGGTGGCCGGACAGGGGGTCGCGGGACTCGCCGGGCTGATGACCGGCGTCGCGATCGGCGGGCTCTTCCACTTCTGCCTTGGCTTCTTCGTCACCAAGATCCGCCACGCACTGCCGCCGCTGGTCACCGGGCTCATCGTGCTGATGATCGGCCTCGCGCTGCTGAAGGTCGGCATCCAGTATGCCGCGGGCGGCGTGCCGAAGCTGGGCACACCGGAGTTCGGCAGCCTTGCCATGTGGCTGCCGGCGCTGGTGGTGATCCTGGTGACGCTGGCGGTGAAATTCTTCACCCGCGGGCTGCTGGCGCTCTCGGCGGTGCTGGTCGGCCTGGTCGCGGGCTATCTCGTGGCGCTCGCCATGGGGCAGGTCAGCTTCGGCAATGTCGCCAGCGCGCCGATCTTCGAGCTGCCCATGCCGTTCCGCTGGGGCATCGAGTTCAACCCGGCGATCATCCTCGGCATGTGCTTCATGGCGATCATCTCGGCGATCGAGACCGTGGGCGACGTCTCGGGCATCACCAAGGGCGGCGCCGGGCGCGAGGCCACCGACAGGGAAATCGGCGGCGCGACCTTTGCCGACGGGCTCGGCACCGCGGTGGCGGGGGTCTTCGGCGGGCTGCCCAACACCTCGTTCAGCCAGAACGTCGGGCTGATCTCGATGACCGGCGTCATGAGCCGCCACGTGGTGACCATCGGCGCGCTCTTCCTGATCCTCTGCGGGCTGGTGCCCAAGGTCGGCGCGGCGGTCTCGACAGTGCCGATCAACGTGCTCGGCGGCGCGGTCATCGTGATGTTCGGCATGGTCTGCGCGGCGGGGGTCAACATGCTCTCGGAGGTGGTCTGGAACCGCCGCAACATGGTGATCTTCGCGATCTCGCTCTCGGTCGGCTTCGGGCTGCAGCTTGAGCCCACGGCGCTGCAGCACCTGCCCAAGACGGCACAGGTGCTGCTGACCTCCGGGTTGCTGCCGGCGGCGGGCCTGTCGATCCTGCTCAACCTGCTGCTTCCCGAGGACCTGCACTGATCCCCGGGCGCTGATCCGGTCGGCGCGCTCAATCGCGCCGGCCGTCATGGTGCTTGTCATTGTGCCACGCACCGTGCCGGTCATGGCCTTTCCCGGCCCCGCGGCCGACGATGCGCCACCCGGCCTTTTCGAGGCATTGCGCCGAGAAGACGTGTTCCTTGTCCTTGCCGATGCGGATCTTCCTGCTGCAGCGGTCGGGCAGTGCGTCGGTGCGGATCGCGGCGCTGCGCAGGCAGGAGCGCTGCATCACCGAGCCCCGCTCGCCGCGCACCTCGCGCAGGCAGGCGCCCGGCAGAATCCGCTGGGGCTGCGCATGGGACGACTGGGAAAACTGCCCGGAACGGCCCTCGAAACTGTAGGGGCGCGGCAGGTAGGGCGCCGGATCGGGCGCGCGCCAGCTGTGATCCTGCTGCGCCGCCTGCAGCTGCAGGGCCTTGGTCCTTTCCTTGTCCTTCCTGTCGCGCTCGCGGTCTGCCTCGCGGGCCTCGGTGACCGCCTTGCCGATCATGTAGACGAGGGCGGCACCGCCGATGACCTTGGCCACGTCCCGCGCTTCGGCGGCGCGGAGCGGGGCGGCGGAAAAACCGGTGACGACGAGCGAGGCGGCAAGCACGCCGGCGATGAACTTCCTGGACATGGGCTGTCTCCTTCGGGATTCTGTGGGGCATCACGGCGGCTGCCGCGACCTGTCCCGACCCTCGGCCCTCCCCGGGAAAACAGGCAATATCCCTGCAATGTTATCGGATATCCGCCACCTATCCGTCCGGGGCTATTGAATTGCGCGCGCCGCGCGCTCAGTCTCCCCCCCATGAACACCCCGCTTCTCGCCCTCTCGTTCTCGCTCGCCCTCGGCGCCTCTGCGGCGCAGGCCGAGTGCTACGCGGAGTACAAGGCCAAACAGGACGACCCGCTGCGCCTGCAGTACGGCATCGCCCTCCTGCCGACGGACACCTGCCCGTCGAAGAACACCGCGGCCGCCCAGCTGGAGATCCGGCTCGACCGCAACGGCTGGACGCTGCTGAGCGTCGTGGCATTGTCCGAACAGCCGCCCTCGGAAGAAAAGAAGAAGAATGCCGGCGAGTTCTATCTCCGCTACTGACGCCCGCCGCGCGGGGGGGGCGCATCGTCACCTTCGGAATCGCCGCGATCGTCGCCCTGCTGGTGCTTGCTGGCGCGGTGCTGATGTTCACCCTGCCCGACGGCAATGCCTTCAACGCGCGGGTCGAGCGGATCTTCGTCGAGCATGACCTCACCGCCCAGGCCGAATTGAAGCTGCTGGAGATTCTCGCGCTCTCGGGCACCGCCTTTGCCGACACGCTGGCGAGCTACCGGATGGTGATCTTCGTGCTGCTGGTCTTCGCCGCCGCCATGCTGGTGGCCGCTCTGGTCTTCCTGGTGATGCTGGCGGGGATGAACCGGCGCATGGCGCAGATCGAGCGCTCGGGCATCCAGGTCAGCTCGCTGATCATCAGCCGGGAAGAGAATATGGTCTATCTCAACACCATGGGCTTCAAGCTGACCGCGGCGATGATCGAGACGCTCTCCGTGCTGGCCGAGGCGCGCATGGACGACGAGACACTGACCGGCGCGCAGATCGAAGGGATGATCTCGGGCCGCGATCCCACCGACTGCGAGGAGGCGGCCGGGGCGACCCGGATCAAGCGGCTGCGCGACGGGCTGGGCAACCAGATGGTCAGCGAGCTGTTGGTGCGCAACATCGCCCGCAAGGGCTATCACCTGGCCATCGACAAGGACGTGATCGAGGTCGTCTGAGCGCGCCGCGCCGCTGCAGCGGCGCTGGTGCAACCCCGGGCTTTCGGCACGATTCCCCACAAATCTTACGAAAAGCTTGCGATTACGCGGAGGCTGTACAAGACTGACCGACGCTTGGACGTATGTCTCGCCGAGCCGGCTCCTCCCTAGTTTTCCCGGGGCTCGTCAGATTTTCGAAAGCCACATTTGATGTCGCAATTCTCCGACAAGATCGCTCGGCGCATATTTTCCGTGTGCCTTTTGGTTGCCCTTCTCGGCGCCGGGTTTCTTTACGGCTCCATTGCCACGCGCAAGCATCTCTTCCCGGCCCCCCAACTCGAGCTCACCTACGACATGCTCACCACGCTGGGGCATAACGACCTGACCAGCCACCCCCGGCGCCACCACCTGCAGCCGTCGCGCGGCATGGGCGAGGGCGTGACCGTCAACAAGATCGTCGACGACGGCACGCTGGTCTTCATGGCAGGGTTCTTCGACGACGAGAACCAGGCCCGGCTGGTGCGCCGCGACGGCAGCGTGATGCGCAAGTGGACGCTCGACTATTTCACCCACTTTCCCGACGCCGAGACCCGGGTCTGCGATCTCGCCAGCACGCTCAACGTCGACCAGCACGGCGCGCTTGTGACGCCGAGGGGAGAGGTCGTCTTCAACTACGAATACTGCGGCACGGTGAAACTCTCGCCCTGCGGCGAGGTGGTCTGGACGCTGAACGAGCGCACCCATCATTCGATCGTTCCCGCAGCGGGCGGCGGCTACTGGCTGCTCGGCCGCCAGCGCTGGCTGGACTCCGATGCGCCGGACCGCATGCCGCCCTTCTCATCCTCGGCGAGTGGACTGGAGATCAAGGAAGACACGATCATGAAGATCAGCGAAGCGGGCGAGATCGAGCTTGAGGTGTCGATCCCGAAGATCCTTCGCGACGCCCATCTCGAAGCGTTGCTGACCGCCAACGGGGCGGACTTCAGCCGCGAGTCCCCCGACCGCGATGAGCTGGTGCATTCCAACAAGGTGGCCGAGCTGCCCGCGGCCTATGCCGCCGCCTATCCGCAGTTCGAGACCGGGGACCTGCTGGTCTCGATGCGCGATCTCAACCTCGTCATGGTGGTCGACCCGGTGAGCTGGGACGTGAAGTGGCACCAGACCGGCCCCTGGCTGCGCCAGCACGATCCCGAGTTCCGCCCCGACGGGCGCATCTCGATTTTCAACAACAACGTCTACCGTACGGATTACCCCGGCGAGGTGCTCGACCTCGACACGCCCAAGGTCACCAACATCACCGCCGTCGAGCCCGGCAGTGGCGAAATAGAGGTGCTCTTCGGCGAGGCCCCGGGGCAGGAGATGCTCTCGGCGATCCGCGGCCAGCACGAGCTCCTGCCCGACGGCGGCATGGTGATCGCCGAGTTCGACGGCGGCCGGGTGATCCAGACCAGCGCCGAGGGCGAGGTGGTCTGGGAATACATCAACGCCTTCGACGACGCCCATGTCGGCGAGATCACCAACGCCGATGTCTATCCTCCCGGCTATTTCGAAACCGTCTGGGAGACCTGCACCCAGCCCTAGCCCCGTCCAAGGCCGGCCCTTCCCCCCCTTCGACAAGGAGACCCCGACAGATGACGCCTTATGCACGCCTCGCGGCGCTCCTGCTCCTGAGTTTCGGCATGGGTCTGCCCGACCCGGCCGCCGCCTATATCGGGCCCGGCGCCGGGCTCGGCGCCATCGCGGTCACCGTCGCCATCCTGCTCGGTGTGCTCCTGCTCATCGCCGGACTGGTCTGGTACCCGCTCAAGCGGATGCTGAAGAGCCGGGCCGCCGCGCGCGGTGACACGCGCAAATGATCGCCGCCTTCGTCGTCTCGCTGCTGGCGGTGGCCGGTTTCGGCCTCGGGCTCTGGCGCAGCAGGGTCGTGCCGGTGTGCCGCACCGCGCTCGGCACCGCGATGACCGGCATCACCGCGATGATGGACAGCGAGCTCGACGACGCCGCCAAGGAGATCGCCGTGCGCCGCGCCGGCTTTGCGCTGATCGGCGCGGCCTTCGGCATCTTCTGGCGCTTTGCCCTGTCCCTGGCGCTGGCCGCGCTGCCGGTGCTCGCCGCCGACCTCATTGGTCTGGTCCCGCGCGAGGCGGTCCTCTCGCTGATGCTGCGGCTCGACTACATCTTCGTCGTCTCGGTGGCCGCGATCGCCGGGGCCGAGGCCCTTCGCCGCCTGCGCGGCCCGGGCCGGCACGATCCCGAGGCGCTGCCCGAGATCAACCGCTATTCCACCGCCGACCGCTTCTTCCACATGCTGGCCTTTGCCAGCCCGGTGGTGCTGAAGAGCGCCTCGAAGCTCGAGGATCGGCTGATGCCCGGGGCGATGCAGGAGCCGAGCGGCCCGCCGATCTTCGTCACCTCGCTGGCGCGGGGCGGCACCACGGCGCTGCTCAACGCGCTGCACGAGGTGCCAGCCATCGCCACGCACACCTATCGCGACATGCCCTTCGTCACCGCGCCGGCGCTGTGGAACCGGCTCGCCGGCGGGCGCGGGCGCGACGTGGGGCGGCACGAGCGCGCCCATGGCGACGGGCTCGAGATCGACCTCGACAGTCCCGAGGCCTTCGAGGAGGTGCTGTGGAAGACGCTCTGGCCCGGCAAGTACGGCCCCCAAGGCATCGCGCTCTGGCAGGCCGAGGACCGTGATCCGGCGGCCGAGGCCTTCATCGCCCGGCAGATGCGCAAGGTGATCCACGCCCGAAGCCCCGACGCCCCGGCCCGCTACTGCTCGAAGAACAACGCCAATATCGCCCGCATCCCCTACCTGCTCGAAGCTTTCCCGGGCTGCCGCATCGTGGTGCCGCTGCGCCGGCCCGAGACCCATGCCGCCTCGCTGTTGCGCCAGCACCTGAACTTCCTGAAGCTGCAGCAGGACGACGAGTTCATCCGCCGCTACATGCGCGACATCGGCCATTTCGAGTTCGGTCGGATCCACAGGCCGCTGCTGTTTCCGGGCTTCGATCCCGTCGCTTATGAGACCACGACGCCGGACTATTGGATCAACTACTGGCTGCGGGCCTTCGGATACGTACGGCGCTTCGAGGACCGTTGCCTCTTCGTGCTGCAGGACGACATGCGCGCCGCCCCGCAGGAGACACTCGAGGCGCTCTGCGACGAGCTCGACGTGGCGCCCGGCAGGATCGATTTCGGCGCCCACTTCCGCCTCACCCCGGACCGCGCGCCGCAAGATCTCTACGATCCGGCGCTCTTTGCCGAGGCGGACGAGGTCTATACCCACCTCGCGCGGCGCAGCGCCCTCCCCGGCACCCTGTCGCCCGTAGGCGGAAAAGTGATCACCGCGCGCGCCTGAACGCCATCCGGCGGGTCCGCGCTGGATCACCCGCCCCGGTTGAGCTAGGCTCCAAGCGTTCCGGCTCAGGCCCTTAGCACCGGGACTGGCCAGAAGTTTGAGGCCGGACCCGCCCATTTCAGACAATCGCAGGCAGCGAATTTTCAGCCTGCGTCCCACTCCGGCCTTGCGCCGGACAATTTTCCGACGGCCCGTCGCCGGACATCCGTAACGGACTCACACAACGATTGAGCGGAGGCTCTCATGGCACTCAAGGAAAAATTCACCGAGACCGACTGGGCGATGGTTCTCGAGGCCCCGATGCTGGCCGGGCTGGCGATCACCGCCGCGGATCCCGGCGGCCTGATCGGCGCGGTCCAGGAAAGCGCGGCGATGGCCGGCTCGCTCAAGGATGCCTCCGCGGGCTCGCTCGCCGCCGAGGTGGCAGAGGCCTACAAGACCTCCGAGGGCCGCTCGGCCGCGATGGACGGGGTGAAGGCGCTGGTGAAGGGCAAGAAGCCGCCCGAGATCACCGATGCCGCGATCGCCCGCCTGTCCGAGATCCTCGGCACGGTGAAGACCACCGCGCCGGAAGAGGCCGGGGCCTTCTCGGAGTTCCTCATCGACACCGCCACCCGCACCGCCGAGGCGGCCAAGGAGGGCGGGTTCCTTGGCTTCGGCGGCGAGGCGGTCTCGGATGCCGAGAAGAAGACGTTGGCCGACCTGCAGGCCGCGCTCGGCGGCAGCGCGGGGGTGTGACTCCTGTCTGAAGGAAGGGGCGCGGCGCTCAGCCGCGCCGCAACTGCGCCAGAAGCCCCTGCGAGGGCTCGCCAGTGACCGGCAGCCCGACCCGCGCCTGGTAGCCCTCGATCGCGGCCGTGGTCTTCTTGCCCAGCACCCCGTCGGGCGTGCCCGCGTCATAGCCCGCCGAATTGAGCCGGCCCTGCAGCTCGCGCCGATCCTCGATGGTCAGCCCGTAGCGGTCCGGCGGGAAGCTGCCGCGCAGCGGTCCCGCCCCCAGCAGCCGGTCCGACAGGTGGCCGACCCCGAGCCCGTAGTTCTGCGCGTTGTTGTAGCGCAGGATGACGTTGAAGTTGCGGTAGACGAGGAAGGCCGGCCCGCCCGCGCCCTGCGGCAGCAGCAGCTTGCCCGAACCCGAGGGCAGCGATCCGCCCGCCGCCGGGCGGACTCCCGCCGCGGCCCAGCCCGCACCGCTGCGCGATCCGCCCGCCATGGAGGCTCCGCCTGCGGGCAGCAGCACCTCGAGTCCCCAGGGCTCGCCGCGGCGCCAGCCGCTCCGCGAGAGGTAGTTTGCGGTGGAGGCGAGCCCATCGGTCGGATCGTCCGACCAGATGTCGCGCCGCCCGTCGCCACGGAAATCGACCGCGTAGCTCTGGTAGGTGGTGGGGATGAACTGCGTATGCCCCATCGCCCCGGCCCAGCTGCCGGTGAGATGCGCGGGATCAATGTCGCCGCGTTCGAGGATGCGCAGGGCGGCCAGCGTCTGCTGCTCGAAGAAGGCGCCACGGCGCCCGTCGAAGGCCAGCGTCGAGCAGGCGGAGATCACCGGGATGTTGCCGCGCCGCGTGCCGTAGCTGCTTTCCATGCCCCAGACCGCGCAAACTACATGTGGCGGCACGCCGTAGCGCGCCTCGATCTCGCGCAGCACGCCCATGTTGCGGCTGAGCTCCGACCGCCCCTGGCTGACCTTCTGCTCGTTGGCGGTGATCGCGAGATAATCCTCGAGCGTGCGGGTGAACTCGGTCTGGCTGCGGTCGCGCTCGACCACGCCGGGCAGGAAGCCCGCAGACCGGAAGGCGGTGTCATAGGTCCCCGCCGAGATGCCCTGCGACAGCGCGCGGCCGCGGAAGCCGGCGACCCAGGCGTCCCAGCCGGGGTTCGGCTGCGGCCGCAGCATGGGATCGTCGGGGGCGCCGGCGCCGCCCGAATAGCCGCCGCCTCCGCAGCCCGCCAAAAGGGCCATCGCCCCGCCCGTGATCAGGAAAGTCCGTCTTGTGTTGCCCATCTGCCCGCTCCGCCATTTATAGGTTTTGCAGCCAGACTGACGCGGCCCCGGCGCCCCGGCAAGGCCCTGCCGGAGCATCGGCAAGCCCTTGCCAACGGGCGGATTTTACCGCGCCGGCTGTCAGGAGGCCCCGACCAGCGCGCGCAGCTTGCCGAGCGCCCGGTCGTAGTCTTCCTGGTAGTTGATCAGCCCCGCGTAGTCGCCGCCCTCGTCAAAGAGCAGCACCATGGCCGAGTGGTCCATCGTGTAGCCGCCGTCGTCGAGTGGCACCCGGCGCGCGTAGATGCGGAAGGCCTTGATCGCCTTGTCCATCTCCTCGCGCGAGCCCGAGACCCCCAGCACCCCGGGCACCCAGGAGACATATTGCTCGAGCTGCTCGGCCGTGTCGCGCTCGGGATCGACGGTGACGAAGAAGACGCGCAGCACCTTGCCCGCCTCGCCCAGCCCCTCCTGCCAGGTGGCGATGTCGCCAAGGGTCGTCGGGCAGACCTCGGGGCAATGGGTGAAGCCGAAGAAGACCGCCGAGGGCGCGCCCTTCAGGCTGTCCTCGGTGAAGCTGCTGCCGTCGGTGGCCGACAGGTGATAGTCGCCGCGCCCCAGCGAGGCGGTGACGTCCTGCTCCAGTCGCGGCGCAAGGACGCGGACCCACAGCAGGGCGACGAGGGCCAGAAGGACCAGCCCCCAGAGCGCGAAACGTAACGCGGTGATGCCTGGCTTGCGCATGCCCCGCTCCTCAGTTGCCGTGGGTCATGTGACCCTGCGCCGTGCCGCCCTTGGCGTTGGGCGCGCCGATGGCCAGCGGGATCTCGATCGTGCCGGCCTTCTCGAAGGTGAGCGAAATGGTGACGCTCTCGCCCTCGACCAGCGGCTGCTTCAGGCCCATCATCATGAGGTGGAAGCCGCCCGGCTTCAGCTCGACGGTCTCGCCCGCGGGGATCGGCAGCCCGTCGGGGAGTTCGCGCATCTTCATCACCTGCCCGTCCATGGCCATCTCGTGGATTTCCATGTGGTCGGCCCGCTCCGGCGAGGTGCTCGCAGAGATCAGCCGGTCATCCTCGGCGCCAGTGTTGGTCACGGTGAAGAAGCCGCCGCCCACCGGCTGGTTGGGCAGGCTGGCACGCGAGAAGGCGTTCTCGATGTGCAGGACTCCGATCTCGTAGACCGCGTCGGCGTGCATGGCCATCTGCTGGCCGTGTTCCATCTTGTGATCGGCGTGTTCATGGTCCGCATGGGCGCCTGCGGCCGACAGCAGGGCAAAGCCGAGGGCGGTGATCAGGGTGGTCTTCATTGGGGGTCTCCTCCGACGCGCGCGCGGACGCACCGCTGCCTGCGCGGGACATGCTCCGGGCACATCGGCCCGGCGGGTGAATTCGGGAGTGCGGCGCTGCGCCGCGGGTCCGGGTCAGGCCAGCGCCGGGG
>NZ_NTHN02000032.1 GCF_002300555.2 Alloyangia mangrovi | reverse complement strand
TCCCGCAACCAAAACCCAGATCACAATCCACCGCCAGCGCCCAAACGGGCGCTTTGCGCGTTTCGGCGCCGGGGTTCCGGGCGGGGCAGGCGCTTCGGCGTTGGTCTAGGACCTTCGCCTGCCCCCGCCAGGTGGCGCCTGACGGAGGCCGGGGGTTTTGGCGGGCTTTGAGCGTCAGCTGCCAGCGCCGAAGTGGGCGATGACCCAGAGGATGATCGCCGCGCCTGCCAGCAGTTCGACGATCTGGGCCCTGCGTCGGCGGCGGCTGTTCTGGTGGCGCTCGCGTTCGATTTCGATCTTGGTCATGAAGCAGTTCCTAAAAAAATTTGACTTGTGAAAAATGTGTCCGGGGACCGGCTAAACGCAGCGCGTTTAAAGTTATATTAACCTTTAAGCTGTTGAAAATATCGAGAAACGGAGAAATTCCCGTCAATCCCGGGCAAAGCGGTGGGTGGTGCTCATAGGGCGCCCTGTGAGACGCCCTATGCGTGTTTTATGGAGAGGGTCTCGACCCCTTCGGCGAAATCACCGCGCCGTCCGGGGCGTGCGCCAAGAGCAGGGCGAATCGGCACGCTCAGTGCAGTGCCCGAGAGAGGGCGCGGCGCGATTCGGGCGTGGCGAGCTTGTCATGGATGGCCTGGAATTCGGCCCGGGCGCGGGCGCGCTGGCCCGAGTTGAGGTAGGCGTAGCCCCGCAGCAGCGCGATGTCGCGTCGGACGACGCCGCTCAGCCGTTCGAGCTCGTCGAAATAGGCGATGGCGCGGCGGTAGTCGTGGCGCTGGTAGGCGGATATGCCGCGCTTGTCGAGGATCTGCGTCTCGACTTCCAGGCGCTGCTGCTCAGAGAAATGCGTGGTCGCGGCGACAGTTGCGGCCTGGTCGACCATGTTGAGCTGAAGCATCACCAGAGCCAGCCCGTAGCGGGCATCGCGTCGGCCCTCTGCCGTGGGTGACTGGCTCGCGGCGTATTTGAAATCGTTCAGGGCCTGCATGGGACGTTTCGCATTCAGCGCGCACCAGGCGCGCTGCGAGACGATCTGGGGGCTGGTGCCCTTGACCGAGGCGGCCAGGCAGGTGGACCAATCGGCGCGTTGCGCGGCAGCGCGCGCCTGTGTCAGCGCCGCAGTGTCGCCGCCGGACGATTTGCGGTTCGGGGCGGGGGCCAGCGGGCGCTGCGCTGGCTGCTGGCTCTTCGTCGAGGTGAGCCCGCCACCACTGTCGGGCGCTTCGAACCGGGCGGGGGTGCCGCTCGGCGTGGCCGAGGCGAGCTGGCGTGGCTGGGCCTGCAGCCCGGCGCGTAGGCGGGTCTCTACCGAGGTCAGCCGTTCGGCGGCGCCCGGCGCGAGGGCGCGCGCCGCGTCAGCCATTGCGGCGAGTTGCTCGAGGCTCGCGACGGCAACGGATTTCTCCAGCGTTGCGACAAGGATGTTGGGATCGGTGCAGCTGCGCACGATGGCGTTCAGCGTGGTCAGCGCAAGCGCGGGCTCGCGCGCGGCCTGGTATTGCTCGGCGAGGAGCCAGGCGTTGTTCACCCGCTCGCAGCGCAGCAGATCGGGGTTGGCGCGAGCGATCTTGATGGCGGCTCCCGGCTCGCCGCGCGAGACGGCCTGGTCGAAGTTTGATTGGGACTCGGCGATAGACAGGGCCGCGAGCAGCTCGGGCGAGGGGGCCCAGCTTGGGGTCGCACGGCCGGTCTCCTCGATGATGGCGCGGGCGCGGGCGAAATTGCCCGAGCGAATCTCGCGGTAGATGTCGGCGACCGCCGCGTCGGGCGAGCCTTGCTGCAGCGCGCCGAGATCCTCGGGAACCACCCAGTCGGGGTAGCGAAGCTGCAGGCGCCGCACCTCGGAGCGGGCGGCCTGGTCATTGGCCTCGTTCATGTAGAAGCGCAGAGCCTGAAGGTCGCTGTCGGTTGGCGACTGTGCCTGCCCGGGAAGCGCAGCGAAGGTTTGCGAAAAGGCGAGAAGTGCGAGGGTAAAATGGAACTTTTTCATAACGGTACACACGTGGGTAGGGCTTCGGCCTGGGCGAGAAGGGCGAAGAGTTGCAGGGTTGCCGGGTAGTAGGGGGCCCCGGGCGAGAAGGGCGGGATCCGCGCGCCGACCTCTTGGCGCGCCGAACAGGTGGCGAGCGCGGCGATGGCCTTGTAGCCCGGCTCCGCGCTGGTCGAGAGGGCCTCTCCGGTGCCGCGGCTGATCCGGGTGGCGGCGAGACCGGGGGGCACCCGCGACTGTGCCTCGGCGAAGCGCAGGACAGCGGGGTGATCGTGCAGGCCCGACCAGACGAAATACAGCGGCACCCGCATCGCCTCGTAACCGGCATCGAAGGAGAACCCCTTCGCCGGCCCGACGGCTTGCGGTGTCACCTCGACCCAGTCCGGGACAACACCTTCGAGCGCGAGCTGGCGGGCCAGCTCGACCGCGCCGCGGGCCGCCGCGGCAAGGACCGGCTGGTTGAATTCGGTCGCCAGCTCATGCATGGCTAGGGGCATCGTGTAGCAGGGATTGTAGAGGAACCCGGCCTCGGTCTCGAAGCCCCGGGCTGCGGGCAGCAGCAACGGGTCGGCGCCGGGGCGATGGACGATGCAGCTCTTGGCGAGGTCGCGCACGATGGCTTCTGCTGCCGCCCGGTACTCGGGGGCTTCGAAGCGCTGCGCGGCGCGCAGCAGCGCCCAGGCCCGGAAGAGGTCGCCATCGCTGGCATTGTTGAGGTCGGGCACCCGCACCGGCGCGTCGGGAAGCCAGCGCCAGGCCATCAGGGAGTCCTGCCGGATGGCGAGGTTGAGCCGGGTCCAGGCGTCCATCCGCTCGAAGGCCGCGCGGTCGCCCATCATGGCGGCCAGGAGCATGCCATAGGCCTGCCCCTCGGAATGGCTCGACGACTTCTGCAGCCGGTCGATCACCCGTCCGGTCGCGTCCATGTTGGCATCGCGCCAGGCCTCCCAGACATCGCGAAGGCTGGCCTCTAGGCCGGTGCCGGATGTCGCGGCCAGCGCTGCGGCCGGCAGGGACAGCGCGCCGGACAGGCTGGTTGCGCAAAGCGAGGCCAGAAGCTCTCTTCGGTTCATTTCTTCCTCCGTCGCGTGATGATCATGACGCCCATCGCGAGGATCGCGGAGACCAGGGACAGCGCCAGCATGGGAACGATGAAGACAGGCGGCGCGAGAGAGGCGTAATTGCCGACCACCTTGCGCGCATTGTCGAGGGTGAGCGGCTCGTGCAGCTCCAGGCGTCGCGCCGAGGAGTGCCAGCTCTGCCAGCCGGCGTCGGGTGTGAACAACGAGACCTGCCCGCGCGGGATATCGAGCGTCCCGCCGCCGTGGATCAGCGATGCGACGAGCTTCTCGAGGGGCAGGTTGGGCCGGAGGATGAGCCAGATGTTCCCGGGTCTGTCGAGGTCGGGCTGCAGCAGCATGGCGTCGGCGGCACGTCCGTCGAGCCAGGCATCGAGTTCCGACTGAGGGCCGCGCCAGATCGCGGCAAGCCTGTCGCGGAACGTTCGCACTATGGCGCCGGCCTTGGCAGGGTCGTAGACCGCCTGCCACCAGCGGCCCCCGTCGACCTTTGCCCAGGTGTCGATGTCCTTCGGCTCGGGGCGCGGCGCGATCAGCATCGCCTCCTGCAGCGTCGAGGTGGCGTCACCAAGAATGCGCCCTCCGAGTGTCGACAGGTCCGAGGGAACGCCGATGGTCAGCGATGCGGGTCCCGGTCCCTCTGTGTTCTGGCCGACGAAGACCGAGGCGAGGCGCGGCAGGAGGCCCAGCGGCAGGGCTTCCCCGGCGGCCTCGCTCAGCCGGACGCTCTCGGGGCTCAGCCCTGCGAGGACCTGGTCGAGCCGGGCGACGGACATGCTGGGTGCCGTGGGGATGTCCAGTGTCGTCGTGTCGAATATCTCGAAGATCGGTGTGCTTCGCGGCGCGCAGGCCTCGTCGGGGGGGATCGCCGGGAACCAGCGCTTCGAAGGTCAGGTGATTGACGCCAGGCTCGAGCATGTTCGCTGCGAAGGGAATGCGCAGCGTCTCGACCCGTTGTCCCGCCTTGTCGTCCTCGTCGAGCGGAAGGAGGTGGACGGTCGCATCGTTGATCTTCACCAGCAGCAGGGCGCCCTTCGGGAGATTGCGATCGAACCCGTAGTCGAGCCGAAGCTCCGCGCGTTGCGCCGAAAGCACCAGCCAGTCCCAGGGAAGCCTGAAGCGCACGGTCTCGCGGATGTAGTGGCCCTGTCCGACCAGGCGCCCAACGCCGAGATCGGCAAGGGATCGCGTCGTGCCGGGCTGCAGCGTCGGCACCGGGTTGGCGGGGTGTCCTTCGCCGAAGGCGCCGAGCATGACCTCTGCGACCTGCTCGGGATGGGCGGCATTTGCCACCAGCACCAGAGCCCCATCGCCGCCGCGGCGGAACTGCGGCAGATCGGGCGGAGATGTCTCATCGGGCAGCAGCGTCACCCGCGCCAGCGCCGGCGGGGTCGTTGCGACCGCGTAGGGATCGGTGATCTCGATCTCCGGGGGAAGGCCCTCGAACAGGCTTTCGACCCGGGCCATGGCGGAGCTCAACGATGCAACGTCGGTCGAGCCCGTGGTCTCGGCGACGACCAGCGGCTTCCCGCGCCCGAGCTGCGCCGCGACCGCGGCCAGGAAGCCGGGCGCGTCGGCGCCGAAATCGCCGGGCGCGACCCTGATGCCGCTCTGCGACAGCAGGACATGGGTCCAGAGATCAAAGGCTGCGTCGGGACCGCAGAACACGCGGTGGACCTGCTGGAAGCGCAGGGTCACGACGTTCCGTCCGGGCTTCAATGCGCCGCCTGGAATGGCGAGCGCATCGGTTCCGGCCTTGTCGAAATTATCGGGGATGATGGTTCCGATGGTGGTGCCGTTGACCTCGACCCGGATATTCGACTGCTCGGGAAGAAGGTTGATCGAACTCAGCGTGGTCAGCTCGAGCTCGGCGCCTTCTGCGGCACTCGGAAGAAAAAGGACGAAGCGGGCTTCGCCGAATTGCCCCTGAACGCGGTAACCCTCGGTCTCGGCGCCTTGTGGCATCGTCGGGCGCAGCGGCAGCAGAACCGGCAGCATGTCGGTCACCTCCGCCGTCGCCGCGGGTGCGGCGGGCGACCAGTCCATCCGGGGAACCGCGCTCTCCGCCGATCGCTCGGAAGGGGCGAGCGGAGCCTCCTGCACCGGCAGCTCGTTCAGGAGGATTTGCTGCGCGCGGCCACCGCCCGCGAAGGCGGGCAGGAGCGCGGCGGTCAGAATGGGAAGGATCCAGTGTTTCATGGCGTCACTCCTCGATCACAAGGTAATCGGCTGCGCCGACTGCCGCGGCGGCCTCGAGCGGGGCCCTTGCAGGTCGCGGATCCGGGCGGTCCAAGACCGGGGCCACGAACGCGGGCTCGCTGTGCATGGCCTCCTCGGTGGCCTCGCGGCGGCGGCGGGCCGGCTCGGTGACGAAGCCAATCGCCGACTTCGGCACCGACACTAGGCTCTTTCCGGCGACATAGGCGAGCCCCGCGATCAGCGTGCTGCCCTGGGGATAGACCTTGCGGAAGAAGTGCCATCTCAGGCTGTCGCCGTAGACCAGATGCGCGGTCAGCCGACTTGCCGCGATCATCTGCGCGGGCGCGACGTCGAGCTCGATCAATGTTCCGTCCACGTCGGAGCGTACGGTCCTTACCTTGAGGGGCAGGGGCGCTTCGAGCTCGGGGTTCCGCGGAAGGATCGGCGCGAGCTCTACCTGCAGGCCGGTCGAGGCCCCCTCGCGGAACACCCGCCCGTAGCGCGATCGCGTGTCATTGCCGAGATGCAGGCTGACGCGGCGCGGTGTGATGGCCACGATCTCGGCGGAGACCTCGGGAACCTGTTCGTCGTCACTCAGAGCGACCCCGCACCAGCGCAGCAGCGCGGCGCTGGAGATCCCGCAGCGCGGGCGTTCCAGCCGATCCGGGCGCTCGAAGACCGCCCGCAGCGCATAGGCGACCAGCAGGAAGTTGTAGAGGTTCCACGCGCCGACGATCTCGACCACCGCGCGGTCGCCGGGGAAGGCGGCCCAGCGGAACGCTCCGGCGACCAGACCCGCCAGAAGCAGCGCGGCCAGCACCGCAAGCGGGGCATAGACCGGGGACAGGAAGCTGTGGTCCAGCGTTTCATCCTTGGCCGTGACCTTGAAAGAGGCATCGCGCGGACGCAGCACTGTGTGCACCACCGCCTTGAGCAAGTAGGGCGTCTGGGCGATCTCGTAGACCTCCGAGATCTGCGGCCAGCGGAAGCTGCCGAACAGCGCGTTCTGCACCATGAAGCCGATCAGCAGGTAGGGCACGATATAGGCCAGCACCTCCTGCGTCGTGACCACGTAGATCTCGAGGCCGAAGAACAGGTAGAGCAGGGGCATGAGCAGGAAGACCATCCGGATGGCCGGGAACAGCCAGAAGCTCATGGAGTTCAGGTAGCACAAGCGCTGCTTCAGCGAGAGTCCGCTGCGGAAGATCGGGTTCTTCAGCATCAGCATCTGGATCATGCCGGTCGCCCAACGGCCGCGCTGCTGGATGAACGAGGCAAAGGTCTCGGGCTGCAGTCCGGCCACCATCGCGTGGTCGAGATAGAGGCTCTCCCATCCGCGCGAATGAATATCCAGTGCCGTTTCGGCATCCTCGGTAATGGTTTCGCCGGCGATGCCGCCCACCTCGTCCAGCGCCTGCCGCCGCAGCAGCGCCGCCGAGCCGCAGAAGAACGCCCCGCCGAAGCGATCGAGGCCGCGGTGAATCTGGGCGTAGAACATCTCGTTCTCGGAGGGCGAGGTCTCGGGCAGTTCGAGATTGCGCTCGATTGGATCGCGGTTGGTGAAGAAATGCGGCGTCTGCACGAGGAAGAGCCGCGGATTCTCGACCATGTAGCCGACGGTCCGCGCCAGGAAGTCACGGCTCGGCACGTGGTCCGCGTCCAACACCAACACCAGTTCGCCCTCGAGATGCTGCAGCGCGGCATTGAGATTGCCGGCCTTGGCGTGCTCGTTGCGGGCACGGGTGGTGTATACGACGTCGAGTTCCTTGCAGAGTGCCTGTAGGCTCGCCCGCCGCTCGCGCGAGCGCGCCGCATCTCGAGGTCTGTGTGGTTGCAGCGCTCGTCGGTGCCGCCGTCATCGCAGAGCACGACGGTCATCTTGCCTGCGGGGTAGGTGATCCGCTTCGCCGCGGCGAGGGTGACCGCGAGCAGCTCCTCGCTCTCGTTGTAGCTGGGGATGAGGATGTCGACCGTTGGCACGTCCTCGAGCCGCACCGGCGCGGGCTTCGGCGGGTCGACCGGATCGGAGTTGATCAGCGCAGTCAGGAAGAAGATGGCGACGGTGAAGCTCTCGGCCCCGAAGAGCACCAGCGCCGCGGCAAGCGAGACCGGGTCTTCGAACGAAGGAAGCGTTTCGAACAGCCGCCACAGCCAGTAACGCAGCACGAAGGCGCCGGCGATCGACAGCACGACGAAGCGTAGGGTCATGTTCGAGGTCACGCCCGGTTTCATCACGTAGATCAGGCTGCAGGCCAGAAGCGAGAGCAGCGCCTGCGTGGCGACGGAGGTCGGTACCGAGGCGAGGAATACCACCACGGCAAAGAGCACGGCCCATGCGAAGGAGAGGGCGGCGGCCCCCGATGCGGAAACAAAATCACGGAATTTCATGGCAGCGGTCCTGCGAGCGGCGACAACATCTTGGGGGCGGACTCTTCGGTCAGCCCCGTGGCGGCAAAGCTCGCCCCCTGCGGGCTGATCGGTGCGAGCGCCTCTTCCACGGTGCCGTAGACGCAATTGCGCATGGCGAGGTCCATGGCCCCGGCGCCGGCGGGAATGGTACGGTTCGCACCGTCGAAGCGGCGGAAGGCGAGCACGCAGGTCAATCCGGAGTAATTGGTCCAGAGCGCCCAGTCGATCTGGCCGAGCGCATCGGTCTCCGTCGTCATGCCGCGGATCGCGGCGGCGGTGAACGGATAGGGAATGCCTCCGGCGGATTTCAGCAGCTCGAACGGCCTGAAGCGCCCGATATTGGCACCGCGGCTGCCATGCGATCGAAGAAGGATGTAATTCTCGCCCGAAACCGCGGTCCGGTTGGGCAGCAGGATGTGCTGTTCGCTGCGGCCACGGAAGCGCCGTTCGAAAACGACCTGTGCGTTTCGGGTCGACAGCCAGGCATCTGATTGCGGCTGCACCACGAAGGGCGCCTGCTGAAGCTCCCTGTCGAATTCCGTCGGGGTCAGCGGGAAGGTGTCGCAGGCCGCAAGGAGGACAAAAGCGACGATCTCGAGTCGAATTCTACGTCTGCATTGCGCAATGCGGCGCAACGATAGGTAATTGCCAGGCAAAACAAGGCACCCCTCAAACAAACACACCAATTTACTTCACAAATATTCAAGTCAATTCATGTCGGGAGGGCAAAACGCCCCGGAGACACGGTCTTACCAAAAGCAGAATTCTCTCACGAATCCATGACAAAATTGGCGAGCATCCCAGTTTTTTGGATTTGTGCTCAAAAATCCATCACTCTGGAGGGGTCGTTTGGGCACATTATCGTCAAATTCTTCCGCAACTCGTGGCGACGAGTGGCGCGCCGGTCCGGTTCTCATCGGGCCGGCACAAGTGAGTCGGCGCACTGCGCCAAGCGTATCATGTGCGCGAAAATGGACGGCTGCGAGGTGACGTGACCGGGCGCACTATCAATGCCAGTGCCAGTGCCAGTGCCAGTGCCAGTGCCGCGGACGCGCACGCGATTGAGATGCGTTCTGCGGTGCTGAGAGCCCTTTGCCTAGTGTGCGGAGGCCCACATCGCGACGGCAACCAGCGCGGCCAAAGGAAGGCCGAGCAGCAGGGGCAACGGCAGGCGATTGATCTGCGGAGCCGGCTGGTAGCAGCTCCCGCATTCTGTGGCACCGAGCCGCATGTTGTGGCCGCACGACCGGCAATTGAACAGGCGACGGTTCCGTAGGCTCATGATGGCCTCCTCCCAAGATACTCGATAAAAATAAGGAACAATTAAGGCTACTCCCGCGGGCAGATAGCGTCTTCTCGATTGCAGTGGCAAGCGAAATGCGTGGAAACAATTGGTTGCTGTGGATGAAGGTATTTCCCCGAATTTCACCTCCGTTCTAGCGGGTTTCGGAATTGCGTGATTCCGTACGAAAGCGGCTCTTTGCGTGGGTATTTCTTGCGCTGTGTCCTGACGGCGCGTGATCCGTGTCAAGGAATGACTCGGCAATGCGGCTAGAGTCGCCGCGATCGAGGAGACATCGCCATGCCCCCAACACCGCCGAAGCGGCGCGGTCTGCCGCCACTTGTCCTTGCGCTCTGCTATGCCGCGTTGATCTCCCTGCCGCTGCTGCCGGCGCTCCTGACGGGGCAGGGGCACGGGCAGGCCGCGATGCGGCTGGCGACCGGCGCGGGGGTGGCTGCCGCTGCGATGATCCTGCTGCAGATGATCACCAGCGGTCGCTTCGAGGCGATCTCGGGGCGCATCGGCATCGATATCACCATGGCCTTTCACAAGTGGGCGGCGCCGGTGGCGCTGCTGCTGGCGCTGGTCCACGTGCTGGCCGTGATCGGGCTGCCGGACCCCGACCGCCCGGGACGGCTTTCCCGGCGTGTCGAGCTGGTCCTCTCCGGGCCCGGTTTATGGGAAGCACGCCTCGCGCTTATCCTGCTCGCGGTTCTGGTCGTTCTCGCGCTGCTGCGTGACCGGCTCGGGATGCGTTACCAGATATGGAGGGCCGGGCATGCGCTCGGGGCCGTCACACTTGTGGCGCTGATCGCCTGGCACGCGGTGGAGGATGGCAGGGCAGGCGCGCTTGCCGCGGCGGTCTGGATCCTCTTCGCGCTTGGCGTGACCCTTCCGGCGCTCTGGGTCTACGCGGTGCGCCTCGTTCGTCCGGCCGGGCAGGGCTGGACACTCCGCGAGGCGCGGCCCGCGGGGGAGCGCCTCTGGCTGCTGAGGGTTGCCCCGCCCGAGGGCGGTGACCTGTGCTTCGAGCCAGGCCAGTTCGCCTGGGTTGCCTTCGGGCGCAAACGCCTGCCGCTGCATGACCATCCCTTCTCGATTGCCTCCGCCCCCGGCGAGGCGGAGCTGCGCTTTCTCGTGCAGGAGGCCGGGGATTTCACGAATGGGGTCGGGCAACTCGCACCGGGAACGCGGGTCTCGGTCGATGCGCCGCATGGCAGCTTCGTACCGCGCGGCGAGGGGCCACTGGTCCTCGTTGCCGGCGGGGTGGGCGTCGCGCCGATCCTGTCGATCCTGTCGCATCTCGCGCAGAGCCGGAGCCGCCGTCCGGTGCGGTTCCTCTACGCTGCGCGCAGTGCCGAGGCGATGGTGCCGCCGGATCTCTATCGGCCCGCCTGCGCGGCGCTCGGGGTGGTGCCGATGCTGGTCTCCGACCGCGCCGAGCAGGGCGGCGCGTTGCTGCGCGGCCCCCTGACCCGGGCGCATCTGGCGGAAGCGTTCGAAGGGCTCGACCCTGCCAACTGCGAGGTGATGACCTGCGGCCCCGGGCCGATGATGACCTTCGTCGCGGACATGGTGCTGAAGATGGGGGTGCCGATGCAGGCGATCAGCTACGAACGTTTCAGCTACGCAGCGGGCCGCGCCTCGGCCAAGGATCGCAGGATCCTGTCAGGTTTCGCCGCGCTCTGGAGCGGGGTCGCGGCGCTGGTGCTCATCTATTGGCTGGCCTGATCCTGCAGCCAGCTGATGATCGCCGCGCGGGTCGACGCGTCCCTTGCGTGGTGATCGGCGAGAAAACGGTCGAGCCGTGCCGCGCCCGCCGTGTCGTTCGGGACAGGGATCGCCGAGGCGATGCGCGCGGGGTCGCGATGGCATTTCGCGCAGTTTGCGGTCCAAGCCTGCGCGCCGGTGGAGGGATCGGCAGCAGCGCCGGGGCTGGCGATGAGGCTACAAAGAACCAAAGCCGCGCCGCCGCGGCAGGAGAGGAATGCGTGCATGAAATGCCTTTTCGGTGCCAAGGCCCTGGATAATATCCCGGCGATGATGACGCTTGGGACGACCCGCGACAAGGATGGGGGCGCAAACTCGTGGGGAACGGCTGTTGATATGGATTGTGCAGCAACGGCCCCTCGCTCGCTAGGCTGGACGGCATCGAGACAGGGAGAGCTTCGACGGCGATGACGGACATGGAGCTTCTGCAGAGACTCGGGCTGGCGCTGGCGATCGGGCTTCTGGTCGGGCTCGAGCGTGGCTGGCACGGGCGGGCGGAACGCGAGGGCGCGCGGGTCGCCGGGGTGAGAACCTTTGCGCTCGTCGGTCTGCTCGGCGGGGTGACCGGCGGGCTGGCCCCCGTCTCGGGCGCTGTCCTGCCGGGCGCGGCCCTGCTCGCGGTGAGCGGCCTGCTGGCGGTGAGCTACTGGTTCACCCTGCGCGCCGAGGGCGATGCCGGGCTGACCACCGAGATCGCCATGTTGCTGGTGTTCGTGCTCGGTGCCGCCTCGGTGCTCGGAGAAATGGCCCCCACCGCTGCCGCAGGCGTCCTTTGCGCGCTGCTGCTGTCGCTGAAATCGCGGCTGCACGGCTGGGTGGCGCATATGGGCAGCGGCGAGCTGTCGGCGGTGCTCAAGCTTGCGCTGATCTCGGTGGTGGGGCTGCAGTTGATGCCTGACCAAGGTTACGGCCCCGGGGGCGTGCTCAATCCCTATGATCTGTGGTGGGCCGTGGTGGTGGTCGCCGGTCTGTCTTTCCTGGGCTACGTGGCGATCCGCCTCGGCGGGGCGAAGCTTGGCATGCTGCTGACAGGCCTCTGCGGCGGGCTCGCCTCGTCGACGTCCACGACTTTGGCACTGTCGCGGGTCGTGCGGGCGCAGCCGGGTCTTGCGCCCATGGCGGCGGCGGGCATCCTCGCGGCCGGAGCGGTGGCCTTCCTGCGCGTGCTCGCGCTGGTCGCGGTCTTCGGCCCCGCGCTGCTGAACCAGCTCACGCCGCCGGTGGGGGTCATGGCCGCTGTCGCGCTGCTCGCAACCGTCGCGCTCTCGCTGCGGGCGCGGGCGGGCACAGAGGCGGCGGGGCAGGTCGAGGGGATCGCGAACCCGCTCGAGCTCGGCGCCGCGCTCGGCTTCGGCGGGGTGCTCGCGGCGGTGCTGCTCGGGGTGCACTATCTCCGGCTCTGGCTCGGCGTCGAGGGGGTCTACGCGGCGGCGGCCCTGTCGGGATTGACGGATGTGGATGCGCTGACCATCTCGGTATCGCGGCTGGTGGGCCGGGACCTCGCGGCCTTTCACGGGGCGGTGGCGATCTTCATCGCGGTGTCAGTGAACTCTGTCGTGAAAGGGGCGATCAGCTTCTTCGCCGGGAGCCGCGCGCTGGGACTGCGGGTGCTGCCGGTCTACCTCCTGACGATCGTTGCGGGCGGCGCCATGCTGGCGCTCGGAGCGCCAGCGCAGCCCTAGGCCTTGCGCCTCCGCAGCTGCTTCTCGCCCTCCAGCAGGACCAGAAAGACGATGCCGATCCCGAAAGCGAGAAGCCCATCCGCAAAGGGCACAGGCGCGGTGTGAAAGATGGACTGCATCGCCGGCAGGTAGGTAATCGCGCATTGCGCGCCGGCCACGATCAGCACGCAGGCCCAGATGACCGGCGTGCCGCGGGCGGCCTTCAGGGTCAGCGAGGTGCCGTGGATGTTGCGGATGAAGAAGAGGTGGAAGATCTCAAGGATCACCATCGTGTTCATCGCGGTGGTCTGCGCAAGGGCGACGGGCTGGCCCCGGGCGATGGCGTGGAAATACATCCCGAAGACCGCCGCGAGAAACAGCGTCGAGACCAACGCGATGTGCCAGACCAGCGTGCCGCTGAGCAGCGGCTCGGTGCGCGGACGCGGGGCGCGGCGCATCGTGCCCTCCTCCGGCGGCTCGAAGGCGAGCGCGAGCCCCAGCGTGCCGGCGGTGATCAGGTTGACCCAGAGGATCTGTACCGGGGTGATCGGCAGCGCCATCCCGGCAAACAGCGCGACCACCACCGTCATCGCCTCTCCGGTGCTGGTGGGCAGAGTCCAGCTGATCACCTTCTTGATGTTGTCGTAGACCGTGCGGCCCTCGCGCACCGCCGCCACGATCGAGGCGAAATTGTCGTCGGCCAGCACCACGGCGGCGGCCTGCTTGGCGGCCTCGCTGCCGGTCAGTCCCATGGCGATACCCGCGTCGGCGCGCTTGAGGGCGGGGGCGTCGTTGACCCCGTCGCCGGTCATGGCGACGGTCAGCCCGTGCGACTGCAGCGCGGTGACGAGACGCAGCTTGTGGGCCGGAGAGGTGCGCGCGAAGATGTCGGTCTCGTAAACCGCCGCGGCCAGCGCGGCATCGTCCATCGCCTCGATCTCGGCACCGGTGAGCACCTGCGCGACATTCTGCAACCCGATCTCGCGGCCGATGGCGCGGGCGGTCGCGGCATGGTCTCCGGTGATCATCTTCACCCGGATACCGGCGCCCCGGCATTCTGCGACCGCAGCGATGGCTTCGGGGCGGGGAGGGTCGATCAGTCCGACGAGCCCGATGAGCGTGAGCTGCCCGTCAAGATCGGTCTTGTTCAGCACGGTCTTCTCGGGCGGCATCGCGCGCTGGGCGACGGCAAGCACCCGTTGCCCCTCGGCGGCGAGCCGTTCGACCATCGCCTGCCAATGCTCCCGGTCGAGCGGCGCAATGCCGCCGCCATCGCGGCGCTCGTCCCTGCAGAGCGCGATAACCGCCTCGGGCGCGCCTTTTACATGCAGGCAGGCATGGCCCTCGTGATCATGGTGCAGCGTGGCCATGTAACGGTGCGCCGCATCGAAAGGGATGGCGTCGGTGCGGCGCCACTGGCGGAAGGGAGCCGGGCCCGCGCCGGTGATCTTGCCTGCCAGCGCCATGAGCGCGCCTTCCATCGGATCGCCCTCCACCTGCCAGCCGGTATCGGTGTCGCGCAGCAGCGCGTCGTTGCAGAGCGCGGCGGCAAGGGCGAACTCGGCAAGGACGGCGTGCTCCTCCGGTGAGACCTGACTGTCGTGCCAGAGTACCCCGCCCTCTGGAGCGTAGCCTTCTCCATCCACCGAATAGAGCTGCCCGGAGGCGGCGAGGCTGGCCACAGTCATCACGTTGCGGGTGAGCGTGCCGGTCTTGTCCGAGCAGATGACCGAGACCGAGCCCAGCGTCTCGATGGCGGGCAGCTGGCGCACGATGGCGTTGCGCCGCGCCATGGTCCGGACCCCGACGGCGAGCGTGATGGTCAGCACGGCGGGAAGACCCTCGGGGATGGCGGCGACCGAGAGGCCGACGATGGCCATGAAAAGATCGCCAAAGGGCAGGTGCCGCACGAAGCTGCCATAGGCCAGCAGCACGGCGCCGACGGCAAGGATGACAGCGGTGAGCCAGCGGGCAAAGCGGTCCATCTGCACCAGCAGCGGGGTCTGCACGGTCTCGACGCGGGCGAGCATCCCGCTGATCTGACCGATCTGCGTTGCGGGACCGGTGGCGGTGACGACAGCCGTTCCGGTCCCGGCGGCGATCATCGTGCCCGAATGGAGCATTGAGCTGCGATCCCCGAGCGCGCAATCTTCGGCCACCGGCGCAGCGGTCTTCTCGACGGGAACGGACTCGCCGGTCAGCACGGCCTCCTGCACCTTCAGCGCATGCGCGTCGAGCAACCTCAGGTCGGCCGGCACCAATGCCCCCGGTTCGACGAGGACGATATCGCCGGGCACCAACCCGGCCACGTCGAGGCTCTGCCGCTTGCCGTCCCGTAGCACCGAGGCCCGCGGCGCCAGCATGCGGCGGATCGCGGCCATCGCATCCTCGGCGCGTCCTTCCTGAACGAAGCCGATGACGGCGTTGATCAGAACCACAGCGAGGATGACGCCGGTATCCACCCAATGGTGGAGGGCCGCGGTGACCACGGCCGAGCCGAGCAGCACGTAGATCAGCACGTTGTGGAACTGCCTCAGGAAGCGCAGGGCCGGGGTGCGCTGCGCCGGCTCTGGAAGCAGGTTCGCGCCATGCCGGGCCTGCCGCCCCGCGGCCTCCGCGGTGCTGAGGCCCGAGGCCGAAGTCTCGAGCCGGTCGAGCGCGGCCTCGGGTGAGAGTGCGTGAAGCGGCGGACTGGTGTCGGGCGACGGCATCAATGCGGTCCTTCCGGCAGGGATCGAGGCGTCCGTGGCCCGGCGGGCGGCTGTCCACGGCGAACAAGGGAGAGGCGGACCCATTGTTACCCGGAGTCGGCGATCTGGCACTTCGAGTTTTGCACTTGCGAAGAAGAGTCGCAGCGCGCGGTTGGCGGGGATATGGGGGGGACTGGGAAATCCGTGCTGCGCCTTCTGTTCGATCTTTGGGCTAATCCGTCGCCCACGCAGGTTTCTCCTTTTGATAGGGACACGCTGGCTCCCCTCGACTGCCCGGGCAGCGGCGCGGGTGGAGGCATGGAAAGTCGTTTGAATCGAGGCGCGTCCAAGCTCCCTTGAGGTGGTCCCTTCGATCTTCCGGGTGGCGATATCGTAAGACACTCGAAAAGTCTCGAAATAGCGGATCAATATTCTCCCATTCAATTTATTATTGTGTTCGAGGGAGTGAGATTATTTGGAGGAGGGTCGTTCATGTATTGGGCTGCTTTAGCGCGCGCGGGAAGGATGCTCGAAAAAGGAGATTGGTCCGACAAGGCCATCGCGCTGGTCGTGGACTACCTCGAGCATCTCGCTGAAACCATCGCTGGCGCTCTGGAATCGCCTCTGGACGAGTACTCCTCTGCCATGGACGTTGAGATCGGGGGCACCGCGGAGGCGGAGGGCGAACACACTAGGGCGAGGGCGGATCTGACCGCGGAACTCAGCGATACGGAGTATGGGTCCTTCGCGGTGGGCAGCGGGACCTTCTCGGCGGCCGCCGAGGGCGGCGCCGAGACCGCGACAACGAACGCATTTTGCGATGTGGACGGCGCGGATTTCGTCTTTACCCGAACCACGACCACGACGGGCGAAAACTGGTCAGAAACCAGAACCCAAATGATCGCTGTGGACTTTGCCTGTATCGATATGGACAGCACGCTGATGATCACGCCGGAGAGCAGCTACCGGCTCGGGACCTACCAGCATGTGGAAAGCGGGAATGTCGCGACCGTGGATTTCGACGTGGAGGTCAGTGCGACACACTCCTATGCCGAGGTCAGTACCGGCGCGATCGCGGTCGAGGATACCTATTCCGGTTCGTCGATCGAAGCGACCCTGGCTATTGGATGAGCGACTTCGGCGAGGCATTCCCTCGCCGCGCCTTGTTCCGAAGGGGGGGCGGCGCGATGCGCCTAGTCAAGGCCCAGGCGCAAAACGCCTGTCTCGTGCATGCCACTTCGTGTTCGGGTCGGGCCATGCGCAGCCCATGGCCGCCCGGTATCGGGTCTCTGGACGTCAGGGGCTTGAGCCACGATCCGCTGCTTGGAACGGCGATCAATGACTGTTGGGTAACACGCTATAGATAAACGATAAGCCATCCTCACATCCTATCCGGGTGTCGCGCTGCACCGTCATATTTGAAATATAGGCGGGGTCTTCTTTCAGCGATAATCCGCCAACTCGTCGGTGGGGCATATATTCGTAAGTGCCCAGCTCATCGCAGTGGTATACTGAAATTCCTCGTGAATTGTTCTAAAATTTGCATGTTTTCCAATAAAGAAGATTCTGAAATCCATCTTTAATGAGGTCCCGTTCCACAAGGGGCCCAGCGACGGAAGATTGATGCAGTGAGTATTTCAAACTCAAAGGAGCCCATCCTCTACATCGTGGATGAGATGCCCCTGACTCGAGCGCAGCTTTCCCAGTTCCTGTCTGGGTTTGCGCGGCTTCACGGGTTGCGGATCGAAGAGATCGCCGCCAGTGATGCCGACGACATATTTCCGCAGGCGGCGGGCGGCATGTGCGTCATCAATACCGGTGCCAGCACCAGCGATGAAATCTGGTTCGGCATCGTGCGCAAGCTCAGCCAGACCGCGCGTTTCGGACCGGTCGTGCTGTTCTGTGAAGCAGCAAGTGCAGAGTTCGTGCGGGGTGCGCTCCAGGCCGGGGCACGCGGCGTGGTTCCGGCATCGACCAATCCGGCAGTCGCGCTCAAGTCCCTGGATCTGACCTTGCACGGGGGCATCTTCGTGCCCCCATCCGTGCTGGACCTGTTGCAGTCCTCGGAGCCGTCCAGAGAGCCGGGCGAAGCGCCGCCCGGCGACCCCGAGCAATTGCCCGACCTGTCCGGGCGGACAACCGGTGACCATGGCGCGGCCCCGCGCCCTGTGGCCGCGGCCCCGCGTGTGAGCCCGCGGCAGACACGGCCCGAGCAGCCGGGCGACTCCGGCGCCGCGGCGGAAAGCGACGAGCCCGACCTCGCCGATCTTACACCTCGGCAGATGGCAGTGCTGGATCATCTCGGCAAGGCCTGGTCCAACAAGGAGATCGCCCGCGTTCTGGACACCACCGAAGCGACTGTGAAGCTGCATGTCCGGCAGGTCATGCGCAAGCTTGGGGCCAAGAACCGCACGGAAGCCGCGCTGATCGCCGCGCGCCGCGAACTCGCGAAGTATCCGGCGCCAAGGCAGCGGACGGTGTCGGGGCTGGAGCCGGTGACGCCTGCCCGCAAACCGATCTACCAGCCGATGCAGAACCATCGCGACCTGCATGCCGCCACGCTGATCGCCGACGCCCCAAGCCCGGCGCACGGGTTTCTCACCGCCGGTCGGGGCGGCGGCGATACCCGCGCGGCCGAACACCTTCGCCGCATGGAAAAAAGCGCGCCGGTGCATTTTCCCGGTATCTTCCCGGGCCGGCCGCTTGAGCTGAGTGTTCTTCGCGCCGACGCGTTTCGCCAGAGGCGTTTCAGCGTCTCGATGGCCATCTTGCTGTCGCGGTCAAACACAAGCTGCAGGAACTCGGCGCCCTCGTCCTTCCGGTGGTGCGGCGCTTCGCCTCCCACCGCTCGCGTTCTGACTGCCCCGGGGGGCTCTACGGACTGCGGTGAGGCGCCGAGCCGCTGCACAAATGTCAGACCGGATTGCGGGCAGGCTCGGCGCGGGCCATGGCGGCGTGCAACGCAATCAGCCCGGCGCCGAGGGCCAGCCCCACCGACATGAGCGGAACCGTCTTCCACAGGATGAGCACCGCCGCGAGCAGACGCAGCGCCAGCTCCCAGCGGCGCAGGCCCTGCCGGTCGAAGCGGGTCAGCGCCGAGGCGAGCAGGTAGAGCGCAAACACCAGCCGGGCGCCCAGCAGGAGCAGGGCGGTGACCTCGACCTCGCCGCTATAACCCTCGATCAGGGCCCGGCGTCCCATGTCGTCGGTGATCGTCACCGCCTCCTCGATCAGCAGAAGCTCGGGATACCAGGCAAAGACGAAGGGGATCGCGAACATGACGATGCCCACGCGCACGGCGGCAAGGCCGGTGCGCATCGGCTCGGTGCGGGTGATCGAGGCCGCGGCGAACGCGGCGATGGCAACCGGCGGGGTGATCGCCGAGGCCACGGCGAAGTAGAAGACGAACATGTGCGCGGTGAAAAAGCTGACGCCGAGGCTCGACAGCAGCGGGCCGAGCAGCAAGGCGACGTTCACATAGGCGGGCACGGTCGGCATGCCCATGCCGAGAAGGATGGCGCAGAGCATGGCGCAGACCAGCGCCAGCATCAGGTAAACGCCGCCGACGATAGGGATCTCGAACCCGAAGAGATGCAGCACCTGCGCGTGCTCGAGCCAGGTGGTGACGGCGCGGGTCAGCTCTCCGGTCAGGCCGCTTTCATTGAGGAAGGCCGAGATGATCGACACCGCGAAGAGCAGCAGGAACAGCCGCGATATGAGGATGCCGCCGTCGGCGAGCGAGAGCAGCACCTTCGACGGCTTTGCTCGCGTCTCGGGGTCGAGGAACAGCAGCGGCAGCAGCACCGCCACGGCCCACCAACCCGCCGAGACCGCGTCGCCGGTGGCATTGGTGATGATCTGGGTCACGAAGTTCGGCAGCAGCGCGGCTAGCATGCTGTCGCCGATCGTGTCCTTGGAACCGAGCAGCAGGAAAAGGATGGTCAGGATCGGCAGCAGGATGATCACCAGGTTCAGCCAGTCCTGCCGGTGCATCACCAGGTCCTCGGGGATCTCGCGCATCGCCTCGATCCGGTCCTTGCGGGCCTGGAACATCACCGCGAGAAAGATCGAGAAGAAGAAGGCCAGCGCCGGCAGGAAGGCGGCGGTGATCACCTTGGTGTAGGGAACCGCGGTCAGCGCCACGAGAACAAAGGCCGCGACCCCCATCACCGGCGGCATGATCTGCCCGCCCGAGGAAGCTGCTGCCTCGACCCCACCGGCGAACTGCGGCGAGAAGCCGTTGCGCCGCATCATCGGGATGGTCAGCCGCCCGGTCGAGAGCACGTTCGTCACCGGTCCGCCGGTGATCGTGCCGAAGAGGGCAGAGGAGACGATGGCCGCATGCGCCGGTCCGCCTCGCAGCCTGCAGGTCATCCGCACCGCCAGCTTGATCAGCGAGGTGCCGCCTGCCGAGGTGCCGAAGAGCGCGCCCAGCACCACATAGGGGAAGACCTGATTGACCACGATGTCCATGAACCGCCCCATGAAGCCGTCTGGGGTGACAAAGACATTTGTCGCCTTCTGGATGGCAGCGGCGCGCAGGTCGCCCCCGTCGGCACCGAGCTTGGTCAGCAGGAAATTGTTGTCCGACAGATCGAAGATCCAGATAAGCGCGGTCGCCACGGTATAGAGCACCACCACGCTCGCCACGGCCACCAGCGGAAGCCCCCATACCCTCACGTTGTAGAGGAAAAACAGCGTGATGATGGTGAAGAGCAGCGGGATGATCCAGATGCCGAAGCGGGCCTGGCAGGCGGGGACCTCGGCCTCGAAGGAGATGCCGGGGATCACCCCTGCGGAGCGCTCCGTGGCCTCCTGTATGAGCCGCGCGCGCTCGCCGGTGAGCTGGTCGATGAGGCAGATCGAGTCGACCTCCACCAGGAAGCCGACCGCCGCGAGCACGGCGGCGAGGATCAGCCCCGCGTCGAGGAGCGCGCCGAGCCAGGCGCGCTGCGGGTGGTCCCATTTCCACGCCCGGTAGACGCTGGAATCGAGCGCCACGATCAACATCATCACCAGGAAGACCGGCGGGTAGAAATACTCCGGCGGAAAGCCCGAGACCCGGAAGAACGGGCGCCCGGTAATCTCACGCGCCCAGTCCTGCAGGCCGGGGATCTCGGGCATCGTGTTGATCATGCCGACAATCACCAGGATCACGGCGAGGACCAGGGCGATCCGCTTGCCCAGCGGGCGGGTGATGTCTTGCTGTGTCATGTCACCGGAGCGTTGCTCGGGCGGGGCCACAGGCGCGGCCCCGCCAGGTTGACGGGATCAGGGCCTGCTCAGGGGCGCAGGCAGTCGGCGATGCTGTAGCCCGCCTCCTCGAAGGCGCGGATGGCGCCGGGGTGCATTTTGATCTGCACCGCGCCGCAGGCGCCCTGGCTGGTGCCGTCGATATCGCCGAAGCTCATCCGGGCGAAGGGGCCGCGCGGCGAGCCGGTGATGAAACGGTCCTCGCCGCCGAGGTAGGCCTTGGTGATCTGGTAGACGAGATCTTCGTCGAGCCCGGCGGGCACGATCTGGCCGAAGGCGGTGGCGAAACTGTCGAAGGTGTCGTCGTCGGTGACCACGGTGATGTCATTGCCCGCGTAGGCGGCGCGGAAGTCCTCGACCGGCACCGAATAGGGCGCATGCCCCGGCGCGGCGACGATCTGCTGGCCGAGCTCGCTGGCGAGCAGGTCCGAAGGCACGTCGTGGATGGTGATGCCGCCCGCCGAGGCAATGGCGATCTGACGGCCCGAGGGCAGCCCTTCGGGGATCGTCCAGACATCGGCGCCGCCGCCGGTGATCGTCGGGACGGTGTCGGGCCAGTCGGTCTGGATGCCCTCGTAGCCCTCGCCGTCCTTGAGGCCCGAGAGCAGCTGGATCATCGCCCGGCCGGAGGTCAGCGCGGCGCCGCGCGGCGGACCGTTCCAGATGCGCTTGCCGGTCAGGTCGCGAATGTCCTCGACCGGGTTGCTGTTGTAGTAGCCGAGCATCTGCGCCGAGCCGGCGTTGAAGAAGATCGCGCGGATGTTGGATGCCAGCTCGGCGCCGCGCTCGGGGCCGACGCCGGCATAGGGGCCGATGCCCCGGGACAGCAGGAAAGGCAGGATCAGCGGGGCAGGGGCCATGTCGAGCCGGCCCTCGGCGACGGCGAGCACCGAATTTGTCAGCGTCGCGCCCTCGGTGATCTGCATGGTCGCGACACCGGCGCTGTCGAGCACCGCGGCGAGGGTGGAGTCGATGTAATGCGGCGTCGAGCCGGGCGTCGTGGTTTCGGCGGTCAGCGTGGCCTGGGCCGAGGCGAGCATCGGCGCAAGCGCCAGAACGCCGCCCATGAGCGTCTGTTTGAACATGGTTCCTCCCTTTGGTCGCCGCCCTCCTCCAAAGGCGGACGCCCCGCGTTTCCCGGGGACGTAGGGGAAACGCTCGCAGAATATATATGACTTGTCACGTATTATTTATTCGGGCTTTATCTGGTCAACGGGAGGCTCAAGATGACCAATGCGACCAAACGCGATAGCGCGCGCATCGCGGCGCGGCAGGCGCGGGAGGACCACAACCTCTTTTCCCGCCTGCCGGCGATCTATGCCGCGTCGCGCTCGCAGGGGCAGCAGTTCCTCCAGCGGGGCGGGGAGCTGTCGATCGTCGAGTGGCGCACCCTGTGGGACCTGCACGAGGTCGGGCCGATGACCATCCGCGACCTCGCGGCGACGCAGCGGGCGGATCATTCGCTGCTCAGCCGGGCGCTGCCCGAGATGCGTCGCAAGGGCTATGTGACCATGCGCCGGGACGAGGACGACGGGCGGCAGACCATCGTCGAGATCGCCCCCGCAGGCCGCGCCGCCTATCACCGCGCCGCGCCGGTGATGGCGCGCCGCCGCGCCGCCCTGCGCGAGGTATTTTCCGAGGAGGAGATCGGCGTTTTCGTGGGCTATCTCGACCGGCTCGAGAGCTTCCTGCGAAGACCCGTGGACGAGGTGCTGAAGGAGGAAAGCGCAAAGTGACCAAGCCCCCCAACGTTTTGTGGATCATGGCGGACCAGCTTCGCTTCGACTACCTCAGCTGCACCGGCCACCCGCATCTGCACACCCCGCACATCGATGCCCTCGCGGCGCGTGGCGTGCGCTTCTCCAACGCCTACGTGCAGTCGCCGGTCTGCGGCCCGTCGCGCATGTCGGCCTATACCGGGCGCTACGTACGCAGCCATGGCTCGACCTGGAACGGCATGCCGCTGCGGGTCGGCGAGCCGACGCTGGGCGATCACCTGCGCGAGGTCGGCGCCCGCGCGGTGCTCGTGGGCAAGACGCATATGACCGCCGATGCCGAGGGCATGGCCTGGCTCGGCATCGATCCGACCAGCGAGATCGGGGTGCGGGTCTCGGAATGTGGCTTCGAGCCCTTCGAGCGCGACGACGGGCTGCACCCGGACAGCCCCCGGCAGAACTGGTCGGCCTATGACGATTATCTCGTGGCGCAGGGCTACAGCTCCGAAAACCCCTGGGAGGATTTCGCCAACTCGGGGCTCGACGACGATGGCGAGCTGCTCTCGGCCTGGCTGCTGAAGAACTCGCGGCTTGCCGCCAATGTCCCCGAGGAGCACTCGGAGACCGCCTATATGACCGACCGCGCGATGGACTTCATGCGCGAGGCGCGGGCCGACGGGCGCCCCTGGGTGTGCCACCTCTCCTACATCAAGCCGCACTGGCCCTATATCGTGCCCGCGCCCTACCACGACATGTACGACGAGAGCCACATCGTGCCGCCGGTCCGCTCCGAGGCGGAGCGCGAGACCGATCACCCGCTGCTGCGCGCCTACCATGGCGCAAGGGTCTGCCGCAGCTTCTCGCGCGATCATGTCCGCGAGCACGTGATCCCGGCCTACATGGGGCTGATCAAGCAGCTCGACGACAACCTCGGGCGGCTGTTTGCCTGGATGGACCGCGAGGGGCTGAGCGAGAATACCATTGTCGCCTTCACCTCGGACCATGGCGACTACATGGGCGACCACTGGATGGGCGACAAGGACTTCTACCACGAGATGGCGGTGAAGGTGCCTCTGATCATCGCCGACCCGCGCCCCGAGGCCAACGGCACGCGCGGTCTCGTCTCGGACGCGCTGGTCGAGATGATCGACCTCGCGCCGACCTTCATGGCGGCCCTCGGCTGCCCGCCCAAGCCGCATGTGATCGAGGGCCGCGACCTGACGCCGGTCCTGCATGGCACCGGCGGGGTCTCGCGCCGCTACGCGATCAGCGAACACGACTACCACTGGTCCGACATGGCCCGCACGCTCGGCCAACCGCAGGAAGAGGCGCATACGGTCATGCTCTTCGACGGGCGCTGGAAATTCATCCGCTGCGAGGGGTTCCGGCCCGTGCTCTTCGATCTGGAAACCGATCCCGCCGAGCTGGAGGACCTTGGCGCCTCGGAGGCGCCCGAGCATGTGCAGGTGCGGGCGCGGATGGAGGCGGCACTGCTTGACTGGTCGCGGCGGCACCATACCCGCATCACCGCCACGCCGACCGTTCTGGCGCGGCAGAAGATGGCGGCGGAGACCGGCATCCTGATAGGCTTCTGGGATGAGCAGGAGTATCAGGAGGCGACAGGCAAGGCGTTTGACAGCCTGAGCCCCGTGGGCCGCGGGTAGGGGCGCCAGCGCGCTTGTCCGGGGTCTGCGAATGCGCTAGCCCGACCTGCGGGGCAAAAAGGGGACCGGCCATGGCGAAGGCGATCGAGACGCTGGAGGTCGGCGAGCTGCGGTTTCTGACCACGCACCGCACGTTGGCGCTCGTGGCGCGCACCCTGAGCGGCAGCCTCGCCACGCTCACCGAGAGCTTCGGCCCGACCGACATCTGGCTGGGGGCGCATCGCGCGCGCCGCATACCGCGCACCCGGGGACGGCGGCTGGTGGTGGTGCAGACCGAGCAGATCCTCGGCGCAGACGGCCGCGCCATCGAAACCAAGCTGACCCGCAGGCGCATCGCACGGCTGGCGCTGCAGGCCGATCTCTTCGTCGAGTGGAATCCGCAGAACCGCGCGTTCTATGGCCTTCTGCCCCGGCTACTGCCCCGACGCTTCCTCTTCGGTCCCTATGTCTTCGGTCTCGGGCCGCGGGCGCAGAGCCCGGGTGAGGGGGTGGTCTTCGTCGGCAGCCTCAACGCCGAGCGGCAGGCCAAGCTCGCGCAGATCCGGGACGTGCGCGCTCTACCGATGAAGGCGGGCATCGACGAGATCGAGCGGGCCATTGCCTCGGCGGCGGCGATGCTCAACCTACACTCGCTTCCCGGCGCCTACACCGAGGTGCCGCGGGTGCTGATGGCGCATCTGGCGGGCAAGCCGCTGGTCTCCGAGCCGCTCGGGGCGCCTTTCGAGGCGGGGGAGAGCTACCTTCTGCCAGACGCACCTGTCAACGCCGAGGCCCTGGCCCATGTCTGGCAGGGGCTGAACGCCGTTGCGGCGCGCTATCCGATCACCGAGATGCTCTGGACCCCGCGCGGGTGATGGTGGCGAAGGTGCGAGACGTCGAGCTTCACGCTGGGGACAGATGACCTCGTTCTCCTGACTCTCGGGTGACCGCGTCACGAGCGGAGCGGCGTGCCGCTCAGGCCGAGCCAAGTCTGCATCGTCTAGTCCAGCTCGCGACGGCCTCATCTCGAGCCTGCTGGCGGCCCTGAAGGTCGTGAGGCCCATCCAAACCTCGGCCATGGTCCGCAGACCCATGGTGACGAAGAGATCGACCTCGGTGCCGGGGCCGGCGAGGCAGGGATCGACCGCGCCGTTCGCCTCGACCATGAGCCACGAGAAGCGCTTGGCGGGCGGCTGCCCGGGAAAGTGGACGTTGAGGACGGCGCGCCGCGGGGAACCCTTGCCCGGTCAGAACCATTCGAAATCCTGATCGTCGGCAGCAGTCCCGGCCCCGGCTTCCTGCGCGGCCTGTGCCACTATTCCTGCCTGCGCGCCGAGGAGCCTGTCGTGGATTTCGCGTTCCTCGGCCATCGTGTAGCGCCTTCGCAGCTCTGCGGCGAGGTCGAGCGTATCGGCGCGAAATCCGTCTTCGGGTTCGGCAACCGTCAGACTCGAGGCCAGCTCTCGAAGGAGCTGCGCCGAGTGGCGTTGCGCGGTCATCTCCCCCGCGCATTGAGCGAAGGCGGCGCGCGCGCGGTGCCTCGTCCAGCAGCTCCCGCAGCGAGGCCAGCAGCGCCTGCGACAGTTGTATGATCGTCTCCAGCTCGGAGAGTTCCGAGGCGATCGCGTCCATCGGCGCGGACCGCTCGCTTTCTTCGGACATCAGCGCCTCGGCCTCTGTCTCGATGTCGCGCAGTTCGCCGACGATCTCCGACTGGAGGCGCGCGCATTCGGATGTGAGCTCGCCGAATTGCTTCGCGACCACCTGCATCGCCGCGCCGGCATCGCCCGAGTGCACGCTGCGCAGGAGCACGTTGACGCTGGCAAGGCGCATCTGGGTGCGGATCTCGTCGAGCTCGGCAATTCCGGTTTCCATCGCGCGTACCGTGGCCATCAGGTCTCCGATGCGGGCGTCGAGATGGGATCGCATCGCAGCACTCTTTTCGAGAAGCGCGAGCCCACGGGAAAAATCCTCGCGCAGGGCCTGCATGTCCGAGGCGAGTGCCAGATCCTCTCCCTGGGACATGGACCGGGCGAGGTCGAGCATGTTGCTGGTGACGGTGGAGAGCGTCTCCAGCTCGCGGGACAGGCTTTCGAGACTGTCCTCGAGCGTGAGTCCGGTGGCGCTGAGCTGAGCCGCCGCGAGCTGCAGCAGAAAGGACGTGGTGTGCTCGTCAGGGTGCCGTTCCAGATCCTCGGAGAGGAAGGCAACCACATGTTCGAGCCGCTGCCGAAACCGGTCGCCGATCTGGAGATCACTGATCGCCTGCGAGATGCGATCCCAGACCTTGCCGACGTTTGCCTGCCTGGCGTCCATGTTCGCGCAGAGCGTGCGGATGTCGGCGCCGGAGGACTTGACCTTGCCCGCAAGACCCGCGCCCATGGCGAGGAGGCTTTCCAGATCTTCTTCGCCGAAGGCCCGCTGGGATTGGTCGAGCCCGAGCGTCCGGTGCTTCAGTTCCTCGTGCTTGGCGAGGAGCCCGTTGTAGCTTTCCCGGCTGCGCGTCGCGAGAAGCCGTATCTCGTCGGAGAAGCCCTTGCCCGCCTGAAGCGTGCTGTCCGTTTCCACGATCCGCGCCGTGCTGGCATAGCATTCGATCATCCAGACAATCCTGGCCAGCGCGTCGAGGCGCGGCCGGGCCCTTGTCAGGGCCGCGCTGATGGCGGTGACGGCCTGCGCCTCGGCGGCGTTGCGGCGACTGGCGGACAAGGTCCGGGCGACCATCCAATCGATCGCGGCTTCGATCCGGCCGCCGCGGATGTCGTCCAGTCCGCGGCGATAGTCCTGCAGGGTCGCCATGAGGAATGACAGCGCGTCCCGCCCCGCGATCAGCGAGTCCGCCGCTTCGGTAAAGACCTGCTCCACCGGTAGCAGAAGCGCCTGCACCTTCTGGGCGGGCTGCCCCGGTTGCTCTGTCACTGCCGCCGGCGGTGGCGAGCCCCGGGTCGGGAGCGGGCCGGTTCGGAGGGGGAAATGCGCCGATGCCAATGACTGCTCCACTGTCGTTATGTCGGCGTAGGTAGTCCTGAGGTGTGAAGCCTGCGTTATGGCGAGCCCCCGTACCGCTAAAGATGGCGCGAAATCCCAAATCTGGTCTTAACGCGAATCGCGCATGTGGTGTCGGCAACGAAAGAGATCGCCGGAGCGCGTGGACCATGGCCCTGACAATTTCCTCGATCCAGGAGGCCGCCGGCCATCTGAAGGCGCAGATCGCCTCCGGGCAGGACGTGCTGACCGTCAGGCGCGGAGCGGCGCTCGATGCCGCGGGCGCCCAGCTCCTGGCGAGCGCGGCGTTGGCGATCTCGGCGCGCGGCGGCACCCCGGCAATCGAATTCGCAGAAAACGGGGACGCGTTGAAGCTCTGGAAACGCCTCGGGCTCGAACAGCTTTTCGAGACCCGTATTGCCGATCCCGCGCCGGAAGGGGAGGAGAGATGACGAAGCGCATTCTCGTCGTGGATGATTCCCCCTCGGTGCGGCGGCTCATCTGTTCGACCCTCAGGAGCGCCGGCTACCAGCCTGTCGAGGCGGTGGACGGGGCGAACGCGCTCCAGGTGGTCGGAACGACCCGGCCGGATGCGGTCATCACCGATCAGAATATGCCGAACCTGGATGGTCTCGGCTTCATCCGCGCCTTTCGGCAGCGGCCGGAAAGCCTCGGCGTTCCGGTGATCTTCGTGTCGACCGAGACGGACGCCGCGCTCAAGGCCAAGGCGCGGGAAGCCGGGGCCATCGGCTGGATGGCCAAACCCTTCGACGATCGCAAGCTGCTGAGCGTCGTGACGAAGGTGCTGGGCGGATGAGCGCGCCGGAGATCGACCCGCTCTTCACCGCCGAGGCACAGCAGCTTGTCGAGAGCATAGAGGGCGGGTTGCTCGATCTGCGCGCGCGCCCCGAGGACAGGCAGCTGGTCGACAGCGTGTTCCGGGATCTGCACACTCTCAAGGGGACCGGCGCGATGTTCGGCCAGAGCGCGATGGCGCAATTCCTGCATGACTTCGAGACCACCTTCGAAGCAGTGCGGGACGGTGCGATGGCGGTGACGGAGCCGCTGATCGGGCTCAGCCTGCAGGCTTGCGATCACGTGGTCTCGCTGCTGGCTGGCGGGCCGGAAGAGCCGGGCAGGCGGTTGTTGCTGGCGCTGCGCGATCACGTCGCCTCGGCGCGGGACCGCGAGGGTCCGGCGGGCGCGGGTGACGGCGGCTCGAGGTGGCAGCTGGAATTCGGCCTGAGTGCCGACACGCTTGTACTCGGCGGGCATCCCGAGGCGATCCTCGACGAGCTGCGGGCGCTCGGGGCCGATGACATCCGTCCGCTTCTCGACGGGCTGCCGCCAATCGACGCGCTCGAGCCCGAGACGTGCTATCTGCGCTGGCGCGCGAGCCTGCCGGAGACGGTTGGCGAAGATCAGATTCGCGACGTTTTCCTGTTCCACGAGGACGGGCTGGATCTCACGCTGGCAGGGCCCGCGCAGCCGGGTCCGCCCGCGCCGCTGGACGAGGCGGAGATGGTGCCGGTGCAGGCCCTGAGTGATGGCGGATTGATGCGGGTCTCGGCGGTTCGGCTCGACGAGATGATGGACCGGGTCGGCGAGCTGGTCATCGCCGAGGCCCGGCTCGCCGAGCTTGCAGCGCGCTCGGGGGACGCGCAGCTTGTCGCGGTGGCAGAGGAAATCCAGCGCCTGTCTACCGGCATGCGCGAGACGACCATGTCCATCCGCATGACGCCGATCGGCTCGATCACCGGGCGCTTCCGACGGCTGGTGCATGATCTAACGCGGCTTCTGGGCAAGCAGATCGTGCTCGATTTCGAGGGGCTCGACACGGAGCTCGACAAGACCGTCGTCGAGCTGCTCGCCGACCCGCTCATGCATCTGATCCGCAATGCGGCCGATCACGGGCTCGAGGACCGCGGAACGCGGGCCTCGATGGGCAAGCCAGAGCAGGGGCACATCCGTCTTTCGGCCCGCTATTCCGGGGCAGAGGTGGTGATCGCCCTCTCCGACGACGGCCGCGGGCTGAACCTCGAACGGATCCGGGCGCGGGCGGTCGAACGCGGGCTGATCCCCCCTGACGCGGAACTGTCCGAGCTGGAGACGCGGGGGCTGATCCTCGAGCCGGGCTTCTCGACCGCGGCGGAGGTGACCGAGCTCTCGGGGCGCGGCGTGGGCATGGACGTGGTCCGCCAGACCATCGACAAGCTGCGGGGCAGCATCGAGATCGACAGCGAGCCCGGACATGGAACCGCCGTCCGGATGCGCCTGCCGCTGACTTTGGCGATCATCGACGGCCTTCTGGTCGAGGTCGCGGGCGAGCGCTATACGCTTCCGCTCGCGGCGGTCGAGCACATCATCGAGCTTCCCGAGGTCAAGGCGCGCGATGGGGATGCGACCCGGTTTCTCGATATCCGCGACCGGCTCGTGCCTTACCTTCGCATGCGCAGGATGTTCTCGAGTCCGGGCGTGGCCGGCCCGCACCAGAAGGTGGTTGTCGTCACCTCGGGCGAGCTGCGGGTCGGGCTGACGGTCGACCGCATCATCGGCTCGAGCCAGACGGTCATCAAGCAGCTCTCACCCCTGCACGCCGAGCTCAAGATGTTCTCGGGGGCGACCATACTCGGGGATGGCAGCGTGGCGCTCATCCTCGACGTCCCGCAACTCGTGGCCTTCGGTCAGGCACTTGATGAAAGGCACGTCGCATGAACGAGCTGTCCACCCTTCGGCCGGGTGCAGAGACGAGCGGCCGCGATGTGGTCACCTTCCGACTTGGCGGTGAACTGCTCGCGATCAGGACGGCGAACCTGCGCGAGGTGCTCGAGCCCGGGGCAGTCACGCGGGTACCCAATGCCTCGCCCTTCGCGGCGGGGCTCATCAACGTACGCGGCGCTGTCGTGCCGCTCTGCGACCTGCGCATTCCGCTGCGCATGCCGGTCGCCGGGGCCGACACCGACACGCGGGTGCTTGTGCTCGATCTGGAGCTGGGCGGCGTGGCCTCGACCGTCGGCGTCATCGCCGAGCGGGTGCACGAGGTGACGCGCATCGAGACCGCCGCACTCGAGGAGGTGCCGGATGTCGGCAGCCGCTGGCCTGCGCATCTGGTCTCGGCCGTCGGACGGCGCGGCGACGAATTCCTGATCATCCCCGATCTTGACGCGATCTTCTCGGCCCATCTCGGCGGTGCCGGCCCTGCGTCAGCCAACACTGCCTGAGGAGCCCGACATGCGCCTGACCCTGAAGCTGAAACTTTCGGTGATCCTGATCTTCCTCGTGGCCGCCTCGACCGGCGCCAACCTGATGTCGCTCGATCGGTTGGGCGGCATGCAGGGCCGCATGGAGGATGTGGTCAACCTCCAGTCGGAACGTATCCGGATGGCCGAGGAGCTTGCCGTCGAGCAGCTGCGCGTGCAGCGCGACGTGCGGGAATACATCCTGTCCGAAACCGAAGCGACAAAGCGCGAGATCGGCACGTCGATGGAACAGGCCCGCAGGTATCATGACGAGACTTTCAACCGGCTCAAGAGCATCGTCACCGAAGAAGGGGCGCGCATTCTCAATTCCTATTCGGAAATCCAGACCCGCATCCGCGAGGTGAACCAGCGAGCGATGACGCTGGCCGATGCCGGCGACAGTCTCCGAGCGTTCCGGCTCGTGAACACCGAAGGCAAGACCGCCTGGAGCGAGATGGAAGTGGAGCTGGGCACCATTCTCGCGCTCAACAAGGACGGCATGCAAACCGCCGCCGAGGCCGCCGCGGACAATTATCAATCCTCGCGCATACTGACGATCGCGATCATGATCGGCATTGCCCTGGCAAGCGCTGCCGCGGGTCTCTGGATCGTCCTGACGATCTCGCACGGGCTGCGCCGGGCGATCCTGCTGTCGCGCAAGGTGGCCGAGGGAGACCTGACCGAAACCGCAGACATCCGCAGCAACGACGAGATAGCCGATCTCCTCGGGTCGATGAATGACATGACGGCGAACCTGCGCCGCGTGGTTGGCGAAGTGAGCAGCGGCGCGGCCCAGGTCGCGGCCGGCTCGACCGAGATGGCCTCGACGGCAGAGCAGCTGAGTCAGGGCGCGACCGAACAGGCGTCCTCCACCGAGGAGGCCTCGAGCAGTGTCGAGCAGATGACGGCGAACATTCGCCAGACCGCGGACAATGCCGCCCAGACCGAAGAGATGGCGCGCAAGTCGGCGAGCGATGCGCGCGAAAGCGGCACCGCAGTAGCCGAGGCGGTCGAGGCGATGAAGACCATCGCCGAGCGGATACTGGTCGTGCAGGAGATCGCGCGACAGACCGATCTGCTCGCGCTGAACGCCGCCGTCGAGGCGGCCCGCGCCGGGGAGCATGGACGCGGCTTCGCGGTGGTCGCCTCCGAGGTGCGCAAACTGGCCGAGCGCAGCCAGACCGCCGCCGGCGAGATTTCCTCGCTCTCGGGCAACACCGTTCGCGCCGCGGAAGAGGCTGGGCACATGCTAGAAGGTCTTGTTCCCGATATCGAACGGACCTCCGCGCTGGTCAGCCAGATCAGCTCGGCGAGCCAGGAGCTGGCCTCCGGGGCTGTGCAGGTGAACCTCGCGATCCAGCAGCTCGACAAGGTCACCCAGGAGAACACGTCCGCCTCGGAAGAGATGTCCGCGACCGCCGAAGAACTTTCGGCCCAGGCGGAAAGCCTGCGCGCCTCGATCGGCTATTTCCGCGCGGATACCTCGGCCCCTGCGGTCCCGGCCCAACGCGCGCGCAAGAAGACGCCCGGTCGAGCGAAGGCAAAACCTCGGCAGAAGAAATCGCTCTCGGGCGGCGGGTTCGATTTCGACCTTGGCGCTGCCGAGGACGACCTGGACGCCGCCTTCTCGCGGCACGGGACCACGCCGTCGCGCGGAAGCTCCGCGGCTTGAGGGGACGACATGGACCGGTCTTCCACCGTCGTGGCCTTTTCCATCTCGGACAGCCTGTTCGCGGTCGAGGTGCAGAACGTGCGCGAGATTCTCGCCTCGCGCCAGCCGCGGCGCTTGCCGAATGCGCCGAAACACCTGCTGGGGCTTATCGATGTGCGTGGCGAGGCCGTGGCGCTCGTCGATTTGCGAATCCTACTCGGTGAGCCGCCCAACGAGGATGTGGACGCGCGCATCCTGATCCTCACGGTGCCCGACACCGCCGGCGCGCATCTGGTCGCTCTGCGGGTCGATCGGGTGATCGCGGTGACGATGCTGGACAATGACGGTCAGCTGACCTCGGTCGCCGAGGCGGAGATGCTCGACTGGGATCAGCGCATTGTTGTCGGAGTGGGGCGTCACGAGGGTGACCTTGTCTTCCTTCTGGCCCTCTCGGCGCTCTTCGACCCGGCCATGATGGCGTCGCTGCGGTTGGCGGGAGGGGCGAGGGGGATGGCAGCGCCATGCAACGCCGTTTCCGCGAACTGATCTACCGCGAGACCGGCATCAAGATGCCGGCAAGCAAGAACCACCTGGTGTCCTCGCGTCTGCGCAAACGTCTCATCGCGCTTGGTCTAGAGACGCTCGACGACTATCTCGCCCATATCTTCGACGACGGCGGGCTCGAGGAGGAATGGGCCGAGATCATCGACCTGGTGACCACGAACAAGACGGATTTCTTCCGTGAGCCCGCGCATTTCGAGTTCCTCGCCAAGGTGGCGGTGCCCAAGGCGCTCGCGCAGGCACATGGCTCCGGGCCCGTACGGTTCCGGCTTTGGAGCGCAGCGGCCTCGATCGGCGCCGAGGCGCATACCGCGGCGATGATCCTGGCCGAGGCCGCGATCGCCTCACCCCGGCTGGACTGGAGGATCCTCGGCACAGACATCTCTGTCGGGGCGCTCGAAGTGGCGCGGCGAGGGGTCTACCCGGCCGATGACCTGGTTCCGGTTCCGGCGCATCTGCGCCTGCGATACGCGATGACCGGCCGCAAGTCGGAGACCAGCAGCGAGGTCCGCATCGTCCCGGAGCTCAGGCGCCGGATACGCTTTGACCAGCTCAACCTGATCGATCCGCCATATCCGGTCGCCCATGGGCTCGACGTGATCATGCTCCGCAACGTGCTGATCTACTTCGATGCGCCGCAGCAGGCGCAGGTGATCTCGGCGGTGACCGATCACCTGCGCAGCGGCGGCCATCTCCTCGTCGGGCATGCGGAGTCGATGATCGTCGCCGATCCGAGGCTGGTGCAGCTTGCCCCGGCGACCTTTCGCAAGAAGGAGCCCAGTGCATGACCCGGCCCAACGCGCCAGTTCGAGTCCTGATTGTCGACGACAGCGCGGCGGCCCGTGCGGCCTTCCGCCGCCTGCTCGAGGACGATCCCGGCATCGTTGTTCACGGCGTTGCAGGCGATCCCTTCGAGGCCGCGAAGCTCATGCGCGCGCAGCTCCCGGACGTCATGCTGCTCGACCTGCAACTGCCGCGCATGGACGGGCTGACTTTTCTGCGCAAGGTCATGGCGCAGCATCCGCTGCCGGTGGTGATCTGTTCCAGCTTCACCGAGAAAGGCTCGCGCAAGGCGATGGAAGCGCTTCAATGCGGCGCTTCCGAGGTGATCGGCAAGCCCTCGCTGGTGACGGCTGAGCAACGCTCCGAGGCGCAGATCCAGCTCTGCGATGCGGTCCACGCCGCGGCCTCGTCACGGTTGGGGCGAAAGGGGGTGGCAAAGGCGCAGCAGGAGCCGCTCCGGCCAGGTCCGAAGTTGACCGCGGACGTCATCCTCCCGCCGCGGCCTGCCAGTCCCGATGTCGGCCCCCCGAAGGGTCATATCATTGCCCTGGGCGCCTCGACCGGCGGCACCGAGGCCTTGGCCGCGGTCCTGGAAAAGCTCCCGGCCGATATGCCGCCGATCATCGTCGTCCAGCACATGCCGGAGCATTTCACCCGCAGCTTTGCGGAACGTCTCGATACGCTGTGCGACCTCGACGTGAGCGAAGCGCGGGCGGGCGACCGGCCGGAGCGGGGCCGTGTCCTGATCGCGCCGGGCAACCGCCACATGCTCCTGCGTCGCAACGGCGGGGGCTATCGCCTGGACCTTCTGGAGGGCGCCTATGTCTCGCGACACCGCCCCTCGGTGGATGTGCTCTTCCGGTCGGTCGCGCAGGCCGCGGGCAACAAGGCGCTAGGGCTGATCATGACCGGCATGGGCGACGATGGGGCGCAGGGCCTGCTGGAGATGCGTCAGGCCGGGGCCGAGACCTTCGGGCAGGACGAGGCAACCTCGGTGGTGTTCGGAATGCCGAAGGAGGCCATGGCAAAAGGCGCGGTGGACCGGATGCTGCCTCTTGGCCGGATATCGTCGACATTGGTGAACTGGGCCAATCTTCGCAGGAGCGGACCGCTCGCAGGTCCAAAATCCAGGTAGGTTCGGGAAGTCGGCGGCCGGGCACCGCGAGGCAGCCCCACTGGACTGCGATCTCGATGGCGACACCGACTCCGTGCTCTACCAAGCCGGACAGGGCGCTTGCCTCGTGCCTGTGCTGCTGCACGACGGAACCGGACGGGTCCAGGATGTGGGGCTGATCATTTCGCCCCGCGGTTCGGCGGGCCTGGCGCTTTTGGGGGTGTTCTGGTCACCGACCGCGTCGCCCGGGAAGCCGCGCGCCGTTGCCGCCGAGCCTCAAGCTGACCTTGCGGGAAAGGGCGCTCAGGGGCTTGAAAATGACTGCTGGTCACCATACCGGTGACCGGCGGTCATTTGGGGGTGAGAATGAAGATCGAAGGGCGATGGGCGTTGGTGACGGGCGCGACCGGAGGGCTGGGCGCCGAGCTTGCGGGCAGTCTTGCCAAGCGGGGTTGCAACATCGTGCTCTCGGCCCGCAGGCAGGGCGCGCTGGAGCGGCTCGCGGCGCGGCTTCGCGAGCGCCATGGCGTCGAGGTGCTGATCGAGCCCTGCGATCTGGGCGAGCCGGGGGCCGCCACCGAGCTCCACCGCCGGCTCACGCAGCGCGGGGTTACGGTCTCGATCCTCGTGAACAATGCCGGCTTCGGCCTGCATGGGGACTTCGTGTCCCACCCGGTCGACGCGACGGACGAGATGCTGCGCGTCAACGTCCAGAGCCTGACCGCGCTGACGCGGCTCTTCGGCTCGGACATGGCCCAGGCGGGCAGGGGCGCGATCCTGCTCGTGGGCAGCCTGACCGCCTATGCCCCCTGTCCGAGCTATGCGGCCTATGCCGCGAGCAAGGCCTTTGTGCTCCACTTCGGCGAGGCCCTTCATCAGGAACTCGCCGGCGCGGGGGTCGCCGTCACCGTGCTGTCGCCGGGGATCATGGCGACGGGCTTCTTGGACACCGCGGGCCATCAGCCGAGCGCCCTGCTGCGCGCGACCATGCTGTCCCCCGCCCGCGTGGCGGAGATCGGCATCGCGGCGCTGCTGAAGGGCAAGCGGAGCGTTGTTGCCGGCCGGATGAACCAGATGACCGCCTTGTCCGCGCGCCTGTTGCCCCGCAGATTGGTTCTGCGCCTCATGGCGCGCACGCTTGCGAATGCGGGGTAAGCAGATGATCAGCTATGCATCGGCCGCGGAAGACAAGGAAGCCCGCCGCGAGGTCATCCTCGAGGCGGCCCTCGCGCTCTTTCTCGAGGACACCCGACGTCTGCCCACCGTGGCCGCTGTCGCGTCCCGCTCGAAACTCGCGAAGGGCACGATCTACATCTACTTCGACAGCAAGGAGCAGATCTTCGCGTCGCTCCTGATCCGCGAGCTGCGGGCGTTCATCGCCTTTGTCACGCGGTACTTCGAAAATGCCCGCGGCGACGGCCCCGAGATCGTCGCGGAATTCGTGGCGCAATACGTCTCCTACGTCCGCGATCATCCGTCGCTGATGTGGCTCGACTCCATGGGCTACGCGATGCTCGAGCCCAATCTCACCGATGCTCAGGCGCTTGATCTGAATCTTCAATTTGCAGAGGCGCTCGAGGATGCCGGCCGCGCCATGGACGCCGTACTTGGACTGCCGCAGGGCGAAGGCGTCGAACTTCTGATCCGCAGCTTCGCGCTGACTCGCGGCCTTTGGCAGTTGGTTGATATCCCGCAGTCCGTGCGGACCAATCCGAGCTTTGCCTCCCACCCGTTCGCACGCATGGATTTCGGTCGCGACCTGGCGCGGGCGCTTACGCAGTACTGGCGCGGCGCTTGGGAGATGTCGCCGCGGCCCGATGCCCCAGACGCGGGCGGCAGCTAGGCAATCACGCCACTGAGGGGCGGCCGGCACCGGAGCGTGTCCAAGAGGCGCGGTCCGGACGGCACCCCTTTGTTTCGCGCCGGAACGCGCACCCCTCATTCTCATCTCAATCAAGGGAGAACTGCCTGTGACCGAGGTCGCAAATCGCCCCCGTCCACCCGTCCTTCTCCGGGGTTTCGGGCTTCTTCTCGCCGTGGTCGGACTTATCCTCGCCACCGCGGGGTCTACCTGATCAGCTTGGGAGGGTCGTGGTAATACGCCATCGCCGGCCTGCTCATGCTGGTCTCCGCCGTGCTCACCTTCCGCGGCCGCACCGCCGGTCTCACGCTCTACCTCGGGGTCTTCGCGGGCACGCTGCTGTGGGCGCTCCGGGAAACCGGCCTGCACTTCTGGCCGTTGGTCCCGCGCCTCGTTGCGCCGGTCTTCCTGGCCGGGGTGGCGCTGCTGCTGCTGCCCGCCGCCCGCTGCGTCGAGGGCAAGCCTGCCTGCACGCGCGGCGCGCGACTTGGCGGCGCCGGGATGCTGGCGGTCTTCGCCGCCTTCTTTGCGCTGATGTTCGTGCCGCATGACGTGATCCGCAACAAGGTGACCCTCGAGCCCGGCGAGATCTCGGCGACCACTGAGGCCTCCGGCCAGAACTGGTCCGCCTGGGGCAAAACCGGCGAGGGTCTGCGCTACTCGACCGCCGAGCAGATCACCCCCGAGAACGTCGGCGAGCTCGAGATCGCCTGGACCGCCCGCACCGGCTTCATCGCCGACCAGTCGGAAAGCAAGCAGGACCAGAACACCCCGCTTTATGTCGATGGCACGCTCTTCCAGTGCGCTGCCGGATCGCAGGTGACCGCGCTCGATGGCACCACGGGCGAGATCAAGTGGCAGTTCGATCCCGAGGGCCAGTCGCCCTTCTGGAAGCGCTGCCGGACCGTGGCCTACCACGCCTCGACCCCCGGCGACGCCTGCGGTCCGCGCATCGTGATGAGCACCACCGACATGCGGCTCATCTCGCTCAAGGCCTCGGACGGCTCGCTCTGCGAAACCTTTGGCGACGGCGGCACGGTGGATCTTGCGGAGGGCATCGGCCAGATCTCCGTGCTCGACCGCCGCGACGGCACGCCGATCAATCCCGTCGAGGAACGCCCCGTACCACAGGCCGCGACCGAGGTTGCCGGCGAGTACTACGCCAAGACGCAGCCCTATTCGCCGCAGATGGCCGTCATCGGGGGAGAGCTCGCTCAGCGAGAAACGGATGTGGGGCGCGACGCCGATCGACCAGATGCTTTGCCGGATCCTCTTCAAGCAGGCGAATTACGAGGGCGACTTCACCCCGCAGACCACCGAGAAGACCATCGTCTACCCGGGCAACAACGGCGGGATGAACTGGGGCAGAGTTTCCTATGACCAGGGGCGCAACCTCATGGTCGTCGCCGACATGCGCATGCCGGTGATCACCCAGCTCACCGAGCGCGAGCAGTTCCGCAAGGAACATCCGGACTTCCTCGGCGACGCCCATGGGGTGATCTCGGCGCAGTTCGGTCTGCCCTATGCGCATTCGATCGTGAACTTCATGTCGCCGGCGGGCGTGCCCTGCCTCGAGCCGCCGTGGGGCACAGTCTCGGCCGTCGATCTCGCGTCGGGCGAACTGGTCTGGCAGCAGCCCGCTGGCACTGGCAAGGACGCGAACATCGAGGGCCTCGGCCTGCAGAACCCGCTGCCCTTCTACCTCGGGATGCCCGCCTTGGGCGGCGCGATCACCACAAAGTCGGGCCTGTCGTTCCACTCCGGCACCCAGGACTACTACCTGCGTGCCTATGACACCGAGACCGGCGAGGTTCTCTGGAAGGGCCGCCTGCCGTCGGGCTCGCAGTCCACGCCGATGACCTACGTGGGCAAGGACGGGCGGCAGTACATCGTGCTGACCGCCGGGGTGCGCGCTACAATCCGAACGACTGGGCGGATTACGTGATCGCCTTCGCCCTGCCGAAGTGACCCAGTGCCCCCGCGCCCGACTGGCGCGGGGGGGGCTCATTTGGTGAGCGAGGGCCCGCGCGGGGGGGATGCCGCGTGTCGTCTTCCAGCGCGTTCCTGTGCCGGCGAAGGTCAACGTTGCCACCGGCTCAACAGCTCTCGGCACACAGCCCACGCCCGTCATCAGGAAGGGCGCGGGCCTGCGTGCACTACGCCTCCACGCCCATCGGCAGGTGGCGGCGGCGGTCGCCGGTCGCGGCGAAGAGCCCGTTCGCGATGGCCGGTGAGACCGGCGGAACCCCCGGCTCGCCCACGCCCGTTGCGTGCACCGAGAAGGGGTGCGGCACGATGTGGGTGACCACGGTCGGGAAGTTGTCCGAGCGGACGACGTCGTAGTCGTAGTAGTTCGACTGCATCACCGCGCCACCCTCGAAGGTGATCCCCGAATGCAGCGCCACGGTCATGCCCATGACCGCCGCGCCCTGCATCTGGCTCTGGATGCGCTCTGGGTTCGCGGCAAAACCGCAATCGATGGCCATGTGCATCTCGGGCACGGTGATCCGCCCGTCCGCGACCTTCACCCGCGCCGCGCAGGCGACGTAGGAAACAAAGCTGCGGTGCACCGCAAGGCCAATGCCCTCGCCCTCGGGCAGCTCCTTTCCGTAGCCGATGCCATCGGCGGCGATGTTGAGCACATCGGCAAGCCGCCCGGTCTCGATCGGGAACTCTGCAATGGGCTCACCGTAGTTCCAGAAGTCCTCGGGCAGGCCTGCCGCCTTGAGGTCGAGGCTGCGCGGAGCGCCGATCAGCTCGAGCCACATCTGCCGCTGGTCCTTGCCGAGCTCATGCGCCAGCTCGCCCACGCAGGAGCCGATGGCCCAGGCGTGCGGGATGTTCGACACCGAGCGGAACCAGCCGATGCGGGTGTGCGCCAGCGCCTTGCCGTGCTCGCAGCGGATGTTCGGAAGATCGAAGGGCAGGTCGGTCATTCCCATCGCCAGCTCGAGCGGCAACACGTTGCCCTCGTCGGGGGCAAAGGTCGACAGGATCGAGGGCGCCACCGAGCGGTGCCGCCAGCCTGTGACCGCGCCGCTCTCGTCGAGCGCGACGTCGATGCGCTCTGCCGAGGTCGTGTGGTAGAAGGAATGCTTCACGTCGTCCTCGCGCGTCCATTGCACGCGCACAGGGGCGCCAACCTTCTTCGAGAGCAACGCCGCCTCGGCGACGTAATCGGCCTTGGACTTCCGGCCGAATCCGCCGCCGAGCAGCGTAACGTTCACACGGACCATTTCCGGGTCGAGCCCGACCGCCTTTGCGGCATCTTTCCGGGTGGTGTAGGGGCTCTGCACCGGCGCCCATATCTCCAGGCCCTCGGCGGTATAGCTGGCGATGGCCGCCGGTGGCTCCATCGGGATATGCGCGACATGGTCCTGCGTGTAGGTCGCGGTGAAGGTCTTCACGGCGCCGGCAAGCGCTGCTTCGACGTCGCCCTGGTCGCGGGCCACGGTGCCAGGATGCTCGGAGGTCGCGATCATCTCGGCCATGTAGGGCTCGGAGCTGTACCCGCCGTTCGGCCCGGCGTCCCATTCGATCTTCAGCTGGTCGCGCCCCTGCGTTGCCGCCCAGGTGTTGCGGGCCACTACGGCGATCCCGCCGAGCGGCGCGAACTGGGTCGGCATCGAGGCATAGGGCAGCTCGTGCACGCTCTCGACACCGGGCACTTTCAGCGCCTCGGTGGCGTCATAGGAGAGCGCCTTGCCCCCGACCACCGGCGGGCGGGCGATCACCGCGTATTTCATCCCGGGCAGGATTACGTCGGCGCCGTAGACTGCGCTGCCGGTGGTGATGTCGTGCAGGTCGGTGATCTGCACCTCACCCTTGCCGATGTAGCGGAACTGGTCCTCGGTCTTGTAGGCGACCTCCTCATGCGCGGGCACGGGTTGGGCCATCGCCGCGGCGGCAAGATCGCCGAAGCCGAGGCTCTGGCCCGAGGGGCCCTTCACCTCGTGCATCTCGACGATGACCTGCGCCGGATCGACGCCCCATTCTTCGGCCCCGGCGCGGGCGAGCATGGTGCGCACCGCGCCGCCGATCTTCCGCGCCATCTGGATGTGGTGGCGCATCGAGCGCGAGCCGTCGGTGTCCTGGTTGCCGTATTTCGGCTCGTCGCCAGGTGCCTGGATGATCTTCACGCGGGTCCAGTCGGCCTCCATCTCGTCGGCCATGACCATGGGGATGGACGTCCGGCTGCCGGTGCCCATCTCGGAGCGATGCGCGACCAGTGTGACGGTGCCATCCGGGTCGATCGACACGAAGATCAGCGGGTCCTCGACGAGTCCGTGCTCCATGCCCAAGCCGCCGGTGGCATAGGCGTCGAAGGCGCGGGCGGGCATCGCGTAGGCGGCCAGCGCGAAGGCACCCGCGGTGCCGAGAAAGCTTCGGCGGGTGACCTTGGTGAGCCGCACCGTTGCGATGCCGGTCTCGAGAAGCGGTTCAAGATAGTTCAGCATGGCTCAGATCCCCGTGCTGGCGTGGCGGACGGCCTCGACGATGCGCTGGTAGCAGCCGCAGCGGCAGACGTTGCCGGACATGGCCGCGAGGATCTCGGCGTCGGTCGGCTTCGGGGTCTCGCCGAGAAAGGCTGCCGCCTGCATGATCTGGCCGGGCTGGCAGAAGCCGCATTGCGGCACGTTGAGATCGCGCCAGGCAACCTGGACGGGGTGGTTGCCCTCGGGGTCGAGCCCCTCGATCGTGGTCACCGCCTTGCCCTCGACCGAGCGCAGGCTGGTCTGGCAGGCGCGCACCGCCTTGCCCTCGACGTGCACGGTGCAGGCCCCGCAGAGCCCGGCGCCGCAGCCGTATTTCGTGCCGGTAAGCCCGGCGATGTCCCGGATGGCCCAGAGCAGCGGCATGGTGGGGTCTTCGTCGAAAACCTGCTCGACGCCGTTCAGCGTAATCGTGGTCATTTCTTCCTCCCGCGGTGCAACCCTTGGCGGCCGGAATGAAACGGGCGATCGAAGAAAAGGGAGACGCTCAGTTCAGAATCGCCGCCTGGTTGAGCAATGCTAGCACAGAACGCCCACCCTCTCAGCAACGCTGAGTTAGTTGCCTGACGGACAACGCCGGATTGCCCGGCGCGCCCGTCTCGGTGCCTTCAGCCGGTGTAGTCTGCGTCGGACACTTTCTCCAGCCATGTGACCGCGGTGCCGTCGACGCTTTCCTGTATCGCGATATGCGACATGGCGGTCTCCGGCGAGGCGCCGTGCCAGTGCTTTTCCTCGGCGGGAAAGAAGACGACGTCACCCGCCGTGACCTCCTTGATCGGGCCGCCCTCGCGCTGCACCAGGCCGCGGCCAAAGGTGATGATGATCGTCTGCCCGGCCGGGTGTGTATGCCAGGCGGTGCGGGCGCCGGGCTCGAAGGTGACATGGGCGCCGCCGGTGCGGCCGGGCGCCTCGGCCTGGAACATCGGGTCGATCCGCACGGTTCCGGTGAAATAGGCCTCCGGACCGGGGGCCGAGGGCGTGCTGCCGGCTCGGATGATTTTCATGGGGTCTCTCCTTGGTGAGGCGGCGGGCCGGGGCCGCGCCGCAAGATTTCGGATCGGGGGGCTCGAAGCCTCGCCGCGCAACGGGCATCGCCGGGACCACACTGGGCCAGCCGGTGCAGAAGGCAAGGTGGGACGGCATCGCGCCCGCCTCGGCCTGCGCCGGTTCTTTGGCCATCTCGCGGTTCGGCTGAAAGCTCATCTGCCCGGGCCAGCCGCCATCGGAGGCCGCTCCGGGATCCTACACGAGGTGGCCATCGAAGAACGCCTGCAACTTGTCGAACGGAATGATGTCCTTCTGGTCATAGAGGTCGCAGTGATCCGCGCCGTCGATAATCATCAGCTCCTTGGGCTCGCGCGCCGCGGCGAAGGCATCTTCGCTGAAGTAGCGCGAATGCGCCTCGGAGCCGGCGATGATCAGCGCCGGGCGGGGCGAGATCTCGTGGATGTAGGTGAGCTGCGGCATGTTCATGAAGGACATGGCCGAGGTGATGTTCCAGCCGCCGTTCGAGTTCAGCGAGCGCGGGTGATAGCCGCGGGCCGTCTTGTAATAGGCGTGATACATGGCGATCACCGGGTTATCGATGCCATCCAGCGTGTCGGGCAGACCGCCTGCCAGCTTCGGGGCCTCCTCGGACGCGGCGTCGTCCCAGCGCTGCAGGCTCATCGCGGTCAGCGCCTCGGCGCGCTGTTCGTCGGTCATCGAGTCGAAATAGCCGCGCGCGGTCACCCGGCTCATGTCGTACATCGAGGACACCGCCACGGCCCTGACCCGCTTGTCCGGGGCCGCCGCGTTCAGTGCCATGCCGCCGAAACCGCAGATGCCGATCAGGCCGATGCGGCCCCGATCCACCGCGTCCTGCAGGCCGAGGAAATCGACCGCAGCCATGAAGTCCTCGGTGTTGATGTCGGGCGAGGCGACGTAGCGCGGCATGCCGCCGCTCTCGCCGATGTAGGAGGGGTCGAAGGCCAACGCCGCATAGCCGCGCTCGGCCATCTCCTGCGCGTAGAGGCCGGCGGCCTGTTCCTTGACGGCGCCGAAGGGGCCGGCGACGGCGAGGGCAGGAAGTGGGGCGTCGCCGCGATCTTTCGGAAGGTAGAGATCGCCCACCAGCGCGATGCCGTAGCGGTTGGTGAAGCTGACTTTGCGGTGGTCGACGCGGTCGCTTTGCGGAAAGGTTTTGTCCCAATCGGTGGTGGCCTGCGCCAGCGCGGCCTTGGCGCTCAGCGCACCCGTGCCAAGCGCGGCGGCGCCCATCCCGGCGGCCAGCAGCAGCTCGCGGCGGGCGGGGTTCTGGGGGTCGGTTGTGGGGATCGGGGTGGTCATGTCGGGAACTCCGGGTCAGATGTGTCGTCTGCCTCTCAATCTGGAGCCGCCGGCAGGGGCGGATAAGGCCGTCTTGCCTTATCGTCGCCATGAGCTGGATTCATGTTTGGGCAGCGCTTTTCCTTTGCACCGCGTCGTCCGATGCCCCAGAAAATCGCGAGTTACAGGAGGAGCGCGCCATGGACCGCGAATTGCTCGGGGATCTTTCGACCTTGCTCGCCGTCAGCGAAGAGGGCAACTTCACCCGCGCCGGGCATCGCCTCGGCGTGTCCCAATCCGCCGTGAGCCACACGATCCGGCGGCTCGAGGACAAGATCGGGGTGCGGCTGCTGAATCGCAATGCGCGCAGGGTGACCCCCACCGATGCGGGCGAACAGCTGCTTGCGGCGCTGCGCCCCAGCTTCCAGCAACTCGGCAATCGGATCGAGGAGATCCGTACATTGGGGGAACGCCCCTCGGGGCTGGTGCGGGTGACCTCCAGCGTGCCGGCGACGCGCGACATCCTCTGGCCGGTCGCCTCGCAGCTGGTGCGCGACTATCCGGATGTGCGGATCGAGATCAGCAGCGAGGGGCGGCTCTCCGACCTGGCCGAGGACCGCTTCGACTGCGCAATCCGGCTCGGTGAACACCTGAGCCCGGACATGATCGCGGTCCCTGTCGGGCCGCAGATGGAGATGGCCGCGGTCGCCAGCGCGGACTACCTCGCCCGGCGCGGCACGCCAAGGCACCCCGACGATCTCGATGCCCATGACTGCATCCTGATGCGGCACCGCTCCGACGGGCCGGTCTATGACTGGGAATTCGAGATCGAGGGCGCCGATGTGGTCAAGAAGCTGACCGGTCCGTTCATCCTGAACGACCCGGGTCTCGTCATCGAGGCGGTGCGGGCGGGGCACGGGATTGGCTACCTGCCGCTGCCCGAGGTCCGCGCCGACCTCGAAAGCGGCCGACTGCGGCGGGTGCTTTCCGAGTTCTGCCCACCCTTCGACGGCTATCACCTCTGCTACATGGGGCGGCGAAACCTCAGCTCGGCGCTGCGGCTGCTCATCGACCGTTTGCGTGGAAGAAAACGATGAGTTGTGTTCATGCGAGCGCAGGGCCTCCCTGTCCTTGAGGATGCGGCCCGCTCGATCGGCGTTGCGCAAGTCGAGCCTCGTCTTCTCGCGGTCGCCTTGCCGCCCGAAAAAGCGACTCTTTCAGTAAGAAATTATTGTTGATTCATTTAGTCGAATACCTTAGGCCGCCCGCGAGTTCGACCTGCGCACAGGATAGTTCGATGATGCACCGCCTTGCCGGCCCTGCGGCCCTTATCTTCACCCTTCATGCCGGTGCCGCGCTGGCCGACCCGGTGACCTTCACCGACATTGCGGGGCGCGAGGTCACCGTCGAGGCACCCGTCGAGCGGATCATCCTCGGCGAGGGGCGGCAGGTCTACCTGCTCGGCATTCTCGACCGCGAGGACCCCTTCGAGCGGGTTGTCGGCTGGCGTCAGGATCTGCTGGAGGCGGACCCCGACAGCTACCAAATCTACGCCGAAAAATTCCCGCAGCTTAAGGAGCTGCCCACCTTCGGCGGCTTCAAGGACGGCACGTTCGACGTCGAGCAGGCCGCGGCGCTGAAGCCGCAACTGGTGCTGATGAACCTCGAGTCCAAGGCGGCGACCGAGGACGCGGGCTATGACGAGAAGCTGGCCAAGCTGGGCATCTCGGTCGCCTACGTCGACTTCCGCGAAGACCCGATGGCGCATAGCGTCGAGTCCATGCGCATCATGGGCAAGGTCACCGGCAAGGAAGCGCAGGCCCAAGAGTACATCGACTATGTCGAGGCGCAGATGGCACGGGTGACCGATGTTCTGGACGGGGCCGAATTCGACCGCCCCAAGGTCTTCGTCGACCGCGCCGGGGGATATTCTGATGATTGCTGCATGACCTTCGGCCCCGGCAACTTTGGCGAATACGTCGAAATCGCGGGCGGCACCAATATCGCGGGTGACATCCTGCCCTCGACATTCGGCACGCTGAACCCCGAGCAGATCATCGCCGCCAACCCCGAGCAGGTGATCGTCACCGGCGGCCAGTGGGATGCCTACGTGCCGGGTGGCAACTGGGTCGGCATGGGGCCGGGATCGGACATGGACCGCGCGCGCGACAAGCTCGAGGCGCTGACCCAGCGCACCGCGATGACCGGCATCACGGCGGTCGAGACCGGCGAATTCCACGCCATCTGGCACCAGTTCTACGACAACCCCTACTATTTCGTGGCGGTGCAGAAGATTGCGACCTGGCTGCATCCCGAGCTTTTCGCAGACCTCGATCCCGAGGCGACGCTGAAGGAGCTGCATGAACGGTTCCTGCCGGTCGACTACAAACCCGGCTACTGGGTGTCGCTGAGCGATGAGTGAGATCGGGTCCGCAACCGGATCGAAGACAGGGCGCGATTTCTATCGCGCCCTCGTACTTCGCAGGCAGCTGATCCTGCTGGCGCTTGGCCTTGCCCTCGTGCTGGCCTTCTGCGCAGACCTCGCGCTTGGCCCGGCGCGCTATTCGCTGGCCGAGGTGGCGCGCACGCTGGTCAGCCCCGGCGCGGTGGACGAGCGGATGCGGGTGATCGTCTGGGACATCCGCATGCCCGTGGCGCTGATGGCGCTGGTGGTCGGCGCGAGCCTGTCGATCGCCGGCACGCAGATGCAGAGCATTCTCAACAACCCGCTCGCCAGCCCCTTCACGCTGGGCATCTCGGCCGGGGCGGGCTTCGGCGCCGCACTGGCGCTGGCCTTCGGCGTGGCGCTGTTTCCCTTCGCGGTGGACTACATCATCCCGGTCAACGCTTTCCTCATGGCCATGCTGACCGCGCTGGCGATTTATGCGCTCAGCCTGCGGCGCGGGGTGACCAGCGAGACGATCATCCTGCTCGGCATCGCACTGGTCTTCATCTTCAACGCGCTGATGTCGCTGATCCAGTTCTTCGCCAGCCAGCAGGCGGTGGCGGCGGTGGTGTTCTGGACAATGGGCAGCCTCACCAAGGCCACCTGGCCGAAGCTCGCCATCGCCTCCGCTGCGCTGGCGCTCTCGCTGCCACTCCTGGCGCGGCGGGGCTGGGCGCTGACCGCCATGCGGCTCGGCGACGCAAAGGCCGAGAGCATGGGCGTGCGCCCGGGCCGGGTGCGGCTCGAGGTGCTGATGATCGTCAGCCTGCTGGCGGCGATCTCGGTCTCCTTCGTCGGCACCATCGGCTTCATCGGGCTGGTCGGCCCGCATATCGCGCGGATGCTGGTGGGCGAGGACCAGCGCTTCCTGCTGCCCGGCGCGGCGCTCTCGGGAGCGCTGATCCTGTCGGTGGGCTCGGTGCTGTCGAAAATGGCGATCCCCGGCACGGTGATCCCCATCGGCATCGTCACGGCGATCGTCGGCATTCCCTTCTTCCTCTATCTCATTCTCAGTAGGAGGGGTGGCGCATGGTAAGCCTCGAGCTGCGGAATCTGGCGGCCAGCTACGGCGGGCGCGAGGTGCTCTCGGGCATCACCACGCCGAAGCTGACCGGCGGGCAGGTGGTGTCGCTTCTGGGGCCGAACGGGGCAGGCAAGTCGACGCTCTTCCGCCGCATCTTCGGCATCCTGAAGGGTGCGGGCGAGGTCCGCATCGAGGGTGGCTCGTCGCCCCGTCCTATCGCCTACATGCCGCAGGATGACGGCATGCGTCCTGCGCTTTCGGTTTACGAGGCGGTGCTGCTGGCCCGGATGCAGGGGCGGCGGCTGCAGGTTTCGGCCGAGGATCATGCCGAGGTCGACCGGGTGATCGCCCTGCTTGACATGGGGCGGCTGCGCGGCCGTCCGGTGGGTGACCTGAGCGGCGGCCAGCGGCAGATCGTTGGCGTCGCGCAGGCTCTCGTGCAGCGCCCGCAGATCGTGCTGATGGACGAGCCGACCTCGGCGCTGGACCTCTCGCGGCAGATCGGGCTGCAGACGCTGATGCGCAGCCTTGCGCGCGAGCAGGGGCTGTTGGTGGTGATTGCGCAGCACGATCTTGGACACGCGCTGCGCTTCACCGATGTTAGTCTGGTGATCGCGGAAGGCGGCCTGGCGGCCTGCGGGCCGACCGACGAGGTGATCACGCCCGCGCTGCTGCGCGACATCTTCGAGGTGGAGGCCCGGGTCGAGCGCTGCTCGAAGGGCATCCCGCAGCTGATGGTGGATCACCGGCTGGGGGACCTGGGCGCGGAAGCACGGCACTAGGCGGGGGGCTGCCCCGACCGGCTCTGCCGAGGCCTCTCGGCAGGCCGCTCCGGCGGAGGTTGGCCTGCGGTCATGCGGCCCCCGAACTCTGCACTTGCAAAAATGCGGCTCCTTCCGTGAAATCACTGCGCCGTCGACGCGCAGACGGTGGTCGCGCGCGGGAGGGAGGGAAGGCCATGGCAGACGAATCCCCGATGCCCTCGGAGAGCGTGACCCTGCCGCCGGACCTGCGGGCGCTTGCCCAGAGCGGCTGCGGCGTGGCGGTGGCGAGCTGCGGTCCGGGTGGGACGCCGCTGCTCGGGCTCGGCGCGGGCTGCCGCATCGGCGTTGGGGGCAGGGTGCGCGTCTTGCTGCCCCGCGCTCCGAACCTCGCGCTCCTGACTGCGCTTGAGGGTGGCGCGCCGGTCGCGGTGACCTTCACCGCCACCCGCGACCACTGCTCCTTCCAGATCAAGGCGCGAAGAGCCCGGCTCTGCCCCGCCTGTTCCGACGACCTGCCCGAGATCGACCGGCAGATGGCACTCTTTCAGGACGGGCTGGTGGAGATCGGCTATTCGCGGCTGCAGGCCACGGGATATTGTGCGCATCAGAGGGCCGATCTCATGGCGCTCGAGCTCATCCCGGAGCGGGTCTTCACCCAGACGCCGGGGCCCGGCGCGGGAACGGAGCTCGGGGCGTGACGGGCCTCTGCCTCGACGGGCTGCGCCCCGCGCTCGAGGGTGTAATCGCCTCGGTCCTCGCGACCTGCGACGCGACGGGCACGCCAAACGTGTCGATGATCAGCCAGGTCCATTACGCCGGGCCGGAGAGGGTCGCGCTCTCTTACCAGTTCTTCAATAAGACCCGCCGCAACATCATGGAGACCCGCCGCGCGACGGTGCTGGTGACCGACCCCGAGACGCTGGCGCACTACCGGCTGACCCTGTGCTACGAGGACACCCACACCGAGGGGCCGCTTTTCGAGAGCATGAAGGCCAAGCTCGCGGGGATTGCCTCGCACCACGGGGTCGAGGACGTGTTCCGCCTGCTCGGCTCGGATGTCTTCCGGGTCGAGGACATCGAGCCGATGTCCGGCCCGGTCACCGCACCGCCGCCCAACCGCCCGTCGCTGCTGGCCGCGACCCGGCGGGTCTGCGCGGGGCTGGCGGGCGCCGAGGATCTCGACGGGCTGTTCGATGCGCTGACCGGGGGGCTTGGCGCGCATCTCGGCATCCGCTGGTCGATGGTGCTGATCGCAGAGCCGGCGACCGGGCGGCTCTATACCGTCGCGACGCAGGGCTACCCGGTGACCGGGGTCGGGGCCGAGGTCGCCCCGGGCGAGGGGGTGATCGGCGTTGCCGCCCGCGAGAACGCCCCGATCCGCATCGGTCACATGACGCGCGATTATCGCTATGGAGCCGCGATGAGCGACGGTGCCCGGCGCAGCGGCCTTTTCTGCGACGTGCCGCGGCTCATTCCCTTTCCGGGGCTGGCCGCGCCGCGCAGCCAGATCGCCCTGCCGATCTCGGAATGTGGCGAGGCGGTGGGCGTGCTCTTTGCCGAATCCGACGAGATCAACCGCTTCGGCTACGAGGAGGAGGATGCTCTTGCGCTGGTCGCGGCGCATCTTGGCGCGCGCATGGCCCTGCTGCGGCAGGAGGGGGCGGAGGCGCCTGACCCGCCGCGTGCCCAGCTGCCCGCCGCGCAGGGGCAGGTCACGGTGCGCTATTTCAACGCCGACCAGAGCGTCTTTCTCGACGGAGATTACCTGATCAAGGGCGTGGCCGGGGCGATCCTCTGGCGGCTCCTGCGCGAGCATGACGCGCGCGGGCGCACAGAGTTCACCACTCGTGAACTGCGTCTCGATCCGGGCCTGCGTCTGCCCGCGCAGGCCGAGAACCTCGATGCGCGGCTGATCCTGTTGCGCAAGCGGCTCGACGAACGCTGCGCCTGCCTGAAAATCGAGAAGGCGGGACGCGGACGGTTCCGGCTCTTGCCCGGCTGCCGGCTGATCCTCGAGGAGCCAGACGCGGTTTCGGCCCCGCATTAGCACTCTTTTAGCATCCGTGAGCATTCCGCGAGGGATCACTTAGCATGCCGGTGCGGCGTGGCGGGCGTATCAGTCTGGGCACGGACGGATCGGCACCCCCAGCTGCGGAGTTCCCGGCCCGCCCGGTTTGAAACGTCACCGATGCGAGCGCGCCGGGCTTTGGTCCGGGCCGCTCCTAGAGACTGAAAAGATTTGGAAAAATGACCTATGATATTCTCAAGGCCCGCCTGCGCGGGACCGTGATCACCGTCTTCGACCCGGATCATGCCGCGGCCTGCGACGCGCTCATCTGGAACGGGCGCAAGCCGGTCCGGCAGGCCGAGGTGATCGTCCGGGCGGCGGATGCCCGCGACGTGCAGGAGGCCGTCCGATATGCTGCCGAGCACGGCATGACTGTCTCGGCACGCGGCGGCGGGCACCAGTTCACCGGCATCGCCGCCCGCGCGGAGATGGTGATCGACCTCGGCGCGCTCGACGGGCTGCGCATCGACGTTGCGGGCCGCTGCGCCGTTGTCGGCCCGGCGGTGACCAACCACCGTCTCGCCGCGGCGCTCGAGCGCCATGACCTCGGCTTCCCGGTCGGCCATTGCGGCGAGGTGACGGTCAGCGGCTACCTTCTTGGCGGTGGCATCGGTTGGAACTCGGGCAGCTGGGGGATCGCCTGCCACTCGGTCCTCTCGGTGGACGTGGTGATGGCCGACGGTGCTCTGCTCACCGCCAGCGCCGAAGAGAACCCCGATGTCTTCTGGGCGGTGCGCGGCGCGGGTCCGTCCTTCTTCGGCATCGTCACCGCCTATACGCTGCGGCTCCACGAGGCCCCGCGCGCGCCGACCTCCTGCGTGCGGCTCCATTCCGCGGCGCAGGTCGGGGCGGTGGCCGACTGGGCGGAGCGGGCGGTTGGCCGCGCCCCGGCGACGCTGGAGTTCACCGCCAAGATCGGAGCAGACCCGCAGGGGCCGGTGATCGCCGTGGTCGCCAATGTCTTCGCGGCGAGCGAGGCGGAGGCGCGGGCGGTGTTCGACGATCTATTCCGCGACGCGCCCGAAGCCCTCGAGGTCGTCGGGCCGATGCCGACGCCCATCGTGACACTCTACCAGATGACCGCCGAATCCACGCCGACGGGCGCGCGCTACGCCGTCGACTGCCTCTGGTCCGACGGCAGCTTCGGCGAGGCCCTCGACAAGGCGGTGACGGCCATGGCGGCGGCACCTTCGGCGCAGAGCTTCGCCCTTGTCGCGCTGCGCTCCAACGCGCTGCCGATCTCCGAGGACACGGCCTTCTCGCGGGCCGGGCGGGTCTTCACCACCTTCTACGGGATCTGGACCGACGAGGAGGAGGATGCGGTGAACCGCGACTGGCTGCATGTCTCGGTTCAGGGCTGCAGCGCCTTCGCGACCGGACGCTATGTCGGCGAAGCCGAGCTGGACCAGGGAGGGCGCGCGCTGCCGACGCTCTCCGAGGCGGCCCGGCATCGGATCGAGGCGCTTCAGCGGCGCTACGACCCCACTGGGCTCTTCCGCATCGTTCGTGCCGTCGCAGATCTTTCCGTGGCGTGATGGCGTCTACGGGCCTTCGGACCCGGAGGTTCTCGAGGCAGCGGGCCCTGCTTTCATGATATTCGAGAGCCCCGGCGCTGCCGGGGCTCTTGCTTTACGGACGGGAAGATCACCTGCGGCACCGACGTTCTGCCACCAACGCGAGGGCATTTCGGTGATCCGCCTTGACCGAGGTCAACGGGGACGCTGCGCGCGCGTGGTCTCATGTGGGGTTCCCGAGACGGAGAGCGCCCTGGGATCGAAGCACGTCAGGCAGACCAAGGGAGGACCGGGTTATGGCGACGCAACTGAAGGTCGTATCGGTGGAACGGGTTTCAGTGGGCAGCGACGGCGAGCAGGGCGAGGGTGCGAGCATACGCGGGGCCTTCAGCGCGGATGGCGCGACGCTGCTGATGCAGACTGGCGCCCGCTTCGTTCCCGAAGACCTGAATTCCTACGGCGACATCTACCTCAAGGACATGGCGAGTGGCGCGGTCGAGCGGCTCACGCTCGATCCGGGCATCGCGGACCCCGAGTCGGGAGGCTACGAGCCCGCGATCTCCGCCGACGGCACCCGCGTGGCCTATACGTCGACCTTCGCTGTCACGATCGGCGGAATTGCAAGTCTGCAGGAGACGGTGGTCTTCAAGGATCTGGTCACCGGTGAGGACAAGGTGATCTCTGCAAGCGCCGAGGGGGAGCCGGGGAATGACTCCAGCTTCTATGCGCATTTCTCGCCGGACGGAAAGCAGATCGCCTTTACCAGCTACGCGACAAACCTCGTACCGGGGCTGACCATGGTGGGCGACGCGGTCTTCCTCAAGGACATCGCCAGCGGCGATATCCGCATGCTGTCGAGCAACTCTGCGGGCGAGGCGGCGAACAACTACAGCGTCGGCGTCGGCTTCACACCGGACGGATCGCGCTTCGCCTTCTCGAGCCTCGCGGACAACCTGATCGAAGATGACGGGAACGGCGTGCGCGACATCTTCACCAAGGACCTGACGACCGGCGAGGTGCTGCGCCTTTCGGTCGGGGCGGATGGGGCGGAGGGCAATGGCGACAGCTCGGAAGGCAGCTTTTCCCCCGACGGCAGCAAGCTGCTGTTCGCCAGTCGCGCGACGAATTTTGTCACCGGCGATGGCAACGGGTCGCAGGACCTCTTCATCAAGGACCTCGTGAGCGGAGAAATCACGCTGGTCTCCACCGACAGCCTCGGCAACCAGTGGGTGGCGGACAGCTATGGCGGGGTGTTCTCTCCGGACGGCACCAAGATCGCCTTCTACAGCGATACTGCCGGCCTCGCCGTGCGCGATGACAACGGCGCGCAGGATGTCTTCGTGAAGGATCGCGTCTCGGGCGCGCTCACCGTGCTGTCGGCCAATATCACGGGCGAAATCGGCGACGCGCAGAGTTTCTGGCCGCAGTTCTTGCCCGATGGGTCGGGCGTGCTGTTCACCAGCTACGCGACGAACCTCGTCCCGGAGGACACCAACGGCGAGCGCGATCTTTTCATCGCCCGCTTCGAGGAGAAGCAGCTTGGCGCGCCGGTGCAATGGACCGAGGCCGAAGGCGGCAATGGCCATTGGTACGAATTTGTCGAGGACCCGTTGACTTGGGTGGAGGCTCGGGCTGACGCCGAGAGCCGCGATCACCTTGGTTCGCCGGGCTACCTGGCCACGATCACCTCGGAGGAGGAGAACGCCTTCGTGCTGTCGATGACACCGCCGAACGTCTGGGCTGGCGGGTCCGATGCGGCGAGCGAGGGGGTCTGGAGCTGGGCCGGCGGTCCTGAGGCGGGGCAGGTGTTCTGGAACGGCACCGTCGGGGCAATCGGTTACGCCGATTGGGGCGGGGAGGAGCCGAACGACGCGGGCGGCGAGGACTACCTGCTGGCCCATGCGCTCTATCCGACCGGCACCTGGGCCGACGCCGGGGTGCCGCCGAACCCCAACTCCCGCTTCGGCTATGTGGTCGAGTACAGCGCGTCGGGCCCCAGCTTTGCCGAGATCGTGCCCGGCCGGACCGAGGCCGAGGCGCTCGGCATCGAAAGCGGCTTCACGCCGTGGTGCAATGTATGGGCCTCGGATGGGTCTTTTCTGCAGGCCACCGGCACCGGCGAGGCCAGGGCCACCGGCATGTTTTCCGGGGCCGCGGGCACCTATAGCTTGACGATCGGCTATTTCGACGAGAGCGACGGCGCGAGCTGGCTGCGGGTCGAGCTGAACGGCGAGACACTTGACGAATGGGTCTGGGATGCGGATCCCGCGGGCCGGATCGTGACCGGGAACGCGCTGATGCACCATGTGCTGTCCGCGGTCGATCTGGCCCCGGGGGACGTGCTTAGCCTCGCCGGGACGGCAGACGGCGGCGAGCCTCTCCGCGTCGATTTCCTCGATATCCGCGAGGCGCCGCCCGAAGGCGCCCCCTTGCGCGTCGAGGCAGAGACCCTCGAGATCTTGAGGGGCTTCGAGGTGGTCACGAACCCCTGGGCCTCGGGTGGGGCCTACCTGCAGGCCGGCAGTTCCGACACCCAGCGTGCGGCCTTTTATTTCACCGGCACCGATGGACGCTACGATCTGACCGTCGGCTATTTCGACGAGACCGATGGCGTGAGTCGGATGCGTGTCCTCGTCAACGGAGTTCAGGTTGACGACTGGCGCTGGAACGGGACCTTCGGCGACGCCATCGTCACCGGGGCCGGCGCGGCGGAACAGGTGATCGAGGGGCTTGATCTCTCCGCCGGCGACAGGATCGAGCTGGTTGGCAGGTCCAACGGCGGCGAGCCGCTCCGGACCGACTTTCTGGAGTTCACCCCCTCTGCGCCCGCCTCGGGGCCGAGCCCGGACCTGTGGTTCCTGCGGGGTGACGAGGTGATGCTCGCGCTCAACGATGGCACCGGAAGGTTCACCGTGCAGCCAACCGGGATCCTTCGCGGCGACGGCACGCTGCTCACAGCCGATCTCGACGGCGACGGGGACAACGACTTCCTGCACCTTCTGGTCGCGCCGCCCTATCTTCCGCCGGACACCGGCGTGGACGACTTCGAGTTCGATCTGGTCACCAGCATCTACGAGAACGACGCAACCGGGCATTTCGGCGCCCCGCATGTGTCGACGGCGCCGGTAATCATGAATGTCTCGCCTGTCTACATCAGCGGCATGGCATCGCTCTACGAGCTGCTCAACCCGGTCGACCTGGACGATGTAGACGGCGATGGGGACATCGATTTCATCGCGAACAGCATCGCGGCCATGCAGGTCATGATCTTCGAAAACGATGGCGCGGGGACCTTCGCCTTACAGGCGGCGACGCCCTACGACCTTGGAGAGCAGCGGAGCGATGCCATGTTCGCCGACCTCGATGGCAACGCCGCTCTGGACGCGGCGATCTTCACCGGAAGCGACTGGTACCGGCTCAACGCCTTTGTCAACGACGGGTCCGGCGGTCTGCAGGTGGCCGGCTTTGGTGCCTCGGGGGAGGGCGGCATCGGAGATGGCCAGCTGCACGATCTCGACGGCGATGGCGACAATGACATCATCTACATCGTGACCGGCGAGAACCGGGCGATCGTCACCTACATGAACGACGGGGCAGGAGGGCATCAAACGGGGCTGGAACCCTCCTTCCGGGGCGACTCCGACGGGCTCATCGGCACGATCGAAGCCGGACAGTTCGATGATGATCCAGCCATCGAAGTCGTCAGTGCGGGGATCGTGGGGGATGACGCCGCGCGTGCGCCGGGCCTTCGGGTGTTCGAGATCGTGGAGGTCGTAGGTGGCACCGAATTTGCGCTCTCCTCTTACGATCCGTCGATCTCGGGCAATGTCCAGGCGCAGGCGGACTATGACCTTGATGGGGATCTCGACCTGCTCCTCTGGGAGGACGGCGGCCTCGCTCTTCTGCGCAATGACGGGAATGCGGTGTTCAGCAATGCCGCCGTGGCGCTGACGGGGGAGGTGACCTTTGTCAGCAATGGCGATGAGGTGGGCTTTTTCGACGATGCGCTTGGTGCCTAGGTGGCCGATTAAAGGGGCGATGAACCCGTCGGGCGCTGGTGTCCAAGGCTTGCCCCGCATCCTCGCAGAGTGGGGGACGCCGCGTCTCGGCGATGGAAAGGCACGCGTCAACATCTGAGCAGCAACTGGCTGCGCCCGGGAATGCAATCGACCGATCGTGGGGGGGCTGCGATAGCATGCAGACCACATAAGTGGCTGTCATCACTGTCTTCTTGGGAAGAAGTGGTGCCCGGGGGCGGAATCGAACCACCGACACGAGGATTTTCAATCCACTGCTCTACCCCTGAGCTACCCGGGCACGGGAGAAGGCATCGCCTTCGGGTGAGGGGGGATTTAGCCGAGGCATTGGGGAGTGTCCAGAGGGTTTTGCGGAAAAAATTCGCATGCCCTCGCGTCGCCCTAGATCGCACTTTCTTCGCCTCGCGCGGCGGGGTACCAAATGCGCCATGCCACGCAAGATGACACAGCTTTCCGACTTCCTCCGCCACGGTTGCGACACGGTCATCGACGTGCGCAGCCCGGCCGAATTTGCCGAGGATCACGTCCCCGGCGCGATCAACCTGCCGGTTCTCGACAACGAGGAGCGGGCGCGGGTCGGCACGATCTACAAGCAGCAGTCGCCCTTCCTTGCGCGCAAGCTCGGGGCGGCGCTGGTGTTCCGCAACGCCGCCGCCCATATCGAGGGGCCGCTGGCACACCACGAGGGGGGCTGGAAGCCGATGGTCTACTGCTGGCGCGGCGGGCAGCGCTCGGGCTCCTTTGCCTGGATGCTGCAGCAGATTGGCTGGCGCGCCGAGGCGGTAGAGGGCGGCTATCGCACCTACCGGCGGCTGGTGACCGCGGCGCTCTATGATGCGGAGCTGCCCTTCAAGCTGATCCAGCTCGGCGGACACACCGGCACGGCCAAGACTGCGCTGCTGCCTAAGCTCGCGGCGCGCGGCGTGCAGGTGATCGACCTCGAAGGGCTGGCGCGGCACCGCGGCTCGCTGCTCGGCGACATGCCCGGCGGCCAGCCGAGCCAGAAGTGGTTCGAGACAGAGCTGGTGCAGGCGCTCGACGCGCTCGATCCGGCGCGCCCGGTTCTGGTCGAGGCCGAGAGCAGCAAGATCGGCCAGCTGCTTATTCCGCCCGCGATCTGGGAGGCCATGAAATTTGCCCGATGGGTCGAGGTCGCGGCACCGCTCGAGGCGCGCGCAGGCTACCTGAACGCCGCCTATGACGACATCCTTTCGGACGGGCCGGCGCTGAAGGACAAGCTCTCGCCGCTGCGCTATCACCGCGGTCACGAGCTGGTCGACCGGTGGGAGGCGATGATCGATGCGGGCGAACGGCTTGCTCTTTGCGCTTCACTTGCGGCGGATCACTACGATCCGGCCTATGACAAGTCGATGCGGGCGATGGCGCCGCAGGTGATCGAGCGCTTCGAGACCCCGGCGCTGGACGATGCGGCGCTCGAGGCGCTGGCCGACCGCATGGCGGAGCGGCTTCAGACCATGTCGATCTGACCGCGGCGGTCGGTGATCTCGCCGATTTCCACCGCCGGGAAGCCCGCCGCGCGCAGCTGCGCCAGCGTTCTGCTCACATCGCCGGGCACCGCCGCCAGCAGGCCGCCTGCGGTCTGCGGGTCGAACATGAGATCCTCCTTCGGGCCCACCGGCTGGAACGGCAGGGCGGCGCGGTTCTTGGGGTAGAGCGTCGACGCATGGCCTGCCGCCGAGAGCGCCTCGGCTCCGGGCAGCAGCGGGACCTTTCCCACTTCGAGGCGGGCGCCGACCCCCGAGGCAGTGCAGATGTTCAGCAGGTGCCCGGCGAGGCCGAAGCCGGTGACGTCGGTCATCGCATGGGCATGGCTCAGAAGGCGCGCGGCAGCACCCTGCGGCGTGGTCATGTGGGCGAGCACCTGCGCCACCCAGTCTCCCCGCGCGGCGCCGGCCATCTCGGCGGCCATGATCACGCCGGTGCCGATCGGCTTGGTGAGGATCAGCCGGTCGCCGGGGCGGGCGCCGCCGAGCGTGATCGGCGCGCGCTCGCAGAGACCGGTGATCGTCAGTCCGATGCTCAGCTCGTCGCCCATGGCGGAATGGCCGCCGACCAGCTCGGCACCCTCGGCGCGGAGGATCCCGGTAATCGCGCCGAGGCATTCGGTCAGCGTGCGCTCGGCCAGCGGCTCGGACATGCGCGGCAGGGTGAGGCTTGCGACCGCCGCCTGAGGCGCGGCACCCATCGCCCAGACGTCGCCGAGCGCGTGGATGCAGGTGATGCGCGCCATGACCTCGGGGTCTTCCACGAAGGCGCGCAGGTGATCGACGGTCATCACCTGCCGCGCGCCGCCGGTGAGCAGCAGCGCCGCATCGTCGCCGGGCAGGGCGGTGACGTCGGGGCGCACCGGCGCGGGCAG
>NZ_NTHN02000031.1 GCF_002300555.2 Alloyangia mangrovi | reverse complement strand
TTGGCGGCGATGCCCCGGTGCAGCCCGGCCTGCCCGCGCTTCCGCCGAAGGCGCCCCTTGCCGAGGCCCAGCCGGCGCTCTCCACCGATCCCGCGCAGCCGCCGGCTCCGGCCCAGGACAGCGGCCTCGCGCCCGAGCCCGAGCCGCAGGCCGAGCCCGAGGCGGCTGTGCAGGCACCCCCCGGGGAAGTCATTTCGGAAAATCCCGAAATGCCTGTCATCGAGCCTGAAGAGGGGCCGCCGTCAGAGGCCGCGCCGCCTCGCGTCACCGCCCTTGTGCCCGAGCGCCCGGCGGAGCCGCTCCCCTCCGAGGGACCGGCCATCGGCAAGCCGGCGACATCGCTGATCAACCGCGGAGCGGAAGCGACGGAGGACCAGGCGGCTGAGCCCGCGCCGGATGCGCCGACCTCGCCGGGCATAGGCGCCGCCCCCGAGAGCCGCCTGCCGGTGATCACCGAAGACGCTCCCGCGGCGACTCCAGAGACCGCGGTCTCGCCGCTGCGCCGCTACGCCGCCGCCTCCGACCTCGCGCCCGGCGCGGCCGCCATGTCCATCCTGCTCATCGACGATGGCGCCGGCCCGCTCGGCCCGGAGACGGTCGAGGCCTTCCCTTTCCCTGTGAGCTTTGCCATCGCGCCGACCCATCCCGATCCCGCGGCCGCCGCCGATGCCTACCGCGCGCGCGGTTTCGAGGTTCTGGCACTGGCTGCACTGCCCGAGAATGCCACCCCCGCCGACACGGAAATCGCGCTCGAAGGCGCCCTCAGCACCGTGCCTGGTGCCGTCGCCGTGCTGGAAAGCGACGATCTGGCGCTGCAGCACAACCGGGCGATCTCGGAGCAGGCGGCGGAATTCCTCGCTGCCTCGGGCCATGGGCTGGTGATGATGCCGAACGGGCTCAACACCGCCGAAGCGCTGGCCCGCCGCGCCGGCGTGCCAAGCCTGACGGTCTTCCGCGATTTCGATGGCAAGGGGCAGGAGCCGCGGGTGATGCGCCGCTTCCTCGACCAGGCGGCGTTCCGGGCGCGGCAGGACGAGAACGTGGTGATGCTGGGCCGGCTGCGGGCCGACACGGTCTCGGCGCTGCTGCTTTGGGGACTACAGGACCGCGCGAGCAGCGTCGCCCTGGTCCCGGTCTCGGCGCTGCTGCTCCGGCAGGAGGACGACGGCTGACCGGCGCTTTCTTCTAGGGTCAAATATCTCGGGAGGCGGAGCCCCTCTCGCCGCCTGGTCTCGCCCAGGTTTCGAGGGAAGCGCCCAGATCGCCGTAGCCGGTGAGCCGCCGCTCGAAGGCGAGCCCGAGCCTTGCGGCGTGCTCCGCGGCCAGATCCGCGGTCGCCGCGTCCTCCACCTGCGCGAGGTGCACGAGGCTTCGGTAATTCCCGAAATAGAGATCCCGCAGTTCGGGGTGTCGGTCGAGCCCAAGCGGGCGCCAGACGAAGGCGTCGAACTGGCGTACGAGAAAATCGGTGAGGTAGAAGCTGGTCATCTCGCCGCGGGCGGCAAAGCGCCCGATGCCATCGAACAGGGCGTAGCAATGGGCGCCGGGCAGCATCTCTATTCCGAGCGCGTCGCAGAGCGCCGCAAGCCGTCCCCCGGTGCCGCAATCGGCGTAGAGCAGCTTGATCTCGGGATAGGACGCCCGATGTCGGGTGACGGCGGCGCGCACGGCGTCCGGGATGTGTTCGGGTGTATTGTGCAGCTTGGCGGGCAGGCAGATGAGGTCGAGATGTTCCAGCCCGCTCTGCCGCGTCACCGCGAGGATCTCGCGGGCCAGCGCGCCGCAGGCAATGAGCAGGATGCGCCCGGGGGCAGCAGCGGCCGGGCACAGGTCATAGCCCTGTTCGGCCAGCGCCTGGTCAGAGGACGCGGTTTCGGAGTTCGGAAGGCGGTCGGCGGCTGTGGCGCCGTCAGGCGCGGGTGTCATCCGCAGGCACCGAAGCCATGCCCCAGCGGATCAGCAGGGCGACGCCGAGCAACAGCGGGATGACCTTGCTCGCGCCCCAGGCAAACAGCGCCCAGACCGTGAAGCCCGCGGAGGCGATCACCGCGATCAGAAGCGTTACGAGAGTGGTCACCGGCATCGGGGTCTCCTTTCCCTTCTTCTGAAGATAGGGGCCAGACTGCCCGAAAGCAAAGAGAAATCCGCATTTCCGTCACATTGCCCCGGAAACACCCTGCAATTTTCCGCTCGTCGTCGGCGGCGGCGGAGCCCGGGTGGCGCGCGCTCATCCGGCCGCGGCTCGGTTGTGGCGGCGCGCGATCAGCGCCTTTGCGGTCTCCACCGCGACCGCCGCGTCGCGGCAATAGGCATCTGCACCGATGGCCCGGCCGAACTCCTCATTAAGGGGCGCGCCGCCGACCAGCACGATGTAATCGTCGCGCAGACCGCGGGCCACCAACGTGTCGATTACCACCTTCATGTAGGGCATGGTTGTGGTGAGCAGGGCGGACATGCCGAGGATATCCGGCTTTTCCGCCTCCATCGCTTCGAGATAGGCCTCGACCGCGTTGTTGATGCCGAGGTCCACCACCTCGAAACCGGCGCCCTCCATCATCATCGAGACGAGGTTCTTGCCGATGTCGTGGATGTCGCCCTTGACCGTGCCGATGACCATCTTGCCGATGGTCGGGGCCCCGGTCTCGGCCAGCAGCGGCTTGAGGATCGCCATGCCGCCCTTCATCGCCCCCGCCGCCAGCAGCACTTCGGGCACGAAGAGGATGCCATCGCGAAAATCCTCGCCGACGATCTTCATGCCGCCGACCAGCGCCTCGGTGAGCACCCGGTAGGGCGGCCAGCCGCGGCCCAGCAGGATCCGCACGCCCTCTTCGATCTCTTCTTTCATGCCGTCGTAGAGATCGTCGAACATCTGCTCGACCAGCTCCGCGTCGTCGAGGTCGGACAGGATGATCTCTTCTCCGGACTCATCTTCGGACATGGGCACCTCCCTTGCGCTGCCTCCAGCCTGCGCCTCGGGATCGCGCGCCACATGGCCGATTGCGACATGGCCGGGACCGCAGGCGACGCGGAGCCGGCGGGGCTTGCGCATGTTCGCGATATGTTCCATATCTGGAGCATGTGCGCCGCCAGCCGATCCGTCGAGAGGGAGCGCCGCAAGGGGCGCGGCGCCGCCTCCCGCGACAGCGGGCGGTTCGAGCGGCTTGCCTATGAGGATGCCCATGACGGCTGGGAAATCCCCGAGGAACTGCCCCCCCCTTCGCACCGAGGTCAGCGAAGAGCGCCCGCGCAGCCTGATCAACTACGTGCGCTCGCCCGATCTGCCCTTCGATCGGACCATCAACCCGTACCGAGGCTGCGAGCACGGATGCATCTACTGCTTCGCCCGGCCCAGCCACGCCTACCTCGGGCTCTCGCCGGGGCTGGATTTCGAGACGAAGCTAGTGGCCCGGCCGGACGCGCCCGAGGTGCTGGCGCGCGAGCTGCGGGCGAAGCGCTATGTGCCCGCGCCGCTGGCGATCGGCACCAACACCGACCCCTACCAGCCGATCGAGCGGGACCGGGGCATCATGCGCGCCTGTCTCGAGGTGCTGCGCGACTTCCGGCATCCGGTGGCCATTGTCACCAAGGGCACGCTGATCGAGCGCGACATCGACATCCTTTCGGAAATGGCGGCGCAGGGGCTGGTGCGGGTGGGCATCTCGGTCACCACGCTTGACGCCGATCTCGCGCGCCGGATGGAGCCACGCGTGCCGTCGCCGGCGCGGCGGCTGCTGACGATCCGGCGGTTGAGCGAGGCCGACATCCCGGTGCGGGTCATGGCCTCTCCCATGGTGCCCGCGCTGACCGATCCCGAGCTCGAACACATCCTGCAGGCCGGGGCCGAGGCAGGGGCTGTCTCGGCGAGCTGGATCATGCTGCGCCTGCCGCTGGAAGTCGCGCCGCTCTGGCGTGCCTGGCTCGAGGAGCATTACCCGGGCCGCGCAGCGCGGGTCATGGCGCGGCTGCGCGAGATGCATGGCGGCCAGGACTACTCGGCGCAGTGGCACAGGCGGATGCGCGGCGAGGGCACCTATGCGCAGCTCATCGCGCAGCGCTTCGACAAGGCGGTGCGGCGGCTCGGGCTGGATGCGGAACAGCCGGCGTTGCGCAGCGATCTCTTCCGCGCGCCGCAGCGGGTGGGGGATCAGCTGTCGCTGTTCTGAGCGAAGGCAGATCTTTTCGACGAGATCTGCACCTTCCTTCGATGGAAGTTGCCAGGCGCACGCTCCGAACGGGTTCGCGATTGCAGAAGATGACGGTCTGTTCCGCGTTCTGGACCGCCCGGACTCCCCGCCGGTCAGGCTTCGCCAGCAAACGCTCGCGCCCGACGATGCGCTCGATGCCGCGGGTCTTGCGCCGGACCACGCCGCCCTGCGACGCGGCGCGGCTGAGGAAGACGTGGCGCAGCCGGTTTTTGGATCGAAGCGGAAGCGGCAGCTCGGACATGCCGAAACCTGCCGCCCCCTTGGTTAACGGGCAGTGAAGGGTGATCGCGGCGAGCCGCCTCAGCCCCGCTGCCGCCTTCCGCGCCGGAGGCGCGCGGGACTGTCCTCGCCGAGCCCCTCGCTTTCGGAGCTGAAGGCGCCCAGCATGCCGGCGATCCGCTCCAGCGTTGGGCGCGGCCCGAGTGGACGGCTCTCCAGCGCCTTGCGCATGGCGCGCAGGTGCTCGGGCGTGGTGCCGCAGCAGCCGCCGATGATCCGCGCCCCGGCATCGCGGGCCATGACCGCATAATCGGCCATCACCTCGGGCGTGCCGTCGTAGTGCAGTTTCCCGTGCTCGTAGCGCGGGATGCCGGCGTTGCCCTTGGCGATGATCGGTCGCTCGGTGCCGCTCGCGGCGAAGCCGAGCACGCTGCGCAGCAGGTCCGACGGGCCGGTGCCGCAGTTCGCGCCGAAGGCGATGGGCGGGGTCGGCAGGGACTCGACCAGCCGCCCGAAGTCGGCGGCGGTGACCCCCATCATGGTGCGCCCGGCGGTGTCGAAGCTCATGGTGCAGCACCAGGGCAGGCCGACCGTCTCGAAGGCTTCGGCGGCGGCACGGATCTCTTCCGGCGCCGAAATGGTCTCGAGCCAGAGCACATCGGCGCCACCCTCCTTGAGGCCCGCCGCGGTCTCTTCGAACATCTCCACCGCCAGAGTGTGCGACAGTGGGCCGATGGGCGCGAGGATCTCGCCAGTCGGGCCGACGGAGCCCGCCAAGACGATCGGGCGCCCGGCGGCATCGGCCACCTCGCGGCCCAGTTCGGCGGCACTCCGCGACAGCGCGCGGGCGCGGGGGGCGGCATCATGCAGCTTCAGCCGCGCGGCGTTCGCGCCGAAGGAATTGGTCAGGAAGATGTCGGAACCCGCGTCCACCGCGCCTTGGTAGAGCGCGCGGATCCGGTCCGGGTGGGTCTCGTTCCAGAACTCCGGGGCGTCGCCCGGGGCCAGGCCCATGCTGAACAAGGTGGTGCCGATACCGCCGTCGGCGAGCAGCCAGTCTCGCTCCGCAAGCAGCTTGGAAAGCGCGTCGGTCATGAAATGCCTCTTGAAAAAGTCTCCTCCGGGGCGGGAAATTCCACATCCCGCCGCGCGCCGCAATCCCTTGCGCGGCGGCAGCGGCGGGGCGCTCATGAGCGGCGTGTCTCAGCCGGCCATGCCGGGGCCGCGCAGCACCATGAGCTCGCCGACGTTCTCGCGGGTGACATAGCCGAGCACGTGGCTCCCTGCGTCGATCACCGCCACCGCGGGCGCCTGAGCCAGCGCGTCGAGCACCGATTGCAGCGGGGCCGCCAGCGGGAGTTGCGGCACGTCTGTCATGAATTCCGAGACCTGCCTGGTGGCGTGGTCCTCGGCGATGCCGCGAAAGAGCGCGTCGCGGGTCAGGAAGCCGGCAAGCTGGCCGTCCGGGGCAAGGACGGGGAACTCGTGCTGCGTCGTGCGGATCAGGGTCTGCCCGGCGGTGGCCAGCGTGTCCTCGGGCCGCAGCGTCTCGAAGCTGGTGATCATCGCGTCCCGCGCCAACAGATCATGCGCTACGGCGCGGCTGGCCACGTCCTGGCTCTCGGCCTGGCCGGCGAAGAAGACGAAGATGGCGATGAGGATCAGGATGAAATTGCCCGAGCTCAGCCCCCAGAAGGCCAGACCAAAGGCGAGAATCTGGCCGGTCACCGCTGCCGCGCGGGTCGCTCTCACCCGGTCAGTGCGCAGCGCGAGAACCGCGCGCAGGACCCGCCCGCCGTCCATCGGGAAGGCCGGGAGCATGTTGAAGAGCGCCAGCGCGAGGTTGATCGAGGCGAGTTGGCTGAGAAAGGCCCCGGTTCCCTCGCCAAGGCGCGACAGCGCGCCCATGTCCGAGTTCGCGCCGAGCAGCAGCAGCACAAGCCAGATCGCCACGTTGACCAGCGGGCCGGCGATGGCGACGGCGATCTCCTGCGCGGGTTTCTCGGGCATGCGCTCGAGCCGGGCGAGGCCGCCGATGGGCAAGAGGGTGATGTCGGGGGTCTTGATGCCGAAGCGCCGCGCGGTCAGCGCGTGGCCGAACTCATGCGCCACGACGCAGGCGAAGAGGGCGATGATGAAGAGCACGTTCTGCACCGCCGCCGCCATGCCGCCCGTCGACCAGGCGGCGACGCCGATCCAGAGCAGCAGCAGGAAGAAGGTCGCATGGACGCGCAGCTCCGATCCGAAAAGGCGGCCGATGGGAAAGGACCAGTGCATGGGGCGTCTCCTTGCCGGGGATGTTGCGAAGCGCGTTCAGGCCTCGTCCACGAAAATAGGCAAATCCCGGCGTCACGTAAGGGGGCAGTGCAGCGGCGTCCTGCCGCGGAGGTCTTTTCTGCATTCCCGCGCAACCCCGGCTCTCGCACCGCGTTGAGCCTGCAGGGCAGAAGGCGGGCTGACCGCGTCGCCGCGCCCTTTGCCAACGGAGGATGTCATGAAAACCATTGCCATTGCCACCGCTCTTTTCGGGCTCGCCGGTGCCCCGGCGATCGCCGCCACCGCGACGGCGCAGCTCGCGGGGACCGATGGCAGCAACATCGGAACCGTCACCGTCACCGACACGCCCTCGGGCATGGCCCATGTCACGGCCGAGCTGCAGGGGCTGCCAGAGGGCGTGCACGGCATACACATCCACGAGACCGGCGACTGCTCGGCAAGTGACTTCACTTCGGCCGGAGGCCATCTCGCGGGGGAGGCCCAGCATGGGGTGATGGTCGAGAACGGCCCGCATCCGGGGGACCTGCCCAATGCCCATATCGCGCCGGATGGCTCGGTAACGGTCGAGGCCTTCCTGCCCGATTTCGACGTGGCCGAATTGATGATGGACGACGACGGCTCGGCCTTCATCGTGCATGCCGGCGCGGATGACTACGAGAGCCAGCCCTCGGGCGACGCGGGCAGCCGCCTGGCCTGCGGGGTCTTCGAGGGCAAGTGATGCACCGGGCCCGGCGCTCCGGTGCCTCAGCCCTTGCGCCGGGCCCAGGCGATCGCATCCTCGAGCCGGTCGTCGCCCCAGAACAGCTCGTGACCCACGGCGAATGTCGGCGAGCCGAAGATCCCCAGCGTCATCGCGTCGGCGGTGGCGCTGGCCAGCGCATGGACGATTTCCTCGGAGCCGGCGCGCTCCATCACGCGCTCCGGGTCCTGGCCGATTTCGCGCAGGCTTTCCGAGAGGTTGGGGTCTTCACCGGCGGGCTCTCCGAGTTCGAACCAGCGGCGGTAGGTGGCCCGGGTATAGTCGATGCCCCAACCCTCGCGCATGCCCAGTACCGCGACCTCATTGGCAGAGACCAGCCCGGCCAGCGGATAGGGAGCGGGCAGGACCGGGCTCAGCCCGTATTTCGCCGCGCGCCGGGCGATGTCGCGCCACATGTAGGCGGTCTTTGCAGGCTTGTCCTTGAAGGGGATGTTGTTCTGCGCGGTCATCACGTGGCGCACGTTGAAGGGTCGCCAGGTGAAGGTGATGCCCGCGTCCTGCGCCACCCGTGGCAGGCGCATCACCGTGAGGCAGCTGTAGGTGCTTCCGATGGAATACCAGAAGTCGATGTTGGTCATGCCCAATCCCCTTTGTGGGGAGACTAGCAAATTCCGGTGCGAAAAGCGCCCCACTGGCTCAGCCGGGGATCAAAGGTCCAGATCGTATCGCTTGCAGACAGAGCCGTCGGGCGTGCGCCAGGTGCGGAAGCCCATCGCCTCGTAATAGCCCTGACCCTCGGAATTGGCGGCGCCGATATAGGCTTCGATGGCGGGGACACCGGCGCGCAGCGCCGCCTCGCGCGTGGCGCGGAAGAGCCCCGCTCCAACGCCGCGCCGCGCCGCCTTGGGCGAGACATGGGTGCCGATGAAACCCCAGCCACCGGGCGTGCCATATGCATTGCCCTCGAGCGTCCGCTTCATCGATTGCAGACCGAGCAGCGTGCCGTCCGCATCCTCGGCGACGAAGCAGCACACGCCCTCTGGGTTCTGCACGTAGTGCGTGAGCACGAACTCCTCATCCGACCGCACGCTGCGCTTGCCAGCGGCCACCAGGTCCTGCAGCAGGCGCGACAGCGCCGGAGCATCCGCCGGGACGGCCCGGCGGATGCTCACGAGCGCCGTCTCAGCCATTTCCCGAGCCCGTGAAGCGCGCCGCGTCCGCCGCCGCGCGCCGGATGGCGTTCGACTTGTGCACGGTCTCCATGTACTCGGCTTCGGGGTCGCTGTCGTAGACCACGCCGCCGCCCGCCTGGATGTAGAGCTTTTCATCCTTCACGATGGCGGTGCGCAGCGCGATGCACATGTCCATATCGCCACCGGCGCTGAAGTAGCCGACGCCCCCGGCGTAGACGCCGCGCTTCTCGGGCTCGAGCTCGTCGATGATCTCCATCGCGCGCACTTTCGGCGCGCCCGAGACGGTGCCCGCTGGCATGCCGGCGAAGAAGGCCGAGAGCGCGTCCTGATCCTCTGCCAGCTCGCCCACCACGTTCGACACAATGTGCATGACGTGGCTGTAGCGCTCGATGGTGAACTGCTCGGTCGGACGCACGGTGCCGATCTTCGAGACCTTGCCGGTGTCGTTGCGCCCGAGATCGAGCAGCATGAGGTGCTCGGCCAGTTCCTTCTTGTCCGCCAGCAGGTCGGCCTCGAGCGCCCGGTCTTCCTCTGGGGTCGCGCCGCGCGGGCGGGTGCCGGCGATTGGGCGGATGGTGACCTCGCGGCCGAAGACCCGCACGAGGATCTCGGGGGATGCGCCGATCACCTGGAAGCCGCCGAAGTTGAAATAAAACATGAAGGGCGACGGGTTGGTGCGCCGCAGGCTGCGATAGAGCGAGAAGGGCGGCAGCGGGAAATCCTGCGTCCAGCGCTGCGCCGGGACCACCTGGAAGATGTCGCCGGCGCGAATGTAGTCCTTGGCCTTCTCGACCGCGGCCTTGTAGCTCTCGCGGGTGAAGTTCGAGACCGGCTCGCCGATCTCGCGCGCCTCGCCCAGCTCGCGGCCCGCCTGCGGCAGGGCACGCTCCAGATCGCGCACGGCATCCATCACCCGCTCAGCGGCCTGCGCATAGGCGGCACGGGCGGATTGGCCCGACTGCACCCAGGCAGGGGCCACCACCGTCACCTCGCCCTTCACCCCGTCAAGAACAGCGACCACCGAGGGGCGCAGCATCACCGCGTCGGGCAGGCCGAGCGGGTCGGGGTTGACGTTGGGCAGGCGTTCGACCAGCCGGATCATGTCATAGCCAAGGTAGCCGAAGAGGCCCGCCGCGGCCTGCGGCAGATCCTCGGGCAGGTCGATTTTGCTTTCCGCGATCAGCGCCCGCAGGGAGGCGAGCGGATCGAGGGTTTCCTCCTCGAAGGCCTCGGGATCGAAGCGTGCCTGGCGGTTCAGCCGCGCCTCTTTGCCGTGGCACTTCCACACGAGGTCCGGCTTCATGCCGATGATCGAGTAGCGCCCGCGCACTTCGCCGCCGGTCACCGACTCGAGCATGAAGGCGTCCTTTGCCGCCCCCGTCAGCTTAAGCATCAGCGACACCGGCGTGTCGAGGTCGGCCGCGAGCCGCGTGTAGACGACCTGGTTCTCGCCCGCCTCGTAGGCGCGGGCGAAGTCGTCGTAGGAGGGGGTCAGGGATGCCATGGTCTTACCGGAAGTTGGTGTGGACGGCATTCACCGCCTGCTGGTCGATGTTGACCCCGGCGCGCTCCTGAATGTCGGTGACGAAGGCGCGGAAGAGGTCCTGCGCCACACTGCTTGCGGCGCGGTCCTGCAGCAGCCCTTCGAGCTGCTTGGAGGCATCGCTCTCGCGGTCGACCGGGGTCACCGCGTCGAGCTGCATGATGAGTGCCGCACCGTCGCCGGGAAGGGCGCGGGTTTCGCCCGGCTGCATCTCAAAGGCCGCTTCCAGCAGGCCACCCGGCAGGTCGGAGATCTGCGCGTCGCGGGTCAGGGTCTTTTCCTGCATCGGCTCGAGCCCAAGGTCGACAAAGCTGGCACCGCCGGCGATCTGTTGCGCCAGGTCTTCGGCCTGCGCGACCAGCATCTCGGTGGTCTTGTCCTTGTCCCAGCCCGCGGCAACCTCGTCGCGCACTTCCTCGAAGGGGCGCGGCGCGGGCGGGCGGATCTCGTCGAGGCGCAGGGCGAAGACGCCGCCGTCCCCCAGATCGGAGATCGAGGGGTAGTCCTCCTCGGTCACTGCCTGCGCGGCCTCGCGGAAGGCGTCATAGCCGGCGATGGTCTCGTCGCTCTGCTCGTTCCACGCGATGGTGCCAAGCTCCATCTCGGTGTCGCTTGCCAGCTCTTCCAGCGTCGCGCCGCCGGCCAGCTCGTCGTCGAGGCTCTGCGCCATGCCCTCGATCACCCGGCGGGCGCGGTCGAGCGCCAGTTCGTCGCGCAACGACGGCACGGCTTCCTCGAAGGGGGTTTCCTGCGCGTGCAGGATGGCGTTGACGCGGTAGAGCGCCGGTCCGAGGTTCGAGGGCAGCGGGCCCGCGACTTCGCCGGTGTCGAGCGCGTAGACGCCGTCACCAGCCTCGCCGAGCTCGCCCTTTGTCACGTCGCCGAGGTCGGTGTCGGCAAGCTGAAGGCCGCGCTCTTCGACCAGCCCCTCGAAGCCGATCTCGCCCGAGGTGATCCGGTCCATCGCCTGCTGTGCCTCGGCCTCGTTGCCGAAGACCAGGCGCTCGACCAGGCGGCGCTCGGGCAGGTTGAACTCGGCGCTGCGCTCTTCGTAGGCGGCGCGCAGGGTCGCCTCGTCCAGCTCGACGCTGTCGACGATCATGTCGGGGGTGATCCAGGCGTAGGTGATGACCTTGGTCTCGGGCAGGGTGAACTGCTCGAGATGGGCGTCGTACCAGGCCTGAAGCTCCTCGTCGGTGGCTACCGGCAGGCCGGTTTCCAGTGCGTCGGCGCTCAGGCGGGCCCAGGTGAAATCGCGGGTCTCGCCAGCCCAGCCAAGCAGCGTGTCGACATAGGTGTCGGGCAGCGTGGTGCCGGAATAGATCGCGGAGTTCAGCAGGTTGCGCGCGCTTTCGTTGCGGAGGCTGGCTTCGAACTCGGCCTCGGTAAGACCGGCGTTGCGCAGCGCGTAGGAATAGCTCTCGCGGCTGAATTTGCCGTCGGGGCCCTGGAAGGCGTTGACCTGGCCGAGCGCCTCGGCCACCTGGTCGTCGCCGACCGACAGGCCGATGCGGGCGGCCTCGTCATCGAGCGCGGCGTTGGTCACCACCTGCGCCAGCACCTGGCGGTCGATGCCCAATTGCTGTGCCTGCTCGAGGGTCATCGGCTGGCCGGTCTGCGCTTCGAAGGCGCGCATCTCGTTCTGCAGCGCGCGGGAATAGTCGTTCACCGAAATCTCGGTATCGCCGACGGAGCCGATGCCACGCAGGCCGCCGCTGAAGTTCACCGTGCCGAAGGCGCCGAAGCCCATCACCACGAGGATCAGGAGACCCCATACGAGAGTCTTGCCGATGCTGCTCTTGCCGCGTGCCATGCGCTGCCTCTTGATCGTGTGTTTCTGGCGTCGGGGTTTACTGGGCCAAGTCCTTGCTCGCAAGGGCTGTTGCACCCTGCTGCTGGACGGGCCAGTCCAGCACCTCGAGCCGTTCGAAGAGTTCGCCGATCTCTGCGCGGTTCACATTGGCGAATGCAAAGCGGAATTGCCGGGCGCCGCGCGGGTCGGTCTCGGGCATGAACATGGTGCCCGGAAGGGTCAGCACGCCGGCTTCCTTCACCAGCTTCGGCGCGAGCTGCGCCGAGCTATCCGTGAAGGGGTGCTCGAGATAGGCGAAATAGGCGCCGAGGCCGAGCAGCTTCCAGCCCCTGGCTTCGAGCCGGGGCATGTTGTCGGCGATGGCTGCGCGGCGGTCGAGGATCTCCTCGCGCTCGCCGGCGACCCATGGGCCAAGGTTCTGCAACCCCCAGAGCGCCGCACGCTGCCCGAGCTGCGTCGCGCAAATGGTTATTGTATCTAGGAATTTCTCGACCTCTGGCAGGAGGTTCTCGCCGGCGATGATTGCGCCGACGCGGTGGCCGGTAAGACGGTAGGCCTTGGAGAAGCTGTAGAGTTGGATCAGCGTGTCACGGCCCTCGGGGGCGTTCAGGAGGTCGTGGGGCGCACCGTTGCGGCTGTCGAAATCCTTGTAGGTCTCATCAATGATCAGCCTGATCCCGTTCTCGTGCGCGAGGTCGAAGAAGGCCTTGAGGGTCTCTGCGGGGTATTCCTTGCCGCCGGGATTATTGGGCGAAACAAGAACGATGGCGCGCGTTCTTGAAGTGATGAGCGAGGCTGCGGTGGCCACCTGCGGAAGCAACTCGGCGTCGGTCGGCAGCGGCACGGTGGTGACGCCGGACATGTCGAGCCACATCTTGTGATTGAAGTACCAGGGTGTCGGCAGCAGAATCTCGTCGCCTTCCCTACAGAGCGCGCTGATGCAAGCTGCGAAGGCTTGGTTGCAACCGGATGTAATTGCTACGTTTTCGCTTGACACATTTGCGCCATAATGGGCCGACCAGTGGCGCGCCAGTTCCTCGCGCAGCTCGGGCATGCCGAGCACCGGGCCGTAGAGGTGGGTGGCCGGATCGGCCAGCGCCTCGCCCATGGCGGCGATCAGCGGCGCGGGCGGCGGGTCGATGGGAGCCGCCTGGCTCACGTTGATGAGCGGGCGATCTTCGGGAAACTCGATGCCGTCGAGCCAGCGCCGCGCCTCCATCACCGGCGGGGCGAAGGTGGTTTGCGTGCGGCTCTTGCTGGTCATTTTCGGTCTCTCCCTGAGTGTTGGCCGGACGCTATCAGCGGCCCAAGTCAGGGGGAAGAGGGCTCAGGAAACTTCCTCGGCGTCAAAGGCTTCGCGCGAGGCGCGGATCGTCTCGTGGTTGCTGTCGGCCCAGACCAGCAGCGCGCCGATGGGCGCCAGCGCCGAGCGGCCGAGGTCGGTGAGCGCGTATTCCACCGAGGGCGGCTTCGTCGGGAAGACCTGCCGCGAGACCATACCGTCGCGCTCGAGCTGCCGCAGAGTCTGCGTAAGCATGCGTTTGGAAATGTCGCCAACCTGCCGCTGCAACTGGGAAAATCTCTTTGGTGAGGGTTCGAGCGCGACGAGGATCAGCAGCGTCCACTTCTGGCCGACCCGATCGAGCACGTCGCGCACGGGGCATTGCGCCTCGTCCTCGGGCGCGCCGGTCCAGGCCGCCATGCTGTCGAGCATCGCCCGCACGGGATCGGAGATCTCCGGGAGAGGGTTCCCTGAATGTAACCTTGTCATGTGAAAGTGCCTCCTTACGAGGTCGGGATAGTCGGTCTATTTATGAGACCATATCTCGAATCGGAACTCTGCGCCAGGGCAGGGGCCTCGGAAAGGAAAGACCATGTCAGACACACTCGACTATCTGATCACCGGCGCAACCGGACAGCTCGGCGCGCTTGTCCTGAAGCAACTGAAGGCGGCGGCCCCTGGCGCGACGATCGGCGCGCTAGTGCGGCGGCCCGAAGCGGCTGGCGCCCTTGAAGCGCAGGGTTTTGCGGTGCGGGTCGCCTCCTACGACGATCCGGCGGCGCTGGACGCGGCTTTCACCGGGGTCGAGAAGCTGCTGCTCATCTCCTCGAGCGAGGTCGGCAAGCGCGCGGCGCAGCATGACAACGTGGTCAATACGGCCAAGAAAGCGGGCGTGAAATTCGTGGCTTACACCTCGATCCTCAAGGCCGACAGCTCGCCACTGACCTTGCTGCCGGGAGAGCACGTGGCCACCGAACAGGCGCTTGCGGCCTCGGGCCTCGACTACGCGCTGCTGCGCAATGGCTGGTACAGCGAAAACTACGTGATGGGCGCAAGCGCGGCGCTGGAGCACGGCGCGCTGATCGGGGCCGCGGGTGACGGACGCATTTCCTCGGCGGCGCGGGCAGACTACGCAGCGGCAGCCGTGGCGGTGCTGACCGGCAAGACGCCACCGCGCGGCACGGTTTACGAGTTGGCCGGGGATCAGAGCTACACGCTGGCCGACTTCGCTGCGGCTCTGTCGGAACTCGGGGGCAAGGAGATCCCCTATGTGAACATGAGCGAGGCCGACTATGCCGCGGCGCTCGAAGGCGCGGGGCTGCCAGTGCCGGTGGCGCAGATGCTGGCCGACAGCGACAATGGCGCGGCGCAGGGTGGGCTCTACAGCGAGGACAAGACGCTTTCGACGCTGATCGGTCATCCGACGACCCCGTGGACGCAAACACTGGCGGCCGGTGTCTCGGTCAAGGTGTAAGCCCGGCGAAAACGGCTTACGCAAGAACGAAAGGGGCGCGGCCATCCCGACCGCGCCCCTTTGCAATTCACTTAGACCGAGGATCAGTCCGCGGTGCCGTGGAACGGCTTCACGTATTGCAGCGCCATGTCCCAGGGGAAGAAGATCCAGGTGTCCTGGCTTACCTCGGTGATGAAGCTGTCGACCTGCGGGCGGCCCATCGGCTTGGCGTAGACGGTGGCCACATGCGCCTTGGGCAGGTGCTTGCGGACCACTTCCAGGGTGCGGCCGGTGTCAACCAGATCGTCGATGATCAGCACGCCCTCGCCATCGCCCATGACTTCCATGTCGGGGAACTTGATGACCTTGGGCTCGGATTGCGCCTGGTGGTTGTAGCTTTTGACCGAGATGGTGTCGACGATCCGGACGTTGAGCTCGCGCGCCACGATCATTGCCGGGGCCATGCCGCCGCGGGTGATCGCGACGACGGCGCGCCACTCGCCACCACCCTCGGGCTTGTGGCTCTGCAGGCGCCAGGCCAGGGCGCGGCTGTCGCGGTGCAGCTGGTCCCAGCTGACGTGGAAGCCCTTTTCATGGGGCAGGCGGTCGGTCATCTCGGGCATAGGGCTCTCCCTGTCGGATGTCTGTCGGTCGGAAGGGCGAGGCCCTTGGAGGTGAAAGGGCTCAGCCCTTGGAAATGTCGGGCGCGTCGACGGCCTTCATGCCGACGACATGATAGCCCGCGTCGACGTGATGCGTCTCGCCGGTCACGCCTGCGCCGAGCTCGGACAGCAGGTAGAGCGCCGATCCGCCGACATCGTCAATGGTCACGTTGCGGCGCAGCGGCGAGTTGTACTCGTTCCACTTCATGATGTAGCGGAAATCGCCGATGCCGGAGGCGGCCAGCGTCTTGATCGGGCCGGCCGAGATGGCGTTGACCCGGATGCCGTCCTTGCCGAGATCCTCGGCGAGGTAGCGCACCGACGCCTCGAGCGCCGCCTTGGCCACGCCCATCACGTTGTAATGGGGCATGATGCGCTCGGCGCCGTAGTAGGTGAGCGTCAGGGCGGAGCCGCCGTTGTTCATCATCTTCTCGGCGCGCTGCATCACCGCGGTGAAGCTGTAGACCGAGATATCCATGGTCAGGTTGAAGTTCGAGCGGCTGGTGTCGACGTAGCGTCCGCGCAGCTCGTTCTTGTCCGAGAAGCCGATGGCATGGACGACGAAATCGAGGTTGTCCCAGCGCTCCTTGAGCCCGTCGAACAGCGCGTCGATCGAGGCCTCGTCGGAGACGTCGCAGGGCAGCACGATGTCCGAGCCCAGCTGTTCGGCCAGCGGATCGACGCGTTTTTTTCAGCGCCTCGCCCTGGTAGGAGAAGGCAAGCTCCGCCCCCGCCTCATGCAATTTCTTCGCGATGCCCCAGGCAATCGACTTGTCGTTGGCGAGACCCATGATCAGGCCGCGCTTCCCGGCCATCAGAGTGTTTGACATACCTGACCTCTACCCGGCATTGATTTTGTTTGTGTCCTTTAGGCGATTGGCCCGGAGGCATCAAGAGTTTGGACGTCTGTTCCGGGCAAGGGCGGGCGGGAAAAGGAGACGGCAGATGAGCGATCGCGGTGGAATTTTTGCAGGTGACGACCCTTTCATCATCGCGCAGCGCTGGCTGACCGAGGCCGAGGAGACCGAGCCCAACGATCCCAATGCGATCGCGCTGGCAACGGTGGATGGGCAGGGGATGCCCAACGTTCGCATGGTCCTGCTGAAGGAAATCGAGGCAAATGCCTTTGTTTTCTACACCAATTATGAAAGTGCCAAGGCAGAGGAAATTTTGGGCAGCAGTAAGGCAGCCTTTGTGCTACACTCGAAAACACTGCGGCGTCAGGTCCGGGTTCGTGGACATGTTTTAAAGGAGGATGGCCCGCAGGCAGACGCATATTACGCGTCGCGCTCGCTGAAATCTCGTTTAGGGGCATGGGCGTCCAAACAGTCCAGGCCTCTAGCGTCGCGGGCATCGCTTATGGCGGAGGTTGCCAAGATTACGGCGACCAAGGGGCCGAACCCGCCGCGGCCCGATTTTTGGGGGGGGATTTCGCATCACTCCCGTAGAAATTGAATTTTGGGCCGATGGCGCGTTCCGGTTGCATGACCGGTTCGTCTGGAGGCGCACAAGTGTTTCGGATGAGTGGACAGTGACCAGGCTAAATCCGTAAAAATCATGTTACGCGAAATGCAATTTGGTAGAAAATATAGGTTTCAATGACTTGCAATTTAACGTCACCCTAACGCAATTGGGGGCGGGGATACGCAAGACGACCAGTGGAAACGCATTTGACACAAGAAGAGAGTGAAACGCGGCGCGTTCTTGGCCGGGTGAAGTGGTTCGATCCCGTGAAGGGTTTCGGCTTCGTCATCTCGGACGAGGGAGGACCCGACATATTGCTGCATGCGAACGTGCTGCGCAATTTCGGCCAGAGTTCCGTGGCTGACGCCGCCCGCATTGAAGTGAGTGTCCAGAGCACCGAACGTGGCATTCAGGCCACCGAGGTGTTCAGGATTGAGCCGCCCGAGGCGCCCGCGGGCGTCCCCTTGGCGGATTTCGAGGAGATAGATCCCGAGATCATCAGGTCGGCACCGCTCGAGCCGGCCCGGGTGAAATGGTTCGACAAGGCCAAGGGCTTCGGCTTTGCCAATGTCTTCGGCCGCGATCAGGACGTCTTCATCCACATCGAGGTGCTGCGGCGCTCGGGGCTCGCGGATCTGCAGCCCGGCGAGGCGCTGGCCATCCGGGTGATTCAGGGCAAGCGAGGCCAGATGGCCACGGAGGTCTGCGCATGGGAAACCGCGGTGGAACACTGAGCCTCGTGGCGGCGCTTGTGGTCGGCGGGCAGGCGGCGCAGGCCGCCTGCGACGTCAACGAGCTGCAGCTTCGTGGCGACTGGGGCAGCGCCCGTTTCGCCGTGGCCGTGGCCGACAGCGTCGAGGAACGAGCCCGCGGGTTGATGTTCGTCGAGCAGATGCCGTCCGCGGCCGGGATGCTCTTCGTCTATGACGAGGCGCATCCGGTGTCCTTCTGGATGAAGAACACGCTGATTCCGCTCGACATGGTCTTCGCCGATGCGCAGGGGGTCGTCACCTTGGTGCATGAGAATGCCATCCCGGGCGATCTCACCAGCATCGACAGCGGCGCGCCGACGCAATACGTGCTCGAGATCAACGGCGGCATGGCGGCCCGTCTCGGCATCGCTGCGGGGAGCCAGATGCAACACCCGGCGATCACCGAAGCGGCTTGGCCCTGCGACTAGGATTTTCGGCTTTTCAATTCCGGGAGAGCCTTGTATTGGCTCTCTCGTCGGGGCGTAGCGCAGCCTGGTAGCGCGACGGTTTTGGGTACCGTAGGTCGGAGGTTCGAATCCTCTCGCCCCGACCACTGCGCAACGCGCGCACACCCTCCCATACATAGAGTTCTCCAGAATCGAGACTTTCAGGCCGGCCGTTCGGTTGCGCGCCGGGGGCCTGACTGTGACGTTGCGTCTTGCCGCGCGCTGCGGCGGAGAGGCGTGTCCTTTCTGCATCACGGCACGATCGGCGTGGATAGGCTCACTGTGGAGCCCGAGGAGACAATCCACCACATCTTGTGTCAGGCTGACACAAACTGTGTCGGTTTCGTTCGACGGATGCCCAAAGGCCCTTCTGCGACGGAAGTGCCAAAAATATGCCAAACTTCCGAGGTCGCATAGGTCTAGTGCCTTATTGTCGGCGTATCGCCAAATATATGGGTCAGGCCGGAATTTTTCGTTGACCGATGACGCGGTTGTGAGACAGTTTGTGGCTAACGGACCAAGAGCCACAATATGTAGTGGCCTTCCGCAGGGACAGATTACGGGAACGCCAGAAAAAGGGGGCTGACGCGCGAAGGCGTGTCTGCCGGCGGGCCTTCTGTGCCCTGCAGTCCGGATTTTGATTTGGGCCAGCAGGCAAGGGCAGAGACCATGAAGATCGAAAGACGGTATACGACGGCGGGGCAGGACGCCTATGCGGGCATCGACTTCGTCACCACGACTTCCGAAATCCGCAATCCCGACGGCAGTTCGGTCTTCAAGCTCGACAACATGGAGGTGCCCGCTGGCTGGAGCCAGGTCGCCTCGGACGTGATCGCCCAGAAGTACTTCCGCAAGGCGGGCGTTCCCTCGGCGCTGAAGACGGTGAAAGAGGCGGGCGTACCCGAGTTCCTCTGGCGTTCGGTTCCGGCCGAGGCCGACACCCCGCGCGGCGGCGAGACCTCGGCCAAGCAGGTCTTCGACCGGCTGGCGGGTGCCTGGACATACTGGGGCTGGAAGGGCGGTTATTTCACCACCGAGGCCGACGCGAAGACGTATTACGACGAGATGCGCCACATGCTGGCAAGCCAGACCGCGGCGCCGAATTCGCCGCAATGGTTCAACACCGGGCTGCATTGGGCCTATGGCATCGACGGCCCGGGCCAGGGGCACTCTTACGTCGACCACAAGACCGGCAAGCTCACGAAGTCCAAGTCCGCTTACGAGCACCCGCAGCCGCACGCCTGTTTCATCCAGTCGGTCAGCGACGACCTGGTGAACGAAGGTGGGATCATGGACCTCTGGGTGCGCGAGGCGCGGCTGTTCAAATACGGCTCGGGCACGGGCACCAATTTCTCGTCGCTGCGCGCCGAGAACGAGCGTCTCTCGGGCGGCGGCAAGTCCTCGGGCCTCATGGGGTTCCTCAAGATCGGCGACCGGGCGGCGGGGGCGATCAAATCGGGCGGCACCACGCGCCGAGCCGCGAAGATGGTGATCGTCGATGCCGACCATCCAGACATCGAGGATTTCATCAATTGGAAGGTCAAGGAGGAACAGAAGGTCGCCAGCATCGTCGCCGGCTCCAAGATGCACGAGAAGATGCTCAACGCCATCTTCGACGCAATCCGGCAATGGGACGGGGCCGAGGCGTCCGCCTATGAGCCTACGGTCAACGCGGCGCTGAAGACGGCGGTGCGCGAGGCGAAGAAGCTCGCGATTCCCGAGACCTATATCAAGCGGGTGCTGGATTACGCCAGGCAGGGCTATGCCAGCATCGAGTTCCCGACCTACAACACCGACTGGGACAGCGAGGCCTATGCCAGCGTCTCCGGCCAGAACTCCAACAACTCGATCCGCGTCACGGATGCCTTCCTTCGGGCCGTGCGCGAGGATGCCGATTGGGAGCTGGTCCGCCGCACCGATGGAACGGTCGCCAAGACCCTGAAAGCACGCGATCTTTGGGAGCAGGTGGGGCACGCAGCCTGGGCCTGCGCCGATCCGGGCATCCAGTTCCACGACACGGTCAACGCCTGGCACACCTGTCCCGAGGACGGGGCGATCCGCGGCTCGAACCCGTGCTCGGAGTACATGTTCCTCGACGACACAGCCTGCAACCTTGCCTCGATGAACCTGCTGACCTTCCTGAAGGACGGAAAGTTCGATGCGGAGAGCTACGTGCACGCCACACGGCTCTGGACGCTGACGCTCGAGATCTCGGTGCTGATGGCGCAGTTCCCCAGCAAGGAGATTGCCCAGCTTTCTTATGATTTCCGGACGCTTGGCCTCGGCTACGCCAATATCGGCGGGCTCTTGATGACCATGGGGCTGAGCTACGACAGCGACGCGGGCCGGGCGCTCTGTGGCGCGCTGACCGCCGTCATGACCGGCACTGCCTATGCCACCTCGGCCGAGATCGCCGGCGAGCTGGGCACCTTCGCGGGCTTCGCGCGCAACCGCGATCACATGCTGCGGGTGATCCGCAACCACCGCACTGCCGCCCATGGGAAGGCGGATGGCTATGAGGCGCTCGCGGTGAAACCCGTGCCGCTGGATCACGCGAATTGCCCGGACCAAAGCCTTGTAGAGCTTGCTAAATCCGCATGGGACGAAGCGCTGGAGCTGGGCGAGAAACACGGCTACCGGAACGCCCAGACGACGGTGATCGCGCCGACCGGGACCATCGGTCTCGTGATGGACTGCGACACCACCGGCATCGAGCCCGACTTCGCGCTGGTGAAGTTCAAGAAGCTCGCGGGGGGCGGCTATTTCAAGATCATCAACCGCTCGGTGCCCGCGGCACTAGCGGGCCTTGGGTACAGCTCCAGCCAGATCGAGGAGATCACCTCCTACGCGGTCGGCCACGGCTCGCTCGGCAATGCGCCGGGGGTCAACCACACGGCGCTGATCGGCCATGGCTTCGGCAAGGCGCAGCTCGAAAAGATCGAGGCGGCGCTTGCCACGGCCTTCGACATCCGTTTCGTCTTCAACCAGTTCACGCTCGGCGAGGAGTTCTGCCGCGGCACGCTGGGGATCCCTGCCGACAAGCTGACCGATCCCAGCTTCGACCTGCTGCGCCACCTCGGCTTCAGCAAGGCCGAGATCGAGGCGGCGAACGACCATGTCTGCGGAACGATGACATTGGAGGGGGCGCCCTTCCTCAAGGACGAGCACCTCGGCGTCTTCGACTGCGCCAACCCCTGCGGCAAGAAGGGCAAGCGCTACCTGAGCGTCGACAGCCACATCCGCATGATGGCCGCGGCGCAGAGCTTCATCTCGGGGGCGATCTCGAAGACCATCAACATGCCCAACTCGGCCACCATCGAGGATTGCCAGAGGGCCTACGAGCTGTCGTGGTCGCTGGGGGTGAAGGCCAACGCGCTCTACCGTGACGGCTCAAAGCTCAGCCAGCCGCTCGCGGCGGCGCTGGTCGAGGATGACGAGGACGCGCAGGAGGTGCTGGAGACCGGGACCCCCGCCGCCAAGGCGCAGGTGCTTGCCGAGAAGGTCATCGAGAAGGTCGTGGTCAAGGAACTGGTCCGCTCGCACCGCGAGAAGATGCCCGACCGCCGCAAGGGCTATACCCAGAAGGCGGTTGTCGGCGGGCACAAGGTCTACCTGCGCACCGGCGAATATGGCGACGGCAGCCTCGGCGAGATCTTCATCGACATGCACAAGGAAGGCGCGGGTTTCCGGGCGATGATGAACAACTTCGCCATCGCGGTCTCGGTCGGCCTGCAGTACGGCGTGCCGCTCGAGGAATTCGTCGACGCCTTCACCTTCACCAAGTTCGAGCCCGCGGGCATGGTGCAGGGCAACGACAGCATCAAGAACGCGACCTCGATCCTCGACTACGTGTTCCGCGAGCTGGCCGTCAGCTACCTCGACCGCACCGATCTGGCGCATGTGAAGCCTTCGGGCGCCAGCTTCGACGATCTCGGGCGCGGCGAGGAAGACGGGCTCGGCAATGTCGAGGAACTGAGCGAAAGCGCCGCAACCCGCTCGCTCGAGGTGCTCAAGCACATCTCTTCGTCGGGCTACCTGCGCAAGCGCCTGCCGCAGGAACTCTCGGCGCTCGGTACGCTGATCTCCGAGGAACGCCCCGCGGCGGTGTCAATGACCGTGACCACGTCGTCGCTTGCCATGGATGCGCGGACCAAGGCGCGGATGCAGGGTTACGAGGGCGAGGCCTGCGGCGAGTGCGGGAACTACACGCTGGTGCGCAATGGCACCTGCATGAAGTGCAACACCTGCGGCGGCACCTCGGGCTGCAGCTGAGCATACACGGGCCGGGTGCCATGCCCGGCCCCTGGCCCTGCCGAGGGGCCGAAACGCCCGATATGCCCCCTGGGGAGCAAGAGGTTCAGGCGAGCAAGGCACTTGCACAACCCCGACCGCAAGCGCCATTGCAAGCGCCGCGGGGGAAGGCTATGGCGTTTGGCATGTCGCGCGATCCCCGTACCCTCATCCGAATTGCCCGCGAGTCCGGGCAGGAACATTCCGCCGAGCCGCTCGATCTGGGCGTTCGCGTGCGGGAGCTGCGCAAGGAACGGGACTGGACGCTGGAACAGGCCGCCAAGCAGGCCGGGCTGGCGCGATCAACGCTTTCGAAGATCGAGAACGGCCAGATGTCGCCCACCTACGAGGCGCTGAAGAAGCTGGCCGTGGGGCTCGGCATCTCGGTTCCGCAACTCTTCACTCCGCCCAAGCGCGAGCAGGTCTCGGGTCGCATGGTGCATGTGAAGGACGGCGAGGGGCTTCGGCAGGTCACCACGACCTACGAGCACGAGCTGCTGGCCGAGACTCTGACCCGCAAGAAGATGCTGCCCTATCGCGCGCGGGTGCGCGCCCGGTCGATGGATGAATTCGACGGCTGGGTGCGGCACGACGGCGAGGAGTTCCTCTACGTGCTCACGGGCGTGGTGACGCTTTACACCGAGTTCTACGAACCCATCGAGATGCGCCGCGGCGACTCCGCCTATTACGACGCCTCGATGGGGCATAACGTGGTGTCGGTCAGCGCCGAGGATGCGACCATCCTTTGGGTGACCTCGCTGGGCTGATGCCTCGCCGATACGGCATGCAGGTGGGCTCACACGGCCCGGGCATGCGCAGGGCGCAGGTGCTTACCCGGCCAGTCGGTCCAGCTTCTGAGCGGTGCCGAGCGCAAAGGCCCAGTCATCCAGTTCGCGGTCTGCCTCGTGCAGGGTCAGGTCGTGACGCCGCGCGATCTCGGCGGTCAGTTCCTCGCGGCTCTGACGGTGGGCGCGCAGCTCTTTGCTGTCGAGTTGCGGGAAACGCTGCGACAGGCGTTCGGCGGTGAGGCCCCAGTTGCGGGTGATGTCTTGCCAATTCATGTGTCTCATGACTCCTGAACGAATGCGCCCGGACGATGTTCCCGGCCTCTTGCGCACTGGCGGGGGCTGGTGGCGGGACAGGTTCGTCGCCGGTGACGTCCACCTAAGATGAGACTGGCAGATTACCATAGCATTAGGCTGCGACACGCTGTCCGTTCGGCCAAAGCCCGCGCAGCCCGGGCAGCTCTCGGCCAAAGGTTGCTGACCCCGCCAGGGGCGGGGTCAGCGTCGGGCCTCATTTTTCAGGGAGCAGACCGCGCGGCGCGAAGCGCAGCACCAGAAGCAGGATCACCCCCATGGTGAGCAACCGCATGTGCTGCACGCTGTCCTGAAGGTGCGCCTTGACCGCCGAGCCCTCGGACATGCCCGAGGTGATCAGGTTCATCGCGAACTGGCCCATCGGCTCGACCTGCACCCAGAGGAACCAGATCAGGAACCCGCCGAGCACCGCGCCGAGGTTGTTGCCCGAACCGCCGACGATCACCATCACCCAGACCAGGAAGGTGTAGCGCAGCGGCTGGTAGGTTCCGGGGGTGAGCTGGCCGTCGAGCGTGGTCATCATCGCCCCCGCCATGCCGCAGAGCGCGCAGCCGAGCACGAAGATCTGCAGGTGGCGGCGCGTGACGTCCTTGCCCATGGCCTCGGCGGCGGTCTCGTTGTCGCGGATGGCGCGCATCATCCGGCCCCAGGGCGACTTCAGCGCCAGCTGGGCAAGGATCAGCAGCACCACCAGAACCGCGGTGAAGAGCAGCGAGTAGCCGAGCTTCACCGCCAGGGTCGATGCGGTGGTGGCGTCGAGGCCCAAAGACCCGGCCGTTTCGACGAAGCCCGGATCGGCCTGCAGGTCGATCTCGTAGGGAACGGGGCGGGGCAGGCCGATGACGTTCTTCACGCCGCGCGCCAGCCAGTCCTCGTTCTTCAGCACCGCGATGATGATCTCGGCGATGCCAAGCGTCGCGATGGCCAGGTAATCCGAGCGCAAACCGAGCGCGGTCTTGCCGATCGCCCAGGCGACGCCCGCCGCCATAACGCCGCCCACCGGCCAGGCCAGCAGCACCGGCAGGCCAAGACCGCCAAGATAGCCAGTGGCTGCGGGGTTCACCGCCTCGATGGCATCGACCGCCGGGTCGAGCAGCGCACGGTAGAGGAAGAAGCCCACCAGGGTGATCGCCGCCACGGCCCAGCCGCGCACACCGGTGCCGAGCTTCTTCCAGGCCAGCACGGCCGCAACGACAACGGCGATGCCGAAGAGGATGGCGCCGATGACGCGCGGCCCGCCGGCGTCCCAGGCCTCGGGGACCGGCGCCATCGAGACCAGGACCACGGCCAGACCGCCGACGGCGACAAAGCCCATGACGCCGACGTTGAAGAGCCCGGCAAGGCCCCATTGCAGGTTCACCCCGAGCGCCATGATCGCGCTCACGAGGCCCATGTTGAGGATGATCAGCGCCGAGTTCCAGCTCTGCAGGAAGCCGGTGCCGAGGATCAGCGCTGCAACCAGCGCGAAGAGACCAATGGTGCGGGTCATATGGTCTGCCCCTTGAACAGTCCGGTCGGGCGGAACAGCAGCACGATCACCAGGATCACGAAGCTGACCGCGAATTTGTAGTCAGTGGAAAGCAGCTGCACGAGCCCGTCGGGCGCCATGCTCTCCGGCAGGAAATAGGTCAGGAACTTCTTCCAGGCGTAGGTGATGCCGACCTCGGAGAAGGCGATGACGAAGCCGCCGGCGATGGCGCCGAGCGGATTGCCGATGCCGCCGACAATGGCCGCCGCGAAGATCGGCAGCAGCAGCTGGAAGTAGGTGAAGGGCTTGAAGCTCTTGTCGAGCCCGTAGAGCACGCCGGCGATGGTCGCCAGCGCCGCCACGATCAGCCAAGTCACGGTCACCACGCGCTCGGGGTTGATGCCCGAGAGCAGCGCCAGATCCTCGTTGTCGGAATAGGCGCGCATCGACTTGCCGGTTCGGGTGCGGTTGAGGAACCAGAACAGCAGCGAGACGGTGATCAGCGCCACCACCACGGTCAGCGCCTGGGTGGTCTTGATCGCCAGCCCTTCGTCGAGCCCGGTCATCGCCTTGAAGTCGCGGGCCGAGATCAGGAAGCGCTCGCCGTCGGCGAAGTTCTGGTCGTCGGGCCCGATGACGAAGCGGGTCAGCCCGTTGTAGACGAACATGATGCCCATCGAGACGATCACCAGGATCACCGGCTTGGCCTTCTGCGCGCGGTAGAAGCGATAGACCACGCGGTCGGTCGCCAGCACCAGCACGGCGGCCCCGGCAATGCCCACGGGGATGGCGAGCAGGGCGGTCGGAAGCGGCCCGAGGCTCACACCGGCGGCCTGCAGGCCCCAGGTGGCCAGCACGGCGCACATGGTGCCCCAGGCCATGGTGTCGCCATGGGCGAAGTTGGAGAAACGCAGGATTGCGTAGATCAGCGTCACGCCGAGCGCGCCGAGCGCCAGCTGGCTGCCGTAGGCGAGGGCCGGGACGATGACGAAATTGGCCAGGGCCACGAATGCGTTGAGGAAGTCCATCAGGGCAGGATCCTGCAGGTCAGAAAGTCGATATCCGCAGAGGGCGGCGCGCCGGTGCCGCTCTCGATGGTCTGGCGCAGCCAGAGCGCGGAGGTTTCACTGGTGAAGGTCAGCGTCTCGCGGGCGCCGAGCGCCGGGGCCCAGAGGAAAGGGCCGGCAAAGCTCATCGCCTGCGCCGGCATCGAAGCACCGCCGTCGACGGAAAGCTCGTAGGCGCCCGCGCCGGTGGCGTCAGTATCGACCGGCGCCAGCACGAAGCTCACCCGGCCATTCGCCGCGGCGCAAGTCCCCGCCTCGGAGCAGGCGGTGACGTGATCGCACTCGAGTGAGGTCCGCGCGCCTTCCGCTGCGGCGGGCAGCGCCGCGAGGGAAAGTGCCCCGCCAAGCGCCGCGCCTGTCATCAGGTCCCGCAGATCAGCCACCGAGGAAGCTCCGCCGCACGTCGGGATCGGCCAGCAGCTCCTTGCCGGTGCCGGTGAAGGCATTGCCACCCTGCACCAGGACGTAGCCCTTGTCGGCAATCTCCAGCGCCTGCCGGGCATTCTGCTCGACCATCAGGATAGGGATGCCGGTCCGCGCCACCTCGAGGATACGGTCGAAGAGCTCGTCCATGACGATGGGCGAGACGCCCGCGGTCGGCTCGTCGAGCATCAGCACCTTGGGCCTGGTCATCAGCGCGCGGCCCACGGCCACCTGCTGACGCTGCCCGCCCGAGAGCTCGCCCGCGGCCTGCTTGCGCTTGTCGCGAAGGATCGGGAAGAGCGTGTAGACCTGCTCCATGGTCTGGCGGAAATCATCCTTGCGGATGAAGGCGCCCATCTCGAGGTTCTCTTCCACCGTCATCGAGGGGAAGATGTTGCGCACCTGCGGCACAAAGCCCATGCCGCGCTTCACCCGGTCCTGCGGCGACAGCGCAGTGATGTCCTCGCCATCCAGTCGCACCGAGCCCGAGCGCAAATCGAGCATGCCGAAGACCGCCTTCATGGCGGTGGACTTGCCGGCGCCGTTCGGGCCGACGATGACGGCGATCTCGCCGCGCTCGACGGCGATGGTGCAGCCATGCAGGATGTCCGCGCCCTTGCCATAGCCGCCGGTCATCGCCTCGCCGATGAGGAAGGGCCCGCCCGGCGCGGGATGCGCGTGCCCGCCGGGTTTCACCGGCATGGCGGTGCCCATGCCCGCAGGGTTGGTGATCGAGCGGTCCTTGTTGCCGCGATCGCCGTAGGTCTCGCCACTCATGCCGCGCTCCCCTCGTGTCTTTCTTCTAGGCCAAAATATCCCGGGGGAGCCGCGCGCAGCGCGGTGGGGGCAGCGCCCCCCCGCTTTCCTCAGCAAGCAGATCATCCGCCGATCATCTCCTTGTTCTTCAGCCCGGTGCCGAGATAGGCCTCGATCACCGCCTCGTTCGACTTGATCTCCTCGACCGTGCCCTCGGCCAGCACCTTGCCCTCGGCCATGACGATGACCGGGTCGCACAGGCGGCCGATGAAATCCATGTCGTGCTCGATCATGCAGAAGGTGTAGCCGCGCTCCTGGTTGAGCCGCAGGATGGCGTCGCCGATGGTGTTCAGCAGCGTGCGGTTCACCCCCGCGCCGACCTCGTCGAGGAAGACGATCTTGGCGTCGACCATCATCGTGCGGCCGAGCTCGAGCAGCTTCTTCTGCCCGCCCGAGAGGTTGCCGGCCTTCTCGTCCTTGAGGTGCGAGATGGTCAGGAAGTCGAGCACCTCGTCGGCCTTCTTCAGCAGAGCGGCCTCTTCCTGGGCGATGCGGCCGCGGCCGAATATGGCGTTCCACAGGCTTTCGCCCGACTGGCTGCCCGGCACCATCATCAGGTTCTCGCGGCAGCTCATCGAGCTGAACTCATGCGCGATCTGGAAAGTGCGCAGCAGCCCCTTGTGGAAGAGCTCGTGCGGCGGCAGCCCGCTCACGTCCTCGCCATCCATGAGCACTCGGCCCGAGGTGGGCGCGAGCGCCCCGGCGACGACGTTGAACAGCGTGGTCTTGCCGGCGCCGTTCGGACCGACGAGCCCGGTGATCGAGCCCTTGGCGATCTCCAGGCTGGCCCCGTCAACGGCACGAAAACCGCCGAAATGGCGGTGAAGGTTTTCGACGCGGATCAAATCTTGTTTCCCCAGCGGGCCCGTTTCTTGCCCGTGTTTTTGCTTGTTTCTTCGCAGCGCGTGTTCTTCCGCGCCCTTGCGTTGAGAAGCGCCCGGAGCTTTCGCCCCGGGCGCTGTGGTCTGTCCGTTACTTGAACGAGACGGTCTCGAAGGCGCCGTCCTTGATCTCGTAGTAGCGGTAGGTGCCGGCGGCTTCGCCCGGCCCGATCAACTCGACGTTGGTCGCACCGACGTAGTCGATGTCGCCGCCCGCCTTGAGGACCTCGAGCGCCTTGCCAAGCTCGCCCGGCAGGATCGGCTCGCCGGGTGCGTTGGCCACGTCGAGGATGTTCGCGGCAACCGCGGCCGAGGAGGGCTCGCCGCCCTTGGCCATGGCCAGCGCGATCAGTGCCGCAGCGTCGTAGCTCTCGCGGGTGTAGGAGCTTTCGGAGTTCACGCCGGCGGCTTCCGCCACGGCCTTGAACTTCTCGGCGCCTTCACCTTCGGCCCACGGCACCGAGCCGAAGGAGCCGTCGATGTCGCTGCCGAGGTCGGCCAGCAGCGCGTCGGAATACATGCCGTCACCCAGCGCGAAGGTGTCGAAGGCACCGGTGTCGAGCGAGGCCTGGATCATGCCCTTGCCGCCCTGGTCCGAGTAGCCCAGCACCACCAGCGCGTCGCCGCCGGCCGAGGCCAGGGCGCCGACTTCGGCCGAGTAGTCCGCCTTGCCGTCTTCATGCGGGGCCGCGAGCGTGATTTCGCCGCCCGCGTCCTTGAAGGCCGCCTCGAAGGCATCGGCGAAGCCCTTGCCGTAGTCGTTGTTGGTGTAGGTCACCGCCACCGAGGAGATGCCGCGCTCACCGAGGATGCCGGCAAGCACCTCGCCCTGACGGGCGTCCGAGGGGGAGGTGCGGAAGAACAGGCCGTTGTCTTCGGCTGCCGAGAGCGCCGGCGAGGTCGCCGAGGGCGAGATCATCGGCACGCCGTTCGGCACGGCGACGTTCGACAGGACTGCGCCGGTCACGCCCGAGCAGTCGGCACCCATGATGGCGACGACGCCATCGGTGGTCACCAGGCGCTCTGCCGCGGCGGTGGCGGCGGCGCTGTCGATGCAGGTGGAGTCGGCGCGGACCGGAACCAGCGTCACGTTCTCGAGGAAGTTGCCGCTCTCGTTGATTTCCGCCAGCGCCAGTTCGGCGCTCCCCGCCATCGAGGGCGTCAGGGATTCGATCGGACCGGTAAAGCCGAGGATGACGCCGATCTTGGCCTCATCTGCATAGGCCGCACCGGCGGTGACAAGCGGAAGCGCAGAGGCCAGAAGCCACTTCTTCATGTGGTATCTCCCGAGTTGGTTACTTGTTATTAAGTCGGGAGCCTATGCGGGCCTTTTGCAAAAGAAAAGGGCGTTCAGCGCAGCAAAGTTACGCTCCAGTAACGTCAATTCGCGTGCCTCAGCGGAATGCGCGAGCGCGCGCTGCCGCTCGGTGAGTAAACTCTCCCGCCTGTGCGTATCCAGGGCCGGGGAGGGCGCGCGGCTTCACTCCTCGGCGCGGGTGCCGGACGTGCCGCGCTCGCGATAGGGCGTGGTCTGGTAATGCGCGCGGTAGCACTTGGAGAAATGCGAGGGGCTGGCGAAGCCGCAGGCCAGCGCCACGTTGATCACGCTCATGTCGGTCTGCATCAGCAGGTTGCGCGCCTTCTGAAGGCGCAGCTCCATGTAATAGCGCTTGGGCGAGCGGTTGAGGTAGCGGCGGAACAGCCGCTCGAGCTGGCGGGTCGACATGCCCACCTCCTTGGCCAGCACGGCTGGGCTGATCGGCTCTTCGATGTTGGCCTCCATCCGGTGGATGACCTGGCTGAGCTTGGGGTGGCGCACGCCGATGCGGGTGGGCACCGACAGCCGCTGGGTGTCCTGGTCGGTGCGGATCGAGCTGTAGATCAGCTGGTCCGCAACCGCGTTTGCCAGCTCCGAGCCATGATCGTCGGCGATGATCTTCAGCATGAGGTCGATCGAGGCGGTGCCGCCCGCAGCGGTCATCCGGTTGCCGTCAATCACGTAGATTCGCTTCGACAGTTCGACCGCCTCGAACTCCTCGGAGAAACCGTCGTGGTTCTCCCAGTGGATGGTCGCGCGCTTGCCGTCGAGCAGACCGGCCTTGGCCAGCGTCCAGCTCGCGGTGCAGAGCCCGCCCACCGCCTGGCAGCGCCGGGCCTCGCGGCGCAGCCATCCCAGCAGTTTGCGCGTGGTGGCCAGATGCACATCGATGCCGCCGCAGACCATGATGGTGTCGTCTCGGCTGAGCTCGGGCAGTTCGCAGTCGAGCCGGAACTCGACCCCCGCCGAGCAGCGCACGCTGTCGCCCTCGGACCCGGTGAGGCGCCAGTCGTAAAGCGTCTGCCCGGCCATGCGGTTGGCGATCCGCAGGGTCTCGATGGCGGCCGAGAAGCTCAGAAGGGTGAATTCCTGCAGCAGGACAAAAACGAAGCGGCGCGGCTTCGGGGCGCTGGCTGGTGCGGCGGGCACTCGCTGGTCGGACATCGCGCAAATCCTTGCTGGGCACCCGCCGCGCGGGGGGGCGGGCGAGCGCCACATGGGCAGGAAAGCCAAGCAGCGTCAAGAGATGTCGTTTTTGTGACTTAACCTGTATCCCGAAGTGCTTTTTTCCTGCGCATCCAGAGGGGCTTTCCGCGAAGGCAGATCGGGAGCTTTTTCCTATGGCTTTGAGTCCGCCTCTTCGGTATAGCCACAGGACGTTTTTACCAAGACGTTTACGCTAACGGAGTGTCGCTGGGAGAGAGCCATGACCGAGTGGAGCAAATCGAGCTGGAGAGCAAAGCCGCGGATTCAGATGCCGGACTATCAGGACCAGGCAGAGCTGAACGCAGTCGAGGCACAGCTTGCAAAGTATCCGCCGCTGGTTTTTGCAGGCGAGGCAAGACGGCTCCGAGAAGAGCTCGGCAAGGCGTCGCGCGGCGAGGCCTTCCTGCTGCAGGGCGGGGATTGCGCCGAGGCATTTGACCAGTTTTCCGCCAACTCCATCCGCGACACCTTCAAGGTGATGCTGCAGATGGCGATGGTGCTGACCTACGGCGCCAAGGTGCCGGTGGTGAAGGTTGGCCGGATGGCCGGCCAGTTCGCCAAGCCCCGCTCCGCGCCCACCGAGACGGTGAACGGCGTCGAGCTGCCGAGCTTCCGCGGCGACATCATCAACGAGCTGGCCTTCACCCCCGAAGCGCGTCAGCCGAACCCGCAGAAGATGCTGCAGGCCTACACCCAGGCCGCCGCCACGCTGAACCTGCTGCGCGCCTTTTCGACCGGCGGTTACGCCGACGTGCACCAGGTGCATTCCTGGACGCTCGGCTTCGTCGAGGGCGAGAAGGCCACGCGCTACCGCGAGATGGCCAACCGCCTGTCGGATACGCTCGACTTCATCAAGGCGGCGGGCATCGACAGCTCGCGCTCGGCGGCGCTGCACCAGGTGAACTTCTACACCAGCCACGAGGCGCTGTTGCTGGAATACGAAGAGGCGCTGACCCGGGTCGACTCGACCTCGGGCAAGTGGCTCGCGGGCTCGGGCCACATGGTCTGGATCGGCGACCGCACTCGTCAGCCCGACGGCGCGCATGTCGAGTTCGCCCGCGGCGTGCTGAACCCGATCGGCTTGAAGTGCGGCCCCTCGATGACCACCGAGGATCTCAAGGTTCTGATCGAGAAGCTGAACCCCGAGAACGAGGCCGGCCGGCTGACGCTGATCGCGCGCTTCGGCGCGGGCAAGGTGGGTGATCACCTGCCGCGGCTGATCAAAACGGTCAAGGACATGGGCGCCAAGGTGCTCTGGACCTGCGATCCGATGCACGGCAACACCGTCAAGTCGGCCTCGGGCTACAAGACCCGGCCCTTCGAGTCGGTGCTGAGCGAAGTGCGCGAGTTCTTCGCAGTGCACCGCGAAGAGGGCACCGTGCCCGGTGGTGTGCATTTCGAGATGACCGGCCAGGACGTGACCGAATGCACCGGCGGGCTCTATGCCGTCTCCGACGAGAATCTCTCGGACCGCTACCACACCGCCTGCGATCCGCGCCTCAATGCCTCGCAGTCGCTGGAGCTGGCCTTCCTCGTCGCGCAGGAACTGACCGCGATGCGCGAGACCCAGGGGGATGTGGCCTCGGCCTGATCCATTCCGGATGAAATCAAGAAAGGGCGGGCCCGGGGGTCCGCTCTTTTCTTTTGGGTGCCTCGGATCGCGCCGGCGGGGCTCCGCCGCTCGCGGAACTGGCAGAGAACCAAACCCTGCGCTGGCGCGTAGGTTTCGTGAAGGACATGGACACCGACACGGAGACCGCAGATGCTACGACGCCCGATCCCGCTGACGAGCTTCGGCCTTGCCGCCGTTGCCAGCTTTGCCACTCCGGTCTTTGCTGCGGGCGAGCAGGATATCTTCCGCCCGCTGCCGGCCGAGCAGCGCGACCTTGGCGAGCTCCGCTGGTCGGCGCGCCCGGTGCTCCTCTTTGCCCCGGCGGCGGGGGACGACAGCTACGAGCGGCAGATGGCCCTTTTTCGCGACGCCGAGGAAGAGCTGCGCGCCCGCGACATCGTCGTGCTCAGCGATCTCGAACCGCGCAACCCCGGTCCGATCCGGCAGGCCTTCTCCCCCGGCGGGTTCAAGCTGGTGCTCGTCGGCAAGGACGGCGGTGTGAAGCTCGAGGAGGATACGGTGCTGGCACCCGCTCAGCTTTTCGCCGTGATCGACCAGATGCCGATGCGCCAGCGGGAGATGATGGACTGACGGCCAGCGCGCCTTGACCGTGACGCGAACGCCCCGCCATGGATGTCATGGCGGGGCGTTCGCGTGATGCGTGGTGGCGCTCAGGCGGCTTCGATCTTGCCCTTTTTCGCCCTCTTGCCGAAGTCCTCGGGCGAGAGCAACGACAGCTGGTCCGAGGCCCAGTGCCGGGTGTCGCGCTTCTCGACTGCAGCGCGCAGGAGGGTCATGCGGGCACGGCGCTCCTCCTCGGGCATGTCGAGCGCGAGGTCGATGGCGAAATCCATGGCGCGGGTCGACCAGGGGTTGGTGAGCACCGCGGCCCCCAGTTCGACTGCCGCGCCGGCGAATTCCGAGAGCACCAGCACGCCGTCGCCATCCTTGCGCGAGGCCACGTATTCCTTGCACACGAGGTTCATCCCGTCTGCCAGCGGCGTGATCCAGGCAACGTCGGCCACCTGGTACCAGGCCACCAACTCGACGAAGGGGATGGCGCGCGAGATCAACGCGCAGGGCTGGAAGGTGAAGCTGCCGAAGCGGCCGTTGATCCGGCCGGCGATCTCCTCGAGCTCCTTCTGGATCGGCTCGTAGACGGTCATGTTGCGGTTGGCCGGAACCGAGACATGCAACAGGCGGACCTGGCCGCGCAGTTCGGGGCGGCGTTCCAGCAGGCGCTCGAAGGCCAGGAGCTGGTCGGCGCCGCCCTTGGTGTAATCAGTGCGTCCGACCGAGAGCAGCAGCTTGCCGTCGCCGATCTCCGAGCGGAAGCGGGTGGCAAGTTTGTCGGTATCCTCGGTGGCAGCGAGCCCCTTGATGTAGTCCACGTCGACCCCCACCGGGGTCACGCCCAGATGCACCACGTGGCCGCTCTCGAGATGGATTTCGGTCGGCACGGTGCGGTCGGACAAGGCCGAGCCTTCGGACATCATGTCCTCGGCCACCTTGTCGCGCGGTACCTGGCCGACGTCGCGCAGGCTGCGCACGCAGCTGAGGAAGTTCGAGGCGTAGCGCGGGATATGGAAACCCACCACATCGGCGGCCAGGAGCGAGTCGATGATCTCGCCGCGCCAGGGCAACACGTTGAACATGTCAGCGGCAGGGAAGGGCGTGTGGTGGTAGAAGGAGATGCGCAGGTCGGGACGCATCTGGCGCAGGTAGCCCGGCACCAGCCACAGGTTGTAGTCGTGCACCCAGACCGACGCGCCATGCGCCGCCTCTGCCGCGGCCGCCTCGGCGAAGGCCCAGTTCACCGCGCGGAAAGTCGGCCAGTCCACCGGGTCGTAGTTGTACTTCTCCTTGAAGCCGTGGAGGATCGGCCAGAAGGCCTCCTTCGAGGTGATGTGATAGAAGCTGCGCACCTGCTCGGCGGTAAGCGGCAGGCGCGAGACGGTGTACTTGCCGAAGCTGTCCTCGATCTCGACGACGCGGTCGAAGCCGGGGTTCGAGGGATCCACGGCCTCCTTCCACGCGACCCAGGCAGCCTTGTCCACCGAGCCGAAGAAGCTCTTCAGCGTGGGGACGATGCCGTTCGGGCTCTTGTTCTCGCGGTATTCGATCTTTCCATCCACCTCGACCTCTTCGTAAGGCTGGCGGTGGTAGACGATGACCAGATCACTGGGCATGGGTCAGGCTCCTTTCGGAAGGTCGTGCATTTGGAAGGTGCGGATTGCCTCGAGGATGCCCGCGGCGCCGATGCGCTCGGCCTTGTGGACATGGGGCAGGTCGTTCACCTCCTTGAGAAGCGCCGTTTCGGCGCCGCCGACGGCAACGGCGGGCAGGCCGCATTGCAGCATCGACAGATCGTTCAGCGTGTCGCCCGCGGCCAGCACCCGGCGTTCCTCGATCTTCAGGTGCGACACGAGGCGGCGCAGCGACGGCCCCTTGGAGACGCCGCGCGGCAGCACGTCGAAATAGCGGTTGTCCGAAACGAGCGGGTCATGTCCCATTTCGCGCACCTTGTCGTGGGCTGCGCCGTCATAGGCATCGGCGTCGAGATCGTAGCTCACGCGGTAGCGGAAGTCCGTGGGCTGCAGCGAGAGGCCGGGATGGCCATGAAGCGCGGCGCGGACGCTGTCCCCGGCGTTTCCCCAGGTCGCGGCGATCTCTTCCTCGAGCGGCTCGATGGGATGGATCTCGCTGTCCACGACCTCGGCGATGGTGGTGCCGACATCGCCGACGACAAACTCGGGCCAGGGCACGCCGCCTTCGCAGAGCTCGCGGATGAAGCGCGGGTCGCGGCCGGTGACGAAGATCAGCCCCACGGTGTCGCGGTTAGCTTCGATCCAGTTGTAAAGCGTTCCCCGGTCCGCATCGGAGCCCCCGAGGAAGGTTCCGTCGAGATCGGTGGCCAGCACGAAGCGGCAGGTGGCGATGTCTCGGGCCTTCGTGGTATCGAGGCTCATGCGGGGTCTCCTTCGTGGGGATGCAGGAATAGATCGAGCGCGCGGGGCTCGCCCTCGATCGGGGCGGCCCAGAGTTGCTGGAACGTGGCGGTGAGCGGCGCGCCCTCGTGCAGGACGGCATGCACCGCCTCGCAGATCGGCATGCTGACGCCGAGGCGCCGCGCAAGGTCGACCACAGAGATCGCGTTGATTTCTCCTTCGACCACCACCGGCTTGCCGTCGAAGCATTCGTCGCGGGACAGTCCGCGCCCGAGCTGGGTGCCGAGCGCCATGTTGCGCGAGGTGGTCGACGAGCAGGTGAGCGTCAGATCGCCGGCCCCGGAAAGGCCGGTCACCGTCTCGCGACGTCCGCCTAGCGCCTCGGCGAGGAACTTCATCTCGTCCATTCCGCGGGTGATCAGCGCGGCACGGGTGTTCTCGGCGAAGCCGGCGCCGGTCATCATCCCACAGGCGATGGCGATAACGTTCTTCACCGCGCCGCCGACCTCGACACCGACCAGATCGTCGGAAACATAGGGGCGGAAAGCCTCGGTCTGCATGGTCAGCGCCAGCCGGGCGGCGGGAGCCTTTTCCGGCTCAATGCGATCGTGATGGCTGAAGGTGAAGGCCACAGTGGCGGCGGTCGGATGGCCGAGCGCGGTCTCGGTGGCAAAGGTCGGACCGGAAAGTGCGCCGACCGGATGGCCGGGAAGCTCCTCCTCGACCACATGGCTCAGCAGGTAGCCGGTGCCGCGTTCGATGCCCTTGCAGCAAAGCGCCAGCGGGATGCCGGCCGGGAGATAGTCCCGCATCGAGCGGGCAACGTCGCGCAGCGTGTGGGAGGGGGTGACCAGCAGAACCGCCTCGGCGCCGTCGAGCGCCTCGCGCAAGTCCGACGTGGGCCGGAGCGTAGCGGGTAGTTTGATCCCGGGCAGGTGGTCGGGGTTCTCGCCGGTCTCGGCCATGGCGCGGGCGAGATCAGGTCGGCGTCCCCATATCCGGGTCTCGCACCCGGCGCGGGCTGCAGTGGCAGCGAGGGCAGTCCCCCAGCTCCCCATGCCGATCACCGTGAGGCGGGAGTAGGGCGTGGCGCGGCGCGGGCCGGTGAGGCTGCGTGGCTGCGCGGGCGGGGTTTGCATGCTCTGTCCGTCCATGACACATGTGGGGCCGCTGCCTAAATTGGCACCGTTGACGGCCCTGAGGGCTCTCTCCGTCTTTGTTTGCGTGATAACGCTGACAATAGGGGATTGTTCCCCGATGGCCACCGCCGGGCGCGGGTTTTTTCTGCAGTTGCGAGATGAATTTCAGCCAAACCCCTGTCGGCAAAGGGATGTTTTCCCCTTCCGGTTGTGATTAAATTTTAGGCATGGAACCAGATTAGCCCTTTGCGCGTTCTCATCACCTACGCAAATACAATGGCTTGGGCGGTCCGCCGCTCACGTGCGAGTGCCTGGATTTGACCTGAGCAAAAATGGCCATACGCTCTTACCTATTCGCCGCAACGCAGCGGATGCGCCTCCGGCGCCCGGGCGAAGATGCGGCCCATATTCCATCGGCCTCGATCAGGCTGTCGAAAGGAGACCACGACGTGAGCACGCCCGAGATGAAGAGCAGCAAGTCCAAAGTCCGTACTGCGATCTTCCCCGTTGCCGGCCTCGGCACGCGTTTCCTGCCCGCGACCAAGGCCACGCCCAAAGAGCTGCTGCCGGTGCTCGACAAGCCGCTGCTGCAGTTCGCCATCGACGAGGCGCGCGCTGCCGGGATTGAGCGCATGATCTTCGTGTCGCACCCCAGCAAGAGCGCCATCGAGCGCTACGTGCATCAGGACCACGACCTCTGCGCCACGCTGCGCGAGCGCGGCAAGCACCAGATCGCCGACACGCTCCACAAGGCGGCCATCAATCCCGACGAGGAGCAGGTCTTCTTCGTCATGCAGCCCGAGCCGCTGGGTCTTGGCCACGCGGTGCTCTGCGCTGCCGAGCATGCGCTGCCGGGTCCGGTCGCGGTGATCCTGCCCGACGACCTGATCATCGGCGAGCCGGGCTGCCTGTCGGAAATGATCGCGGCCTATGAGACCAGCGCGCCGGGCCACATGGTCGCAACCATGGAAGTCAAGCGTGACGAGGTCTCGGCCTATGGCGTGCTTGTCCCCGAGGGCGAGGCAGATGGCCAGATGCTGCGCGCGTCCGGCATGGTCGAGAAGCCCGAGGCGGAGAAAGCGCCGTCGCTGCAGGCGGTGGTTGGCCGCTACGTGCTCGACGAGTCGATCTTCGCCGATCTGGACGGTCTTCCGGCGGGCCTCGGCGGGGAGATCCAGCTGACCGATGCCATTGCTCTCGGCGCAGGGAAGGTCGGACTCTGTGGCTTCCGCTTCTCGGGCGATCGCTTCGATTGCGGCTCGAAGGCGGGGATGCTGCGCGCAACGCTGGCCTATGCCGGCACGCAGAAGGAATTCCACCCGGTGCTGCAGGAAATGCAGCCGCTGCCGATCGCTGCGGAATAGCGGCAGGCGTTCAGGGAAAGTGGGTGAACAAGTGACAAGGCGCGGCCCCGACGGGTGCCGCGCCTTTTTCATAGGGTCTTCATTCACGGGGGCCCTGTGCGGGGGCACAAGGCCGGGCGCCGGCTCAGTCGTCGTTGGAAATGACGAGCCGCAGGTAGGGCGGACGCTTGCGCTGCGCGTCCTTCGTCGGCGCCCCGCGGAAAGGGGTGGCGCCTTCGGAGAGGCCGCGAAGTGGGTCGGTGGGCTTGAGCGCCGGCTTGTAGACGGGTCGCGGGGCAGGATTGGGATCGTCCGAGAGCGCGGGGCTGCGGATGGCCTCGCCCTGGGCCGGCGCGTGCATCGAGATGCTTTCGATGCGGAACCGGCGCGGTGTGCGACCGATGCGCCCATGGGTCACAAGCGCGCCGATCATGCGGCTCAGATCGCCGAGGTCAGAGCGCAGCGGCAGCAGCAGCATGTCGCCGGTCAGCCGGCCCTTGCCGAAGCCTTCCTCGGCGACGAGATGCAGCCGGATCACCAGCCCGTCGGAGAACAGCTTGCTTACCGCGGCGCCAAGCTGCTCGCGGTCCTCGGGGGCAATGAGAGTCGAGAGCGGCATGCCGCCCATGTCGAGCCCCATGAGCTCGTTGAGGTGGGTGCCGGCAACGCGGACCTTGGCCAGCATCGGCGCGATGCGCTCGCCGAGGAAAGCGTACTCAAGCGCCTCCTCGATGCTGCGCGGGTCGATCTGGCTGCGCAGGGGGACTTGGCCGTCATCGCCCAGCAGACCCCGCCAATAGGCCTCGATCTGCCGCAGGGGGGGCGAGGCGCCGCTCCTGTTCACGCTCCGTCATCGATACCACACCTTCGCCACTGCCACCCAGTCCGAACATCTCGCGTACTCCAATCGTAACATCCGCGCGGCCCGGCTGTATCCCCCGAAACAGTCTTACCCGCATTGAAGACGAAGTTACCTCAAATGCGACCGGTTTTCGCCCCAATTGTGACTGAAGGGTTAACGCTCGCTTTGAGCTGCCGGGTGGACAGCGCGCCGCCGGACGGTTAGGCGGTTGAAAAGCGGGCGGTTGAATTTGCCCGGGGTGGATTTTCGAAAGGGGCTGAAATGCGGCAATCGATGACCGGTTTTGCATCGCGCAGCGGCGAGACGGCGGGGCTGCGCTGGGGCTGGGAGCTGCGCGGGGTCAATGGCAAGGGGCTGGAACTGCGGCTGCGCCTGCCGGACTGGATCGAGGGGCTCGAGCCGCTGGTGCGCAGCGCCGCGCAGAAGGCGCTGACGCGCGGCAACGTGCAGATCTCGCTGCGGGTGCAGGGCGGCGGCGAGGATGGCGCGGCCGAGCTCGACGAGGCGGTGCTGACGCGCATTCTCTCTGCCATGGCTCGGATCGAAGGGGCGGCCGCGGGGCAGGGGCTTGTGCTCTCGCCCTCGACGTCGGCGCAGATCGTCGCCTTGCGGGGCGTGCTGAGCAGCAATGCCACGCCGGCGGATGTCGGACCGCTCCGGGACGATCTGATGGTGGCCTTCGGCGAGGCGCTGGCGGAATTTGGCGAGATGCGCCGCCACGAGGGCGCGGCGCTGGCCGAGATCCTGACCTCGCAACTTGATGAGATCGAGGCGCTGGTCGCGCAGGCCGCGGTGGCAGTCGAGGCGCGCAAGGACGAGCAGTCCGAGCGGCTGCGAACCCAGATCGCGCGCGTCATGGATCCGGCCCATGGCATGGACGAGGCCCGTCTGACACAGGAACTGGCGCTGATCGCGGTGAAATCCGACGTCACCGAGGAACTCGATCGGCTGACGGCCCACATAGGCGCGGCGCGCGAGCTTTTGGCCGCCGAGGGGGCGGTGGGCCGCCGGCTGGACTTCCTGATGCAGGAATTCAACCGCGAGGCGAACACGCTCTGCTCGAAATCCGGCTCCGCCGCCTTGACGCAGATCGGCCTGACCCTCAAGACGGTCATCGACCAGATGCGCGAGCAAGTGCAGAACGTGGAGTAAGACCAACATGAACGGACGGCGCGGCCTCCTGATCATCCTCTCCTCGCCCTCGGGCGCGGGCAAATCGACCTTGGCAAAGCGGCTGCGCGCCTGGGACCCGTCGATCATCTTCTCGGTCTCGGCGACCACCCGCGACGCGCGGCCCGGCGAGGTTGAAGGCGATGACTATCACTTCATGACCGAAGGCGAGTTCAAGAAGGCAGTGTCTCATGGCGACATGCTCGAGCACGCGCATGTCTTCGGCAATTTCTACGGCTCTCCCAAGGGCCCGGTACGTGACGCGATCATCGACGGGCAGGACGTGCTCTTCGACATCGACTGGCAGGGCGCGCAGCAGATCACCAACTCCGAGCTGGGTCTGCACACGCTGTCGATCTTCCTGTTGCCGCCGTCGATCGCCGAGCTGAAGCGCCGTCTCGAGGCGCGTGGCCAGGACGGCGCGGACGTCATCGACCGCCGGATGCAGAAGAGCTGGGACGAGATCTCGCACTGGGGGTCTTATGATTTCGTGCTGGTGAACGAGGATCTCGATCAGACCGAGGCGCAGCTCAAGAGCATCATCACCGCGACACGCCTGCGCCGCACCCAGCAGCCGGGGCTGCTCAACCACGTGCGCGCGCTGCAGGCGGAATTCGAGGAGGGCGATCAATGACCCTCTATGCTCTGGATGGCGTCGCCCCCGAGCTGCACGAGAGCGCCTGGGTGGCGCCGGATGCCAATCTGATCGGCCGGATCGTCCTGGAGGAGGGCAGCTCGGTCTGGTTCGGCTGCACCCTGCGCGGCGACAACGAGGAAATCCGGGTGTGCGCTGGCTCGAACATACAGGAAAACGTCGTGTGCCACACCGACATGGGCTATCCGCTGACCATCGGCGCGGGTTGCACCATCGGCCACAAGGCGATGCTGCACGGCTGCACCATCGGCGAGAACTCCCTGGTCGGCATGGGGGCAACGATCCTCAACGGTGCGAAGATCGGTCGCAATTGCCTGATCGGCGCGGGCGCGCTGATCCCCGAGGGCAAGGAAATCCCCGACGGCAGCCTGGTGATGGGCGTGCCCGGCAAGGTGGTGCGTCAACTCGACGAGGCCGCTATCGAGGGGCTGCGCAAGTCGGCGAAGGGCTACCAGCAAAATGCCCGACGCTTCCGCGCCGGGCTTTCTGCAATCTGACAAGACTGTCGCTGGCCGTCACGCGGTGGCCAGCGCACGCTCCAGCCTGCTGCTGACTTCCTGCTGAAGCCGGCGGGTGAGCAGGGCGGTCGGGATGCCGCGCAGGGCGGGCTTCCGGTTTGGGGCGCGCTGGGTTTCCTGCAGGAACCCGAGGATCTGTTCGGCGTGCTCGCGATTGCGTGCGACCAGCTCGTGACCCTTGACGTTCAGCTTCCAGAAGGCGTCTTCCGGCCAGGAGATGGTGGCGGCCTCGAAGGTCTTGCAGGCCTTGCACCAGACCATCCCGCGCTCGTTCAGCCGATAGCCTTCGCCGGTCTCACCCGGTTGCAGGAATTTCGGCTTGTCGCAGGCGGGTTGTTCCCAGCTGAACTGCTCGGGAAAAAGTTCTTCTACGATGACACGGCCCCAGACGTGGGAGTTCTCCGGAACTTCAGGCAGCCGTACGACACAGGTAAACCGGAAAGGCTCGAAGAACTGAGCAGCCTTGCCGCACTCACTACAGCGTACATCGAGAGGATCGTTCTGCATCTCTATCGACGCTCCTGTGGGTTGTAGGTGCCCCCACCTACACCTTTAGGATGTGTTAACAATTGGGCAAAAAGCAACCCAAATTTTTGCAAACTTCTCCTTACACGAGTGTAAAGCGGGCGACAGTGGACAATGGTAGAAAAATTCAGCCTCTGTCGCCACTTGGGAGGGTGAACCGAGGGATTTGTTGCGGAAAATCGGGTGGTCCCGTGGTTTTGTTCACTGGGTGTGTTGGGCGGAAATTCGCCGAAAATCTCGCTCTTGTCCTGACAGGGGCGGTGTGCAAAGGCTGTGGCCGAAATATGGAGGCCACATGGATACCCGCAAGACGCTCATCCGCCCAATCCCCGTTCCCGGCTCGGTCTCCGCGGCGGTTGTCACGCCGATCATGCCGGCGGTGGTTTACGCTTCTGACAGCCCGGATTCGCTCGACGATCAGTACAATGGCGTCACCTCGGGGTATACCTACGCGCGCGAAGGTCACCCCAATGCCGACATGCTTGCGCAGCGCATCGATGCGCTCGAGGGCATGACCGGCGGCATCGTCATGGGCTCGGGCATGGCCTCGGTCTCGGCGGTCCTTCTCGGGCTGCTCAGCGCCGGCGATCACGTGCTGGGGGCTGACCAGCTTTACGGTCGCTCGCTGCGGATGATGGCCGAGGACCTGCCGCGCATGGGCATCCAGACCTCGCTGGCCGATCCGACCGACATCGCCGCCTTTGCCGCCGCGATCCGCCCCGAGACCAAGCTGGTGCTGATCGAGCTGGTGTCGAACCCGACGCTGCGCATTGCCGATCTCGATGGCATCGCGGCGCTCTGCAAGGAGAAGGGCGTGCTGCTGGCTGTGGACAACACCTTTACCACGCCCGCGGCGATCAAGCCGGTCGAGCGCGGCGCGGACATCGTGATCCACTCTGTGACCAAGCTGCTTGCCGGCCATGCCGACGTGACGCTGGGCTGGGTCGCCGCCAAGGACCCCGAAGTGAACCAGCGCATCCGCGTCTTCGCGGTGACCGCGGGTCTGACCGCCAGCCCCTTCGACTGCTGGCTGGCCGAACGCGGACTCATGACCTTTTCGATGCGCTTCCGCCAGAGCCAGGAGACGGCGCAGCGCCTGTCGGATTTCCTCACCGGAAAGCCCGGCGTGAAGCGGGTGCTCTACCCGGGCCGCGCCGATCACCCCGATGCCGCGCGCGCGCAATCGGTGCTGCGCGGCAACCCCGGCAACATGCTGAGCTTCGAGCTCGAGGGCGGTCGCGCCGCGGCCAATGCCTTCACCGAGGCGGCACAGGGCATCGCCTTTGCCCCGACGCTGGGCGACGTGGGGACCACGCTCTCGCACCCGGCCTCCTCGTCGCACCGTGCACTGACGCCCGAGGGCCGGGCCGCGCTCGGCATCTCCGAAGGCTTCTTCCGCGTGTCGGTCGGCCTCGAGGAGCCCGAGGCCCTGCTCGAGGTCTTCGAGGCCGGGCTCAGGGCCGCGAGCGCGCTCTGATGCATGCCGAGGCGCGCGATCTGATCGCAGCCATGCCTCTCCCGGCGGTGCTCATCCGCTGGGACGAGCGGATCGACGCCGCCAATGCCGAGGCCGTCGCCCTTTTGGGGGATGGTCTCGTGGAACGCCACTTCATCACCGTTCTGCGCCAGCCGGTGCTGCTCGATGCGATTGAGGGCACGCTGCGCGACGGTGCGCCGCGCAAGACACGCTACCTGACAAGCAACGGGCGGCAGGACACGGCCTTCGATGTGTCCTGCCGCGCCGTGGCGCTGTCCAAGGGGCCGGGCGTGCTGCTGACCTTCTCCGACGTGACGCAGATGGAGCAGGCCGGGCAGATGCGCCGCGACTTTGTCGCCAACGTCAGCCATGAGCTGCGCACGCCGCTCACCGCGCTTCTGGGCTTCATCGAGACCCTGCGCGGCCCGGCGCGCGAGGATGCCGCCGCCCGCGAGCGTTTCCTCGAGATCATGGGCAACGAGGCCGGGCGGATGGAGCGCCTTGTCGGCGATCTGCTGTCGCTGAGCCGGCTCGAGGCCGAGGAGCGTGTGCGCCCCACCCAGCCCGTCGATCTGCCCGACCTTCTGAATTCTGTCCTCAGCGGCCTCGCGCCAGTGGCAGCAGAGGCGGGGGTGACGCTGATCCCCGAGCTGCCGGAGGCGCCGCTCGAGATCGCCGGAGACCCGGACCAGCTCCGGCAGGTCTTCGTGAACCTCGTCGAGAACGCGGTGAAATACTCGGGGAAGGGGGCGCAGGTGACATTGCGGCTCTCGGCCCCGGCCTATCACCCCAGGCTGCGCGCCGATGGCGTCGAGGTCGAGGTGATCGACACCGGTCCCGGCTTCGATCCGCTGCACATCCCGCGGCTGACCGAGCGCTTCTACCGCGTCGACAGCCACCGCTCGCGCGAGATGGGCGGCACGGGGCTCGGGCTGGCGATCGTCAAGCACATCGTCAACCGCCACCGTGGCCGGCTGCGCATCGAAAGCACCCCCGGCAAGGGCAGTACCTTCCGGGTGATCCTGCCGCTGCGCGCCGCGCCGCCCCGCGGCGAAGAGGGTTAGGCGGACGGGCTTGCGCCCGGCAGTGCCGCGAGGGCGGCGACGATCGCCTCGGCCGAGGTGTCGCGCCCCAGCGCCCGCGCCACCCAGGCCTCGTGCGCGCCGACCACTTTCAGCGGAAAGCGCGGCAGTCCGAGCGCCCGGGCGATGCAGAACCTGTGGTTGCCGGATCCGGTCTTGATGACCTCGCCGAGGGGGCCGATCACCGCGGTGCTGACATAGCCTCCGGGCTCGACTTCGGCGCGGTAGCCGTCGCGCTCGAGACTGTCGATCAGCGGCAGAACGTATCCGGCGAAAAAATGCATCCACCTCGGCCGCGCTGTGCATCTCGATCTGCTTGTGACGGGCGATGCCCTGTTCGGCGAGCTCACCGAGAAGTTCGCGGCGCCACGCGCTCTGAGCAACGTCGCTCCGGTGCGCGAGGACATCGGCGACCCGCTGGTAGCGCGGGGTCTCGGCAATCGGCTTCGGCGGCGCAAAGACACCGCCGGGAATCACGAAGGGTTCGCGGCGCTTGATCGCCGGCCGGAACAGCGCGACGACCGGCGCGGGCAGGACTTTGGAGAGTTTGCGCAGGCGCCTCTTTCCGACCGGCCATTTACTGCCGCAGGTCATCGCGACGGTCGATGGATCCAGCCAAATCACCGACCGCTCGCCAGCCTTTTGCAAAAAATCACGTTGTGTCAAAGTCATGCAGTCAAAACCCTCGCTGTAAAAAGCGGCGATCCGCAGGCAGAGGCTACACTTCGGGTGGTGTTACGGAGTTAAACTTCGCACCAAAGTGGAGTGCCTCGAGGCTTGAAATGCAGCTTAACGCACGCTGTCATGAAATTGTTACGCAGATGTCACAAAAGCATTGCGCACGACGCCTAGGCACCGCCTCGAGGTCCCCGACCGGGGGGCTGTATCTGACCCAACAGGAGCATTCCTATGCAATCCGTGAAACTCGCCGTTTCGGCACTCGCGCTCGCCGCTGCTTCGGCCACCGCTGCTGCCGCACGTGACAACGTGCAGGTTGCCGGCTCGTCGACCGTGCTGCCCTACGCCTCGATCGTCGCCGAAGCCTTCGGCGAGAACTTCGACTTCCCGACCCCCGTCGTGGAATCGGGCGGCTCCTCGGCTGGCCTGAAGCGCTTCTGCGAAGGCGTTGGCGAGAACACCATCGACATCGCGAACGCCTCGCGCGCGATCAAGGACAAAGAGATCAAGGCCTGCGCCGACGCCGGCGTGACCGACATCATCGAAGTGCGCATCGGCTATGACGGCATCGTCTTCGCCTCGCAGAAGACCGGCCCCGAGTTCACCGCCTTCGAGCCGGCCGACTGGTACAACGCGCTCGCACCGAAAGTCGTGAAAGACGGCGAGCTGGTCGACAACCCCTACACCAAGTGGTCCGAGTTCAACGCCGATCTGCCGGACGTCGAGATCGCGGCCTTTATCCCGGGCACCAAGCACGGCACCCGCGAAGTTTTCGAAGAAAAGGTGCTGGCGGCTGGCTGCGAAGCCACCGGCGCGCTGGAAGCCATGGTCGCTTCGGGCATGTCGGAAGACGACGCCGAAGCCGCCTGCATCTCGGTCCGCACCGACGGCAAGTCGGTCGACATCGATGGCGACTACACCGAGACCCTCGCCCGCATCGACAGCAACTCGAACGGTGTCGGCGTCTTCGGCCTGGCATTCTACGAGAACAACACCGACAAGCTCAAGGTCGCGACCATGTCCGGCGTCGAGCCCTCGACCGAAACCATCGCCGCGGGCGACTACCCGGTGTCGCGTCCGCTGTACTTCTACATCAAGAAGGCCCACATCGGCGTCATCCCCGGCCTGAAGGAGTTCGCCGAGTTCTTCGTCGCCGACGAAATCGCCGGCCCCGATGGCCCGCTCTCCAACTACGGCCTCGTGTCCGACCCCGAGCTGGCCGACACCCAAGCCAAGGTTGCCGACGAAGTGACCATGGGCGAAAGCATGTAATTGGACGCAGGTCCAATGTCCGGAGGGCGGCTTCGTGCTGCCCTCCGTTTTCCTTTTTGGTGAGTGATCACCGGACTAACCTGGGGGCCCGATGCCTGTTCTTTGGCTGATCCTGATCGTCCTCGCGCTGGCCGTCGCGGGCTATGTCGCGGGGCGCGCGCGCGCCATATCCGGCGCCGGAGACGATCGTCGCGCACTGCACTCGCTGCCGAGTTACTACGGCTGGAACGTCGCCATGAAGGTGATGGTGCCGGCCTTTCTTGTGCTGATCGTCTGGCTGATCGCGCAACCCTTCATCGTGAACACCAAGGCCACCAGCCTGCTGCCCGAGAGCGCGATCCCCGAGGGGTCGACCCTCGGCCTCGTCATGTCCGACGTGCGGCGGGTGGCCGATGGCCTCGACCTCTCCGTCGCCCAGGGGCTGCTGAGCGCTGGCGACGCCGCCACGCTCACCGTCGGCGGCTCGGACATCCGCGCCATGCTGGGCTCCGCCGGGGTCGCCGTGGGCACCGAGATCACCCCCGAGGTGCTGGCCGCGGCGCAGAGCTACCGCAGCACCAACGCTACCGGCGACCTGCTGCGCTCGATCGTCGTGATCGGCCTGGGGCTGATCGGCGGCGCGCTGGCGCTGGCCCAAACCAACCCCGACTTCCGCGCCCGCAACGCCGTTGAGCGCGGCATCCGCGCGATCCTCGTCGGTGCCGCCTCGCTCGCCATCCTGACCACCATCGGCATTGTGCTGTCCCTGGTCTTCAACACCATCGAGTTCTTCCGCATCTACCCGGCCTCGGAATTCTTCGGCTCCTTCACCTGGTCGCCGAGCTTCGGCGGCGGCTCGCAGCTCGGCATCTGGCCGCTGCTCTGGGGCACGCTCTACATCTCGCTCATCGCGCTGCTGGTGTCGGTGCCGATCGGCCTGTTTGCCGCCGTCTACCTGTCGGAATACGCCGGGCCGAAGTTCCGTGCCGTGGCCAAGCCCGCGCTGGAGCTGCTGGCCGGCATCCCGACCATCGTCTACGGCCTCTTCGCGCTGCTGACGGTCGGCCCGCTGCTGCTGTCGGTTTTCGGCCGCGACGGGCTCGGGTGGATGCAGGCGGGCACCGCGGTGATGACCGCGGGCCTCGTGATGGGCATCATGCTCATCCCCTTCGTCAGCTCGCTGTCGGATGACATCATCAATGCCGTGCCGCAGTCGCTGCGTGACGGCTCCTACGGGCTTGGCGCCACCAAGTCCGAGACCATCAAGCAGGTGATCCTGCCCGCCGCCCTGCCGGGCATCGTCGGCGCCATCCTGCTCGCTGCCTCGCGCGCCATCGGCGAGACGATGATCGTGGTGATGGGGGCAGGGGCCGCCGCACGGCTCTCGCTCAACCCCTTCGACGCCATGACCACCGTCACCGCCAAGATCGTCAGCCAGCTGACCGGCGACGCGGACTTCGCCTCGCCCGAGGCGCTGGTGGCCTTCGCCCTCGGCATGACGCTCTTCGTCATGACCCTCGGCCTCAACGTCTTCGCGCTCTTCATCGTGCGCAAATACCGGGAGCAGTACGACTGATGACCGACGCGACCTATACCGGCGGCAAGGAGCCCGCCAAGCATGGCCTGCTGACCGTCGATGCGCGCACCAAGAAGCGCAATGCCTCCGAGAAGCGCTTCCGCCTGTACGGACTTGCCGCCATCGGAGCGGGGGTGTTCTTCCTCGTGGTGCTGCTGGGTTCGATCCTTGCTAATGGCATCGGCGCCTTCCAGCAGACCTTCATCGAGGTGCCGGTCTATTTGGAGGAAGCCAAGCTCGACAAGACCGGCAACCGCGACCCGGCGGAGATGGCCAAGGTCTCGACCTTCGGCTACAGCCCGCTGATCCAGAACTCACTGTGGAAGGTCATCGTCGACAGCGGCGCGCAGACCGAGTTCGAGGATGGCGGCGACGTCAAGCAGATGATCTCGGCCTCGGCCGCCGCCAAGGTGCGCGACTGGGTCCTGGCCAACCCCGACCGCGTCGGTGAGACGGTGGACTTCCAGATCCTCGCCTCGAGCCGCGTCGACGGCTACCTCAAGGGCCGTGTCAGCCGCGAGAGCATCGCCCAGGACAAGAACATCGACGCCGCACATCTCGACCTGGTCGACGTGCTGCGCGCCGGGGGCACCATCCACAAGAGCTTCAACTGGGAGTTCATCACCGGCGCCGACGCCTCGGAAAGCCGCGCCGAGCAGGCCGGTCTGGGCGTGTCGATGCTCGGCTCGCTCTTCATGATGATCACCGTGCTGCTGCTGGCCCTGCCGATCGGCGTCGCCGCCTCGATCTACCTCGAGGAATTCGCCCCGACCAACCGCTTCACCGACTTCATCGAGGTGAACATCTCGAACCTCGCCGCGGTGCCCTCGATCGTTTTCGGCATCCTCGGCCTCGCGGCCTTCATCCAATTCGCGCATTTGCCGCAATCCGCGCCTCTGGTAGGCGGCCTGACGCTGACGTTGATGACCCTGCCGACGATCGTGATCTCGACCCGGGCCGCGCTCAAGGCAGTGCCGCCGTCGATCCGCGACGCTGCGCTCGGCGTGGGCGCTTCGAAGATGCAGGCCACCTTTCACCACGTGCTGCCGCTCGCCATGCCCGGCATCCTGACCGGCACCATCATCGGCCTCGCGCAGGCGCTCGGCGAAACCGCGCCGCTGCTGCTGATCGGCATGGTCGGCTATATCGCCACCAACTATCCCGAAGGGGTCTTCTCGGGCTTCCTGTCGCCGAACTCGGCGATGCCCGCGCAGATCTACGAATGGGCCAAGCGCGCCGATCCGGCCTATTACGAGCGGGCCTGGGGCGGGATCATCGTCCTGCTGCTGTTCCTGCTCGCCATGAACCTGATTGCCATCGTGCTGCGCCGCAAGTTCGAGCGCCGCTGGTAAGGTATAAGGAGACTTACGATGTACGACTCGCCATTGAGGAAGACCGAAGTGGACACCAACGCAAGCAAGATCTCCGCCCGTGACGTGCAGGTCTATTACGGCGACACCCACGCCATCAAGGACGTCAACGTCGAGATCCTCGACAAGACGGTGACCGCCTTCATCGGCCCGTCGGGCTGCGGCAAGTCCACCTTCCTGCGCACGCTGAACCGGATGAACGACACGATCGACATCTGCCGCGTCGAGGGACTCATCGAGCTCGACGGCGAGGACATCTACGACAAGCGCGTCGACCCGGTGCAGCTGCGCGCCAAGGTCGGCATGGTGTTCCAGAAGCCGAATCCGTTCCCGAAATCGATCTACGACAATGTCGCCTATGGGCCGCGCATCCACGGCCTCGCCCGCAACAAGGCCGAGCTCGACGAGATCGTCGAAAAGGCGCTGCGTCGCGGCGCCATCTGGAACGAGGTGAAGGACCGTCTCGACGCGCCCGGCACCGGGCTTTCGGGCGGCCAGCAGCAGCGTCTCTGCATCGCCCGCGCCGTGGCCACCGAGCCCGAGGTGCTGCTGATGGACGAGCCCTGCTCGGCGCTCGACCCGATCGCGACGTCGCAGGTCGAGGAGCTGATCGACGAGCTGCGCGAGAACTACTCGGTGGTGATCGTCACCCACTCGATGCAACAGGCGGCCCGCGTCAGCCAGAAGACCGCCTTCTTCCACCTCGGCAACCTCGTGGAATACGGCGACACCAGCCAGATCTTCACCAACCCCGTGGACCCGCGCACGGAATCCTACATCACCGGACGGATCGGATAAGTCATGACCGACGAGCTGAAAAAACACATCGCCTCGGCCTTCGACCGCGATCTCGAGGCCATCCAGGCGCAAATCCTCAAGATGGGTGGGCTGGTCGAGGCGGCGATCCACGATGCGGCGCTCTCGCTCGAGACCCGCGACGAGGAGCTGGCGGACAAGGTCCGCGCCGGGGACAAGGCGATCGACGCGCTGGAAGAGTTGTTGAACGAAGAGGCCGCCCGGGTCATCGCCCTGCGCGCCCCGACCGCGCGCGACCTGCGCGTGGTGCTCTCGGTCATGCGCATGGCCTCGAACCTCGAGCGCATCGGCGATCTGTCGAAGAACATGGCCAAGCGGACCGCGGTGCTCTCGCAGCTGGCGCAGATCGACGGGTCGGCCACCGCACTCCGCCGCATGTCTCGCGATGTCGAGCTCATGCTCAAGGACGCGCTCGATGCCTACATCCGCCGCGACGAGGCGCTGGCGCATGACGTGATCGAGCGCGACCGCGACGTCGACCAGATGTACAACACGCTGTTCCGCGAGTTCCTGACCTTCATGCTCGAGGACCCGCGCAACATCACCTCCTGCATGCACCTGCATTTCATCGCCAAGAACGTCGAGCGGATGGGCGATCATGTCACCGCCATCGCCGAGCAGGTAATCTTCCTTGCCACCGGCCAGATGCCCAAGGAGGACCGGATCAAGGAAGACCGCACCTCTTCCGACCCGGCGCTCAGCTCCGGCGCGGATCTGGGGTAAGTCATGGCTGCAGATCAACCGACCGTGCTGGTCGTCGAGGACGAGCCGGCGCAGCGCGAAGTGCTGCGCTACAACCTCGAGGCCGAGGGCTTCCGCGTCGCCGCTGCCGGCAACGGCGAAGAGGCGCTGGTGCTGCTCGACGAGGAAAATCCCGATGTGGTCGTGCTCGACTGGATGCTGCCGAACCTCTCGGGCATCGAGGTCTGCCGGCAGATCAAGACCCGTTCCGACACGCGGGGTCTGCCGGTGATCATGCTCTCGGCCCGCTCCGAGGAGGTGGACCGGATCCGGGGCCTCGACACCGGCGCCGACGATTACGTGGTCAAGCCCTACAGCCTGCGCGAGCTGATGGCGCGGGTGAAGGCGCAACTGCGCCGGGCGCGCCCTTCGGCCGTCGGGCTGCGGCTCGAGTTCGAGGACATCGTGCTCGATTCCGAGACCCACCGCGTCACCCGCGGCGGGCAGGAGCTGAAGCTAGGCCCGACCGAGTTCCGCCTGCTGTCGACCTTCATGGAAAAGCCGGGCCGCGTCTGGTCGCGCGAGCAGCTGCTCGACCGGGTCTGGGGGCGCGACATCTACGTCGACACGCGCACCGTCGACGTGCACATCGGTCGGTTGCGCAAGGCGCTCGGCGCCCATGGTGGCGAGGATCCGCTGCGCACCGTTCGCGGCGCTGGCTACGCGCTCGGCTGAACCCTCGAGAAGGGCGGCCAGTAAGGCCGCCCTTCTTAACGTCCATGCCCGGATTTCTTCTAGGCAAAAATATCCCGGGGGAGACCGCCGCAGGCGGTCGGGGGCAGAGCCCCCTCAGCACCGCCCCTCAGCCCGCGCTGCCGGTATCCACCTCGACCTCCACCGAGAAGCCCGGCCGCAGCGCCGCCGCATCCTGTCCCGGGTCGATCGAGATCCGCACCGGCAGCCGCTGCGCGATCTTGGTGAAGTTGCCGGTGGCGTTCGAGCCTGCCAGCAGGCTGAACTCCGAGGCAGCGGCTGGAGAAAACCCCTGCACGTGGCCCTGGAAGGCGCGCCCGCCTAGGGCATCGACGGTGAAGCGCACCGGCTGGTCGGTGCGGATGCCGGCCAGTGCCGTCTCCTTGAGGTTGGCGATGACCCAGAGATCAGTGCCCACATGGCTGACCAGCGTGGTGCCCGCGGTCACATATTGGCCGACGTGCGCCGAGACCTGCCCGAGCCGCCCATCGGCAGGCGCACGCACCTCGGTGTGGTCGAGGTCGATCTTCGCCAGCTCCACCGCCGCTTCGGCGCTGGTCACCTCGGCCTTGCGCGCCGCGATCTGCAGCCGGGCGCTGGCGGTGGCCTCGCGGCTGACCTGCAGCTGCGCCTCGGCCTGGCGCACCGCCGCCTGCGCCTGGCGCAGCGCGAGGTCGGTCTGGTCGGCGCTCGACTGCGAGGTCACACCGCGGTCGCGCAGCTTGGTCATCCGCTCGGCGTCGGTTCCGGCGGTCTGTAGCGTCGATTGCGCCGAGGCCAGCGCGGCCTCGGAGGCGTGCTCGGTGGCAACGGCGGAGTTCACGCTCTGCTCGGCCACGTCCACGGCGGCCTTTGCGGCTGCGCGGCTGGCGGTGGCCTGTGCGAGCTTCTGGCGATAGATCGCCGGGTCGATGCGGGCGACGAGATCGCCCTGGCGGACCTCCTGGAAATCGCTCACCGCGACCTCCGAGAGATAGCCCGAGAGCTGCGGCGCGAGCTGGGTGACCTTGCCGCGCAGGTAGGCGTTCTCGGTCGAGGGGTGCGCCGCGGAAAACGGCGGCAGGTGCCAGGCAAAGAGCAGCAGCAGCACGCCAGCGCCGCCGATGGCCGTGGCGATGAGGGTCGGGAGGGAGAGGAGTTTCTTCATGTGTCTTGCTCGGGAGGGTCAGGAGGTCTGCGGCAGCGGCTCGGGGCGGCCAATGCGCGCCGCCAGCCAGTCGCGGAAGAGGTGGAGCCCCAATGCGCAGAGGGAGAGAAGCGCGACGAGGCCGGTGAGGAAATAGGCGTCGTTATAGGCCATGACGGTGGCCTGCTGCGACGCGGTGGAGGCAAGCTGCGCCACCGCCTGTGCCTTCAGCTGCGCGCTGTCGGAGATCTGCGGCGCGAGCTGTTGCATGTTTGCGGCGATGGTCCGGGTGGTGATCGGATCCGCGCTGGTCAGATCCTCGCGCAGCACCTGCAGGTGAAAGGCCTGCCGCGCGTTGATCACCGTGCGGAACAGCCCCGAGCCGAGGATGCCGCCGGCGCTCTGTGTCACCAGGAAGACGATGACAAAGGACAGCAGGTAGTTCGGCCCCTTGCTGAGCGCGGCGATCAGCCCCTTCATCATCGCCGGGGCCATGAAGAGCATCGAGGCGAAGGCAATCAGCGCCTGGCTCACCATCATCTGCTCGGGCCGGGTCTGCAGCGTGGAGCCGCTGTCCATAAAGGCGCCGAGGGCAATGAGCGCCAGCGCCACGGCGTGATAGGCCGGCTCGCGCCCCGGTGTCATCCAGGCGATGCAGGCCAGCGCGCCGAAGAGGGTGGCAAGGCAGATCACCGTGAAGAGGCCGGTCAACTGCGCATTTGCCAGCCCCAGCGCCTGGAACATCCCCGGCGCGCCGCTGCTCTGTTCCGAGAGCAGCAGGCGGAACAGGAAGAGCGTGAACGCAAGGTGCAGCATCGCCGGGCTCAGCAGCCAGCGGATGTCGATCAGCGGCGCCTCGCGGTGCAACTCGATCACCACGGCGGCGGTGAGCGCGGCCAGCGAGGCGGCGAGGAGCAGCCCAAGCCAGCCAAGGTCGGTCCACCAGTGGATCGGCCCGAGGATGAAGCCGGTCACCAGCCCGCCAAGGCCAAAGGCAATCAGCCCGAAGCTGAGCAGGTCAGTGCGCTGAATCACCTTGGCATGCGGCGTCGCGGTCAGCGGTAGCAGGTAGACCAACATCAGGCAGATCATCGACAGGCCCAGGGTGGTCAGGTGGATACCGGTGAGCCCGCCGTCGCCGATCAACAGCGGCGAGACGATGCGCGCCAGGGAAGCGCCGGAAGTGAGCAGCACCAGCGCCACCGGCAGCCCGAGCCGCAGCTTCCACTGCTGCGCCAGCGGCTCGAGAATGTAGAGGAAGGCGAGCGTCGAGAGCGGCGCCGCGGCCACGCCCGAGAGGAACTGCAGCACGACCGCCGAGCGCAGGTCGTCGACCCAGACCGAGGCCAAGGCGACGAGCACATAGGCGACGATGCCGATCTCGGCGAAGCGCCGCAGCCCATACTGCGTGCGCAGCTTGATCAGCAGGATGGTCAGCGAGGCGCGGGGAATCATGTAGGCGGCCATCAGCCAGCTCGCCTGGGCGGTGGTGATCCCGAGGTCTCCGGCGATCTGCGGCATGTTGGCCGAGATGAAGCCCTGGCCGAGCCCCTGGGTGAGCCCCAGCATCACCGAGGCCAGCACATAGGGCAGGGCGCGCGCCAGCGGCAGGCCGGGGGCGGGAGGCGGCGTCTTCGGCGCTTCGGACGGCGCCGCGGCGGGAGGCGTCTGGTCGGCGTTTTCGGTCATTCGGAGGTCAGCTTCGTCGCGTTGAGCGCGATGCGCTCGAGGGTGCGTTGCGCGGCCTGCTGGTCTTCGGGCGGGATGCCCTCCATCAGGTCGGCGCGGACGCGTTCGAGAAAACAGGTGATCCTGCTCGAGCGGGCCTTCGCGGTGAGATGCAGCGCGCGCTTGCGGGCGTCGCCGTCGAGCGCCCGGCGTTCGATGAAGCCGGTCGCCTCCAGCGCGTCTATCTGGCGTTTCAGCGCCGGCGCCTCGATGCCGAGCGCGCAGGCGAGCTCTGCCTGGGTCGCGCCCTCGCGGCGCGCCAGTTCCGAGACCACCCGGGCGCGGGACAGCGTCAGCCCCACCGCTTGCGCGCTGGCGTCATAATGCGTGCGGATCTCTCGCATGGCCTCGAGCAGCGCCTCGAGCAGGCGGGTCGGGGTTTCGGACGGTGTCTGTGGATCGTGCATGGCGCTCTGAATCACGTTGCTTATCTTGCGAATTACTTATCAGGGTAAGTAAATCTCGCAAGCGGGCCTCACGAGGGAGTGACCCCGCGTCAGACGCCAGCGGATGCGCCGGTTTGGGGGCTCTGCCCCCGCGAGGTCCTGCGGCCCTCGCCCCCCGGGATATTTTCGCCTAAGAGAAAGCGCGCCGGTCTGGTCCAGGGGAAAACATCCCCGCCGGAGGCATCTGTGGCCGCGGGGCCAAGTGCCGCTTGAGGGAAAGGCGCGACTGCGGGCTTGCGTCCCCGCGCAAAACGGCCTATAGGCGCGCCCACGAGAACGCCGCAGGCGGGGTCGGGCCTTTGGGGGAGACATCCTCAAGCGTCCACCGGTTGTCCGAGAGGATGAGCCCCCGCTGAGGATTTATGAAACCGGAAAGGATAACGGACATGGCTCTTCCCGAGTTCACCATGCGCCAGCTGCTTGAAGCAGGCGTGCACTTCGGCCACCAGACGCAGCGCTGGAACCCCCGTATGGGCGAGTTCATCTACGGTGCGCGCAACGGCATCCACATCATGGATCTCACCCAGACCGTCCCGATGCTGGACGCTGCTCTGAAAGCGATCCGCGACACCGTCGCCAAGGGCGGATCGGTGCTCTTCGTCGGCACCAAGCGCCAGGCGCAGCAGCCGATCGCCGAAGCTGCTGAAAAGTGCGCACAGTTCTACATGAACCACCGCTGGCTGGGCGGCACGCTCACCAACTGGCAGACCGTTTCGCAGTCGATCCAGCGTCTCAAGACCATCGACGAGCGCATGGACGCCGGTGCAGAAGGCCTCACCAAGAAAGAGCGCCTGGGCATGGAACGCGACCAGACGAAGCTTCAGGCATCGCTCGGCGGCATCCGCGAAATGGGCGGCCTGCCCGACATGCTCTTCGTCATCGACGTGAAGAAAGAAGCGCTGGCCGTGGCCGAAGCCAACAAGCTGGGCATCCCGGTTGTCGCCATCGTCGACACCAACTGCTCGCCCGACGGCGTCGACTACATCATCCCCGGCAACGATGACGCGGCCCGCGCCATCTCGCTCTACTGCGACCTCGTCGCCCGCGCAGCCCTGGACGGCATGACCGGCCAGATGGAAGCCGCTGGCGTTGACCTCGGTGCCCTCGAAGACGCGCCGGCAGAAGAGCTGCTCGCCGAAGCAAACGCCGGCAAGTAAGCCGGTTGCGTCCGCCGCGCGTCGCGGGGCGGACGCAAAGGTCGCTCTTGCGACAGGGGCTGCACCGGCGCATCGGCGCCCAGATGTGCACTGTCGCGAAAGCGTCACGAAGTCATGACAGGAGCGGGTGGCCCGGGGCAGGGCCGCCCCACCGCATTTGAGATGAGGAGAGCCGAGATGGCGATCACTGCTGCACAGGTGAAAGAACTGCGCGAGATGACCGGCGCAGGCATGATGGATGCCAAGAAGGCGCTGACCGAGACCGACGGCGACATGGAAGCCGCCATCGACTGGCTGCGCACCAAGGGCCTCGCGAAAGCTGCCAAGAAGTCCGGCCGGACCGCCGCTGAAGGCCTCGTCGCCGTCCGCGTCGAAGGTGGCGTGGGCGTTGCCGTCGAGGTGAACGCCGAGACCGACTTCGTTGCCAAGAACGCCGAATTCCAGGCCATGGTGAACGACATCGCCGGCGCTGCCCTGACCGTGGACAGCGTGGAAGCGCTGAACGACGCCGCGATCGAAGGCAAGAAGGTGTCGGACGTCATCACCGACAAGATCGCCAAGATCGGCGAGAACATGACCCTGCGCCGGATGGCGAAGATCGAAGGCGAAGTCGTCTCGACCTACGTTCACAACGCCGCCGCAGCGGGCCTCGGCCAGATCGGTGTGCTGGTTGCCATGACCGGCGGCACCGAAGACTTCGGCCGCCAGGTTGCGATGCACATCGCCGCCTCGAACCCGGCGTCGCTGAACGAAGCCGAGCTGGATCCGTCGATCGTCGAGAAAGAGCGCCAGGTTCAGATCGACATCGCGCGCGAGTCGGGCAAGCCGGACGCCGTGATCGAGAAGATGATCGTCGGCCGCATGAACAAGTTCCTCGCCGAAATCACCCTGCTGGGCCAGCCTTTCGTGGTGAACCCCGACCTGACCGTCGAGCAGGCGGCCAAGGAAGCCGGCGCCACCATCACCGGTTTCATCCGCCTGCAGGTGGGTGAAGGCATCGAGAAGGTGGAAGAGGATTTTGCGGCAGAGGTGGCCAAGGCCGCTCAGGGCTGATCGCCCTCCGCATCCTGAACGTGAAAGGGGCGCCTTCGGGTGCCCCTTTTTCCTTTTGCGGTGCGGGAAGTCTTGCAGGGTCCAAACGGTCACGGAGCCGCCCCGGGGGACGGCTCCGCTACCTGTTTTGGCCGGCACCCCAAAACATTTGGGGATGAGGCAGGGGTGCCGAAGCAGGCGTGCCAAGCCGCACCCGAACGGAAATTGTCCGGAGGCGAGTCGGCTCCGGTGAAGACCGGGAAACTGGCAGAGCCTCGAAATCGCGAGGAGTGGCAGTCTCGAGTTCCATGGCCAAAGCCACCACTCACGGAACAAGAGGAGTGTGCAACGTCCATTGACGAAGGGGAAGGGGCCGAAGCGGCGGATGTACGATTTACATCGATATCCGGAAGAATTCCCGCCACATATTCGCAATTCTGGAATATCCAGTTCAGCAAAGCAACATCTGTGGCCGTTTCCAACAACCTGAACGGTCATTGTTTCGCCATGCGATTCGAAATCGCCACAAAGTTAACTCGCTTCCCTCTATATACCGCGCGTGAACATTTCACTAATTAATGTCGCCTTGGCGACAGGTTGAGCCGTATTTTCGAAATCGCATGTGTCTTTTTCGCGACGCGGATGCCTTGCATGCGCGCTTTGCGCCGTACCACGGCTGGCGCAATGTCCTGCATCGCCGTCGTTGTGACCCACAGATGGCATGTTGCGTTGGCGGAGGTCATCGCGACCTCGGCCGAAAGGCAGGGCAGGGTGGCCGCTCCCTCGGAGCGGGGCGCGACGCCGTGGGCCATGGTCGGTGCCGGGACAAGCTGACGCCCCGGCGGAGTCTTCTAGCGCTCGAGGTGCGAGACCATTGCATCCATCGCCAGCGTGTAGCCGCGCGGGCCGAAGCCGCAGATCACGCCGAGCGCGACCTTGGCGATGTAGCTCACATGGCGAAACTCCTCGCGGGCGTGGACGTTCGACAGGTGCAGCTCGATCGTCGGCACTTCGGCCGAGCTTATCGCGTCCATCAGCGCGACCGAGGTATGGGTATAGGCGCCAGCGTTGAGGATGATGCCGTCCTTGGTGCCGCGCGCCGCGTGGATCGCATCGATCAGCGCGCCTTCGTGGTTGCTCTGTGAGAAGTCCAGCGCGACGCCGAGGTCCTCGGCATGGGCGCGGCACATGGCCTCGACGTCGGCGATCGTGGTGCGGCCGTAGACTTCGGGCTGGCGCAGGCCAAGCAGGTTGAGGTTGGGGCCATTGAGGATAAGCAGCGAATGCATTGGAAAGTCTCCAGATCGTTCGTGCCCAGTTAGCTCAGGGGCGACCGGCTTGTCCAGAAAGCCCGCTCATCTAGGCCCGTGCGGCCGGTGCCGGCGCAGCAGGACGCCTGCGGCAAGCGCAATGGCGAGAGCGGCGAGGAGCATGGTGATGTCGCTCGACAGCTCGGAAATCTGCGGAATGAAGGGCGCGAAGCTGGCGCCGAGCGCCATGTAGCCCGACGACCAGACGATCTCTCCGGCGAGATCGGCGACAAGAAATCGCGGCCAGGAGAGCCCGCCGGCGCCGGCCACGACGTTCATCGCCGGACCGAGCGGCGCGATCAGCCAGCGGGTCAGGAAGACCGCCACGGGGCCGCGGGTTTCAAGCAAGGTCAGCGCGCGTGCGATGGTCGGATCCTGTCGCCGGGCAAGCTGCGGGCCGAAGAGCCGGCCAATCAAGAAGCCGAGCTGGTCTCCGACGAGCGCGGCACAGAGCACGGTGAGCATCGTGGCGAGCGCCGGCAACTCGCCGGCCGCAGCAAGGGTTCCGGCAACCAGCACCATCAGCGAGCCCGGCAGCATCGGCACGCCCAGAGATGCGAGCATCACCGTGCTCGCAAGGATCGGCAGCCCGAGCTCCGGCAGCAAGGCCAGCACGGTATCGCTGAAACTGCTTTCGGCGAGGATCATTTCTTCTGCGCCTCGATGAGCGCCGAGACCTCGGACAGCAACGCCGTGATCGGCTCGCCACGCTGGTCAGCGATCTCCTCCAGACTGCGCGGCTCTCCGGGCTGCGGCGTGAGGCCAAGCGCCGGGCCGAGGCTGTGTTGCGGCAGATGGTGCGAGCGCTCGAGATAGCCGAGCGTCATCCACGCCTCGGGCGTCACGTTGCGATGCGCGGGATCGGCCCAGTAGAGCGCATGCCGCACGGTGCGCACGCCGACAACCGTCGCGGCAACGAGCGCGAGGATGATGACGGTGACCAGGACTCGGCGGACGGCTTTTCTCGGGTGCATCATGCGCGCAGGATGCGAAGACTTTGGCGCGCAGTCAAAGAGATATCAACAGGACTTCGCGGTCCGTCGAATGGATTAAGTTACATAATCATGATTATAGGATGACAGCATGTAAGCGGGTAAATTCACAAACGAAGCACAAATTCTGTGTTAAAACAGTAGTTTGCATGGAGAATGTGGGATGGGTCGTTGTTACCTTCAGCTGAGTTTCGAGGAACGGATCAAGATTGCCAAGTGGCGTGAGGCCAAGATGCCGATCCCAGAGTTCGCGGATCGCCTTGGCCGCGCCCCCTCGACCATCTACCGCGATCTGAAGCGCAATCACTTCGACGGCGGTTTCGAAGAAAGGTCGCGCCGAGCAGGTCTACCGACATCTCCCCGAGCATCGCAGACGCCGCAGACCGCG